>CAIJNL010000001.1 GCA_903822005.1 uncultured Nitrospiraceae bacterium
CGTCTTCGGCGTTCTACCGAGGTTATGACCTCAACCGGTCTCATCGTAGCCCCTTTCTTCGTTGTAGTCATATGTGTAATCATAAGACTACAATTTATTTTTGGTTTTTACAATGTCCGGTTTAAACGGGGGCCACTACACGATCATTATGTAACTGCTTTAATAAAAGATGTTATTTGATGAGAACAAATCTCAAAACAATGCTGTCTTTACATACAAGTCTTTATTGTGAATAATATAGCCATAGCAGCATTATTTCTGAAGACAAATGTGAGCCATGGCAAATATACTTCTTACCACGCAGTGTAACCGTTCCTGTCCTTACTGTTTTGCAAAGCGTGAGATGTCATCCTCTGCAAAGGACAGTATCATGTCGTGGGACAATCTCATATACATAGCCGACTTTCTCAAGGCCTCAGGGCAGCGGCATATAGCTCTTCTTGGCGGCGAACCGACTATCCATCCTGAGTGTGTAGATTTTATCCTGTATCTGTTCGAACGCGGCTTTGACGTTACAATCTTCACCAATGGGATGCTAAGCCCGGCCCGTCTGAAGGAATTCAAAAAGTACCTTACCATAATTTCTCCTGAAAAACTCTCCTTTGTATGCAATCTTAATGACCCTGTAAAAACGCCTGCGTCTGTCACAGAGACTGAGAGGATACATCAATTCCTTTCGGCAATGGGACCATGGACCATACCGGGTTTTAATATTTATCAGCATAATTTCACGCTCGACTTTCTGTTCGACTTCATAAACCGTTACGGAATGAAACGTCATATGCGTCTTGGTATTACCCACCCGGTGCCCGGGAAGCAGAGCGATTTTATCCATGTGGACGACATGAGACAGATAATCGAGCGCCTCTATTCCTATCGACATCATTTCGACACGTTCCGTGTTACCCCCGGGCTCGACTGCGGGTTCCCGATCTGCAAATTCAGGGATGAAGAGCTGGGATGGATGCAGCGCCTGAGGGTGCCGTCGCATTTCAGCTGCGGGCCGGCTTTCGACATAGCGCCTGATATGGGCCTCTACCACTGCTTTCCGCTCTCGAATTACCAGAGAAAATCGCTGTTCGAATTCGATTCGATGCAGCAGATTGATGCGCATTTCGCACAGCTGCGCGACCAGATCAAGGCCGAAATCCCCGGAATATATGAGGAGTGCGACGGCTGCAGGTATCAGGAGGACGGTGTATGCAACGGCGGCGGCATATGCCAGGTGCTTAACCGTTTCATAGGGGAAGCTCGAATCAGGATTCCGGAGATCGAGAATGAACTTGCCAAAGATTGTCTGCCCGAATAATAAAAGCCTGCTCGCAGGCTTTTCAGGATACAGGGTTGCAGTCAGGGTGAATAAAATTGCCCATGCAGCCTCTGCGGCAGCCAATGTCCGGGATTCTGGCAACAGCCTCATATGCGTAATTGTAGACCCGGATCTTCCGCTCGACAGCATTGAGTTTTGCGAAGAGCAGAAGACAATCCCTCTTGCTGTCATGGCCCCGTCCATGGGGAAGTTTCGCAATATGGCGAAGCGGCTCGACATGCTGCGGGATTTTGACCTGCGCGTTTATCTTCCCTGCGGGAAGCCGGAAAACATTACAGCCCTCAAGATATTGGCTTCTGTCGGGATAAGCGGCTGCGCGGTTATGGAGAGCGGTAAGACCGACTGGGAGGCAATGACCGATCTGATGACCTACGCGCTGTTGGAGCGTGTGCCGCATGCTTCCATCGAGCCTTTTGAATTCATTGCATCAAATTATGATCCCATAGCGTACCTTAGCTGGGGAGGGACCTGTTTCGATGACCCGGCGCAGTTTCTCCATCTCGATTCAAAAGGAAGGGTCGCTCTTTCTGATTCTGAATTGAGAAAAAAGAAGTTTATCGCGCAGAGCATTAAGGAAATAGGCGACCCGGCTAAATTTCCGGCTATCAGGGAAAGGCTGCAGGAGTGGAGAGGTTATTTTACCGGAAACCATATCTGCGCTTCCTGCAACGGCTGGAAGATCTGCATGGGGAAATTCTCGGCCCATATCCGCAAAAAAAGCGGCTGCGCGGCTTTCTTCAGGGAGATGATCGAGGTTGTCCGCCAGTACAGGGTCAAGAATGTGAAGGTTGAGGAGCGTAGGATATGGCAACCGTAATATTCAAGCCGACCGAGGCATGCAATTCGAGGTGCATTTATTGCGATGTAGTGCAAAAGAAGCGGCGCGGCCCGGTAACCATGCCCCTGAAGACATTGGAACTATTCTTTTCGCGCATCAATGAGTTTCTGACCGAGCGCAAAAAAGAACATATGGAAGTCGTATGGCACGGCGGCGAGCCCCTTCTGCTCGGGCCGGACTATTTCCGGCAGGCCCTCAAGTTCCAGCAGAAACATTGCGCAAAGACCTCTGACCGCATCAGGCACAGCCTCCAGAGCAACCTTACGCTCTTTACCAAGGAGCTTGCAGGCATAATCAGGAAGCTGGGGGTCGACAGCATAGGGACTAGCTACGAACCGATCGAAAATATTAGGGGCCTCGGGATAAAAAGAGACTCTGCCGACTACAACCGGAGGTTCATGAACGGCATCAGGCTTGCTGAAGAAGAGGGGTTTAACTGGGGGGTCATTTATGTGGTGACAAAGCTCTCCCTGAAAAGACCGCTCGAGATATTCAATTTCCTTTCGAACCTTTCTCCAAAGGGCTCCTTCATGTTCAACCCGGTCATTATATATGGCAACAAAACAGAACATCTCAGGGTCACGGCCGCGGAATATGCCGATTTCCTGGGGGCAATATTCCCTGTGTGGTGGCGCAATCGCGAAGAGTTCCCGCAGGTCGAGCCTTTTTTTTCGCTCACAAAAAACCTTCTCGAGGACAGCAGGTCATTGATGTGCTGCGATTCAGGACGCTGCGCTTATTCGCATATAAACCTGCTTCCTGACGGAAGCCTGTCTCACTGCGGCCGCTCAGCTGACTGGGACCTTCTGAATTACGGGACCATTTTCGAAAAATCCTTTTCGCAGGCAATGAAAGACCCGCAGAGAAAGCTCCTTCTGAAGCGCAATGACATCCTTCCGCTCAGTGACTGCAAGGGCTGCCGTTTCTGGGACATCTGCCACGGGGGCTGTCCGCTCGATTCATGGGCAGCTACGGGTTCGTTTCTTCATAAAGGCGAATGGTGCGAGGTTAAAAAGCATTTTATTGAAAAATACTTTGAGCCTTTGGCAAAGCCGGCAGCTGCCGACATAGCAGATCAGGAGCAGCAGCACGAAGTCTGCCTTCCGCCTGAGCCTGCAGATATAATGCAGACCGCTGAAAAGCCGGAAGACGATACGGAACCTGTCTGGATAAACCCCATTGGCGGACTGGGTGACACTTTGATGATCTCGGGTGTTTTGAAGCAGGTCATAGAAGAAGATCCGTCCCGGAGATTCAACCTGGTGGAACGCACGAAATACAGGCAGGTCCTTGAAGGGCATCCCGCGATCAGCCATATTGGGTATCCTCCCCCGGGAGCAAGGTTCATCGGTACTAATTATTGGGACAGTAAATATTACAGGCTTCCGGGCGGACGGGCGTACCAGGCCCTCGCGCGTATCTTCGGGATAGACCATCAGGTTGAGGAGCGTTTATATGTGCCGTGGGAATTCGAGGACGACCCTGTTCTTATGAAGCTTATACCATGGAAGCGCAGGAATATCCTGATATCCCAGAGCTCGGATTCGCCGCGGAAACAGATGAGCATTAAAAGATGGGAGGCCCTTGTTGAAATGCTTGCTGATGACGAGACCGGGGTTTTTCAGGCAGGACGGATGCATGATTGCTACATAAGGGGAGCATACAGTCTGCTCGGGCTCACAAACCCGAGGCAGCTCATCTCGATTGTGAGGCATTTCAGCGCTGTTGTGACGTCGGACAATTTTATCATGCATTCAGCCCATCTTCATGGCGTTCCGGCTGTAGTGCTCTGGGGGCCGACCGATCATCGCGTATACGGCTATCCGGAGCAGGTGCATCTGCAGGCAAAAATGGATTGTGAATATGAGAAGGGATGCATCGGGCCGGGGCAGGGAAACATCTATCAGGTCGAATGTTCAAAGGGAGCTGATCACTGCGTGGATACTATATCTTTGGAAGCCATTTGCGCTGCGGTTAAAAAGCTGCTTTAGACGCGACTTAGTAACGCAGTTCTGTCTTGAGAGCAATCAGACCGAATCCAGACAAACATCAATAAAGCGCTATCTGCGGTAACTGGAGTAGCTTGAGTAACTCGAATAACTGGAGTAACTGGAATAGCTCGAATAACTATTGTACCTGGAACTGTTATACCTTGAGCTGTTATAACTCACGCTGTTGTACCTGTAGCTGGAATACGGGGATGGCACCGAGCTGTAATGGCTCTTGTAACTGGTATAGTACGACAGGTAGTCTTTGTAGAGAGGGGTCTTGTCCTTGTATCCGTCAACATAAACGGTATTTACATACGATCCTTCAATGCTTATGTAACGGGCCAGTCTTGTCTCCGCCTTGACCTCGGGCGGGTTGATCAGTCCCATGCCTACTGCAGTGGCTCCCGCAACGGCTGTTGCAATCCTTTTAATGGCAGCGCGTCTTGATAAGAGTTCTTCCTTTTTATTGCTTTTTGCTTCGCTATTATCCACTTTTTTCTTTTTCATGGCGACACACCTCCCTGAATAAGGCCAGTATATCAGACTGCCTGGTGGTTGTCAAGAATTATGTAAGGGTTTGTCAAGCCAAAATAGAAATGTCTGCTTTTGGGCCGGTTAAGATCAGTCCCCATGCTCAAGGATTACATCCCACTCTTTTTTGAATGAATCGAAGCTGCCTGCCTCTATCGCCCCGCGCATCTTATTGAAAAAATCGAGATAGAAATAAAGATTATGCAGGGTGTTCAGCCTCATCGAAAGTATCTCTTTTGCCATAAAGAGATGTCTCAGATATGCCTTTGAATAGTTGCGGCAGGTGTAGCAGCCGCAGTTGGGATCGAGCGGCGAAGGGTCGGCCTTGAACTCGGTCCTCTTTATGCTTATCCTGCCCTGGCTGGTAAAGAGCGTTCCGTTCCGGGCATTTCTGGTCGGCATCACGCAATCGAACATGTCGAAGCCGTTATCAACAGCAACCAGCACATCGCGCAGGTCGCCCACACCCATCAGGTATCTCGGCTGCTCTTTGGGCATCAGCTGACCTATATATGAGATGATGTCATACATCTCGTCCTTTGGCTCGCCCACGCTCAGTCCGCCTGCAGCATACCCGTCAAACCCGATGGCTGCAAGCTCTTCAAGACTCCTTTTCCGCAACTCCTTATACATCCCGCCCTGTATGATGCCGAACAGGCTGGGCAGTCCCTGCTGCGCTTCCGCGCTTGCGCTCTTCCGGACTAAATATTCTTTGCATTGCCTCGCCCAGTTTGTCGTCAGTTCGAGCGACTTGACGGCATAATCGTATTCAGCAGGATAAGGCGTGCATTCATCAAAGGTCATCGCAATGTCAGAGCCGAGGGCGCATTGTATTTCCATGGCCTTTTCGGGGCCGAGGAAATGGAGCGAGCCGTCTATATGCGACCTGAATTCTACCCCTTCTTCGCTTATCTTTCTCAGGGCCGAGAGGCTGAAGACCTGAAAACCGCCGCTGTCAGTGAGGATAGGTCTCTGCCAGTTGATAAATGTATGCAGTCCGCCCGTCTGATGTATTATTTCGTGGCCCGGACGCAGATAAAGATGATATGTATTGCATAATATTATGTCTGCGCCTATGCTGACCAGCTCGTCCGGAGACATGGCCTTGACAGTGCCGAGCGTGCCGACAGGCATAAAGGCTGGCGTCCGGATGGCGCCGCGAATAGTGTTTATCAGCCCTGTGCGCCTGTTTCCTTCATGGTGCTTGACTAGAAAATTCATAGAGTATATTATAGCAGACCTGTCATCGGCGACAGGGCCGAATCCGGTTGGGTTCCGGGCTTTTGGTACCGAAAACTGTCGAATCACGTATGGCGGACCTGCAGGCAAATCGCATAAAATGGCGTATTTAAAGGATGCAGCACCCGGCGCTTGACAACACAATATGTTGTGGTATAATGTGAATTACCATACCACATAAGGCTTTATTGGTATAGGATCGAAAGGAAGAAAAAGGATTGAAAAACAGCAATTTTATGGTAGAGACAGGCATTTATTTATTAATTAAAGATTTGCACGGGAGGATTGAAGGATGAGCAAAGCCGCCACGCTTAATTTGTCCCCGAATGCATTGAAGGTCCTCGAAAAAAGGTATCTTAGAAAAGATGAAGAAGGCCGGGTCACAGAGACAGCCGAAGACCTCTTCAGGAGGGTAGCAAATGCAATAGCCCAGGCTGATGCCGCTTACGGCAGATCGAAGCAGGAGGTAAAGAAGACCGAGGAGGAATTTCATGCGATGATGACCACGCTCGATTTTCTTCCGAACAGCCCGACCCTTATGAATGCCGGGCGCAGGCTCGGCCAGCTTTCCGCCTGTTTTGTGCTGCCGGTAGATGATTCCATGGAATCAATTTTCGACGGCGTGAAATGCGCCGCGATAATCCATAAATCAGGAGGCGGCACAGGGTTTTCATTCTCGCGGCTGAGACCCAAAGGAGATGTGGTCGGCTCCACAAAGGGCATTTCTTCAGGACCGATCTCTTTCATGACTGTCTTTGATGTTGCCACCGAGGCCGTGAAGCAGGGCGGCACGAGGCGGGGCGCCAATATGGGACTGCTCAGGGTGGACCATCCCGACATTCTGGAATTCATCTCCTGCAAGGACCATAGCAACAGGCTCAACAACTTCAATATATCCGTGGGCGTCACCGAGGAGTTCATGAAGGCGGTTGAGGAGGACAGGGATTATGATCTCCTGAATCCTCGCACTAAAAAGGTTGCGGGCACCCTTAAGGCAAAAGAGGTATTTAACACAATAGTAAAGCAGGCCTGGAAAAACGGCGAGCCCGGCATCGTGTTCCTCGACAGGATGAACGCCTGCAACCCGACCCCCGAAATCGGCGAGATCGAATCTACCAATCCCTGCGGCGAGCAGCCGCTGCTGCCCTTTGAGTCCTGCAACCTCGGGTCCATTAATTTGACCAACATGGTAAAAGAGACCGAAGCCGGCATGGAGGTGGACTGGGCCAAGCTCAAATATACTGCCCGCAAGGCTGTTCATTTCCTGGACAACGTAATAGATGTGAACAAGTATCCGCTCAAAGAGATCGGTGAGAATACCAGGGCCAACCGCAAGATAGGTCTCGGTGTAATGGGCTGGGCGGACATGCTGATACGTCTCGGCATATCTTATAACTCGGCCCAGGCGATAAAGCTTGGTGAAGAGGTAATGAGTTTTATCCAGACCGAGGGACGTCTGGCGTCCGGCGCGCTTGCCGAGGAGAGGGGCGTGTTCCCCAACTATCCGAACAGCATCTTCAACGGAGAGATGGCAGTCAGGAACGCAACGGTCACGACCATTGCGCCGACAGGCACGTTGTCGATCATAGCCGGATGCTCGTCAGGCATCGAGCCCCTGTTTGCGGTATCTTATGTTCGCACTGTAATGGAAGGAACCAAGCTCATCGAGAGCAATCCTCTCTTTGAGCAGGCTGCAAAAGAGGCTGGTATCTGGTCCCGCGAACTGATGGAAAAGGTGGCTGAACAGGGCTCTGTGGCTCACTGCACGGAATTTCCGGAGAGCATCAGGAATGTATTTATAACGGCCCATGATATCACGCCTGTTGACCATATAAGGATGCAGGCGGCTTTCCAGAAGCATACCGACAACGCGGTCTCGAAAACTGTGAATTTCCCCAACGTGGCAACTGCAAAGGATGTGGAAGATGTCTTTATTCTTGCCTACACTACCGGATGCAAGGGCGTTACAGTATATCGCGACGGATCGAGGGACGAACAGGTATTGAGCACCAAAAAGGCGGAGGAAAAGCCGCAGGCCCAGCAGAATGAGCCGGTCAGGGTAATCCCCAAAAAGAGGCCCGCGCTTACCCGGGGCGGCACAAGGCTGATGAAGACCGGCTGCGGTAAGCTCTATGTGACTATCAATGAGGACGAGAACGGCAGGCCGTTTGAGGTCTTCACGAATATAGGCAAGGCCGGAGGATGTGCATCGAGCCAGGCTGAGGCGATAGGCAGGCTGATATCTCTCGCGTTGAGGTCCAACATCGAGGCCGAGGAGATAGTACAACAGCTGAAGGGCATCTCTTGCCATCAGCCTTCGTGGTACGAAGAGGGAAGGCTGCTCTCATGCTCAGACGCCATAGCCAAGGCGCTCGAAAGTTATATCCCTGTCGGAACGACTGCGGGAGAGAATGGAAACGGCAAGTCCAAATACACAGAGGTAATGCTTATCGGGGCATGCCCCGAATGCGGCGGCACCGTGCAGCATGAAGAGGGCTGCGCCAAGTGCCACAACTGCGGGTTTACAAAGTGTTAGTTTAGTGCTGTTTAATCTGTCAGATACGGGACGCCCCCGGATGCCGCATCCCGGGGGCTTTTTAACAGGGGCAGGGGATTGCTTTTTTAGTCTGATTAATGATAACTTTTAAGCCATGCCGGAACAGATACGACAGATAGCCACGAGGATCAAGGAACTGAGGGAGATCGCCGGTCTCACGGTCGAGGCGGTCGCGCAGGATTTTCATGTCGGGCCTGACGTGTACCGCGGCTACGAAAGCGGCAAGGTGGATATCCCTATCAGCATACTCTTCAACATCGCCAGAAAATTCAAGGTCGACCTGACAGAAATACTAACCGGCGGCGGACCTCATCTGCAAGAGTATTGCCTTGTCCGCAAAGGCAAAGGCGTTAAAGTTGAGCGCAGGAAGAATTATGATTATCAGAGCCTGGCGTATAATTTTATGCACAAAAAAGCCGAACCGCTCCTGGTGACTGTGCCGCCCGATCCTGGTGACGCTCCGTATCCGCTCAACTCGCATCCCGGTCAGGAATTCAACTATGTTATCAGCGGGACCCTGAAGATCATTATTAATAATCATGAACTCGTTCTGAACGAGGGCGATTCGCTATTCTTTGATTCTGGATTCGACCATGGAATGAAGGCAGTCGGCGGAAAACCGGCACAATTCCTGGCGATAATATTCTGACCCCTATGCTTGAAAGGTTTGTACCCAAAATAGATTTCAGTTCGTACGAAGAGTTCATGAGGGATTTCAGGATCGAGATCCCCGAACGCTTCAATTTCGCCTATGATGTCATGGATGCGGCGGCTGAAAAAAAGCCTGACAAGACCGCCCTGGTATGGTGCGACGAAAAGGGCGCAGAGGCTACTTTTACATACGGTCAATTGAAGCACTACAGCGACAAGGCAGCGAATTTCTTTACGGCGCAGGGCATACGCAAAGGCGATCCAGTGATGCTGATACTCAAGCGCAGATACGAATTCTGGTTCTGCATCCTTGCTCTGCACAAGATCGGTGCTATCTGCATACCTGCCACCCATCTTCTTTCAAAAAAGGACATTGCCTACCGGAACAATGCGGCTGACATAAAGATGATCGTAAGCGTGGCAGAACCGGAAGTGGCTGGTCATGTCGAAGATGCCGAGCCTGAATCTCCCTCCCTTATGGCAAAAGCGATTATTGGGGGCGGGAGGGCCGGATGGCTCGATTTTAATGCCGAGATGGAGAAGGCGTCAGCTGATTTCAAACGTCCGTCGGGCGACAACGCGCCCGCGAACAGTGATATATTATTGATCTATTTCACGTCGGGCACCACCGGCATGCCGAAGATGGTGCAGCATAACTTTACTTATCCCCTCGGCCACATACTCACTGCCAGGTACTGGCAGAATGTTACGGATGACGGACTGCACCTTACTGTGGCCGACACTGGATGGGCCAAGGCAGTATGGGGAAAGATTTACGGGCAGTGGCTTGCGGGCACCGCAATATTTGTATATGACTACAACAAATTCGATCCGAAAAAGATGCTCGAAGTCGTTACCAAGTACGGGGTCACCACTTTCTGCGCTCCGCCTACCATTTACCGGTTCTTCATCAAGGAGGACCTTTCGAAGTATGACTTCAGCAAACTCAGACATTGTTCGACCGCCGGAGAGCCGCTGAATCCTGAGGTTTATTCCCAGTTTCTGAAAAGCACGGGTATACGATTAATGGAAGGCTACGGGCAGACTGAGACAGTGGTCGCAATAGCCACCTATTCCTGGATGGAGCCGAAGCCCGGCTCAATGGGCAAGCCGTCCCCGTCATACGATATTGACCTGCTCGACGATGAGGGGAATTCCTGCGAGGTGGGCGTTGAGGGGCAGATAGTTGTTCGTACCGACAAGATGGCGCCTTACGGAATGTTCGGCGGATATTATCGCGAGGGCGACCGCACTGAAGGCGCCTGGCACCACGGAGTATATTACACCGGCGATATGGCCTGGCGCGATGAAGACGGCTATTACTGGTTTGTCGGACGCGCCGATGATCTCATAAAGAGTTCGGGATACCGTATTGGGCCTTTCGAGGTCGAGAGCGCTCTACTTGAACATCCCGCTGTTCTGGAATGCGCCATTACTGGTGTTCCGGATGAAGTAAGGGGACAGGTCGTCAAGGCCACAGTTGTTTTGGCCAAGGGCTACTCGGCAAGTGAAGAAATTGTCCTGGCACTCCAGGAACATGTCAAGAAGGTTACTGCTCCATATAAGTATCCAAGGATTATAGAATTCGCGCCATCGCTTCCCAAGACGATCAGCGGCAAGATCAGGCGTGTCGAGATCAGGGAAGGCGACATCCAGTAGCATGAATCAGAGTGCCCCCAAAGGGGCAGGAAGACCCACCTGGGACGAATACTTCATAAAGATAGCTGAGGTAGTTGCTTCGCGCTCGACCTGCATACGCAGACGGTACGGCGCTGTCATCGTAAAGGACAGGGTCATCGTCAGCACAGGTTATAACGGCGCGCCGAGGGGCTCCGTAAATTGCGTCGACGTCAACAGCTGCAGGCGCAAGGAACTAAATATCCCGGCTGGAGAGCGTTACGAACTGTGCGAGGCGGTGCATGCCGAGCAGAATGCCATTATTAACGGAGCTCCTGAACGCATGAAGGACGCTGCCATCTATATAGCTGGTTTTGAAGAAGACGGCTCTGCGGCGGAAGGCAAGCCCTGCCTGCTCTGCGCGAGGATGATCAGGAACGCGGGGCTGAATGAAGTTGTCTTTCTCTCCAGGGACGGGAGCATTACCAGGGTGTCCGATTTTAGCAGCCTTTAAACCGCGGCTGTTCTGAAACGGACCGAAACAGAAAGGGCCTTTGAACAACCGGAGGTTCGGATGTATCTTTACCTAGTACGTCACGGTGAGGCAGTCCAGGCAGATACAGCAGACCCTTCCATGGCACTGACCCCCAAGGGTATACTTGGCGCTGAAAAAGTGGCCGCTCATCTTGCATCTCTCAATATAAAGATCGATCTGCTTGTCCACAGCACCAAGGCGCGCGCAAAACAGACGGCCGGCATTTTTGCTTCCAGGCTGCATCCTTCAAAGGCTGTCAGCGAGAACGGCGACCTCGGGCCTCACTCTGATCCGTTGATATGGGCGGGGAATCTGGACCTGTTAAACGAAAATGTCATGCTGGTCGGTCATATGCCATTTATGAGCAGGATGGTTTCATTGCTCTCCTGCGGGCTTGGCGATGAATCGGCCTTTGCTTTTGACAATGCGGCCGTCGCCTGCCTGGGGCGCGACTATGGCAAATGGTCGCTTTTATGGATGATCTCTCCGGCCGTCATCCGAGGAGAGAGACAGGCATGAGTTCAAAGCCATTCGAGAGCTACATAACAGGATATATCGCGGGGTTTGCCGTTTTCGTCCTGGCCGTTCCGTATCTTCTTTACGAGGTGGCGCTTATATACGAGGCGCATATAATGGAGCACTGGTCCCGTCATATCATTGCCGTGATACTCCTCATCCCCGGCCTTTCCTTCGCGATCTGGTCCAATATAGTGCTGGTTACCAGGGGCAGGGGCGGTCCGATCGACATCTTTGATGTGGCGATAAGCCCGCGCACGCAGAAGCTTGTGGTAACGGGACCTTACCAATATACGCGCAACCCGATGGTGTTTGGCATGTTCTGCTGCTATTTCGCGCTGGCGTTTTATCTGAACTCGCTGCCAGACCTGATCATCCTTGCCGTATTATTCCTTGCCGCCCGTTTCTATCTGGAAGAGACCGAGGAGAGAAGGCTGTGGAGAGACTTCGGCAAGGAGTATGAGGAATACCGCAAGCGTGTGCCGATGATTTTGCCGCGGGTGCTCAGGCGGAAGCGGGGCAATAGGATAAAGGGAACGTAACAGGTATTTATCAGGCAGACGGCTGTCTGCTCAAATGGGGGCAATTTAATGACTGTTCGCAGTATCGCAAGGATCTTTCTTTGTGTATTAATAAGCTCAATGCTGGCCGTCGGCATGTCATCCGCTGCCGACAACGGCTACAAGCGAATTGTTGTGCTCGGTGATCCGCATCTGCCCGGCTCAATGCTTGAGCAGAAAGAAAAGGTGCGGGAAAACATCAACAGGTGGAAAGATGTTGACCTGATAGCGGCAGTCGGCGACATTACAGAGACCAGGGGTACGGATGATGAATACGCTGCCGCAAAGAACTATTTCGCGGGGTTCCATAAACCGCAGGCACTGATCGGCGGAAACCATGATTATCTTTATAACGATCATCTCAACCGGAACGGGAAAAAAACAAAGGCAGACCCGTTTGTGCGTGCTGGCAAGCTCGCCTATTTCAGGAAGACATTCGGCATGCCGTCTTTGCATTACACAAAAGAGCTCGGGCGTTACCTGCTTGTTTTTCTGACGGCTGACGATCTCCAGGCTGCCACGCTGGCGACCATTTCAAAAACCGGATACGACTGGCTTTCGGCAACACTTGAGGGCAACAAAAATAAGGCAACAATAATTTTCTTTCATGCCCCGCTGGAGGGCACCCTGGGTGATTATCGGAAGCATTCGGATATTAATGACTCTTTTGCGCAGCCTGCGGGGGAGATAAAGCGCATTCTTGCCGCCAATCCGCAGGTCTTCATGTGGGTGTCGGGCCATACGCATACCCCGCCTGGTGATCAGAATTTTGCTTCCGGCGCCAACTTGTATGAAGGCAGGATAATGAATATTCATAATACCGACATGAAGCGGAAGCATATTTATACAAATTCACTCTTTCTTTATGACGACAAAGTCATTGTCAGGACGTTTGATCATAATAAAGGTGTGTGGATGTATAAACTGGAGCGGACTGTGCGTGTGCGGGAAACAGACAAATAACTGTCATAATATAATCATGGACAGTGACAGATCATCAGGCGACCTGCCGGAGCCGACCGAGAAAGAGTATCGCGAGGGCATAATACTGCTTTTATCGATAGCGCTGATCGTCTACTTCGAGCGGGACATAAAATATTTTATTCCCGGACCGGTACGGCATAAGGCAGAGGTCTGTTTTATCCTGTTGTTGACCGGAGCTGTGCATCTGCTCTGCTCAGACCTGCTTGCATTTTTTTACAACAGCAGGCATCTCAGGTTTTTCCCTTTTCTGTTTTCCAAAAGAAGCCAGGCCGCTCCGCGCCATGCCCGGATGGTCGGACTCTTTTTTGTTCTGGCGGCAATCGTGACTCTTTTCTTGTAATGAAACAGAAAGGCGGTCAGGCCCCGAGTGCCTGCGCAGGTAAATAAATGAAAATAATCGAACCAATAAAAACATGGTTCATGGAACGAGATGTTGCAAAGAAACTGCTGGTGGTTCTGGCAATAATCCTCTGGTGCCTGATTGTGATATTCTATTTTAATTCGGCGGACGATATGTTTTATCATGACTAACCGGGACACGAGAGGAACCATATGGTCAGCTTAGAGAAACTCAGGAACAGTTTGCCCGGCACACCGGGAATTCAGGCAAGGGAAGAGTATGTAAATACCGCGGTGCTTGTCCTGCTCGCGTTTCTGAATGGCGAGTATCATTTTATCTTCCAGAAAAGGGGCCCGAACATAAGACAGAACGGAGAGGTCTGTTTTCCGGGCGGTCTTTATCACGCGGGAGACGGAACGTCCGAGCAGACGGCGGTCCGCGAGACAGTAGAAGAGATGGGGATACCAAAAGAGAATATAAAGGTGATCGGTCCTCTTGACACAATTATTGCCCCGATGGGCGCTGTGGTGGACGCCTTTGTTGGTGTAGCGGAGATAAACGGGATCGATGAAATCTTTCCGAACAGGGACGAAGTGGAGTCTGTATTCACTGTCCCGGTATCGCATTTTGAAAATAACTCTCCCCTGATATATCATGCGCATCTTAAAGTCCACCCGGTCACGGTAGATGAGAATACAGGCGAAGAGGTTGTCCTGTTTCCCGCGCGCGAACTTGGTCTTCCGGAAAGGTATGAAAGACCGTGGGGCGGCATGAAGCATACCATCTATGTTTACAAGGTACCGCAGGGCATTATATGGGGACTGACCGCAAGGTTTATCCTCGATGTTGTAAACAGATTGAAGAAATAATAAAACCGCATTGGTCTTTTTGACCGCATACTGATCTTCCGCTCCAGACCCTATGCATTCTTTTCCAAAAACGGTAACATGTAAATATTGCGGCACCGCATATTGAATGAGCTTCATTCACAACCACAAATAAGTCATGTCGGGAGGAGATTTAAATGACAACACCTGAAGGCGACAAACTGGTACTTATGATCGAAGCAAAGCTTGGAGAACTGCAGGAACTTTGTGAGGGACTGGATGATAAAACGGCTGCCCGCGCGCCGGAGGGCCGCTGGTCAGTCAAGCAGATACTCTCCCATGTCCTGGGCCCGGAGGGGAAGGGTATGATGGCCACCTTGAGGCCGTTTCTGGAAAAGGATGTGCCGCTGATCAACATCGAGGCCGAGAACACATATTATACAGGAGCAAGGGCCCAGATGCCGCTGGGCCAGCTGCTGACTGAAGTGGAACTCGAATATGTTAGAATAGCCCTGTTTGTGGCAAGACTGAGCAAAGAACAGCTGAACAGGAAAGCGCACATCCCCCTGCTGAAGGATTCTCCGATCGGGGAATATCCGACACTTGCTGCCTGGGTGGAGGGAATTGTCGGCTATCATCTCGATTTTCATATCAACCATATGAAAGAGATCCTGCAGGCCCTTGCACATTTATAGCCGGAGCAAAATAACGGCAGGAGGAAGAGATGGTAAAGCACATTGTTGTATGGAAGATGAAGGAAGAGGCCGAGGGAGCGGACAAGCAGGAAAACGCCCTTAAGGTGAAGGCCCTTCTTGAAGCACTTAAAGAGAGGATTCCGGGCATTCTCAAGATAGAAGTCGGTATCGATTTCAGTTGCACTGCAACATCAGGAGATATTGTTCTGTATGCAGAGTTTGACGACCGTGCAGCACTCGAGGCCTATCAGGTCCACCCTGAGCACGAGTTCGCAGCTGAAATTGTGAGATCAGTAGTCACCGAACGCCGGCTGGTCGATTACGAGGTTTAAAAGGGACCCTTCGCAGGGAATCTGACTGCGTTAAGACGGGCGGCAAGGCCTGGTGCCTTGGTAATTCTTATTGCCGGGACGCTCCAAAGGTCTGCATTGCCCATGATACGCGTGTTTCCGCAGTGGCAAAGATCGCGGCAGGCGCCGCTTCAATGAGATCGAGCCGCCTTCGGAGTCCGTCAAGATTTGCTATCTGTATGGCGAGACCGGGCCTGGCATTAAGCTCAAGTAGCACCGGCCCGCGCTCGCTGTCAATCACCATGTCGACCCCTATGTAGCCGAGCCCTGTCATGTCGAAGGCTGAGGCAGCTATTAGCAGCATTCTCTCCCAGTAGGGTACCTGTATATTGCCTACCGGATTCCCGGTATCAGGATGATGAGTTATTACCGCTGAATGGTATACAGCCGTCAGTGTTTTGCCGCTGGTGATTTCGATGCCGGCTGCGATCGCTCCCCGGTGAAGATTTGCCTTGCCGTCAGAGGCCCTGGTCGGGAGTCTCACCATTGACATCATCGGCACCCCGCGGTATACCACAACACGTATGTCAGGTACTCCGGCATAGGTGACCTGGGCGAATACCGGGGCTGGATGAAGAAGTGCCTCAATGATCGCCGTATCATCAAGCCCTGACAGTGAATAAATACCCGACAAGATATCAGAGATATGAAAGTCGAGATCTGCCTTTGACAGTATTGTGCCGCCCGGAGTGACGAAGTTATCTGCCTGCCTGTCTGCCACCAGGATGATGCCTTTTCCGCCTGCTCCTCTCGCGGGTTTTACAACGAAGTCCGGTTTGCCAGCTATCTTTGCTTCGAGTTTATGGATATCACCGTGATGTTCGATCAGGTGATATACGGGAGGGACCGGGATATCAAACTTGTCTGCCAGCCGCTTGGTAAGCACCTTGTTGTCAACAAGGGGAAAGGCTGAGCGGGGATTGCTGCGCATGATATATTCGCTGTTCCTGCAATTTATCCCGAGTACGCCTCTTTTCCCGAGTGCATTAAAGGTTCTTAGGTTCATTGCTTTCTCCCAGCTGTCTGAAGCGGAAGAGCTCCATCAGCCGGTAGCCCGTATATCGGCCGAGGAGAGTCTGGAGGGCCATAACAGCGAACAGGAGTTCCGGATAGACGAAGAAGGTCAGCTGCAGAGGTTCAAGCTGTATTATGATATAGGTTATGGTTGCGACAGCCGCGCTTCCGGCAGAGGTGCGGAGGGCCTCCAGGATGCCCTGCTCCTCGATGATGATATGGAAACGTTCGATGGTGAGGGTCAGGATCACAAACGGGAGCAGACCGATGGCCATAAATTCCCTCACACCGAGTTTGTTTCCCACGAGTGCAAAGAATATAAAACATGAGATAACGAGGGTCAGGATTACGGATAGCCTCGGGACGAGCAGGAGACGGAGCTTGTCTATCGAATTCCGCACTAAATATCCTATCAGTAAAACGGCGGCAAATATTCCGAGTCCGGCAAGAAGCCCTGTGTTCCGGAAAGCGAGCGCCATCAGTACCGGCATAAAGATGCCGAAAGTCGGGAATCCTACGATATTTCGCAGGACGCAGACTATAAGGGCGCCCAGGGGAACCAGGATGAGTATGCGGAAGGTGTTCTGGAACTGGGGCGGCAGGCGGAAGAGCGACCAGCGGTTAAGCAGCCTGTCTGATGATCCGACACGCTCATTCTGGATGCCCCACTGACTTATGATCTGCCTGTTCAGAGACCACCGGACATCAGAAACCTCTCCATTGATCGAACGCACTGCAGGCATTCCAAACCGGGTCAACGGCAGAAAAGCGCCTGTCCTCTGATGAATGATTCCCGTTTCCGGCATGATTATCTGCCACGAAGTGCCTGTCCATACCTCGATCCAGGTATCAGTTTTTGAGGATACATTCTCTTCCAGCGCAAGTCCTTCTACCATATTAGACTGAAGTCCCGCTGCCCTGAACAAAACGAGAAGCGCCTTTACGCTGCCGAGCCTGTTTTGAATCACCGACCATTTTTCGAGATCTTCTGCACGCAGCCTGGAGGTGTCCCAATTGCCTGTGGCGGCCGGGGCAATGGCTTTTATTCTTTCGGTGAAAGAGAGCGTTTTCTTGTCAGACACAAGTTTTTCGGCAAGTGTCTGTTCTGCCCTGTCAACACCTTCGGGATAAGAATTAACGGCCGCCGCTGCAGGAGCAGGATACCTTGATTTGGCTATAAAGGTCGCGCTGTATGAAACCGGGGTGCCTTCGTGTTCGGTCGCGCCTGACCAGATTGCATAGCGGTTTTGCCCTTCAGTCTGGAGACTGAAATCGAGCGGGCCCTCGGTTATCTTTTCTTCAAGAAGGGTGATTCCCTGTTTGTAGGAAGGCAGTGCAATAATTGCGGTGGCGCCGTCAGCCGGGCCGCTGATCCTCGCATCAAGGGAAATTTGCCATACCCGTTCAGGGGTTGCGGGAAAGAGCGGGTATCCGAGCGAAATGACCCTGTAAGAGATAAGGATGGCCGGCAGCACCAGTAGTGAAATTACGATAGCTGCTATATAGCGGTTCAGGGTCATTTGAGGTCCGGTATGAAGTCTGGTTTGACGCCCGGGCAGGTCGGCGGCAATAAATTCTTGCTGCTGACATCGACAATATACTTTCCGCGCAGGGTCCTGCGTCCTATAAGGACCGGATATTCCATCTTGGAACGGTCGTTAAGGGTCACACGCGTTTTAATCAGCGTTGACCCAAGGCAGATTTCCATCATAACAATAGGCCGCTGGCCGCTCCCATCTGAGGTGTGGATGGTTTTCGTGCCGAGTAACGGCCGGCGTATTTTGTGGCCGCCGCACCTGTCTGCCAGGGTGAAAGTTACGTATTTTCCAACCACCTTGAAATCGCACACATCAAGGGAAGAGGTTGCCGCTCCCGTATCTATGCGGGCAGCCAGGGTCAGTCCCCAGGGGAAAATGACGATGTCCTCCACCGCACCAATTGCTTTTTTTTCAGCTGCAGCGATTGGCATGGCAAACAGGCACAAGACCGCAACAACCGTTAACTTTATTATCAGGTGCATCATTTCCTCCAAGGGTGTATTTGTCCATATATGTCCTCGATATTCTATCATTCAATATAGCCAAATTTGGCGTTTATGTGCAAATATGGAGAGAAAATCCGGGGGCGAGAGGGAAACGCCGGGCATAACAAGCGTAAGCAGCCAAACGAGAAGGGTAAGAGGAATTGCCGGTGAAGCCCCGGCTAATTATTCTGGAGCAGGGCGTCGCGGGATGTCTGGCGCGGGGTCATGATGCTCTTGTTTTTGATTATTTCGAGGAGCTTCACAATTTCATACCTCATGTCGTCATTGATCAGTAGTTCGACAGCGGTCCGGAAATAACCCTTAAACGGCGCAATCCATACTATCTTGGCCGGAGCAAAAAAGAGCATACTTCCGTTCGCATCCGGACTGCCCCGCAGCTCGAACTGGAGAGGTGTGAAATCCCCTATGCTCATACGCCGCGCTGTGTCAAAAAGCAGGCCGCATCCACTTACATCAGAATATGCGCTCTCAGTCCATGTCAAATCGCCCGGCAGCTTGACCTTAACAGGAGTTTTAACCCTGGCATATCTTCGCTCTTCTTTACTTTTCACATATGTCACGTTGATTCTCCCTGTCAGCAAGGTATGTTCCTGAGTGTGGTGAAAAATGCAGTATTAAATATCCCTTGTATCCTATATTTTATATCCCGGCACGGAAATCCGGTATCCGTATTTGTCTGAAATTGGTGTCGGGATTAGTCTTAAGCTATTGTAAGGAGAGACAATAGGATTAATGTGGGTTAGTGGGCAAATCGGTATTGGAAAAAATCCTCCTGTTCAACCAGATCGGAGCATACTTCTCTGTTTAAGACCGTGCGCTGGGCATAACTGTGGCGCCACAATACTGTGCGACCGGGGCATTTTTTGTCGCACAATATAAAGCAAGAGATCTTTTCTTTGTGTCATGGTAGCGATAACTCTTTGATAATAAGCATATTTAATTGGCCTCATTGGTATTCCGTATTCGGCATATTACTTGCTAATATAATCCGGATTAGAACTATATTCATTCTAAGCTTTTAGTATCTGATTGGATATTGGGCTTTTTTTTGTAAATTCAGCATTTGTGTTTATGAAACGGGCCTTATATCAGACACATTAATAAGATGTGATAAATTCAATATGCAGGGAGGTAGTATGGATGTTTCTAGACGAGACTTCCTGAAGTTGGCAGGAAGCACCCTCGCTGTAGGTTCGGTTGCCGGCGTGGCAAGCGCTAAAGACGCTGACGTTGCCGCCGCGGAGCTGCGTATAAAGGGTGCAAAGCGCACTACGACCGTCTGTCCCTACTGCTCAGTAGGATGCAGCATTGTTGTGGACACTGCGGACGGAAAGATCATCAACGTGGAAGGCGACCCCGATAGCCCCATCAACGAGGGTACCCTCTGTCCCAAGGGTGCTTCGCTCTACCAGATGGCGAACAATGAGACGCGCCTTGTAAAGCCGCTGTACAGGGCTGCCGGGGCTGCAGAGTGGAAAGAGGTAGAGTGGGGCTGGGCGCTGGACCAGATAGCCCGCAAGGTCAAGGACAGCCGCGACCGCACTTTCAGGGCCACATCCAAATCCAAGGTCAGGGAGAAAAAACCGGACGGGACTGAGGTCGATGTTGAAAAGGAATTTACGGTCAACCGGACGGAAGGCATCGCTCATATAGGCAGCGCCGCAATGGACAATGAAGAGTGCTATGTAATGCAGAAACTTGTCCGCTCATGGGGCCTCACCTATATAGAACATCAGGCCCGAATATGACACAGCGCAACTGTAGCGGCTCTGGCAGAGTCGTTCGGGCGCGGTGCAATGACAAATCACTGGGTGGACCTGAAGAACGCGGATGTTATCCTGGTCATGGGATCAAACCCCGCATCAAACCATCCTGTTTCCATGAAATGGATAATGAAGGCAAAGGAAGACCGCGGGGCCAAACTGGTTGTAGTTGATCCCCGCATAACCCAAACTGCTACGAAGGCAGACCTCTATGCCCCGCTCCGTTCGGGAACGGACATCGCCTTCCTCGGAGGCATGATCAAGTATATCCTTGATCGCAACCTCTATTTCAGTGAATATGTAGTCAACTATACGAATGCTTCGTTTCTGGTGAATCCTGATTTTAAAACCCCGTCGCAGCTTGACGGCGTCTTTTCCGGGTTCGACGAGAAAAGCCGCAAATATGACAAGACGACCTGGTCCTTCCAGATGGACGCAAACGGCGTCCCGAAGAAAGACCCGACGCTGAAAGACCCTAATTCAGTTTTCCAGCTGCTGCGCAAACAATATTCCCGATACACTATGGAAAAGGTGAGCAGTATTACAGGCACCCCGGTTGACAAGCTCGAAGAGGTGTATAAGGTAGTTGGATCGACCGGCAAGCCTAACAAGGTTGCCACGGTCTGTTACGCGATGGGATGGACCCAGCATACTGTGGGCGTCCAGAACATAAGGGCCTTTTCGATGATCCAGCTTCTGCTTGGCAATATGGGAATGGCAGGCGGTGGAGTAAACGCCATGAGGGGAGAGGCCAATGTCCAGGGATCAACGGATTACGGGCTTCTTTTCCATATTCTCCCCGGATACAACCCCACACCGACGGCCTCGCTTACAGATCTGAAAACATATAACGAAAAAAATACCCCCAAAACGAAAGAACCGAGGAGCGTAAACTGGTGGGGCAACAGGCCAAAGTATATCGCGAGCTATCTTAAGGCGATCTACGGGGACAAGGCCACAAAGGAAAATGACTTTGGCTACTCCTGGCTTCCGAAGTGTGACGAGGGGGCCAACTATTCATGGCTGAATCTCTTTGACCAGATGTTCAAGGGCAAGTTTGAGGGCTTCTTTGCCTGGGGCCAGAATCCGGCCTGTTCAGGCGCCAATTCGAACAAGACCAGAATGGCACTGACCAAACTGAAATGGATGGTCAATGTAAACCTTTACGACAACGAAACCGGCTCTTTCTGGAGAGGCCCCGGCATGAACCCGAAAGAGATCCAGACCGAGGTCTTCATGCTGCCCTGCGCATCTTCAGTCGAAAAGGAAGGAAGCATAAGCAATTCAGGCCGTCTCGCGCAATGGCGCTACAAGGCGATTGAGCCTGTAGGACAGTCACAGCCTGATGCCGAGATCATTAACGAACTCTATTTCAGGGTGAAAGATCTCTATCTGAAAGAGGGCGGGAAATTCCCGGCGCCTGTCGTGAACCTTTCGTGGACCTATGGGCAGAAGGGACATGACGGCAAACTGGGGCATATAGATGTCCGCAAGATTGCCCAGGAGATAAATGGCTACTACCTTGTCGATGTGCGCGACAAGGCGGGCAAGCTTATCGGTAAAAAGGGAGAGCTCTGTTCGAACTTCACGACTCTTCAGGATGACGGCACGACCTCCTGCGGCTGCTGGATATATTCAGGCAGCTTCACCCAGAAGGACGGCAAGATCACAAATAACATGATGAGACGCGGAAAGGACGATGCCACCGGGCTTGGACTCTTTCCGAACTGGGCCTGGGCCTGGCCTGTCAACAGGAGGATCATCTATAACCGCGCCTCTGTTGATCCCAAAGGCAACCCGTGGGACCCGAAACGCGCTGTCATTAAATGGAATGCTACCAAGATAAATCCGCAGACCGAAAAGCCCGGAGTATGGGAGGGCGATGTCCCTGACGGGCCGGCTGCACCCATGGCAATGGAAGGCGGCAAGCTGCCTTTCATCATGAAAGCGGACGGCACAGGCTCGATCTTTGGCCCCGGACTGGTTGACGGGCCGTTCCCTGAGCATTATGAACCGCTCGAATGTCCGCTGCAGGAGAATCCGATGTCCAAAAAGCACAGGATAAACCCTACAGTAAAGATGTTCTATGGCAAAGACAGCGATCTGAAAGAGGACGTCTTTATCTCGTGCGATACAAGGTATCCTATAGTCTGTTCGACCTATCGTGTTACCGAGCACTGGCAGACAGGGCTGATGACAAGGCATGTGCCGTGGCTGCTTGAGGCCGCTCCCCAGATGTTTGTCGAAATGAGCCTGGAGCTCGCCAAAGATAAAGGCATAAAAAACGGGGAAAAGGTCACGGTATCATCCGCCCGCGGAAGTTTATGGGCCGTGGCGATTGTGACCGACAGGTTCAAGCCTTTCAAGGTCATGAATTCGACCGTGCATCAGGTCGGCATCCCCTGGCATTACGGATGGCAGTTTCCTGTTGACGGCAGCGGCGGCGAGAGCGCAAATATCCTTACGCCCACTATCGGCGATCCCAATACGATGATACCTGAATCAAAGGCCTTCATGGTCAGTATCGAGAAGGCGAGGGGGTAGAACCATGGAGAGAAAAGGCTTACTCATATCCCCGGAACTGTGCATAGGCTGCAAGGCATGTCAGATTGCCTGCAAGTCCTGGAATCTGCTTCCGGCTACAAAGACAAGAAACAACGGCTCTTATGAGAACCCGCCTGATCTGAACGGAGACAATTTCAACAAGATCAGGTATTCGGAGATACCATCAGAGACAAACCCCGTGCGGTGGCTCTTTGTCAGCCAGCGCTGCATGCATTGCGATGACGCGGGCTGCATGCGTATATGTCCTGCACCGGGCGCGTTGTATAAGACCGCGGACGGGGCTGTTGCGGTAAACAAGAACAAATGCATAGGCTGCAAGCTTTGTCTTGCCGGATGTCCGTTCAACGTGCCCCGTTATGGCATGGATGATAAATTGTCAAAATGCACGCTATGCGCGGACCGCATGGAGAACGGGCTGATACCGATGTGCTCAAAGACCTGTCCCACAGGCGCCATAAAATATGGAGACAGGAATGATCTTATCGGCAAGGCCACGAAGGCGGGCTACACAAAAGTATACGGTCAGAACGATCTCGGCGGCCTTGGTGCGCTTTTTGCGTTCAAGGATGCACCGAAGATATACGGGTACGCTGATAAGCCCGAAATCAATGAGATGGTAATTTTGTGGCACAAGTACCTTAAGCCCCTGAGCTGGATCGGTCTCGGAGGCGTGGCCGCGGCATCGGTGATTCACTATTTCGCTGTGGGACCGCACAAGGCGGAAGATCCGAATAAGGACAAGGAGGTAAAAAAATGAGGCTGAATGATCGCGATATGATAAGAAAGGAAACCACGTTTGGTATAGTCAACCACTGGACCCTGGCGATCAGCTGCATTCTCCTTACCCTTAGCGGCTACGGTTTTCTGTTCCAGATACAGATTATAGGGACCATGTTCTGCGGCTTTCCTGCAATGAAAGTCATCCATAACTGGCTGGGTGTTGTATTCACCGCATCGCTTGTACTGAGCATGGTCTTCTGGCTGAAAGAATGCATAACATTCGACAAGGATGATATTGCATGGGTCAAGGCTGCCGGGGGTTACCTTAGCCATAAGGTCGCCATCCCGCCGATGCACAAACTGAATACGGGTCAAAAGCTGGCCTACCTTGGCGTGCTGGGCATGGGGTTCGGTATAATTGCCACCGGGTTCGTTATCTGGCTTTTCCCCGCAAACCAGACCCTTATGATCTGGTCGCACTTTTTGCATAATCTCTGCTTTATCGGCATGGCACTGTTCATACCGGTGCATGTATACCTTGGAGCTATCGCTAATCCCGGCACCATGAGGATAATGATCTACGGCACTGTGCCTGTCTGGTGGGCGAGGAAGAAGTCGCCGAAGTGGATACAGGAGGTCGAGGAAGGCAGGCATCACTGACAGCGTTAGAAAAACAGAAGAGACAAACGGGGCATCCGGGTCAGGTGAGACCCTGATGCCCCGTTCTTTAAAGGCCGGCCGCCATTTCCTGCACTGCGCAGAGAGCGTAAGCGGACGGATATGCTTATAATTAACTAATGGGGGGCATATGAAAAAAATAATTCTTGTACTTCTATTGGTCCTGTGTTTCAGTCCGGTCTCGGCGGAGATAAAACGTTTTGCCATACCGCTTGAGGATTCTCCCGTTATAGGCCCTGAAAACGCGCTGGTCACGATTGTCGAGTTTATCGACTATCAGTGACCGCATTGCGTCACGGCCGGTCCGGCTGTCGAGAGGATCGAAAAAGAATTCAAGGGAAAGATAAAACTCGTAATAAAATTCAATCCCTACAAGTACCGCGACTTTTCGCGCATATCGGCGGAAGCGGTTTTGTGCGCGGCTGATCAGGGGAGATTCAGGGAGATGCATCATTTGCTCCTCAGAAAATCTCCGCAACTCGACCGCATCAGCCTTATCGGGTATGCCAAAACACTTGGACTGGATGTCGAACAATTCACGAAATCGCTCGACGCAAAGAAACACGACATGACGATCGAGCGTGACGTGAGGCTGGCGACTGATCTCGATCTTTATAATACGCCGACATTCTTTATAAACGGCAGAAAAGTTGTCGGCAAGGTTCCCTATGAGCATCTCAAGAAAGTAATTGTTGAAGAGTTGGAGCAGAAGTAAAAAAAACGGAGAAGCAGTCAAGTATTGTTGTGGAAATCGCAATGGAGAACGCTCTGATACCGGTTTCGGTCATCCGGTTGTGGGCAAAGCGGAGAAATCGGGTATATTACAGATAAGGAATCCTGGCCGTATATACTGAAGCAGGGAGGGGTAATGAAAAAGATATTTGCCGTACTGCTTGTCGTTATGCTTTTCAGTCCGGTTTCAGCAGAGATAAAACGTTTTGCCATACCGCTTGAGGGTTCCCCGTTCATAGGCCCTCAAACCGTGCCTGTCACGCTTGTCGAGTTTATCGATTATCAATGAACGCATTGCGTTGCGGCCGGTCCGGTCGTAGAAAGAATCGAAAATGAATTCAAGGGGAAGATAAAACTCGTAATAAAATTCAATCCTTACAAGTACCACGATTTCGCGCGCATAGCCGCTGAAGCGGCATTGTGCGCGGGCGAGCAGGGGAAGTTCGAAGAGATGCATCATCTGCTCCTTAGGAAATCTCCCAAACTTGACCGTGGCAGCCTGATCGCCTATTCCAGGGAGCTTGGCCTGAATGTCGAGCAATTCACTAAATCGCTGGATGCAAAGAAAAATGACAGGACGATAGAGCGCGATCTCAAACTCGCGCATGATCTCGATCTTTATACGACCCCCGCTTTTTTTATAAACGGCAGGAGGCTTGAGGGTAATGTGCCTTATGAGCATCTCAGGAAAATAGTCGTTGAAGAGTTGGAGCGCAAGTAGAAAAAATGCAGAGGTGGGATATGCAGTCAAGTCGGTCAGCGGGCCTCTGAAGGAACCGCTTGAGATGAAGGTCAGATATCTGGAGGATTGATTAATGAATGAAGCGTCTAAAGTCGCTGTTGTCACAGGGGCCGGATCGGGCATAGGCAGGGCAGCGGCCCAGGCTTTATTAAAAGCAGGTTATTGTGTCGCACTCGCCGGCAGGCGCGCAGAGCCCCTTGAAGAGACGGCTGCGGAAGCAGGCGCTGATGCTTCGCGGGCACTGATCGTGCCCACGGATGTATCTGATCCGGACTCAGTGCGGGCACTTTTCGCCAGTGTACATGAGACGTTTGGCCGGCTCGATGTGTTATTCAATAATGCCGGAAAGTCCGGCCCCCCGGTTTTGTTTGAAGACCTTACTTTCGAGCAGTGGCAGGCGGTTGTTGATGTTAACCTCACCGGCTCGTTCCTTTGTGCGCAGGAAGCCATTAAGCTGATGAAGAACCAGGACCCTCGCGGCGGACGCATCATCAACAACGGATCTATATCTGCGCATGCGCCGCGTCCGAACTCCGCGCCGTATACGTCAACCAAGCACGCGATAACAGGGCTCACAAAAAGCATCTCACTTGACTGCAGGAAATATGGTATTGCCTGCAGCCAGATCGATATCGGCAACGCGCTTACGCCCATGACAAAAAGGATGACCAAAGGCATCAAACAGGCAAACGGGGAGATAGCGATCGAGCCTGTAATGGATGTGACGCATGTCGGAAACGCAGTGGTTTACATGGCCGGTCTGCCGCTTGAGGCGAATGTCCAATTCATGACCCTGATGGCAACGAATATGCCTTATGTCGGCAGGGGCTGATGCTCCGCGCAGACGAAATAAAAGTATTACATCTTGTCCCGCACGCTCTTTAACTTGTCTTCCATCGACTGTTTCTTGTCGACGCGGGTGCCGAGCTTTATCACGGTAAAGATGCGCGGCGAGCCCATTTCGAGGACCGCTTCATGACACTTTTTGACGGCCGCAAACACCGCATCCCACTCGCCTTCGATGTTAGTGCCGTTGGCATGGAGGGCGACTTTGAGGCCCGAGGCATTCAATACCTTCTCGCACGCGGCGACATATGGAGAGAGCGAAAGCCCTACGCCTATCGGCACAATGGTTACGTCCACGATTACATTCATTTTTAGATCCCCCGTAATTTTTCTATTGATATAATGCTTTTGCCGCAGCAAAAAACAGTTTATATAATTATACAGCAGAATGAGATCACGGATGAATACATTAAAAGGCCGGCAAGGGCAACCACCTCTTGTCTCGCTGAATGAAATTACTTTATATCAACAACCGCATTATCTGAGAGGCGCAGAATGCTATAGCCGTTTACCATCTAAAGCAAGGACACCGAGACATCGAGCCGGCTGCCCTTGCCGTATATTGAAGTGAGAATCCACAATTGTTGCCTCTAGTCGTCAGATTTCCAGTTATTGCCTTCCAGCACAAAATTAGCCCACGACTTGTCGGCGAAGATCACCACTGCCTGCTTGCCGCGGACCACAACGCGGCTTATATTTTTTATTGATTGTTCCATGTCACGCCCTGCTGCCTTCATCATTTCTTTAACATCAGGACCGGCCTTGGCAAGGAACGCCTCATTTTGCCTATTGGCCTTATCAGACGTGAGACGTTTCAGTGTCTCAAAGTCACCCTCCTGCATGGCCTTAACTTTTTTGCGCAATATCGCAACTTGAGGACTATCCTGTGCAGCCCTGCCCTTGATATCAGCAGTCACCTTCGGCTCATTGAAAAGCGGCGCATCAAAGCGCACCGAATAACTCATCGCAGGCAATTCTCCCGGCCGCGGTCCGCGATCGTCCCGGTTCTCTGTTTCACCCGAGACACGATTGCCTCCGATCACGAGTTTCTTCATCGCAGGCTCAGTGCCGCTGATCGTTAAGGTCATTAATGAAGTGCCTTCATCCTTCGGCGGATGAAGCAGGGTGACATACGCAGTGTTGCGCCTGTCAGGGTCTAATCTGATCAGAATCCCACGTACCTTTCCCTGTCTGGCCAGTTCGGTCACCGGTAAAAAAACGATCCCGTTTAATGCCTCCTGCGGTACCTCGCGATCTGCAAGAAGAATGCGCAGCTCTTTCGGAAGGTCGAGCAGCCCCTCCGCGTTGTCATGCAGCTGAGCGTAGGCCTGTGTGATAGGGATAGTTGTGTCGTTTAGCTGCAGGGTTCCCTGTGCTCTGCCTGGATCGATGGCCTGGGCCGTAGTGAAAGGTGCTGAAAACATAAGCAATGAAATCAACAGCAGGGTCTTCTTCACGAAGTTATTCCTCCCGATAAACGATGAGCCTGTGAATATGGTTAATCGAACTGGCATCTCAGCCACCCCGGAGGTATGCCCTGGCTATATGCTGTCTGCTCGAAATCAGACAGCTCTTGCCGGGCAGTGTCGAGTTCCTGTCTTGCCTGAGCGAGTTTTTCCTCAAATGAAGAGACGGGAGCCGAAACATAAGAGCTGACATCACCGGGCATCGTAGCAGCATTGCGCTGTTTCTCGGCTTCTTCCACTTTTTTGGTGGCCTCGTCCACCTTGTCTTTAAAACGGGTTGCTTTTGTGCACCAGGATTGCTTGTCCGGCTCTTTTGGTTGTTCAGGAGCTGCCTCAGTTTTTTGAGGAGGGGTTTCCTGTTTTGCCGCCGCATCATTCGATTCTTCCCTGTCTTTGGCCCCGTATTTTTTCAGGTCCTCGTTGGTAATGACTTTTACCTGACCAGCGGCATCAACGGAGCATAACGCGCAAGTCGCCATGAATAAAAGGGCAGACAGGAGCAGGATGTTCATTTTCATCTCATAGCCTCCATATTTATTGGCTGATATGTTAATAATGGATTTTCAGATTGATCATCGGTTCTCTATATAGAAATGTAACATTATTATGTTCCTCTTCAAAACCCCTCAGGAACTATCAGCCCCGGTCAATATTTTATCAATCCTGAAGAAATAGTTTAAAATATAAACCTTAAAGGCCTCTTGCAATTTTTTAAAAGCTGGTGCGGCAGGCATAAAATTATCTTTTAAAACGAGGTATTAATGAAAACATTATTACTGAATCCTCCATCATTCGAGAACTTTGACGGAGGTGCAGGCTCTCGCTGGCCGGCCCGACGGGAGATTACTTCTTTCTGGTATCCGGTATGGCTTACCTATCCGGCAGGGTTAATCAGTGAAAGCAGGCTGCTTGACGCTCCTTCACACGGAATATCCGCTGAGGCCACAATTGAGATCGCCAAGGAGTACGATTTTGTAGTTGTCTTTACGAGTACTCCCGGTTTTGCCAACGATGTCAAACTTGCCGAACTGATGAAGCAGGCCAGACCCGGGATCAAGATCGCGTTTGTCGGTCCGCATGTGAGTGTTAACCCTGAAGCGAGCCTTAATGCTTCGCTTGCCATAGATTTTGTGGCAAGGAAGGAGTTTGATTATTCTGTCACAGAATTCGCCAATGGCAGGAGCCTTGAAGGGATAGACGGAATAAGCTATCGCAAAAATGGCATGATAGTCCATAACAGGGACCGGGAACCGCTGGAAGATCTCGATTCGCTTCCGTTTGCGGTCGAAATTTACAAACGGGATCTTGACATAACCAAATACAATGTGCCGTTTCTATTGTATCCATATATAGCTTTTTATACCGCGCGCGGCTGTCCTGCGATGTGTAGTTATTGTCTCTGGCCCCAAACCTTCAGCGGTCATCGCTGGCGCACAAGAAGCAGCGATAATGTAACTGCCGAGGTGAAACTGGCCCTTCATCTTTTCCCTGAGGCGAAAGAGATATTTTTTGATGATGATACTTTTGCCTGGGGCAAACAAAGGGTGCTTGATGTCTGCGAACATCTGAAGCCTCTTAACTTTAGATGGTCATGCACTGCCCGCGCTCATTCCGATTACGAAACCCTCAAGGCGATGAAGGATGCGGGTTGCAGGCTACTGATAGTCGGCTTCGAGTCGGGCGACCCGGAGGTGCTGAAGAATATCTCCAAAGGCACTTCCGTTGAGCAGGCGAAGGCGTTTATGAAGAACTGCAAAAAACTTGGATTACTGGTCCATGGAGATTTTATCATCGGGCTGCCAGGTGAAACACACGAGTCTATAGAGCGGACCATGCAGTTCGCCGAGGAACTCGACTGCGAAACCATACAGGTCTCAATAGCACATCCGTTCCCCGGCACCGCGTTTTATGACTATCTGAAGGAGAGAGGATATCTTACGGAACATGATATGTCGGACGAGTTCGGCTATCAGATGCCGAATATAGAATATCCAGGGCTTACCCGGGAAGAGATTATGGAAGAGGTAGAGAGGTTTTACGGCAGGTATTACTTCAGACCCAAGATCATTTTCAGGATCGTCAGAAAGGCAATATTCGACAGCTCGGAGCGGAAAAGGCTGTGTAAAGAGGCCGTAGAATATCTGAGGCTGCGCGCAAAGAGAAGGAAATTTATAAGGGCGGGCAAATAGGCTGCTCCGCCCCTATGTTTTATTGATATACGGCCTAATGCATAAACGGTATCTGAACTAAAAGCGTAAACCCGTTCAGCGTCAGCAGGGCCCCGATCGACGCCGAGGCTATCGAGAAAATGAAGGCCTGGCGCGAGTTTGAAATTATAGATACCGACGACATTACTATGGCTATCTGGAGCAGCGCTTCCCCAAAATCAAAATAGGGGTCTTTGGCCCTGTTTATGTCGCGTTCGTGCTCCTGCTTCTTGGCCTCTTCCGAGATCCCCTCTTTATCCTTGGCCAGCCTTGCAGTCTCATCAGTTACCTTCTGGAGCTTCTCCCTGTAAGTTTTCAGCACCGCCGGTTTCATGGTATCGCCGCGTTCCACGAGTTGCGTCTCGAGCCGGTCTTTTTCTATGCGGTACAGATATTCCCTGATATTCTTTGCCTGATAATAGGCCCACTGGTTACTGGCCTCCTGCTGGGCTAGCAGCATCTCTTTCATGGAATTGTTGCCTCCGAGGGCGCAGATCGCAAGAATAACCGCATAAATGGAAGTGAATAGCGCTACTTTTTTACTGAAGGTATTTTTTATTTTTTCTTCCAGTTCTTCGGGATTCGGCAATTCTATTTCGGCCATTAACTTGTCCTCCGTAGTTTATTATGGATATTTTATAGAATGACGGCATTGCACGCAAGTTATATTTTATCTTACTTTGCTATATAATTATCAAAGAGTCAACCGGCCGCTGATGCCAATCATGACTGGAAGGGAAATGCCATGGCAAGAGTGCTGAAAAAAAGATCAAATAAAATAGGTGTGCCTCCGGGAACACTCGTGCATATCGGTGAAGAAATAACAAAAGATGTGAAGATTACTGTCCTGGACTATAAGAATGAGGAGTTCCAGGAACAGAAGATGGATTCCCTTGAGGCATGCATACCTTTCAGGGACAAGGATTCGGTATCATGGATAGACATCGAAGGTATTCATCAGCCCGCAACGCTGGAAGGGCTTGGCAAATGCTATGGTTTCCATCCCCTGGTGCTTGAGGATATCATGGCAACCGACCAGCGCCCCAAGATGGAGGATTTCGGGGATTATCTGTTCATAGTCCTCAAGATGATCAAATATAGCGGAAACAACGGCGGCCTCGACATCGAACAGGTGAGCCTGATCCTGGGAAAGAATTATCTGATTTCATTCCAGGAGGGCAAGGAGGGAGATGTCTTTAATCCTGTGCGCGAACGCATCAGGACATCCAAGGGTCGTATCAGGAATATGGGGGCAGACTATCTGGCCTATGCATTGATGGATGCGGTTGTCGACAACTACTATCTGGTATTGGAAAAGCTTGGAGAAGAGATTGAATCCATCGAGGAAAGGCTTATGGCGGACCCGGTCCCTGAGACACTCAGGGTGATACACGGGCTCAAGAGGGACATGATATTCCTGCGCAAGTCGGTTTGGCCCCTCAGGGAGGTCGTGAGCGTACTCGAAAGGCGGGAATCGCTGCTTATCGCTGAATCTACGGCGATATATCTTAAGGATGTTTATGACCATACAATCCAGGTGATCGATACCGTAGAGACATACAGGGACATGCTGGCTGGCATGCTCGATATCTATCTTACCAGCATCAACAACAGGCTCAATTCCGTGATGAAGGTGCTGACGGTGATCGCCACGATCTTTATGCCGTTGTCGTTCTTTGCGAGTGTATACGGCATGAATTTCAAATTTATTCCGGGGCTCGAATGGGAGTGGAGCTTCACCGTCTTTAATGGCGCGATGGGGTTGATCGTGATCGGCATGATGCTGATCTTCAGAAAGAAAAAATGGTTATGAACCGCGGACGATGAAAGAGCGACCGCTGGTTACGAGCCGGCAAAATAAGGGCACTTTCCTCTCCTGCAGCCGTGCGGATGGCTGGAACTGAATTTACAGTCCACTAGACCTGCCGGGGGCAGCTCGATGCCGGTGCTTTCCTTAAGGTAATTGACCGCCGCATTGAGCGATGTCCGGACATATGCCTTGCAGCAACTCGGGCCTGTGAGATCGGTGATGGCCTGTGCGGTCCTTGTCACTGCCTCCATGGCAATTCGCTGCTCTTTGTCCTTGCCGCATTTTGAACCGGTCAGGACCGCAAAACATGCCCCTATTGCCGGCACGATACCGCATACTCCGCTCAGGCCGCAATAGCCGCCGTGCGCCTGCTTTTCAGTGCGGCGGAGTACCTCTCTGATCTCTTTGTCCTTGATGGGTTTCGTTCCTTCATTTTTTATCGCGGCCATTAATGCGCCGCCAGCTATATAAGCATGCTGGCAGCCGAGCATCGGCAGTTTTGGGTAGCACATCATCAGTTCGGCTATTTCAAAAGGGTTGACCGACTTTGTGTTAAAGGCTGTTTCTTCGATTATCTTCATGGCGTCCTGATTGTGGCAGGCCTCGCAGATATAATGGTCTTGAGGACATCTTATATGCCCCTGTTCAATCTTCCCGCAATAGGAGCAGGTAACATCCCTCGCCTCATTGAGATATTCAAGATGCAGCCCGCAGACCATGCAATGCTCGGTGTTTACGGACAAAGTTTTGTTTGGTAGTATCTCCGCACTCGTTTCTTTTTGCTGATGCCGCCCGGCATCTTCATGAACTGCTCAACAGCCGGGGTTTTTTTCGATTGGTTTGCCCATATATTTTTCCTTAAGTGCTGCTGATTTTGTCCTTATATATATGTGGATATTTAATAAACAGACTCAACATAAAACCTGCTATGGGCAGTATCATTATGGACTGCAGCGCGAAGTAAACTCCATAGGCGTCGGCGATCACTCCCAGTATAGTCACTCCGACCCCTCCGGTGCCGATAGCAAACCCTGCTATCAGGCCTGAGGCCATGCCGACATTGTTCGGCAGCAGGCGCTGCGAGATTACCATGGTAACAGCGAAGGAAGAAATCAGGAAAAAGCCCAGCAGTGCAAAAACAGTCATAAGTAAAAATCCGTCAACCACAAAAATAAGGGGAAGCACCACGGCCGAGAGCGCGAGTGAAATTACAAACAGACGCTTGTGTCCCACATGGTCTGCAAGATGTCCGCCCGCAAGGGTCCCGATTACACCGCTGATAAGGAAAACCGTCAGCAGCTGGCCGGCGTACAGGGGATCGCCTTTCAGATAGTCTATGTAATAAAAGGGTATATAGCTGATAAGGCCGAACTGGGTCCATGCTCTCATCACGACAGCAGCTATTAACAGGACCATGGCGGCACGTGCTCCTTCGGGAGTCGCGGCGTCCCCCCCTTTCTTAAGGCCGAAAGTCGCCATTTCGGGAATTGCAACTTTTTTCCAGTAGACGAAGAGCAGCGTAAGAAATGCGAGGGCAAAAAACATCATGACCGGAAGGTAATCCAGTCCGTAGTGTGTCACGACCGTAAGCGCTGCTATAGGCGCCAGGGCAAAGCCCAGGTTGCCGCCGACCGAGAATATGGACATGCCTGCTGCCTTTCGGTCGCCTGTAAAAAATGAAGCTGTCTTGAAACCCTCGGGATGAAATGCAGCCACGCCCAAACCGCTCAGGAGAACCAGAGCGAGCAGGACTATGTAATTGGATGGCAGGGCAGCTAACGAGAATCCAAGTCCTGCGCAAAAGACACCGAGCGGCATGAGCAGGGGTTTGCCTTTCCGGTCTGAAAAAAATCCGAATATAGGCTGAACGACTGATGAAGCAACGTTTGAGGCTATAAGTAGAACCCCGGCCGTCGTATAAGAAAGATCGAGTTTCGCCTTGAGAAAGGGCAGTATAACGGGCAGCGATCCCTGGTATATATCCGTAACGCAATGGCCCAGAGAGAGGAGGAGCAGCACTTTTAGGTTAAACTTGTTCATTATTCAGCAGAGTCCCTTAATTACGATTTGTCGCGGCATTGACGAGCCAACCTTTTAATGATACCCCTCTTTATGTTTTAAATGTCAAGGAATATCATATTGCCGTATTAAAGCCGGCAAGGGCAATCGCTATGTCTATGGATTTTGAAATTTGGGCACGCCGAGAAAACCTGAGCCGACCTCCGTATTCAGAAGAGATTGCCAGAGAGGCTTCCAGGTGGTCCACGCGTGAATGCCCGGGCCGGTTATTATGCGGTTGGAATCCAGGGTTTCAGCCAGAAGACCGTCTTCACGGGCGAACCTGTCTTTTTTCCCGTATCCGAGATAAATGACTGGTGAATCATGTGGCTTTGATGCATATTCCTTTATCCATGCCCATAACTTTCGCTGGTAATCAGATTCCGCGATGCTGCCGGGCTTCCAGGTTTTCACACTGCCGGCAGAACTGATTTCATCAATGATCTCCTTGTCGCCCAGATATGGGGCAAAGAGAACAAGACCTGTGATCTCACCCGGATATTTAACCTCATACGCAAGCGCTCCATATGCTCCAAGTGAGATGCCGACCAGCCAGATGCAGACATAACCCCTGGATCGGGCAGGCTGGATTACATCCTCTCTCAGCCGCATAAAGGCGGTCCCGTCTATGTAATATCCGAGATGCAGATCAGTGGACACCATGTCCGCCCTGATACCGGCCTGTCTGGCTGTATCGATGAAGCCTTCCTTATCATAATCGGTGACTGCGGCTCCTCGTCCGGGCAGAAAAACAATCAGGCATTCCTGGCGGGCACCCGCTTTGTAGGGATAAGAGACAGTGTCGACGGGGATTTTGGTGGCGGGAACGCAGGCTGTCAAAATCGTCAGAACAAGCAATGAAAGAATCCCATGTGCAAAGGAGGAAATGCGCATGCCCTGCAGGGGTAACCATCCGTATCTTCTTTCCAAAGCCAATCCCTCCTTACCGTTATGAGAATTGCCTGCTACTAATCATGTTATGTATTTTCTGCCTTTTGGCAAAACAAGGCTCACGAAGGCATTTTGCACTTTAAGTGAGCCGGCAAGTGCATCTGCCTCTTGTCTCGCTGAATAAAATGACTTGGTTTGCACAACCGCATTATCTGAAAGGCGCAGGATGCTATCACCGTTCACCATCGAAAGCACGGACACCGAGACATCGAGCCGGCCGCCCTTGCAGGCAATGCAAATCGAGAGCTCAACGTGCTAACAACTAAATGTCTGCGGAGGCGATAGGATCGAAGGCTCGGCACCGTCGTTGAGTGACTTCTCTGAAAAAAGATGCTAATTATTTTAGAATCTGTTTGAGTGATAGGTTACTGAGCTTATTTGGCGAGCCGAGATTCAGAGCCTTCGAAGACACCACAGTGAAGGCAAGTGCAACCGCCTCTTGTCTCGCTGAATAAAACGACTTTGCTTTAGCATCCGCATTATCTGAAAGGCTCAGGATGCTTTTGCCGTTTATTATCTAAAGCACGGACATCGAGACATCGAGCCGATTACCCTTGCCTTCGGCTGCATAATATTCAAGGGAGGACACTTGCGAGCGGCATATTTGTTATACTAATCTCTGTGACGGCAAGCATAAACAATAGACGCAATGCTGTTATCTGCCTGATATCCCTGTGCCTCTCTCTGTTCATAATTCTGGCAGCATTCGCTTCGCCTTCCCATGCCGAAGACAAGAAACGCGTGTTTGTTCTGCACTCATATCACAAGGGCCTTGCCTGGACAGACAGCGAAGATACCAGTATCCAGTCAGTCCTCAGGAAGCAGGAAAATATCGAGGTATATACCGAGTATATGGACACTAAGCGTGTCGCTGATGCCCGTCATTACGCTCTCCTGACCGAACTCTTCCGAAAAAAATACGGCCATATGAAATTTGATGTGATAATCCTCTCGGATGAAGACGCCTACGATTTTGTGCTCAAACATCACGACTCACTCTTCCCGAAAGTGCCGGTCGTCTTTTGCGGGGTCAATTTTTTTGACGCCTCCATGATCGAAAGCCGCCGCGATTATTACACCGGTGTGGTTGAGGCCTATGATGTCCGCAATACCATCCGCACCGCGCTCAGGCTGCACCCGGACACTTACCGGATTGTTGTAATAAACGACCGTTCAGCAACCGGACTCGCCAACAAGAAGATATTAAATGAAGTCATGCCCGAGTTCGAGAAGAGGCTCAAGGTGATCTATCTCGAAGACCTGGACATGAACGACCTGCTGAAACAGGTAAAAAACCTTACTCATGGCGACCTCATTCTTCTCATGACCTTTAACCGGGACCATTCCGGCAGGATTTTTGTTTACGACGACAGCATATCCCTTGTCGCAAAAGAGGCAAGCGTGCCGATGTACGGGGTCTGGGATTTTTATCTTGGCAAAGGCATAGTGGGCGGCATGCTGACGAGCGGCGTTGATCAGGGCAGGGTGGCAGCCGAGATGGCGGTGCGCATAATGGCCGGCGAGAAGGTACGCGACATCCCGGTCGTAACACAAAGCCCCAACAGGTATATGTTCGATTTTGAACAGTTGAGGCGCTTTGCAGTAAGCAGCGGTAACCTTCCGGAGAACAGCATAATCATCAACAGGCCCGTGTCGTTTTATGAAGAGCACAAGCTGATAGCCTGGACAGCGGCAACCATAATAGCTGTCCTTTCGGGCCTGCTTGTCGCGTTGCTGATAAATATCGGACAAAGGAAAAAGACTGAGCTCTATCTCAGATCGTCCGAAGAGAAGTTCGAAAAGATATTCAGGTTTAGCCCTGACTGGATAGCGATAGTGCGTCTTGCCGACGGCAGATATATGGACGTTAACGACGCTTTTACCACTATAACCGGGTATTCGAGGGAAGAGGTCATCGGAAAGACGCCCGTTGAGATCGGGATATACGAAAATCCTGAAGAGAGATACGAACTTAACGAGACGTTCCTCCGGGAGGGCAGGACCAAGAACGAGGAGCTGAACTACCGTATGAAGTCCGGCGAGTTACGCATTGTGCAGAGGTCGGGAGAGCTGATCGTAATAAACGGCGAAAAGTGCGTGGTCTCGATAGTCCGTGACATGACCGGGAAAAAAATGGCTGAACAGGCGATGCAGGAGAGCGAGAGGATCAGGAAGCTTCTTAACGAGACGCAGATCAAGATGCTTCAGGCGCAGATCAAGCCGCACTTCCTGTTTAACGCCATCACAGCCATTATCAACTATACGCGCACAAATCCAAAAACAGCCGCTGAACTGCTCGTAAACCTGGCCGAGATATTCAGGAAGTCGATCAATACCGGCACCGAGAACGTTACGCTCACGGTCGAACTGGAGCATTGCGAGAATTATATCGGCATAGAGAAGGCGCGGTTTGAAGACAGGATAGACGTGAAATATGACATAGACCCGACCGTGCTCGATTGCAGGGTGCCGCCGCTTATCCTTCAGCCTCTTGTAGAGAACGCCCTCAAGCATGGAATCCTGCCGAGGGAAAAAGGCGGACAGATTATCATAAATGCGTATAAGGAAGACGGCAACCTGAGGATAAGCGTAAGAGACAACGGCGTCGGCATAGATCAGGACCGCCTAAGCACTCTGTTTTCTGATAATGTGCTGGGAACCGGCTTTATCAAGGGGTCAGGCGTTGCACTCAAGAACGTCAATGCACGGCTTGTAGGCATTTACGGGCCTGAAAGCGCTCTTGTTGTAGAGAGCCTGCTGAACCAGGGCACCACGGTCTCCTTCCATATCCCGCTGTCAGAGTGCTGGCGCGCCGACGGGTAGAAGACTTCCGTTTTTCAAGGCAACCATTTAGAAGCCACGACGAACCATTCAATTCAAATTAACTGCCATTCGGGCCTTATTAGGCCTACATCTTATTGATATTAATGGCAAGTTGTTTCTGCCAAAGCTATCGTTCGGACGTAAAGTGTCATTCACCACGAAAGTTTGCTTATTCATCAGATATTTCTTCCCATCCTTTATTTTGCAGAGTAAACTTTGAGTATAGACCTGCCCTGTCCGGTGCAGAGAGCAATGAATTGGGAGGGAAGACATGTTCAACACCTTTAAGACAAAAACTGAGGTTGCGGGTTCCGAGGTCCATCGTTTTGGCACAAAGTCAAAGGCCCTCGATTTTATCGTAGAGTTCATGAAAAAGGAGGGCATCGCAGATGCACCCGGCTTTTACGCTGTCTGGGCCGACTGCTCGTTCCTTAAAGGAGTCGATGCAAAAGCCCTCGCAAACAAGATTCCCGGTCTCAAGTTCGAGGTGACCCGTCAGCTCGCGAAGGATTGCAGGATAGGCATTACCCAGATGGATTGGGGTATTGCCGAAACCGGCACGCTCGTCCAGGACGCAACAGCTGTGGAGCAGAGGCTCGCATCCGCGCTCTCATGGATTCATATTGCGCTTGTTGCTACCGACAAAATACTTGCGGACATGCCGTCGGTCATGACAAAGATCCATCCGAACCAGTGCGGCTATATTGCCATGATATCCTCCCCAAGTAAGACCGCCGACATTGAGCGCGTCCTGGCCATAGGCGTTCATGGCCCCGAGCGCCTGGTTATCATTTGCGTTGATGAATTGGGAGGGATGAACTGATGAAAAAGGAATTCGATAAGTCCATAACCAGGGCGCTCAAGAACGAAAACCTTGCGGGCATACTCGACAGGTGGAACTATCCGGCCATGCGCGCAAAGGCATATGAGGAAATCGATTTTGAAGAACTCAGGACAAAGATCGCCGATATAAAGGGCAGGGCAGCAGGACATCTGGACGAGCTGGCTGAAAAGTTCAAAAAGGCGGCAGAGGCGCGCGGCGCGAAGGTGTTTCGTGCAAACAGTCCGGCAGCAGTGAAGGATTACATTGCCAGCCTCTGCCGGGGAAAGGGCATAAAAAAAATCGTCAAGTCCAAATCAATGGCATCAGAGGAGATACATCTTAACAAGCACCTTGCAAAGTTGGGCATACAGTCCGACGAGACCGATCTTGGCGAATGGATCGTTCAGCTTGCGCACCAGACGCCCTCGCACATGGTCATGCCTGCATTGCATCTGACAAAAGAAGAAATCTCGGAGCTTTTCAGCCAGGAGACAGGGAAGCGGGAGTCGAGCGATATCCAGAAACTCGTAAAGGTGGCCCGCAGGGAAATTCGCGAAAAATTCTTCGAAGCCGACATGGGCATGTCAGGCGCAAATATTGCAATTGCCGAGACCGGCACGCTTGTTATCTGCACCAATGAAGGCAATGCGCGGCTTGTTTCGACCCTGCCCAAGACGCATGTGGTGATCGTCGGCCTTGAGAAGCTCGTTGAGAATTACACTGACGCAGCCCCGATTCTTGCTGCTTTGCCAAGAAGCGCAACCAGTCAGCTTATTACCAGCTACGTTTCTTTTATAACCGGCGTCACACCCAATGACGACGGATCGATGAAGGACCTGCATATCATCCTCATGGACAACAAGCGGACAGAGATGGCCGGAGATCCGAAGTTCAAGGAGGCCCTTCAGTGCATACGCTGCGCTTCCTGCCTGAATGTCTGCCCGGTCTACCGACTTGTGGGCGGCCATGTTTTCGGCCATATCTACACCGGCGGCATCGGCACCATCCTGACTGCCTGGTTCAATGAGCTCAATAAGACTGAAGACATCCAGGGGCTTTGCATTGGCTGCGGCAAGTGCAAAGAGATATGCCCTGGCAAAATCGACATACCCGATCTGGTGCTCGAGATACGCCGGCGCCTTGCAACAGAGAATGGCCTGCCCTTTATCCAGAAGAGTGCGCTTTCGATCATCAATAACCGCAGGCTTTTCCATACCATGCTGCGGGCCGCTTCCATAGCACAAAAACCTTTTGTCAAAGAGGGCATGATCCGCCACCTTCCCATGTTCATGTCGGAGCTGGCTGAGCACAGGAGTCTGCCCGCCATAGCTGCAGTGCCGTTCAGGGACCTATTTAAAAAGATCAAACAGCCCAAAGGGAGAGTAAGGGCCGCGTTCTTCGCAAGCTGTGCTATTGACTTCATATTCCCACAGATAGGCGAGGCCGTGATAAAGGTCCTGAACAAGGCCGGAATTGAGATCGTTTTCCCGGAAGGGCAGTCATGCTGCGGAATTCCGCATTGGGGAAGCGGGGCATTTGATCTGGCTGCGGATGCCGCGGCCAGAAATATCAAGACCCTGCTCGAAGACGATGTTCAGTATGTTGTTACTGCCTGCGCATCATGCGCAACAGCCCTAAAAAAAGAATACACGCATATCCTGAAGGAAGAGAAGAGGGATAGTCTTATTCCCGATGCAGAAAAACTGGCAGCAAAAACGTTCCTTTTCTCTGAACTTGTCCAGAAGCTGATAGAGGAAAAACGTCTCATCCCAAAGGCTGATTTGAAATCGGGGACCATTACCTATCATGATTCGTGCCACGCCAAACGACATTGCGGGGTGTATAAAGAGCCGCGCGCCGCGCTTGCATCCTGCGGGTACGAACTGAAAGAGATGTTCGAGTGTGACAACTGCTGCGGTATGGGAGGGTCTTTTACCGTGAAACAGCCTGAGCTGTCGATGTGTATGCTCAAGCGCAAGGTTGAGAACATAAAAAACACGGGTGCCGAATGTGCGGGAGTTGAGTGTCCGGGCTGTCTCATTCAGATTGGCGGAGGGCTGGACAAGATGGGCTCAAAGATCAAGGTCAAACATATAGCTGAGCTGCTTGTGGACAAGTTCAGATAAATTGATTTTTCATGTATGCCGGTATTGCTGTAAAGGAGAAATTGCCGGCTGAGATTCCTCCCCCAAAATGGGCCCTGCCATGACGCAGATCAGGGCAATGGCCCATAGTCTCCCATTACTGGACGGTCTTCCCGAGAGATCAGGAGGACCGTCCCTTTTTTAACTTTATTCTGTTCTATTTAAAATAGTTGCGCACCTTGTCGTATGTCTTCTCAAGATCATCTATTGCTTTATTGAACTTTTGCTTTGCGGATTCCCATGTTTTCTCGCTCGATGCTTCAAGCCTCTCCATATTTTTCTGCATGGCAATGCGCTTCTTCTTCAGCTCCAGCAGCCCTTTTTTGGCCTTGGCCTTTACTTTTTCGCCCGAATCCTTTGCCTTTACTTCGAGCTCGTTAATTTTTTTATCGAGTTCAGCGAGTTTCTCTTTTGCCTTTGCTTTAAATTCTTCTTTTTCTGAATAGAACTGTTTTGAAATGGTCTTTCCTTCCTCTGCCTGCACATTGCATACGAGCCCCGACAAAAACAATACCGCCATAAACGACATGCAGATCACAACAGCCACGTATTTGCTCTTCATGCTCTTTCTCCTTGCTTCGATTTGATATCACTACCCTCCTTCCATTATCAGCATAAAGCGGGGTAATGCAAAGGAGCTGCACAACCGCAGGCGCCTTATCTGAAATAGTCGCGTACCCTGTTGTATGTCGTCTCAAGGTCATCTATCGCCATATTTACCTCGCGCTTTGCGGCTTCCCATGTGTCCTTGCCTGCAGTTTCGAGGCTCGCTATATCACTCTTCAGCGTGGCATGTTTCCGCCTCAGTTCCCGCAGCCCTTTTCTGGCCTCGGCTCTTTCATCTGCATTCCCGTCCCTTGCCTTGGCCTCTAGTTCTGAAATTTTTCTATCTTCCTCGGCAAGTTTCTGTTTCGCTTGAGCCTTGTATTCCTCTTTCTCGGAGTATCCCTGTTTGCCGGCGGAATTTTCTTCCTCTGCCCGCACGTTGCCTGCCAGTGCTGACAAAAACAGTGCCGCTACAAACGACATGCAGATTGCAAAAGCTACGTATTTGCTCTTCATACTCTTTCTCCCAGCTTCGATTTGATATCACTACACTACTTCAAGTATCGGCATAAAAAGGGTTCAAGCAAAGGGGTGTTTTTAAAGTCCGCATTCAGTCTGCATTCATCAACCTGCAATACTGCTTTCGCGCTGTTGCTTGACCCCCTCCATTTATGCGAATATTCTATAACAGTCAATTCGGGCAGCCGGCTAGGCGCCGAAGTAAATGGGGGGCATTGATGATTTCGCTGACAGTGAACGGCAAAAAGCGTATGGTGGATGTCAAACCCGACACCCCGCTTCTCTATGTGCTCCGCAATGACCTTGAACTGAACGGCCCTAAATTCGGATGCGGACTCGGCCAGTGCTGGGCCTGCACTGTTATCATGGACGGGATGCCGATCCTTTCGTGTATCACGCCGGTTTCTGCTGCAGAGGGACATAATATCTTGACGCTGGAAGGACTCGGGTCGATCGAAAAGCCGCATCCAATACAAAAGGCCTTTATCGAGGAGCAGGCCGCACAGTGCGGTTTCTGCATAAACGGCATGATAATGAAAAGCAAGGCCCTGCTGGACAAGACGCCTGACCCGACTGACCATGAAATAATCGCTGCCCTCGACCCTGTTCTTTGCAGGTGCGGCACCCATAAAAATATTGTGAGCGCTGTCCGGCGAGCCGCGAAGGAAATGAAAAAATGAAAGATTTTCTGCTTACGCGAAGGCAGTTCGGCATAACCGCCGCAGGCATTTTCGTCACCTTTACGCTGGCGCCGGAGCTCGTTTTATCGGCCGACCAGCCGCTGCCCGGCGCGTTGAGTGGTACGCCTATGCTGGATGCGTGGGTACTGGTCGGCAGCGACGGCAAGATAACAATATTTACAGGAAAGGTCGAGCTCGGCCAGGGGCTGCTTACAGCGCTCTGCCAGATCGCTGCGGAAGAATTGGATGTGCCGATGTCGCAAATAAAAGTGGTTTCCGGCGACACCCGGCTGACGCCCGACGAAGGATACACTACAGGCAGTCAGTCCATTGAGTACAGCGGCACAGCTCTTCGCTTTGCATGTGCTGAGGCGCGCGCCCTGCTCCTTGAGAAGGCTTCGGCGGCACTCGGCGTGCCTGCTAACCGTCTGAAGACTGCTGAAGGCAAGATCCTTTCGGTTGACGGCAGAAAACTGACCTATGCCGAAATCGCGAAGACCGATCTGCTGCATCACAGGGCTACAGCAAAGATAGCGCCTAAACCCGCGTCGCAGCACGCGATTGTGGGAAAGCCTGCGGGCCGCATAGATATCCCGGCAAAGCTCACAGGTCTTCCCTCCTATGTTCAGGACATGCGAATGCCGGACATGGTCTTTGGCCGGGCAGTCAGGCCGCCGGGGCCCCGGGACAGGCTCGAGGGGGTAGATATCGCGACTGTCAGAAGCATGCCTGGAATTCTTTCAGTTGTGCGCGACGGCAGTTTCCTGGGCGTGGTCGCCAGCCGTGAAGAGCAGGCGATAGCTGCCAGGGAGGCCCTGCAGCAATCCGCAAAATGGCGTACTGCGGGCGACCTGCCCGATGCTGCGAACATATATACCTGGCTCAAAAAGCAGGCTTCCGTAGATGAAATAATAAGCGAGAAGAAATCGCCGAACGCCAAACAGGTTGTGAAAAGATTGGAGGCGGCATACACAAAGAGCTATGTCGCGCATGCAGCCATCGGCCCATCCTGCGCAATAGCCGTTATGAAGGACAGGAAACTGCGTGTTTGGACCCATTCACAGGGCGTCTATCCCCTGCGCCGCAACCTTGCAACTGTGATGAAGATGAATCCCGAAGACGTGATCGTCTCTCATGTCGAGGGCTCGGGATGCTACGGCCACAATGGAGCGGATGATGCTGCCTTTGATGCAGTCCTGCTGGCCCGTGAAGTGCCCGGGCGCCCGGTCAAGGTGCAGTGGATGCGCGACGATGAATTCGCCTGGTCACCATTCGGCTCTGCGATGGTAATGCAGGTCTCTGCCGGTCTTGCCGCTGACAACAGCATTGCTGACTGGCAATACGAGCTCTGGAGCAACGCACATAGCGGCGCGCGGCCCGGCAGGCCGGGCGGGATAAACCTTTTGGCGGCCTGGCACCTGGACAAACCTTTTGCGCCTTCGTCGCCCAGACCCGTTCCAGTACCTCCCGGAGCAGAGGACCGCAATGCCCTGCCAATCTATGATTTCCCCAACCAGAAAATAGTGAGACACCTTGTCAAAGAGACGCCGCTTCGCACCTCCGCGCTTCGCGCGCTGGGGGCATATGCAAATGTATTTGCGATAGAGTCCTTTATGGACGAACTGGCAGTAGCAGCGGGTGTTGACCCCATAGCGTTCCGGCTATCATACGTGAAAGACCCCCGCGCCAGGGCAGTGATCGAAACAGCCGCTGCAAAAGCTTCATGGAAACCGGGCTTCAAAAGCGACGGAACGAAGGGCCGTGGCTTCGGTTTCGCAAAATACAAGAACATCGCATGCTATTTTGCATGCGTCGCTGATGTTGAAATAGACCGCAAGGCAGGAGGAGTCAGGGTCACTCGTGTCGTTGGGGCGGCTGATGCGGGACAGATCATAAACCCTAAAGGCCTGGAAATGCAGCTCGAGGGCGGGATGATACAATCTGTCAGCTGGACATTGAAAGAAGCCGTCACATTCGACAGGGCCAGGGTAACATCCCGTGACTGGGCGGACTACCCAATCTTAACCTTTGCAGAAGTGCCAGAGATCGAGGTGCATCTGATCGACAGGCCGGAGGAAAGGCCGCTTGGCAGCGGTGAGGCATCGCTGGGGCCGACAGCTGCCGCGGTCGTCAATGCGGTCAGCTCTGCACTCGGCCGCCGCATCAGGCACCTGCCTATTTCAAAGGAAATTATAAAGCAGGCAAGCTGATCCTTATGTGATTTACGTCCGTAACAGTACCGATGTCGCGTATTTATTCATCACACCTTTTCTCCCCGCTTCGATTTGATATCACTACCCTTCTTCAATTATCAGCATAAAGAGTGGTTATGCAAAGAGCAGGTTCTGTTATAGGGCCGCGACTGTGCGACGGTCCTGCCGCCTATCATCTTCGGAAACAAAAGCTGTCAGATATTGTCCTACATAAAAATCAGCAAAAAGACTATATTCCTGCCATTCATTCGTAGTTATATTCTGATTAATCAAGAAAACTTAATATTCGATCATGATCGCTAAAAGGAAAAGGCACCCATGATATTTATGGAAAGAAAGCTGCCATTACAAATGCCGGTAACAAGGTTGCGAGTGCTGCGAATATTGCTGTTGTTAGCGATTGTGATAGTAGGCGCTGTAATTATTTTTCATGACTTCCCGGGCCACGATCATCTGTCATTTCTTCACGATTTCCTTGGCGAGGACTCATTAATGCATGTTTTCTCCATGGAACAAATTACAGTCCAGCATGTACCTATATTGAGTACCCCGGGAGTCTCTTTTATAAATTTTCGTCCTCCATGGGAGAAACTGAAACTTGTTAATTCCAGCCTTCCCGCATCTTCGCTTTCGACGAAAAAAGTCTCCTGTTCCAACCCTTGTATTCGGACATCTCCCGATCAGATCTTAAACAGCGGAAACCTTTTACAGATAAGCTCAAAAAGGAGCCTGCTTTGCTGACACAATTAACAGGGCTGTTCCCTCCGCAGCAATATTTTCATTCCGGCAGTTCTATGTTTAACAGTAATCGGTCTGCAAAAGTGCAATTGCATATGCTCCGGGCAGGATATTTCTTTCCCGTGCCGGAGATCTGTCGGGAATAATATGAAATTGCCGGACAAATAATCCCTGATTGTGAAAGGAGATGAGCAATTGATCACAACAGATGTTGGTTCTGCGTTTGCAGAAATAAATTCAGTTAACCCTCAAACATACGAAAGGAGATTCCGCATGAAAGTGCAAAGGCTTATTTTCATTGCTATTTTGTTTGTGCTCTCGATCGCCAGTGTGGCAATCGCCGGGCCGGGTGCTGTTCTGGACCCACCGTTATACCCTAATGGGAGGCTTACGTATTATGCCAATAGTCCGGCAGGAAACAACTACCCGATTATAAATCCTGCAACAGGGCTGGTGGTGGCTGGTTCCAACAGCGGTACAGCGCTCAGGAAGTTTGTTACTGCCCTGCCGGGACTGGGGCTTCCGAATTGTACGGTTAGCGCATCCCCGGGCACCGGCACTTGTAACGAAAACACACTTGGCCAGTACATACCGATTGCAAATGCGGATACGACGACCTTTTCGGGATCCGACTATTATGTGATCGGTCTGTCGAATCATCAGGAACAGATGCATACGGACCTGCCGGGGGCTGGCTATGGCACAGGGACAAAGATAAGGGGTTATTACCAGAAAAACAATGGTGACGCCCTTGGAGGGACCACAGATCATTCAAAGCATTATCTCGGTCCGTTGATTGTTGCCAATAAATCCAAGCCTGTGCGCATCAAGTTCGTGAATGAACTCGGCGTCAATGGTGCGGGCGATCTTTTTATTCCTGTTGACACTACTGTAATGGGCGCTGGAACGGGGCCCGACGGGACACATGTTTACACTCAGAACCGGGCCACGGTTCATCTCCACGGCGGATTTACGCCCTGGATAAGCGACGGCACGCCGCATCAGTGGATCACACCCAACGGCGAAGCCTCAACCATATATCTAAAAGGGTTGAGCCAAAAAAACGTACCTGACATGTGGTATGATGCGAGCGGAAACGTGATCTCTGCATGTGCCGGGCTACTGACGTGCGGAACAGCCGGAGCTACAAATAATCCCGGGAGTGGCGCGGCAACGTTTTATTATACTAATGAGCAAAGCGCGCGGCTTATGTTCTATCACGATCATGCATACGGATTGACGCGTCTCAATGTCTATGCAGGAGAGGCCGCAGGCTACCTGCTGACAGACCAGTACGAGGAAGATATGATCTCAGGCACCAATGTTAAGGGCATGAACCTTGGTGGTGCCGGTCTTGGAAAGGTCGTCATTCCATCTCTCCCGCTGCCTTACCACTGGGGAATCCCACTGGTCATTCAGGACAAGACCTATGTGCCCCAGAACGTTGGCGGAACAGCGGCAACCTACGGGCAGGATATCCTATGGAACACGACCACCTGGGGAGTATATGGTGATCTCTGGTTCCCGCATGTCTATGAGACTGCACAGGATAATGCCGCGCCTTCAGGACTCAATCCTGCAGGCAGATGGGATTATGGTCCACTTGTCTGGCCTCCTTCGCCGGTGACCAATGATACGCTGCCGCAGTTGTCCACTGTGCCGGAGGCATTTATGGATACGCCGATAGTAAACGGCACTGCATATCCTTATCTCACAGTGGCGCGCAAGGCCTACAGGTTCCGTATACTGAGTGCAGCCAATGACCGCTCTCTCAATCTTCAGTTGTATTATGCGGTCGACGCTGCAACTCGATTGGTCAAGTGCAATAATAATACGGTGGTTGGCTGCACGGAAGTAAAGATGATCGCAGCCCCGGACGGCAGGGACGGGGGCATACCAGATCCTGCTAACGTGGGTCCCTCGATGATCCAGATAGGCACGGAGGGCGGCTTCCTTCCTGCTCCGGTAGTGCTTCCAAATACTCCGATCAGCTTTGACGGCGTCGGCAATGTTGCCAACAAGACGCTTCTCTTAATGCCGGCCGAGCGGGCGGATGTAATCATCGATTTCTCCAATGTTCCTGACGGGTCCACTATCATTCTCTATAATGATGCTCCTGCTGCCCTGCCGGGCGGCGACCCCCGTTATGATTACTACACTAATAATCCGGACCAGACGGGGAGCGGCGGCGCGCCTTCGACGTTGCCGGGGTACGGCCCGAATATCAGGACAGTAATGCAGTTCCGGGTATCGGGAGCGCAGACTCTAAATGCCACACTGCTGTCCGATTTGCAGTCTGCCTTGCCGGTGGCCTTTGCAGCCTCACAGCCGGCTCCTATAGTACCTGAAGTGGCATATGGCGCAGGCACCAATACGTACGCGAAGCTTATGGATACCTCGATGACCGTTAGCGGCAAGGTAATCCCATTTAAGGGTAAGTCCATAAACGAGGGGTTTGACAGCACGTATGGCCGCATCAATGCGATGCTGGGGACCCAGTCGCCGGATGGCCTGAGTGCGTCAGTGCCGCTGGCTTATATTGATCCGGTTACCGAAACTCTTAAGTCGGGACAGACGCAGTTATGGAAGATAACACATAATGGCGTCGACTCCCATCCCATACACTTCCACCTTGTCAATGTGCAGGTGATCAACAGGGTGGCCTGGAGCGGTGAAATATTACCGCCGGCCGACAACGAACTGGGCTGGAAAGAAACAGTACGGATGAACCCGCAGGAGGATATCATTGTTGCAATGCGTCCCGCAGTTCCACCTGTTCCTTTTGCGGTCCCTGACAGCATTCGACCGCTGGATGTGACCATGCCTGCAGATCCTGTTACTAATCCATCAACCAATTTTGGGCATGAGTACGTGTGGCACTGCCACATTCTGGGTCATGAAGAATTTGATCTGATGAGACCAATGGTATTAAGGCCCGGAGTACAGATCGGAGTTTTCCGGCCCTCCACCGGAATGTGGTATCTGGATTCAAATGGCAGCGGCACGTGGAGCGGTTGTGGAACTGATGGATGCTATGGTCAATTTGGCATGCCTGGAGATCTTCCGGTTGTAGGAGACTGGAACAACAGTGGCACAGCAAAGATAGGAGTTTTCCGGCCTTCAACCGGCATGTGGTATCTGGATTTGAATGGCAGTGGC
>CAIJNL010000002.1 GCA_903822005.1 uncultured Nitrospiraceae bacterium
AGGGTTACTCATCATTGTGATATCATCGAAACAGGAAACGACAGTTGGAGAATAAAAACACGAAACTCTAAAAAATGACCGTCCGGGGTGGGTCAAAATTGGACGCCGATGCCGGGTCAATATTCAATGCCGATCTACACAGATGGCGTCAGATTAGCGATTCCGGCAGGATTTAAATTAGCAGAATGTTTTTTTACTAAAGACGAGGAATAACAACAGGCCAGGCGATTTTTTATGTTACCGTCTGGTCGTTATATCTGACCTTGTGCCCGTTCTTGCAAATGATCAGTCCAGCCCTTGCGCGCATTTCCTTTGTTCCGCATTTTTTGCATCTCAAGGTGCGTTTTTCGCGCTGTTCTTTACGGGTGAGCACGGCGCATATAGAAAGGGCAACAAAGCCTACTGACAATAACTCCACATTCGGCGCTATCATATGGACCTCCGATACTATGCAAAGTCGTTTTCCAACCCGCAGACAGAGTATAAGGCTTTATGAGACTCCTGTCTGTGATGAAGCTCACAAAAGCGGCCTGAAGGAGCCCTCCTGTAAACTTATACTTAACTGTAGTGAATTTGCAAGTATTGACTATGGCTTCACTAACAGGTATATTGGATAGCGACGTGCTTAAGGGGCAGGCGCAATATTTTGACAGCATGGCTTTCCTGTAAGTATTCTACGTGGCCATTGCCTGCGTATAAAACATATAACTCTGGAAAGGAAAAACGAATGGGACTTTTTGACTGGATTTTCAAACGCAAAAAAGAAGAGCTTTACCTCGAATGGAACGACTCTTACCGCACCGGCATCATAGAGATCGACGCGCAGCACACAAAGCTTTTCGGACTCTATAATGCTCTCGTATCATCTATTTACAGGGGAGAAGGTCTTAAAGACCTGAAAAAATGCCTTCTCGATCTGATTGATTATGCGATCATACATTTTGCGACCGAGGAAGCTTATATGCAGAAGTATTCATACCCGGCCATCGAAGAGCACAAAACAGAACATAAAGAGTTACGGGAAAAAACATATTTTCTCAGCAAGGATTTTGAGGCAGGAAAGCCCGTCCTGACCATGGACGTACTCGACTTTCTCAAAAAATGGCTTGCACATCATGTATTGGACATAGATATGCAATACAAGGATTTCCTGCGCAAGAAATTACCTGCAGAATATCTGTCACGGTAGTTAACCCCGGCTGGTTTAGTCAGGGGAAAACGCCTGATATAGTCTTGGGGGACCCTGGAGCCAAAAGGTTATCAGCACTAATGCCTGCGGCTCTTGCGGTCCAGCGCGTTCTTGCATGCAAAAGCGGTAATGAAAAATCCAAAATGGACCATTACAATGCTTGCGCCTGTCGGCAGATTCAATATCAGCGATAACAGGATGCCCCCTGTGAGCGACACGAGCGCTACTGCGGCCGCGATAAAGAGTGCATTTCTGAACCCCCTCGCGACCTGAAAGGCAGTGACAGCCGGAAAAATCAATAGCGCCGAGGTCAGCATTATGCCTACCACCTTCATGGTCAATACAACGGTTATGGCCGTAAAAAGCACTATCATGGTATTTATTCTGTTTGTATTGATACCGCCGGCTTTCGCAAAATCTTCGTCGAAGGTGATAGAGAAGATATCGTGATAGTTAAAGACAATGACCGCCAGCACAATGACTGATAAAATAATAGAAGTATATACCTCCTGGGAACTGATCGAAAGAATATTACCAAAGAGAAAGCTGAAAAGGTCCACATTAAATCCGCCGGCGAGGCTGGCTACCAGTACACCGCCGGCGATTCCTACTGCAGACAATATGCCTATTGCCGCATCACCGAAAATCCTGGCCCTCTCCATAAGCTTCAATATTCCATACGAGCTGGCCATAACAACCGGCAGGGAGATATACAGCGGATATACCCTGAAAAGCAGGGCCAGTGCAACGCTGCCAAAGGTGACATGCGCCAGACCGTCACCTATAAGCGAGAGCCTGCGCAGTACGAGAAGCACACCAAGGGTAGAGCAGAGGACAGATATAAATGCCCCTGCTATAATGGCCCTCTGAATAAAACCATAACTGAGAAACTCGATTATCGACATGCCATCTCCGGTCAAAGGCCTATTTCATCTCCATTCTTGAGGGATACAGACCAGCCGCTATCATTCATGCCTGTGGCATATCAGATGCTGGGACGCGGGCCCAAAAAATGCCGTCATCTTTTCCGACATACAGAAATCGTCAAACCCGCCATAAAAAATTATTTCCTTGTCTATATACAGGAGTTTCCGGGCAAACTGGCCGATGGTCCCCATATCATGCGTCACAAGCATTACAGTGACTTTCTTTTCCCTGTTCAGATAGCTGATAAGTTCGAAGAACCCTTCGCGTGTTCCGGGGTCGAGCGCGGTTGTCGGTTCATCGAGCAACAGGATCTCAGGCTCATTAACGAGGGCCCGGGCAATGAAAACCCTCTGCTGCTGCCCGCCGGAAAGGTCGCCTATCATCTCGCGCTTCAGGTTGGAGATGTTCAGCAATTCCAGCACCCTGTCAATGGCGGCTACATCTGCCGCATCCATTCTTTTCGGAAACCTTTTTTTTGATACAAGGCCGAGCGCGACCGTTTCACTGACTGTAGCGGGAAAATTAGGGTTGAAGAAGCTCATCTTCTGCGGAAGATATCCGACTTTTTCACGCGCCTTCATGTCGGAAGATGGATACCCAAGAAGCCTTATGCTGCCCCTGACTGGCTCCAAAAGTCCGAGTATGACCTTTATGAGCGTGGATTTGCCCGATCCGTTAGGCCCCACCAGCCCTATATAATCACCCGCCTCGACACCAAAGGAAACATTACTCAATACCTCTATTGAGTTGTATCTGAACGACAGGTTTTCAACTTTTATTGCTTCTACCGGCATTCCAGGCCCTTTTCGAGGTTTTCGAGGTTCTTTTCCATAAGCTTAACAAAAGATGTCCCTCTCTCAAACTCCTCCATGCTTATATTATGCGCCCCGTGAAGAAACAGAAGTTTGGCCCCGGTCTCGTTCGCAAGGGTCTCAGCCACACGGGGCATCAGGAGCTCTTCATGAAAAATATATTTCAATCCCTGCTGCCTCAGCAGCCTGGTTATTTTCGCCAGCTGCCCCGGCGTTGGTTCGGCATCCGGCGAAAAACCGTAAGCCGATATATAGGTGAGCCCGTATTTCCTTGCGAGATAGCCAAAGGCAAAATGGCCTCCTGTAATAAACACCTTCTTCCTGCATCGGCCGAGTCCATTCTGAAACTTTCTATCCAGTTCCTTTATTACAGACTTGTATTCTTCCGCATTTTTCATATAATAATCCCTGCCTGCAGAGTCTTTCAGTATAAGCGCATCCCTGATCGTATCTATCATCTTTACCGCGTTGTCGAAATCCAGCCATATATGCGGATCCATGCCCTCATGTCCATGAACATCCTTGTGAACACCAGCTTTTTTATGCTCCGGCTCACTGCCTTCTTCTTCCATAAAAATGATCCCCCTGCTGGAATCCAGCAGCAAGGCCTTGTTATTGTCGATTCCCTTTATTATGTCGCCCACCCAGGGCTCCATATACTTGTTGGTATATATAAAAATATCGGCCTTATTCAGATTAACGATATCAGCAGGCTTTGGCTCGAAGCTGTGCGGCTCTACGCCCGGAGGCAGAAGCAGTGAGAGCTCTACCCTCTGTCTCCCGATATTTTTGGCGAAATCATAAACCGGGTAGAGGCTCGTTACCACCCTCAACCCCGGAGTATCAGTCGCAGGGGACTTATCGCTCTTGCCGCAGGCAATGACCGAGACTGACATCAATAAGGCAAACAGAATAATTATCGCCTTTCTCATTAATAAAGAGTCCTTTCCCTGTATTGCTAATATGCGCATCAGACAGCCCTGCGGTCAGGACTGTAAATGAATTTATGAAGCTGCAGGTTAAACCTTACAGGCATCCTCTCTTCAATGATCCAGCCGGCCAGTTCCGCAGGCGGAAGTTTTCCGAATTCAGGCGAAAACAGGACAGCACATCTTTCAGCAAGGCTGTGAAGCTCAATGAAGGCTGATGACCATTCGAAATCCGCCCTGTCTGTAATAACGAATTTCAACTCGTCGCCCTTCTTAAGGTGATCAAAATTTTCCACAAGCACGCTGCCGGGATTTCCGCTGCCCGGCGTCTTGACATCCATTATGATGACTGCCCTGTCGTCTACGTCTCCTATATCAACCGTTCCATTAGTTTCTACAAGGACACTGAACCCCAGATCAAGGAGGCGACGGGCGAGTGATTTTACATCTTCCTGCAGCAGGGGCTCTCCACCTGTTATCTCGACGAGCTTCAGTCCATATTGACGAACCGCGTCCAAAACCGCATCTTCCGTCATCTCGGTTCCCTCATAGTATGCATATGCAGTATCGCAGTAGGAACAGCGGAGATTGCAGCCGGTCATGCGTACAAATACGCAGGGTAACCCCGCGTAGGAGGACTCTCCCTGGATACTGGCGAAGATCTCGCAAACTTTCATGAAAAGTACTCTATCACGTCAAATGTAAAGCGGTCAAAGCTGCAGGTTTAATGAATTGAAGTATAGGGTGCTTCAGGAGCTGAAGACGACCGATATAAAGATGAAACGCAATTGTTATATTTACACATAAAGAAGAGATCTCTTCCCGCGACTTATTCTCTGCTCGCGGAACACGCCCAGTCAAAGGCAACCAAGGCACGCTCAGTCATTCACAAGATTAAACCCGCCAGCCCTGAAAAGCAACCTGCTAATTTCAGACCTGTAATGCCATCTCCTTGTAATCCGGCGACAAAGTCTTCTCCGCTACCGGCCGGCGCACAATTGCACGCCTCCTGAGAAGGCCAAGAAAAGCGCATTGTTCCGAGTGATTCATGCCTGCTATCTCAGAGCAAATCCTGAATCCCTCGCCCCCGAAGAACTCGATGTCCTCCTTCTGACGGTATTCATCCATGAAATCGTCCGCTGATTGAAGAATAATCGCTTCTGCAAGTGCCTTCAGACCCATGACAAACCCTCCTATGTCTAATAGTGATACTTAGACTATACAGATTCGGATGTAAGACTGGGTATCAGGCCGGTACTGATTTTTGCGTAAGAATAAAACTTGGAAATTGTAGGTATTGCGCTTACAAATATTCAGGACTTTTCAATGCCGGAGAGTCGTTCTTCAAACAATTTTGCCTGGGCTACATGCTCTGAAGTAAGGGTCTCAAGTTCGGAAAAAAGGACTTCTATTCGCTCACGGGCCTCATGCACAGATTTAGAGAGAACAGCTATAGGCTGCCAGTCGTTCTTTTCGGAAGCCTTTACCAACGCTGCGGTATCCGTTTCTATTCGCTTCTCCAATGTTACTATCTCGGCCTCGGCCGCCCTAATGTCCCGCTGCAAAGCGCCAAGGACTTTACCGCGCTCAGTAATCAGCTCGGCCTTCAGCCTGCGCAGTTCTTTCCGGTCAACCACAACGGTTCGCTCGCCATTGGCCGGGACATTCCTTGCATCCGCAGATTCAGTCTTCCAGCCAACCCTCTGGAGGAAATCCTCATACGTCCCTTCAAAAACATTCACCCTGTTCTCATCAAAAACAACAAGCCGGTTTACAAGGCTGTTGAGGATCATCTCACTATGTGTAACAATAATGACGGCGCCTTCGTAGGCATCGAGCGCCTCTATGAGAGAGTCGACCGATTCCATATCGAGATGGTTTGTAGGTTCGTCGAGAATCAGCAAATTGGACGGACTTATAAGCATCTTGCCGAGCAGCACCCTGCTCTTTTCGCCTCCGGAAAGCACACTGATCTTTTTCAAAGCATCATCGCCTTCAAACATCATAATGCCGCAAATCGTGCGCGACGCCCTCCGGTTGCTGTCAGGATGCACCTCGAGTATCTCATCCTCAACGGTCCAGGAAGGGTTGAGCCTGTCGATATTCATCTGTCCGAAGTATGCGGGCCTTGTCTTCTGATTCAGGACGATCTCGCCTGTATCAGGCTTCAGCTCTCCCGCAAGCATATTCAACAGCGTAGTTTTCCCCTTACCGTTCTTCCCGACTATGCCTATCCTGTCTCTGCGTCCCACGGCCAGGCTGAATCCATTAATGAGAGGTGGGATATCGGGTGAATAAGAAAAAGATATCTCATGGGCGGTCATAAGCCATTTGCCTTCGAAAAGCTCGTAAGGAAAGGAGAAATCGAGCACCTTCGCTTCGTCAAGCTGCTGAAGCCGGTCTTTTTTCTGCAGGGCTTTGATCTTGGACTGCACTGCACTGGCCTTGGTTGCCTGTGCCCTGAATCGGTTGATAAACTTCTCGACCTCCGCCCTTTTCTTTTCATCATTCATCCTGGTCCGCTCATGCATCTCCTCTTCCATCAGGAGCTGCGAATAGAGTTTTTCGGTCGTACCCGCGACCTTTCTGATCTTGAAGCGGTGGATTCCCATGGTGTGCGTGGTGACGCTGTCCATAAAGTCGCGGTCATGCGTAATCATGATCATCTCATGTTTCCAGTTGCGCAGGAACTCGCGGAGCCAGCGTATTGAGAGAATATCCAGATAGTTGGTGGGTTCGTCAAGCAGAAGAAGATCGGGCTCTCCGAGCAGCACCTTTGCAAGACTTAATCTGACCTGGAATCCCCCTGACAACTCGAGCGGGCTGCGGTCAAAATCCTCAGGCATAAACCCAAGGCCCTGCAACACTGTCTTGACCCTGTATGATTCGTCCCTGCCGTCTTCGACGGCCCTGAGACCGAGACATCCTTCCTTAAGCACGGTATCCGCAGAAAAGCTGAGATGCTGGGAAAGATGGCCGACTATATAATTGTTTGGGATGCTTATATTGCCCGAGTCAGGATGCTCTTCCTGTATGATCATTTTAATGAGGGTCGTTTTGCCATGACCGTTGCGCCCCACAAGTCCGACACGCTCGCCCGGGTTGATGGTAAAACCAACCTCATCGAAAATGACCTGCCTGCCATACGCCTTTGATATATTGTTTGCCTGTATCATCGTTAATTATGGAATGGAAACGCTGTTTAGTGTCTCTTCAGACTGTTCAGCAATCTGTCTGTGTCCTTTTCCAGTCCGACAAGCTCCCGGTTCAGATCCAGATACTGATTAGTAGTCGCCCCGTTTTTCTTAAACCTCTCGCTCTTATGCGTCAAAACAGAGAGGCGAGACTTGAGTTTTGCGTAATCGCTGCGGCCCAAAGTGCCTCTGACGCCGCCCGTTTCTATCTTGTCGGATACTATGATCATGCGTTCTTCAATATACAGGTATGATTCAGAGAATGCAGTCGACACCATGATCGACAGAGCTATTATTATATAAATCGACAAATAAACACTTCGCGACAGTGTCATCTCTTCTGTCCTCCATCTCCGAATTCGCTGTAAAGACAAGTAGTATTGTATTGTCCTCTCAATGAAAGGGTCAAGGGAGAATGACATGCGGCTATTCTTCAGGAATATTTAATTCCAAGGCGCCTGAGTTTGCGCCATAGGGTGGAGCGGCTCATGCCAAGTATTTTTGCCGCCTCCGAATATTTGCCTTTGGTCAGAATGAGCGTTTTCCTGATTTCCTCAGCCTCATCATGCATTATACTGACAGGTGCAATATCATCCTGCTGGTCCGCAAGCATAAGCCTGATGACATCGGCATCAATCGTTTCCTGTTTATGTACTGCAATAACGCGCTCAATAAGGTTTTTCAATTCCCTGATGTTGCCGGGCCAGGAATATTCGACCAGCACTTTCAGGGCAGAAGGTGAGAGCTTAATATGCCGCTTTATAATGCCTGCATGTTCTCTCAGGAAATACTCCGACAAAAGCCCTATATCTTCTTTCCGGTTGCGAAGAGGAGCGATCCTCAACTGAAGAACATTCAGGCGATAGTATAAATCAGCGCGGAATTTATTGTCGCTTACCAGTTGCTTCAGGTCTTTATTGGTAGCAGCGATGATGCGTACATCAACAGGTATCACCCGGTCGCTGCCGAGACGCATGACCTTTTTTTCCTGCAGTACCCGCAATAATTTCCCCTGAACAGCATAATCCATCTCGGCAATCTCATCAAGGAAAATGGTCCCTTCGTGTGCAACCTCGAACAGGCCTAATTTGCCCTTTGGGTTTGCGCTGGTGAAAGCGCCGCCCACATAGCCGAAAAGTTCACTCTCGAGTATCTGTCCGGGCAGGGCAGCGCAGTTAATTGCTACAAAAGGCCCTTTATTACGGCTGCTATAATTATGCATGCTCTGCGCAAAGACCTCTTTGCCTGTGCCGGTCTCCCCGAGGACCAGTATGGAGGAATGGGTCAGGGCAAAGTCTTTCGCAATATTTATGGTCTGCTGCATTACCTGGCCTGTTTTCTCGATATCAGAAAAGCAAAAACTTGCGGTATGTCCCGAATCATAAATGCGTCTTCTTACCCGGGCATCCATCTGCTGGATCTGGTTTACGTCCTGGAACGTAACAACAACACCGACGACATTGCCATTTACGACAATCGCAATCTTGTTGCAGAGGACATCTATTTCATTGATTTTTAAAATTTGGCCGATATCATCTTTCCCCGTAAGGATGACCTGCTCCAGATTGAGATCAGGCCAGATTTCGGATATTCTTTTCCCGACGGCCCCGACGCCATCAACACCCGTGATGCGCTGCGCGACTGGATTGAAAAAAGTCACGCTAAACTCGCTGTCCACAGAGATGATGCCTTCGTAAGCATAATCAAGCACTGCTCTGAACAGGTTCGTCTTCGTCTGTTCCAGTTTTCGGGCGTACGCAATACGCTCCGCTTCCTGCGCCGCCTGCAATATGCCCTCTGCTCCGCTTTCGACAAGAACGCAGGGACGGTTATACCTGTGTGCCACAACGTCAGTGATGACGCCGCCGATTATGCTGTCAACACCATCCTGAAACGCCCTTAAAACCTGGCTTTCTGTGTCATATTCGTTTCTTAATGGATATAGTCTGAAGTCGACTCCAAGGATCGGCGCCAGGCATTCAATGCCCGAGATCATGTAGGGAAACGCCACTACACCTATCCTGCTGCCATAAAGTTTTGCTTTCTCGACTGTCCTGATAATATCGAAACCGGTAACCGGGATTTCAACAACTATAACTTCAAGCCCGGACTCCCTTATCGCCTGCGCGGTTCCTCCGCGTGTGATGATCACTTCAGTCCCGGAGCTGACCATAGATGCGGCAACATTTACGCCTTGACTCAATAACCCTTTTCCAATGAGAATATCATCGTGAACTCCATGAAAAACTTCACGCGCCTTTTCGAACATATTATCATCTGGTGCGAGGAAAGCAATGCGTGACATTATCCTTCTCCTCATATGATACAATTTGAAACGAAGTACAACAATAATAAACATTTGACGCCATAATTGCAACGTCCATATTTGATAGTCCTTGATATATAAGAAAGTTTACACATTGGCACGATTCATGCCCAATAATAATGGGTCTAACATATTTAGAGGAGGTGCCTGCTTTGAATAACATGGTTCGCGGATTAATAGTCCTGGCCATTGGCGCTGTAATTTGGTTCATACCCGTGCCTGATGGCGTAAAACTCGAGGCATGGAGGTTACTGGCCATATTCGTTGCTACGATTGCCGGTTTTATTCTTCAGCCATTGCCGATCGGCGCTATAGCGATTATAGCGGTATCGGTCACTATCCTGCTGGGTGTACTGAAGCCTGGAGAAGCCCTGTCAGGCTTCAGTAATGCCACGATATGGCTTATTGTTTCAGCCTTTCTTTTTTCAAGAGGATTCATCAAGACCGGGTTTGGACGACGAATAGCTTATATGCTTATCAGGAAATTTGGGGACCGCACTCTTAAGCTGGGATATATTCTTGCCGCGTGCGAATTTATCTTTGGTCCTTTTACACCTTCCAACACGGCCCGCGGCGGCGGAATCATCTACCCGATAGTCCGCAGTCTTGCGACCGCGTTCCAGTCAGAACCGGACCACTCACCCCGCAGGATAGGCGCTTATCTGATGTTTACGGAATATCAGATGAACTGCATTTCATCAGCGCTCTTCATGACAGCAATGACAGGCAATCCCCTAATCGCCCAGTTTGCCTCAAAAACACTCAATATAGAAATAAGCTGGGGTTTGTGGACATTAGCTGCCATTATCCCCGCACTGCTCTCAATGCTCGTAATACCATATTACCTGTATAAAGTGTATCCACCCGTTGTTACACATACGCCTGAAGCCAGGACCCTGGCAGAAGCCGAGCTAAAGGCAATCGGCCCCCTGACGCGTGGAGAAAAGGTCCTGGCGGCAATCTTCGTCTGCGCGCTTCTTTTGTGGTCTACCTCCTCTTATACAAAAATAGATGCCACTGCAGTTGCGCTGCTGGCTGTTTCCGTCATGATGATCACTAAAGTTATTAGCTGGAATGATGTACTTGAGGAAAAAGGTGCCTGGGACACATTTGTCTGGATGGGCAGCCTGGTTGGTCTGGCCACCTTCCTTGAAAAACTCGGGCTCATTTCATGGTTTGCCAAATCAGTAAGCGCGGGACTGGTCGGTATTTCGGCCGCACCGGCCTTCCTCTTAATACTGGGGCTCTACATGTATTCTCACTATGGGTTTGCGAGCATGGTAGGCCATATTGTAGCGCTCTATTCTGCCCTCGTCGCCGTTATGGTATTGGCCGGGGTACCTCCTTATCTGGCAGCGCTTTCGATGGCATATGCGTCAAGCCTTTGCGGTTCACTGACCCATTACGCAGCCGGTCCTGCTCCTATCTATTTCGGGTCCGGATATATCAAACAGCATACATGGTGGAAACTCGGATTCTATATCTCGATCATAAACCTCGTAATCTGGATCGGGATAGGCCCCATCTGGTGGAAGGTCCTCGGGCTCTGGTAGATCGAGCGGTTGTCCTTATGCTGCTAAATCTGATTTAAGGGAGTTTATATGCATGCTATAGAAAAAATTCTGGCCAGGGCCGCTGGTATGAAAGCGGTCAAAACAGGAGAGATCATAAACTGCAAGGTAGACCTGGCCGGGATAAATGATCTTTATCTGCAGACAATACGGTCTTTCTTTGAGATGGGCGGCAACAGGGTGTCCGATCCGGGTAAAGTGATAGTGTTCCTAGACCATTACGCGCCCGCTTCAACTATTGCCCAGGCCGACAATCAAAAACAGTTCCGCGAATTCTGCTGGGACCAGGGAATTGATCTCTTAATGGACATTGACCAGGGGGTCTGTCACCAGGTATTGGCAGATAAGGGGATGTCATATCCGGGTGAGGTAATTGTAATAACGGATTCTCATGCGACAACTCACGGGGCCTTCGGCGCATTCGGTACCGGAGTGGGCGCAACAGATCTCGCAATCATCCTTGCCACTGGACAGCTTTGGTTCCGGGTGCCCGAAATTATCCGCATCAACCTGGAAGGCGGGCTGAAGAAGGGTGTCTATTCCAAAGATATTGCACTCCACATTATCGGCACTCTTGGAGCTGATTACGGTGTCTACCGGGCTGTAGAGTTCACGGGCCCGGTCCTCAGGGATCTCGGCATATCAGAGCGAATGGCTCTATGCAATATGACGACTGAAATGGGGGCAAAGACGGCCTACATACAACCTGATGAAATAACCACCTCTTTTCTCAAAAACAAGATGAAGCAGGATTATACCGTCTTCACCACTGATTCCGGGTACGCTTATTTTGCAGAGCATACCTTTGACGTAAGTAATCTTAAACCTCAAGTTGCCGCGCCTCACAGCGTCGATAACGTGGCTGATGTCGTCAAATATGCCGGCAAGCCGATTAATCAGGCTTTTCTAGGCACATGCACGGGCGGCCGAACCGAAGACCTGGCCGTGGCAGCCGCCATTCTGAAGGGGAAACATATTAATCCCCGGACGCGGTTTATAATAGTTCCTGCCTCCAAGTCGGTCTTTCTTGAAGCTATGAACAGGGGATATATTCAGGCCCTGGTTGAAGCCGGTGCTACATTCGTCACCCCGGGATGCGCTGCATGTCTTGGCACTCATCAGGGAATACTGGCTCCAGGAGAGACATGTATCACCTCATCCAGCAGGAATTTCCCCGGACGTATGGGACATGGCAAGGCAGAGATTTATGTGGCTTCCCCTGCAGCCGTTGCCGCTGCTGCTCTGGAGGGCAAAATTGTTGACCCTTCCGACTATGTCAAATAAGGAGCAATAAAATATGGAAAAAATAATTAAAGGTAAAGCCTTTGTGTTCGATGCAAATATCGATACCGACCAGATATATCCCGGCAGGTTTCTGGATTTGACGGACCCTGAAGACGTTGCAAAACATGCCATGGAAGGCGCTGATCCGAATTTCGTGAGGACAGTAAAAAAAGGAGACCTTATCGTTGCCTCTACTAATTTCGGCTGCGGTTCGAGCAGGGAGCATGCTGCCGTTACCCTGAAGGCCGCAGGCATCGGGGCAATACTGGCGGATTCATTCGGAAGGATATTTTACAGGAATGCGATAAATCTGGGGATACCTGCAATTGTCTGCCCTGATATCAGGAGCTCCGTTAGCAAAGGCGATTTATTAAGCGTAAATGTTGCATCCGGAGAAATAATTAATGAGACTACCGGCGCCATTCTGAAGGCACAGCCCTTTTCACCTTATGTGATGAGTATTCTTGACAATGGCGGAATTAAGTCACTCGTAAAGGGTCAACTTCAGGAACAGGGACTTAAATAACCAGTATAATAAGTAACTGATTGTCGGGCGCGATATCGCCGCTGTCAGGGAAAATGGGAATCATGACAACAAACATTTTGGGGGCTTGTTTATGAAAAAACGTATTCAATTCATGTTAACGGCATTCAGGGACGGGTTCCAGTCGGTGTATGGTGCACGCGTATTTTCAAAGGATTATCTGCCTGTTGTCGAAGAAGCAGCACATGCAGGGATTGAACATATCGAGTCTGGCGGAGGCGCCATGTTCCAGGCTCCCTATTTTTATAGTAATGAAGATGCTTTCACCGTAATGGATTCATTTCGCCGGGCTGCAGGCCCTAACGTCCATCTCCACTCGCTCGCAAGAGGAGTTACTGTCATCGCACTCGATTCTCAGCCGAGCGATATAGTAAATCTTCATGCCAAGCTGTTTAAAAAGCACGGCATTAATACTATACGCAATTTTGACGCATTGAATGATGTCGACAATCTGATCTACTCCGGCCAATGCATCAATGACGCCGGATTAAAGCATGAGGTAACGATCGCCATGATGGAGTTGCCTCCCGGCTGCGAGGGAGCGCATACAGCAGAATTTTATATTGCGACATTACAAAAAATCCTTGATGCCGGCATCCCTTACGATTCCATCTGTTTCAAGGATGCCTCCGGCACGAGTCGCCCCCAGAAGGTATTTGAAACCATAAAGATGGCAAGAAATCTTTTGGGTGAAGGCGTCAAGATATCTTTTCATTCACACGAAACAGCCGGAGTATGTACCCTGGCTTATAAAGCCGCAATTGACGCCGGCGCTGATATGATAGATCTCTCTCTTGCTCCCGTTTCTGGCGGAACATGTCAGCCGGATATACTGACAATGTGGCATGCGCTCAGGGGGACCGATTACTCTCTTGATATTGATGTTAACAAAATCATTAAGCTTAGGGCCTCGTTCAAAGAGGCCATGAAGGACTATTTCCTGCCGCCGGAGGCCGTAGCAGTCGAGGCCCTGATCCCGTTCTTTCCGATGCCGGGCGGTGCCCTGACTGCAAATACGCAGATGCTCCGGGATTACGGACTCCTGGACAGGTTCCCGGAGATCATGGAAGCGATGGGAGAAACAGTCGCAAAAGGCGGTTTCGGCACTTCGATAACCCCGGTATCACAATTCTATTTCCAGCAGGCCTTCAATAACGTCATACTGGGAAAATGGATGAACATTGCTGAAGGTTACGGCAAGATGGTACTCGGATATTTCGGCAAAACACCCGTCAGCCCGGATCCGACAATTGTAGAACTCGCGAAAAAACAGCTGGGGCTTGAACCGACAACTGAAGGCCCTCTGTCAATCAATGATCGCGATCCTGACAAGGGTATTCCTGCAGCAACAAAAAAGCTCGAAGCTGCAGGATTGCCAATAACAGACGAGAATATTTTCATAGCCGCCTGCTGCACTGAAAAAGGAATAGCATTCCTGAAGGGCCAAGGGACTGTTGGTGTACGCAAAGAGACCTCAAAAACATAAATAAAACTTGTCGTACCGGTTATTCCGGGTCAAATAAAAAAATATCTTAAACAGGAGAGTATTGCGTGAGAATCAAAGAAATACGTGAACAGACAGTTTCAATTGCATCACCTATTACCAACGCCTATATCGACTTTTCCAAAATGACATGTTCCGTGGTTGCCGTTATTACAGATATGATCAGGGACGGCAAACCGGTCGTAGGGTACGGCTTCAATTCCAACGGCCGCTACGGCCAGGGCTCGCTAATGAGGGAGAGGATTATCCCCCGTGTCATGGAAGCTGATCCGAAGTCTCTTGCGGACGAGACAGGTGAAAATCTCGATCCTTTTCGCATCTGGGACACTATGCTTAAAAACGAGAAACCCGGCGGACATGGTGAAAGGTCCGTGGCGGTTGGCACCATTGATATGGCAGTATGGGATGCAGTTGCAAAAATGGCGGGGAAACCTCTATATCGTCTGCTCGCGGACCGCTATCGGGACGGTAAAGCCGACTCCAAAGTTTTTGTCTATGCAGCCGGTGGCTACTACTATCCGGGCAAGGACCTGACCGCCCTCAAGAATGAAATGAAGAAATACCGCGATATGGGATACTCGGTAGTAAAGATGAAGATCGGAGCCGCATCCCTGGATGAAGACATCCGGCGCATTGAAGCAGTGCTTGAAGTCGTTGGCGAGGGCAAGTTCCTGGCAGTGGATGCAAACGGGCGTTTTGACCTCAAGACTGCTATTGCTTATGCAGATGCCATGAAGCAGTACGGTCTCTTCTGGTATGAAGAAGCGGGAGACCCGCTCGATTATGAACTCCAGGCAGAGCTTTCAAATCACTATCCCCATCCCATGGCAACTGGAGAAAATCTGTTTTCGCACCAGGACGCGCGCAACCTGATCCGCTACGGCGGCATGCGTCCTGACCGCGACTGGCTCCAGTTCGATTGCGCGCTTTCCTACGGCCTAGTCGAATACCTGCGTACGCTTGAGGTACTTAAACAGTATGGTTGGTCAACACGCAGGGTCGTGCCGCACGGCGGGCACCAGATGTCCCTGAATATTGCAGCTGGCCTGCATCTGGGCGGGAATGAATCCTACCCGGGCGTTTTCCAGCCCTTCGGCGGGTTCGCAGACGGCATTTCAGTCGAGCATGGATATGTTGGACTGCCGGACGTGCCCGGCGTCGGCTTCGAGACTAAAAAAGAACTCTTTGCCTTGATGAAAAAATTAAGCGACTGATCACCGCGGAGCCTGACGATAGTCATGCTGCCTGCTTTTCAAAAATGCCTTTTCCTGATAACATGTCGTTTGAAGGAGATGGATAATGGCTGATTCAGGACGATTGAACATACCGCTGCTCGATGACAATAACCGCGGGCTGCTGGCTAACGTTCATCCGGCGGGCTGGCACAATCCCGAACCTAAACCTATTTACAATCTTGTCGTTATTGGAGCCGGAACTGCCGGCCTTGTCTCTGCCATGGGCGCAGCAGCTCTGGGCGCAAAAGTCGCTCTTGTTGAACGCGATTTTATGGGCGGTGATTGCCTGAACATAGGCTGCGTACCTTCCAAGAGCCTGATAAGTTCGGCCCGCATGGCCCACCGTATGCGTCATGCAGGCGTTTTCGGCCTGCCGGCTGTCTCTACCGGAGCAGACGCTTTCCCGGCTGTCATGGAGCGTCTCAGGCGGATCAGGCGTGATATCAGCACAAATGATTCAGTCTCGCGTTATACCGCTGCAGGCGTTGATGTATTCTTGGGCAGCGCAAGCTTTGAGGGGCCTGACCATATCAGCGTTGACGGGAAAAAACTGCGCTTCAGAAAGGCGGTGATTGCTACCGGCGCCAGGGCGGTTCATCCCGTAATAGAAGGACTCGATGAGGCTGACTTTCTAACAAACGAGACCGTATTCAATTTGACCAAACTGCCACGCCGCCTTCTCGTCATAGGTGGAGGGCCTCTCGGGTGCGAGCTTGCGCAGGCATTCAGCCGCCTCGGTTCCGAAGTTTTTATTGTTCAGAACAGCCGTTTCCTGCCAAAGGAAGATCCGGATGCATCAGCCCATCTGGCCCGCGTCCTGGAACGTGAAGGCATAAAAATTCGACTTAATGCAAAACCGGTCAGAGTTATTACGCATCAGAATCACAAATCGGTCCTCATAAAGACACCCGATGGGGAAGAACTGATTGATGTGGATGAGATACTTCTCGGCGCAGGACGCCAGCCCAATGTTGAAGGTCTTAATCTTGAAAAGGCCGGCGTAAACTATGACTCAAGGAACGGTGTAATAGTGGATGACTTTTTGCGAACCTCTAATACCCGTGTCTATGCTGCCGGTGACATCTGCCTGTCTCATAAATTCACACATGCCGCTGAAGCTTCCGCCCGCATCGCCATTCAAAACTCTCTTTTCCTCGGCAGAAAAAAACTGAGCGCCCTCACAATACCCTGGTGTACTTACACCGACCCTGAAATCGCACACGTAGGGTTGTATGAACGGGAAGCGGATGACCGGCGGATTGAGACAACGACTTTCCGGATTGAGATGAACATGGTAGACAGGGCCGTCTGCGACAGTGAAGAAGAAGGTTTCATCAAGATTATTGTCAAAAAGGGTTCTGACAGAATACTCGGGGCTACCATTGTCGCATCTCACGCTGGAGATATGATAAGTGAAATATCTGTGGCGATGTCGGCGGGAAGCGGTCTTGAAAGACTCTCACGCGTAATCCATCCATATCCAACCCGGGCAGAGGCAATAAAGCGTGCTGCCGATTCATACAACAAAACCCGTCTGACATCCCGGCTTAAAAAGATTCTTGCATGGTGGCTCCATAGATCCATATAAATCGCTGGTTTCTCCGCGCAACATACCGTTGCAACGAAAGTCTCACGATCCGGCAATATTGCAACACCGCATGAGCAGCAACCCTGTTTTTTCAATATATTCCACCTTGGCACAAATCATGCCCTATAAATCTGCCCTGTCGATGGATTCTGTTTTATCAGCATTTCACATATTCGTATCAAGATTCAAAGCGAAAGTGTTGCAACCATATCTACTTACAAACGAGAAGGAGGTTCTATGAAAGTTATGAAAACGCTGGCCTTATGTCTATTTATCCAGCTATTGGGGGCAGCGCTCCTGGTCCTGGCAGTTGAGGCAAAGACCTTTGTTTACGTTTCCTGCGCGGACGACTCGGAAATTGCAATCATGGAGATAAATCCTGACAATGGAGACCTGACACTGATTGAAAAGGTCAAGACCGGAAAGACCGTCATGCCTATGGCCGTGAGCCCTGATCGGCGGTTCCTATACGCCTCCATCCGTTCGATTCCCTTTTCCATTGCGTCTTACGCCATCAACCCCGGCACTGGTCAATTGAGCCACCTGTCGACGGTTCCCCTTCCCGACAACATGGCCTATATCTCCACGGACAAAACAGGCCGCTTCCTCTTCTCCGCTTCTTACGCCGGACACAAGATCAGCGTGAACCCGATCGGAGATAAAGGCTTTGTTCAGGCGGTGCCGACGCAGGTAATTAATACTGGCCAGCACGCCCATGCGGTCCTGTCGGATACCTCCAACCGGTTTGTGTTTGTTCCGAATCTGGGGGTCGACCAGGTGATGCAGCTGGTTTTTGACGAAAAAACCGGTATCCTGACTCCGAACAAGCCGGGCTTTATTAAAACGAAGCAAGCTGAGGGGCCGAGACATTTTACCTTTTCCCCAGACAGCAGGTTCGTCTATTTGCTCAATGAACTGACCGGCTTTGTCAATGTCTATGCAATGGATAATCAGACCGGGCTGTTGACGGAGATACAGACCATTTCTTCGATACCACCGGGTGCCTATCTTATCCCCGGGAAGCCAGGACCTCCTATCGGCGGCACTAATCCGCCCCGCAAGGTCGATAGACCCGAGATATGGGCATCCGACATCCATATCACTCCGGATGGCCGGTTTGTGTATACCGCGGAAAGAACAGGCAACTCCCTGTCCGCGTTTTCGGTTAATGGCGTAACAGGAAAGCTTACCTATATCGACAGTTATGACACGGAAGCGCAGCCACGCGGTATAAGGATAGATCCCAGGGGCAACTTTGTCATTGCCGCCGGACAGAAGTCGGCACATGCTTCGGTCTACGGAATCAACAAAGCAACTGGGGAGTTGAAATTTCTGAAGCGCTACCGGGTTGGCAATGATCCAAACTGGATCGAAATTGTTGAGTTTCCCTGAGAGACACACCTGGTATATTTTAGCTATGCATAGTTGTACTTTGCTAAAATGAATCCAGATAAGGAGGAGCGTCCTTACCGGCACAGAACTTTCTCTTGACGATGCCGGTAAAAATGTGGCAGAGTGTATCAAACAATACTCTGACTTTAACTAATCTGTCGTAAATTTTAGCCGTCCGGATACTTTAGTACATACAGGGAAGTCGAATAAGTTCTCATTCTTTCAATGCAATTATTAATTGCATGACAGTTAACTAAGGGGAGGGATTGTGTATGGAAGAAAAAGAATCCAAAACAGGCAAATCAGGATTGAGCAGACGGGGTTTTCTGCAGGCTGTCGGGGTTATTGGCGCGGTTACTGTTGCCAAACAGGCGATGGCACAGATGCCCACCCTGGTTGCCGCCAACCCGCTCGAGGGAGCGATTGAGATGCATGTCCATGCAGGCCCTGATGTATCCTCCCGCTCTGTCAACGACTTTGAACTCGCAAAGAAGGCCAAAGAGCTCGGAATGCGTGCAGTCGTTACGAAAAACCATGAATTTATCACCAATGACCGGGCCTATCTCGTAAGGCAGATTATTCCCGGGATCGAAGTGTTCGGCGGCCTTACCATGAATGAATCAGTCGGCGGTATCAGTCCTTACTCTGTCGACCTCATGCTCAAGTTCACCGGCGGATGCGGAAAGATCGTCTGGCTGCCGACTCATGGAGCGGCCCATCACAAATCGTTCTTTGCCAAAAAAGCTGACGCCGGCGGCATCCGTGTGATTGATTCTTCAGGCAAGGTCATACCGGAACTGCGCAAAGTCCTGAAGCTGATTGCCAAGGCTGACGTAATTTTCGCCACTGGTCATGTTTCACCAAAAGAGGTTATCGCGTCGGTAAAAGCGGCCAAAGAAGAAGGCGTGCGGAAGGTATTGGTAACACATGCCCTGCAGTCCCCCGGAGAGTTGTCACTTGATGACCTCAAGCAATGCGTTGAAAACGGTGCCTATATCGAGCATTGCTACAGTTCTTACCTTATGGGGCCGCAAGCGAGTCTGGCCTGGATGCGGGGCTGGAAACATATCTCGATTGCCGATTTTGTTACCGCGATCAAAACGGTCGGCGCTGACAAGTGCGTAGTAGCATCAGACCTCGGACAATTCATGAATCCGACACCAGCAGACGGATTAAAGGAATTTGTCTTGAACCTCAAGACAGCGGGAATAACTGATGCACAGATGGACCTTATGATCAAGAAGAATCCGGCCCGCCTATTGGGTCTTGACCCCATGTAATGCCGATAGTATGAGTTGAACCCGGACTCCTTAACCTGTTTGACCTTCCGCTTGAGTTACCGGCGGGAGGTTAAATATTTTCAGCAATATTTAATCCCTGCTGCCCAATGAGTTAAGATATGTTGCAGGATTAAGAGTATTAATATCAGGAGATTTTCATAAAATGTTATTGCAGGAGAACCGACTTGTAATATTTCTTCGCTACCCTGCCGTAGGCAGGGTCAAGACCCGCCTTATCCCTTCTCTCGGAACTGAAGGGGCCGCCCTCCTCTACCGCAGGTTGGCAGAGCATATGATCAAACGGACCGATGTATTGAAGGATGAGATGCATATAGAATTCAGATGCGACGGGGCACCCGCCGAACTCTTCAGGCAGTGGCTTGGGGAGAGACCCTGTTTGGCCGAACAAGGCGATGGCTCACTCGGAGAGCGAATGAGCAGGACTTTTGCCGACCATTTTGCCGACAAGGCGAAATCAGTAGTCTTAATCGGTACAGACTGTCCAGATATCAGCGTTCAGCAACTGCAGGCAACAGTCCAAAGCCTCGAAAACCATGATCTGGTCCTCGGTCCCGCATATGATGGAGGCTACTATCTGATCGGGCTCTCGTCAAACAGACCGGAACTCTTTACCGGCATCAACTGGGGCGAATCCTCGGTACTGAAGAAAACCCTTGCTGTTGCAGAGGCTCAGGGCTTGCGCACTAACCTTCTGGACACTCTCTTCGATATTGACCGCCCTGAAGACCTGCAGCACTGCATACGTCTTGGATTGCTGGACAAGGAATCATGATTAGCATCATCATACCGACAAAAAATGAAGCTGACTGCCTTAAAAGGACCCTGAGGCAGGCCCGTTGCGGCCTTGTGCATGAAATCATAGTGACTGACAACAACAGTACAGATAATACTCGATCAATTGCCGAATCTCTCGGATGCCGCGTTCTGAAGGTCTCCGGCAGCCGCGGGTCCCGCCTGAACCGGGCCGCTGCCATGGCAGGCGGGGATATACTGCTCTTTCTTCATGCGGATACGCTTCTTCCTGCAGGCTTTGCCGAGGATATCTGCTCTATGCTGGAAGATACCCGGGTAATCGCAGGTGCATTCCGGTTAAGCATTTCAGCTCCGGACAGGGGATTGAACTTTGTCTGCACAATGGCCAACCTGCGCAGCCGTCTTCTGCAGCTGCCATACGGAGACCAGGCGTTGTTCATAAAGCGTAAGATTTTCCTGCAGGAAAAAGGATTCCCTGATATGCCGATAATGGAAGATTACGTTTTTGTAAAACAGTTGAAGAAGAAAGGCCGGATAGGTTTATGCAGTTCTTCAGTTGTAACCTCTGCGAGGCGATGGAAAAAGCTTGGGATAGCCAAAACAACGCTGGTTAACCAGTTAATGCTTATTGGTTATCATCTCGGCATATCCCCTGAGAGGCTTGCGTCTTTCTACAGGGGACGGAGTTGAAGTCGTTAACTCTCCTTGACAAAAAAAGCTACTGAAATTATACTAACGATACTGTTTATTCAGGAAATCAGCAATCGCTTTTCAATAGCTTTAATTCTAGTTTTCCCTGGTATTGATCAAGAGCGCAGGCCTTTCTCCCAACAATTGAAAGCAAATTATGTTTATGAAGGAGGTATGGAGTATGAACAGGAATTTCAAATTTGAGAATATAGCCGCATTGATAGAATTCGTTGTCGGAAGCGGTCTCGCCATTTCCTTTCACTGGTTCCTGGACTACAAGGAGGCTGCCTTTACTATCTTCGGTGTGGGAATATTGCTTTCGCTGGCGACATACCTGTTGCGCGAAGAACTGGCCAAGGTCCGTTCGGCGCTTACGAACCAATATACGCAATCACATGAGATAACCTCTGCACTGGCCCTTATTACCGATCCTGAATGCCAGGCCAAGGCAACCGAAATCCTGAACAGCGCCAAGAAGACCTTCGGTATCCTGCAGCAGGGGTATGTGCCCCTCAGTGAAACAGAGTTCTATCTCGAGACGGCCCGTGCCACAGATCTTTCCAGGACACAGATAAAGGCCGTCGATCCTTTCGCGTCGGGATGGGACACTCGCAGCGCAATCCTTAACCTGTATCAGGCCAACCTGAGGGTCCTTGAGCGCGGAGTAAAAATAATGCGCATATTCGTGGTCACCCGCGATGAATTTTCGGGGCCGGAGGTCCAGAAGATACTCACCCTTCAGCTCAGGGACGGGATTGATGTGCGGGTAGCCTACAGGGATGAACTGCCCTCGGCAGGAGATCATACCTGGGACAGTCCTCAGTCATACAACTTTGCGGTTTATGATGACAATCTTGCAACCGACGTCTTTGCGACGCCGGGACACTATTTCGGCAGAAAAACATCACAAGCAGCGGAGTTGAGCAAATACCTTAGAATATTCGAAATAATCGAGCACAATGCTTACAGGCTCTCGCTGGATGATGAGAAGCTGGTAGTATCTTATTCAGCCGCAGTCCCCACATAATGACAGTCATAGGGTTATGATCAGCTAAGCCTGCTGACGAGTGAAATCGCATCGACACTGCAAGCACGCCTGCACAACCCGCAGCCATAACATTTCTCATCATTGACAACCGAGACCTGCCTGCCGTCATGAATTGCGGAATCAATGGCCCCGAATTGACACCGCGTGCTGCAGAGGCCGCAGCCTATGCACAAATCCTTGTCAATAGCAGCAACATGTTCGGCCCTCGCAACCGTTTGCGCTCCTATCCCCGAAAGAGTCCTGATGGCTATGCAGTCACTGGCCGTACAATTACATACAGCACCGATGAATGGAGTCATCATGGTCCATATGGAGTGTATAGCCCCTCTGTCTTCCAGAGCCTCCATCTGTTTAATCGCCTCATCAGGACTGACCGCTTCCAGTCCCTCTTCCGAAGACTTGCCGAAATAACCCATATCGAATCCCTTATACCAGGCATCAGGGCTATAGCTGAGGGCATAACAGCAGCGTTCTTCTTTCCTGCTGATCGTCCAGCGGCAGGCGCAGGGCATCCGGACCACGCTGTCTGCCTTTAATACGATGTCTCTTATCTCTTCAATGGGCAAAACCTGTCCGAAATGTTCGACCCTGGCCTTGTCCTCCATGGCACGGACCAGCTTGCCGGGAAGGCGTCCCTTTTTCATAAAAAGGCTTTCAAGGCGTCCCAGTGTCCTGAACCCGTCCGCAATAGTCGAATTCAGGAACCCTTCGATATATCTGCGGCGCCCGATATCAGCGAGAAGATCGTTGGCATAATTGGCGGCATTCTTATACCAGACCTTGCCGTCACCATGTTTTTTACAAAATTCGCACATAAGTTATTGTATTGCTCATGAGACGAAAGGGTCAAGGAGCCCTGTTTATTTGAGTGTAATCGCCTTCTGCGGACAGATTTCCTGACAGCAAAAACAGACTATACAGGTATCAGCCTTTACCTGCGGGAAATTATCACACATGGACAGGGCCGAAACAGGGCACTGCTCGACACACTTGCCACAACTGTTGCAGAGGTCAGGATCTGTCTGTGGACGCAAGAGTGTTCTCCCCTTTATCAATGTCTGTAAACCTTCATTGCTCATATTTGCTTCACCGCCCAGCGGAGGAAGTTTGAATCCGGGCAGTTTCTTGAGCTCGCCTATGATTTCGATGCGATTGATGTCAAAATCACCCAGCCCCGCCTCTTTTGCCTTCTGCAGAAAACGAAGACGGCCCGGCTCACAACCCATCATGGTCGCTATGACAGCGTCCACTGCAACCGCGTTATCAGACGCGAGAATAAGGCCGATTTCTCTAAGATCAGGAGAAGCAGGCCCGTTGCCTTCCATGCCGACTATAGCGTCGACAATAAAGAAGTCCGGAATGCGAAGCCGGAATATATCTACTATAAGCTCATGAAAGCGTTCAGGGTTGCCGGCCTCCCTGTGCAGCATGGCCTTCTGCGCTCCAGGGAGAAAACCGTAGCTGTTTTTTATAGCGCCTGTCATTACGGTCAAGCCATGTGTTTTGAATTTTGGCAGACTGATTATTATGTCGGCATCAAGCACCGCCTGGGAAAGACTTACCTCGGACATAAATTCCGGCTTGAATGCAACTTTTTGTGAATCGTTGCCAATGTTCTGATAATATCCTTTGGCCGCTTCCATAAGCCCGGTTGTTGCAAAACTCTTCTCATTGGATCCGTAGCTGAATATTCCAGGATTGTCACCTACAACTATGGCTGACGGCCCCATTGATTCCACTTTGTCCACAACCGCCCTGAGCACAGCTGGATTAGTGACTATACTCTCTTTGGCTTCAGAAATCCTGAGCACATTTGGTTTTAAGAGCACTTTTTTTCCCGCGAGACTTATTGGGAATATTTCGAAAGCCTTGTCAATTGCCTGGCGAACATTTTCATAAGTTGCAGGCCGGATCATCACTTTTGCCATCTGACTCCTCCTCATATCTGAAATAAAAAACAGCTCAGGGGTTATAGTACTTCTTCTTTTTCTGCAGGTATTCCTGCTCGACATGCCCTCCGAACGCGTGAGGATACTTGTACCCTTCCCCATGACCCATCTTCTTTGCCCCCTTATAGCTGCTGTCCCTGAGATGAGACGGGACTTCCATGGTCTCCTCCGTCCCGATATCCTCAAGCGCCGCTTCAATGGCCATGTACGAAGCATTGCTCTTTGGCGCCAGTGCCACATACGTTACAGCCTGGGCCAAAGGAATCCTGCCTTCAGGCATCCCGACAAACTCTACAGCCCGCAATGCGGATGTCGCGACAACGAGCGCCATAGGGTCGGCATTGCCTACATCTTCCGACGCGCATATTACTATCCTTCTGGCAATGAACCTCGGATCTTCACCGGCATAAATCATCTTTGCAAGGTAATAGATCGCTGCGTCCGGGTCTGATCCTCTCATACTCTTTATAAATGCCGATATAGTGTCGTAATGCTGGTCGCCCTTTTTATCATAGACAATGACCTTTTTTTGTATGGACTCCTCGGCAACCGGAAGGTCAATTCTTATAACTCCATCAGCAGCAGACGGCGTAGTAAGGGCGGCAATCTCAAGTGCCGACAGTGCCTTGCGGCCATCCCCGTCAGCCATCTTCGCTATATGTATCAGCGCATTTTCGTCCACAGCAATGTTCAAGCCGCCAAGGCCCCGCTCCGGGTCATCAAGAGCATTGTGAAGGAGTTTCACAATATCATCTGCTGTCAAAGGTCTGAGTTCGAAGACCTGGCTTCTCGAAAGCAGCGCCGAATTCACATAAAAGGACGGGTTTTCGACTGTCGCAGCGATAAGGATTATATTGCCCTCTTCTACATCGGGCAACAACGCGTCCTGCTGGAGTTTGTTGAACCTGTGTATTTCGTCAAGAAAAAGTATGCTCCGAATTCCTTTGGCCTTGCGGTTTCTCGCAGCCTGTATGACCTTCCTCAGATCGTCGAGTCCGGCAGTGGCCGCATTAAGCCATTCGAAATGTGATTTGGTCCTGGCAGCGATAACCTTGGCCATCGCCGTCTTGCCGGTACCGGGAGGCCCGTACAGAATAAGCGAAGTAATACGGTCCGCCTCTATTGCCCGGCGCAGAAGCATGCCTTCCCCGATAATGTGCTCCTGACCTATATATTCCCCAAGCGTCCTTGGACTCATGCGGAATGCAAGAGGTACCGAACCGGTGGGCTTTTTCCCCTCTATCCGGACATCATCAGTATCCGAACTGAAAAGGTCCATATTCAGATCTTACCCAGCATTTTAACAAACACCCGCAGAAGGTCCGGGTCGTAATTGCCGGTCTCTTTGGCGATAATCCCGAGAGCCTTAAACGGAGATAAAGACTGCCTGTATGGCCTGGTTGTAGTGAGGGCATCATAGCAGTCAGCGATTGCCGTAATCCGGCCGCACAGCGTGATGTCCTTCGCCGCAAGTCGCAATGGATACCCCTTACCGCTGATCTTTTCGTGATGCTGGGTTACTGCAGAGAGCGAGTCCGGAGAAAGACGATGGTTTTCCTTAAGTATCTTTTCACCCTCGGCAACGTGGGTCTTTATTATACGGTACTCCGTATCATCCAGCTTTCCCTGCTTGTTAACGATCTCCTGAGGTATCACGCTTTTCCCTATATCATGCAGCATGGCGCCAATACCAAGCATCTCAACCTGCATTTGATTAAGATTGACCGCAACCCCCAGACCGACAGAAAGAACGCATACGTTGACAGAATGCGTGTAGGTATAATAATCGTATCCTCTGATGGACAGCAAGTCATAAATAGTGTCCTTGTTTTCCATTATGGAATCTATCATTTCGCCAACCATGGCCTGGGTCTGTTTTATCTTTTCTCCGCTGCGCGGATTGTCAAAGAGGTCTTTGATGATTATCTTGGAATTTTCCCTTATGAGAAGCGCCTTTAGTTTACCGGCATCTTTACCCTTCATCTTGTCAGACCGCAGCAGAGAGCTGAGGTACTCATTATACAGCGGGACATCAGCCTGTGGAATAAGCAGCTCGCCTCTGGCATCGAGTATTTTTTCGCTGATAGTCACTGCATGTTCCGGAGTGGCATGCAGCAATTGAGAATACACATAATTCTTCATCACATATATGCTGAAATGAACTTCAGCGCCCTGAATAAGCATCTGCCGGTCTATCTGGTAGTATTTGTCCTTCTGGAAGGTGTAATCCTTAAATGCCCTGGAGCTTTCGAGGATGGACGTGCTTTCTGAAAAACCTTTTGAGAGATAAGATTCGAGCACAGGTTTGTCTTCATCCGAGACATATAGTTCCTTCAGACTTTTTTGAACCAGGAAATCCCTGGTCATCGCTGTATATTCTGTGCCAAACTCAAACAGAAGTTCGAACATGCCTCCCTGCTTCTGATGAATGTCAAATGGGATTGTGGTGCCAATTACAAGTTTGCTGGCAGCGAAAGGAAAGTATCCCTGCTCGTCGATTGTCCTGAATTTAGTGGCCATTGTGCAACTCCTTATAAAAAATACCAGGAAAACATCGTTTAATCAGTTCTCACGGATAATTACTATGTTGCGCCAATATTAAATCTCCGCAGTTTTATGTCAATGATACAGCAACATATATCTGCAACTGCGTATAGGCTAATTATGATAATACCGGCCAAAAATAAGCAAGACTTTATCTATCCTTCCGGGGTGGCGAAGAAATACCATGATGCTCCAAAACCGCCTTATATGCCCCGTATTTTGTTTGATAACAGGCATTCATGTCTTGATAATTAATGGGGCAACGCTTATTATAGTATGAAGTTATTAGATGGGGAGAAGCGCTTTTTTTCTTATGCGCAATGGAGAATAATGGATTTTATTGCATTACTCGGGTTGATCGTAGGATTAGGGGCAATAATAGCAGGGAATATTGCCGAGGGCGGCACTACATCTCATCTGGCACAGGTTGCAGCTGCAGTAATCGTGTTCGGCGGCACGGCAGGCGCGACTATGCTCAGTTTTCCGTTTAGTGACTTGCGGACCGCGTTATCGGCGTTAAAGCTTGTTTTTATATACAAGCGTTCGAATCCCTCTCTTATAATTGAAGATTCGGTGAACATCCTGATCCAGGCCCGGCGTATCGGTCTTGTTGCCCTTCAGCCCCAGATTGAACTCATCGAAAACCGCTTCCTGAGAAAAGGACTTGCCCTGGTTGTAGACGGGATGCCTCCCAAGATGATCAAGGATATTCTCGAACAGGAAATCATTTCTTATGAGGCCAGGATGCGTCGTGCTGCCAAAGTTTTTGAATCTGCAGGCGGGTATGCCCCGACCATAGGAATACTTGGGGCAGTACTCGGACTGATCCAGGTCATGAGCAACGTTGCCGATCCTTCCAAGATTGGGTCCGGCATATCTGTCGCTTTCGTCGCCACGATTTATGGCGTGGGATCTGCCAACCTTGTTTTACTGCCTTGCGCCAAGCGCATTTTAAGCCGCATGAATGAACAGATTTTCCTTATGGACCTCGCGGTAGAAGGTGTGCTTGGAGTCGAGAGCGGTGTTAATCCCTATTTTCTCAGGGCAAAATTGAATGCTTTTCTGGCAGACAATGAAAAACTATAGATTGCGGGCAGCCCAAGTGCATGCCGGTTCGCGCCAACTATGAGAAAGCGCGTCGGCGGAGATGATGAACATGAAAATACCGACAGGTGGCTTATATCGTATGCTGACTTCCTCACCCTGATATTCACATTTTTTGCCGCATTATACGCGCTTTCTACTATCGACAAACAAAAGGTCGGGGTGTTTTCGACTTCATTGAGACTGGCATTTCATGTGATAGAGCGACCCGTTCAGGGTACTGAGGATTCTCAGCAGCAGGCCACAACTGAGCTCAGCGGCAAGCTCGCAAATATCGAGGGGATCAGTTTAAAATCCGATCCCCGCGGAGTGGTAATTACTATGGCAAACGACATAGCCTTTGTTTCAGGTTCTGCTGATATTAAGGACAATATGACAACGGCGCTTGAAGCCGTCACCGCAGTGTTTAAAAAAACACCCGGCAGGATTGTGATTGAAGGCCATACCGATAATGTAATCCCGACCGGTGTCAAATATAAATCCAACTGGGAACTTTCAGCCGCCAGGGCTGCAAGTGTATTGCATGTTCTGGTAAAACAGGGGATAGATCCGGACAGGCTTATCCTCGCGGGCTATGGAGAATTCAGGCCCCTTGACTCCAATGATACCCCTGCAGGCCGGTCAAAAAACAGACGGGTCGAGATTGTATTTGCACCGGTATCGATCAAATAGATAGGGTGTCCGACTGAAAGTCTGGTTGTTTATTGATGAATTCTTAGTGTTATAATTCCTTAAAAGGGGGACATATGGCAGATATAGGCAAGATTAATGTAAGAGAGTATTCGCGTGTTGACGCGGTCATCCCGATTGAGGTTCGTGTTGTCCCTCCGCCGGAACGTCAAAATATGAAATGTTTTATTGCGGGCGAGACAGTGCTTCCTGATTACCAGATTCCAAATGAAGTCAATGATCCTGTTCTGGCTGAATGGCTAAAGATGCTGAATTCCAAGCTTGACGCCATCGCGAACAGCTTATCGGTCAGGAATGAAAAAATACCACGCATATCCCAGAAAAAAGTTAATATCAGCGGCGGCGGGCTGAGCTTTGATTCTTCCGAAAAATACGTAATAGGAGACATGCTCGAAATCAAGATGATACTGCCCGTTACGCTGTCGTCTACCCTGTACGTCTATGGCGAAGTTGTAGATGTAAGGGCAAGGGAAGATTATTTTCAGACTGCCGTGAAATTCATGACCATTGACGACGATATAAGGGAGCAGATTGTTCAGTTCGTATTCAAGGCCCAGAGAGACATCCTGCGCCATAAAAAGGGTTAGGATTCGACCGGCATGCTCATAATAATCGGATCTATCATTGTCTTTGCCAGTGTAGTCGGCGGCTATTTGCTGGAACACGGAAATCTCTCCGTGCTTTTTCAGCCGGTGGAGCTTTTGATTATCGGAGGGGCCGCATTAGGCGGACTGATAATCATGTCCCCCATGCGGGTCATAAAAGATATCATTTCCAGCGTCCTGCGCGCGCTTGCGGGCAAATCGTTCTCCAAGTCCGATTACATGGATTCCCTGCTTATGCTGAGCGAAATTTTTACCAAGATCAGAAAAGAAGGACTCGTCTCCATTGAGGCCGATGTTGACAGCCCCAGAGAGAGCAGGATATTCGGCGGCCATCCGATTTTTCTCAAAAACCACCATGCAGTTGCCCTTGTGACCGATACGCTAAGGACAGTCATGACCACAAGTATATCGTCGTATGAACTTGAAAACATGCTCGATAATGAGCTTGAGGCCCATCATGAGGAGAGTATGGCCCCCGCCAAGGTCCTCAATACGGTTTCTGAAGCGCTGCCGGGTCTCGGCATCGTAGCTGCCGTTCTTGGCGTTATCCTTACTATGGCCAAGATGAAAGAACCGCCCGAAATACTTGGGGCAAGCATAGGCGCAGCACTGGTCGGCACTTTTTTGGGCGTTTTGCTATGTTACGGCTTTGTCGGACCCCTCTCAAAGAATCTCGAGGTCATGGCTGCTGACGACAAGGAATATCTTGTAGTGCTCAAGATGGGCATTATAGCATTCATAGGCGGCGCTGCCCCCCAGATCGCTGTCGAGTTTGCGAGACGGGCAATACCTGGCCATGCCAAACCTTCCTTCGCAGAGGTTGAAGATGCCCTTCGGGCCAACAAGAAGTAATGGCCGATAAATCCAAAACCGTTATCGTAAAAAAGATCAAGCGCGGACATGCTGCCAGCCACGGCGGCAGCTGGAAGGTCGCCTATGCCGATTTCATGACCGCCATGATGGCCTTTTTCCTCTTGCTGTGGCTTATATCAATGGTTACTCCGGAGAAACGCGCCCTAGTTGCAGATTATTTCAGAAACTATAACCTTTTTAAGGAAAGCGGCCGCTCATTCATGGAATCCTCTTCCGGCATTAAACAGGAACTCAAGACCGCCACTGCAGAGCCGGCGACCGGAGCGGTCTCTCTTAATGAAGTTCAACACAGACTAAAAGCAATGATCGATGAGCAGCTGAAGGGTTTGCAGGACCAGGTGCTGATCGACAAGGTTGAGGACGGAATAAGAATACAGGTCGTTGACATTGAAGGAAAACCAATGTTCAAACCAGGAGGCGCCATCCCCACTGATAAATGCAAACAGATATTGATGGTGATCTCTGAGGCTTTAAAGGACTCAAAAATTCGCATAGCCGTGGAGGGCCATACCGATTCGTCAGGCATTCAAAAAGGTCGTGAATCGAACTGGGAACTATCAGCGGCAAGGGCATCCGTTGCCAGAAAGATCCTCCAAAACAATGGTATCCCAGAGGGAAAAATCGCAAAGGTTGTTGGTTATGCCGATACAGAACTGCTATTCAAGGATAATCCAAATGATCTCAGAAACAGAAGGATAAGCCTGATAGTCATGCCTCTGCGTGAGAAAAAAGAGATCAAGCCGGTCGCAGCAGACGAGGGGGCTGAAAAGCAGCCTCTGCCGATCATACCGCCCTCTGCGACCCCATCCGCGGTAGAGAGAGCGCCTGCACCAAGACCAGAAGAGAAAAAACCGGCTTCCGCAAAGACGGACGACAAAAAGAAGCTTATCGACACAGGCATTAAGCATCAAAAGCCTATTGATATCCGTCCCACTTTGTTCCCGGGTGTCAATCAGTAAAAACCGGTCCATACGGGTGAATCAACCCGCTGAGTTTCGGTTTCCCTCAATCGCATCCCGGTTAAGCGGATGGCCTGAAAAACATTTCTGTTGCCTATAACACTCATTATTTGTTATAACTATATGTAGATATGTTGCCTGCCCTGTGCGTGCTTGAGGGAAAATGTTGATCCCGGCAAGTTAGATCTTAAGGGAGCTAACGTAGAATGTACGGTGTGCATGTCTCCACAGCACGGAGAAAGCCTAAGGCATTCTCTAGGCACCCACTTTTACCAGTGGGGATCTAATTTTCACTACACGGCAGGGTGGGCTAAGAAGTTTATCAGTATGGGAATGGAAGGACTTCGCTGATAAGCACCGGATTAGCAGTTAAAGGCAGATACGAAAGAAGACATACAGGGGTCGCAGTTTGAAAAAAGGCATGCAAAATAGAGACATATCCGGCAGTCCCGGGGAAATTTCGTCTATGACGTTATCTCGTAATTTTGTATGCCGATTCTCTGACCCTGCGGGCATATCCCGCTAAGTCTTTTTAAACATACTCGCCTTCCTGTCCGGCGCACCTGTCCAGCCAGTTACATTTCCAGAAGAGACACGTTTATTAAAAGCACGGTAGAAGAGAGGACCGGGCAACCTTGATGGCGACAAAACAGGCCGTTATTACTGTTCGCAATGCCATCCGTTTTATCCTCTCTTCTCATTACTATACAGGAGGATTTTAGAGATGAACGATTCGTTTTTTTACGTCTTGCTCGCCGTAGCTGCAGGCATAATCAGCAGTTTTGTCTTTTTTGTATTCCATAAGAAATCGGTCAAATCAGCAAATATTACCATTGAGAAGGAACGCTTACGTCTTATTGAAGAAGCCAGACGAGAAGCGGAGGTTTTAAAGAAGGATGCCGCCATATCCGCAAAGGACGTAATATACCAGGCAAAGGCAGAGGCCGAGCGCGATCATCGCGAAAGGACCAAAGAACTGAATCATCTCGACAAGAGACTGAGACAGAAAGAAGAATCTATTGACAAGAAACTTGATTCAATTGAAAGAAAAGAACAGGACCTGGTCCGCAAGGAACGCGACCTGGGCCTCAGGGAACATGCTATTGCCGACAAGGAATTGCAAACGAACCAGCTCATTAAAGACCAGATGCTTGTACTGGAGCGTATCTCCGGCATGCGGCCGGATGAGGCAAAGCTGGAACTCTTCCGGAGAGTTGAGGAAGAATCGAAATTCGAGGCCGCAAAACTTATAAAAAAGATCGAAGATGAGGCGCGTGAGACAGCAGAAAAAAAGGCAAATGAAGTCATTGGCACCGCTATTCAGCGCTATGCATCTGATTACGTAGCAGATGCCACCATTTCGGGAGTGAGTTTGCCGGGTGACGAAATGAAAGGAAGGATTATCGGGCGGGAAGGCAGGAATATACGCGCCTTCGAAGCAGCCACGGGCGTGGATATCATAGTGGACGATACCCCTGAAATGGTCACTCTCTCAGCGCATGACCCTGTTCGCAGAGAAATTGCGCGGCTTTCGCTCGAAAGACTTGTTGCCGACGGAAGGATCCATCCTGCCCGGATAGAGGAAGTCGTTGAAAAGAACAGGAAAGATGTTGAAACAACTATAAGGGAAGAAGGCGAAAAGGCAGTCTTTGAACTCGGTATTTCTGGAGTTCATCCCGAGATTATAAAAATAATCGGCAGGCTGAAATACAGGACTTCTTATGGTCAGAATGTGCTGCAGCACTCAAAAGAGGTCGCCTTTCTTGCCGGCATGATGGCAGGGGAACTTGGCATAGACGTAAAACTCGCAAAACGCGGCGGTCTTCTTCACGACATAGGGAAGGCTGTTGACCATGAAATTGAAGGCTCACACCAGGAAATAGGCGCCCAGCTCGCAAAAAAATATGGCGAATCCGAAGCAGTCATAAACTCGATAATGGCGCATCACGGCGACGTCGAGACAACACGGGTCGAGTCGGCACTAGTAGCTGCCGGTGACGCACTCTCCGCAGCCAGACCTGGTGTTAGAAGAGAAAGCATAGAGTACTACCTGAAACGTCTCGAAAAGCTGGAAGAAATGGCGCTTTCATTCAACGGGGTCGAAAAATGTTATGCAATACAGGCCGGCAGGGAAATACGCATAATCGTCAAGCCTGAAGCGGTAAGTGACGAGATGTGCACACTGATGGCAAGGGACCTCGGCAGGAAGATTGAGTCGGAACTGACCTATCCCGGCCAGATAAAAGTTACTGTTATCAGGGAGTCAAGGCATGTGGATTATGCCAAGTAACGCGCTGCTTCCTATGGTTACAGTTGCCTGGCCGACAAGCTAACCAGATGAGAATCCTTTTCATAGGAGACATAATAGGACAGCCGGGAAGACAGGCCCTCAAGGCCCTGCTCCCGAACATTACAGGCAAGTACAAAACGGATTTCGTCATCGCCAATGGTGAAAACGCGGCCGCCGGATTCGGTATTACGGAGACGACCGCTTCAGAGATATTCGCGTGCGGCGTCAATGTCATTACTACGGGAAATCATGTATGGGACAAGAAAGAGGCGTTAACGTATCTTGCCAAGGAACATCGCGTCCTCAGGCCAGTTAATTACCCCCCCGATGTACCGGGAAATGGCAGCATAGTCGTTACCACCCCCGGGCAGATTTCAGTTGCTGTTTTGAATATTGCCGGCAGGGTCTTCATGAACAGTCTCGATTGCCCGTTCAGGGCTGCCAAAACTGCGCTGGAAAGCATCAGGGAGTCCGCAAATATAATAATCGTAGACTTTCATGCTGAGGCTACTTCAGAAAAAATAGCCTTTGCATACTACTTGGACGGACTCGTCAGTGCTGTTATAGGCACACACACGCATGTACAGACCGCAGATGAAAAGATATTGCCCAATGGTACGGCATACATAAGCGATGTGGGAATGACGGGCCCTATGCACTCTGTGATCGGTATTGATAAAAACCAGATTATAGGCAAATTCCTGACCGGGATGCCGCGCAAATTCGATATCGCAGACGGCAAGTCCATGCTTAATGCAGTGGTGGTGGATATAGATGAGAAGAACGGCAAGGCCACAGGAATACAAAGAATACAGATGACCGGTTCATAAAAAGGAGATTGGCATGATAACAGCAAGACTAAAATGGGTTGATGGTTTTCAGTTTGTGGGCGAATCAGGTTCCGGCCATACGATTGTCATAGACGCCCCTAACGAAACTGGTGGAACCGCCACCGGGATGACCCCAATGGAAATGCTGCTGGTCGCTATCGGGGGGTGTTCAGGAATGGATGTGACATCCGTGCTGAAGAAAAAGAAGCTTGACGTTCACGACATCGACATAAAAGTGCATGGCGAGAAGGCCGAAGACTTTCCACAAAAATATACCGCGATACAACTTGCATTCATCGTAACCGGAACGAATCTTCCCGATGAAGCTGTTAGGAAGGCCATAGACCTTTCCATGAATAAATATTGCTCCGTTAAAGCCACTCTCGAAGGATCGGCAAAAATAAGCTATACTCACAAGACAGTAAACATCTGAATTCGGGACTCAGGCCTTAACAGCAAGCTGGCCGCCCCATCTCCGCGGGCACCTGAACGGTTATTATCTCATTGATTTATCTGCTGGTTTCCTGTTATTTAGAATTATTCTCCTTTACTGTCTCTATCATGCTACTGCCAATTCACAATTGATCACAATCTCTTCGCTGACACTTCACAATCTTTTGATATGCTGAATACGATACAAGAAGTTTATACAGGCAATGACGGAGGTGAATTATGAGTTATCAGTGCGATGCGTGCAAAGGTGCATACTGGTTTGATAGTGCCGAAAAATGCCCAAAATGTTATGGCAGCTGTTATGAAACACTCACTCAGCTGCCCTGCAGGCAGTGTCGGGGCGCAGGCATAATTCCTGTCAGGGTATGCTGTCCGATCTGCAATCCTTCAGGAACACTTAAGGACAGGCAGCTTATTATCAGATAGCTAAAAGCGATAATGATAAAAATCTGCCATACTGCCGGCGACCCGGATTTTGTCGGCGGACTATGGCCTTATTCACACAACCATAAGTTTCCTTTCTGAAACAATTAAATATTATGTGCACCCGGTTCCGACCATTTGACAATATACGTATATTGAATTATTATATATACGTATTTATTGGGAGGCGCTCTATGCAGACAAAACTTACCCTTCGTCTGGACTCTGTGCTGATAAATAGTGCAAAGAAAATAGCAGCTGATCGCTCCACGAGTCTTTCGGTAATGGTCTCTGAGTTTTTCCGATCACTTTCTGATAACTATAATGCAGATGCAGGCAGCCTCACGCCGTTGTTAAACGAGATATCCGGAATCCTGCCCTGCAAGCGTTCCCACACAGGAGAACCATCCAAAAAATATAACGATCACATAGCGGTTAAATACCTGTGAAATCAGTGCTTTGCGATATCAGTTTCTTTCTCGACATAATCATGAAAAGAGAACCGTTCTATACACCGGCTGCCAAGCTATTTGCCAGGATCGAACAAAAAAAAGTTGAGGGATATGTTTGCGCCCTGACCCTTCCGGTCCTGTTCCATATGCTTGAGGAAGAAATTGGCCGGATAAAAGCTGCAATAACCCTGGCAAAAATCAGGATAGCCTTTAAGGTTGCTGCAGTAGATGAAAAGGTGATCGATCTTGCCCTTGCATCTGATTTCAACGACTTCGAAGATGCTATGCAGTACTATGCTCTTGTTCAGTCACCCGCAGTCTGCCTGATCTCCCGGAACAAAGACGGATTCGTTAATAAAAAAATCCCTATTCTGACACCTGAAGAGTTTCTGTCAATGCAGTCCTGAGCAGAGCCTTTCGTTACAGTACCGACCTGTACCTGTAGTAGGCCGCACAACTGCCTTCAGAACTAACCATACAGGCGCCCACCGGGTTATCCGGCGTGCAAACCTGCGCAAAAAGCGGGCAGTCATGCGGCATTTTAATCCCTCTTAATACCTGCCCGCACATACAGCCCTCGGGCTCGGCTATCTCGGGAACTTCAGGTTGAAAGATGGTTTCTGCATCCCTGTGCTTCCATTTTTTTTGCAGCCTAAGACCGCTAAAGGGTATCAGTCCAATGCCCCGCCAATGGCTGTCTGCAGGTTCAAATATATCGTTTATGAATTTAAGCGCGGTCGGGTTGCCCTCTTCTTTTACAACAGTCCTGTATTCGACCTCTACAGAGGCCCGGCCTTCCAGCACCTGTCGCAATAAGAATGCAATACCGCCAAGTATATCTTTCGCTTCAAACCCGGTTATGACAGATGGGACGGAGTATTTGTCAGCGATAAACCGGTATGGCTTTGTTCCTATAATTGTGCTGACATGGCCCGGCAGGATGAAACCATCAATTCTTATGTCCCCGGAAGCAAGCAACGCGCCAATGGCCGGAGGCACAACTTTATGTACGGTATAAAGTGAAAAATTCGCAATCCCAAGCTTCTCCGCTTCGCTGGCAGTAGCCGCAGTCAATGGCGCTGTGGTCTCAAAGCCGGCTGCAAAGAAAACCACCTTTTTATCCTTGTTGTCTGCGGCGATCCTGAGAGAGTCAAGGGGTGAATAAACAACACGTATATCGGCCCCTTCTGCCCTGGCCTCAAGCAACGACTGTTTGCCACCCGGCACCCTTAACATATCCCCAAACGTGGTCAGGATTACATCATTCCTGCCGGCTATTGCGATCGCTGTATCGATATCCCTGATTGAAGTAACACAGACGGGGCAGCCCGGACCGCTTAGCAGCTTCAGCCCTCGCGGCAGCAAATCCCTTATCCCATGCCGGAAAATGGCAACCGTGTGGGTACCGCATACCTCCATGAGATTCAACGGCCTGTCTATATGACAGAAAAGGTCCTTTATAGCATTTATCATGCGCCCTGGTCCTTAAAAAAGGTTTACGGTTACGTCCTCACCGGCGTCCAGGCCGAGCTTGTTCCGGGGTATCACAACCACTCCGTCAGCCCTCACCAGCGTCGTTATGAGCCCGGATTTCCCCATCACAGGCACCGCCGTATAACCACCGCTGTCCTCAGTTTCTATATGAACGCGAACATGGTCTTGTCTGCCGGCTGCGGACGCAACTCCCTTGGACATCCTGGCGTTAAGAAATCTTCTGAATGTCCTGGAGTTGTCAATTCCGAGCATCTTGCTGATGATCGGACGGACAAAGGTATCAAAACATATAACGACTGCCGCGGGATGGCCGGGCAAACCGAACACCGGTCTGTCATTAACTATTCCAGCGATAAGGGGCTTGCCCGGTTTAAGTGCCACTCCATGAAAAAGCACGCCGCCGTAACCGCTGTCGTTTATTATATCGGCAGTCATGTCCCGCACCCCGACCGATGTGCCGCCGATTATCAATACTATGTCCGAGTCGGCAGCAGCGGAATCCAGGGCCCGTTTTATTGTATCGAAACCATCCCTGAATATGCCTTTTTTCACCGCCAGCCCGCCTTCCTCTGAAATCAGGCCGGCAAGTGTAAATGAATTGATGTCCCTGACCTGCCCAGGTTCCACGCTGCTGCCATGCGGTACGATCTCATCACCCGTTGATATTATGGAGACCAAAGGCTTTCTTACTACCTCTGCCTCAAGTATTCCCAGGCCTGCGAGCGCCCCAAGGTCCTGGGGCCTTAGCTTTTGTCCCCTGCCAAGCACAATCGCTCCTTTTTTAATGTCCTCATCAGGCTGTATTACATTCTCTCCAAACGCTGCCGGCCGAAGGACCTCTATCTCTGAATCAGAAACAATCTGTGCATGTTCGATCATTATGACGGCATCAGTTCCTGACGGCATCATGCCGCCGGTCGGTATCCTGGCGGCCTCGCCGGCCCCAACTTCAAATAAAGGCTGCAGGCCCATAAACACTTCATCCTTTACCTTAATATATGCGGGAAGGGTCTCCCTGGCCCCATATGTGTCTGACGCCTTTACTGCATAGCCATCCACGGCAGACCGTGCAAAGCCCGGCAGGTCTTCGATCGAATAAATATCTGACGCTGTAATCCTTCCGAGGCACTCCTCGATCCTTATGCTTTCAGATGACAGAACTCCAGGAACAGCATCTAAAATAAGCTTCAGTGCATCGGCTGGAATAATATATTTCTTGTCGAACATGGTCTTTCCGTAAATACCGTCTATGATGCGATTAGCATTTTATTTTAAAGCTTCCTGAAGAAATTCAGGAGAAGTCTTACTCCTATGCCGGAAGCGCCCTTGGGACTATACGGCCTGTCGGCATCATTCCAGGCTGCGCCTGCGATGTCAAGATGTACCCAAGGGGTGTCGCCCGCAAATTCTTTAAGGAAATAAGCCGAGGAGCAAAGAGCGGACTTTCTGCCTCCGACATTCTTGATATCGGCTATGTCGCTCTTGAGATATTCACCATATTCCTCAAACAAGGGCATGGGCCATACGCGTTCATAGGCCTCTTCGGAAGCGGCCTTCAGTCGGTCCATGAGCTGACTGTCGTTGCCCATCATGGCAATTGCCTCATTGCCGAAGGCCATGTTGCAGGCCCCTGTGAGGGTCGCCATATCGATAATCGCTGCAGGGGCCATATACTTGTTCGCATAACCGATGGCGTCAGCCAGGGTCAATCTGCCTTCCGCGTCAGTACTGATAATTTCGACGGTCTTTCCCGTAATTGTCCTTACTACATCTCCGGGCCTGGATGCGCTGCCGCCTATCAGGTTCTCGGCAGCTGGAAGTATTGCGATAAGGTTCACCTGCAGGTTCAATGCAGCAGCAGCCTGCATGACTGCAAGCACGACCCCCCCGCCTGCCATATCATATTTCATCTTTTCCATGCCGTCTCCAGGCTTTATATCCAGTCCGCCGCTGTCAAACGTAATAGTTTTGCCAATGAGTACAACCGGCCTGGTCTTTGCGTTTTTATATTCAATTATTATGAACTTTGGCGGTTCGTCAGAGCCCTTGGAAACAGAGAGGTAGGCACACATCTTTTCTTTTTCTATTTTGCGTCTGTCAAGCACCGTGACCTTCAGATTTTTACCAGTTATTTTTTTTGCTATCCGGGCGATGACCGACGGCGTCATGTCATTGGAGGGGGCATTTACCATGTCTCTTGCGAAAAAAGTGGCTGATACTACTGCCTGAAGCCATGCGGTATCTATTCTTGCCTCGTCATTCAAAACCGAGACGGCCCCTATTTCCTTCTTCGTCTTTTCCCGCCCGTCTGCAGTCTTGTATTTTTTATAGTGATATATTCCGAGAAGTCCGCCTTCAAGAAAATAAAAAGCCGGTTTCATCAGGAAGTGCTCGCCTGGAAGACCCTTAAAAATCCTCGCCGAGACGGCAACGGTCGAAAGACCGAGACTATCAATTGCCGAAAAAGCCTTTGCACCAGAACGCCTGATCTTTTCGTGCGTTATTTCCTTGCGCTTCCCGAGACCTGCGAGCAGCAGTCTTTCAGAGTTTATTCCGCTTGCCTGGATTATCATGGTCTGCCCCAGTTTTCCGGTAAAATCCTTTGACCCTATTATCCTTGATATCACATTACCCGCAGCGACATCTAGTCCGGTGTAAATCTCAGGTAATTGCTCTTCAAACAGCGGGATTACAAGAACGTCCGCCTTGATGTCTGCTTCGGGACTATTTCTTAACGTTATTTTCATTTTTGTTTTGGTCCTCTGCCTTATTGACCCTGTTATATTTATTCATGGCCTTTTCGACGCCGCTGTCCAGAATTGTCCCGATCGCACTCTCAGCCTCGGTTATCGCTTCCTCAATCAGCTTTTTTTCCCCGGGCCTGAAGCGTCGCAGGACATAATCCTCGGCAGGCACCGTGCTGTCCCTTCCAATACCGATCTTTATCCTGATAAAGTCCCTGCTCCCGGTCTCAATTATGATCGAATCTATACCTTTGTGCCCACCGGACGATCCCCCGCGCCTGATCCTCACAACACCCGGAGAAAGATCAAGATCGTCATGGATTACGATAAGATTATGTATTTCCCCGTCGCGTATAAGATTGAATTTTGCGAGGGCCTTTCTCACTGCCCTGCCGCTGAGGTTCATGTAAGTAAGAGGTTTTAGAAGTAATACGCTATTGCCGGTGATCAGGCCTTTGCCGATCGAGGCGTCGTCTTTGCCTGAAAAAGATATTCCATGCCTGCCGGAGAGCCTGTCGAGCAGCATAAAACCGACATTATGGCGGGTAGCCGTATATTTCTCTCCGGGATTGCCCAATCCGACTATAAGCCACTTGTTCATATCCATAAGAAAAAAGGCACCCGGTGAAGATCACCGGATGCCGATTCAGTTATTTTTCCGGCGCTTCCTCAGTCTTCTTACCCTTCTTGATTATCTCGGGCTCTGCGGCTTCGGGGGCTGCTGCCACAACTTCAGGAGCTGCTACAACTTCCTCCTTAAGCGCTATGACGCCTACAATCAGTTTCCCGGGGTCCGTGAGCACTATGATCCCTTCTCCGAGATCGAGGTCGCTTACATGGACCGTCTTCCCGATGGTCATATTTGTTACATCAACGGTAACATGTCCAGGAATCTTGTCAGGCAGGCACTTGATATCGATCTCCCTGATTCCGTACTGCAGTATTCCCTTGTCCCGCTTGACGCCTATGCACTCTCCTGTCGTGACAATGTGCACCGAAATCTCGATCTCTTCGGTTGCGAGTATCTCCTGAAAGTCCACATGGAGCAGCTGTCCGGTAATCGGGTCTTTCTGGTACTCCTTGAGAATCGCCTGCCTGGGGCCATCAGCCAGGTCCAGCGTGACCAGCACCTGCTCACCCGACGTCTTGTTGATGAATTTCGACATCTCTTTTGCTGCAATCTGCACCGGCAGGGAATCTCCGCCACGATAGACAACAGCAGGAGTAAAACCGCCCCTCCTTAGCTCACGGGCAGCGCCTTTGCCGCGTGTATCCCTTTTCTGTACAGTTAGATTTAACTTTTCCATGCTTCCTCCTCAAATATAGCTTCTTCCTGTTTTTTTATGAAAACAGAGAATTTACAGAACTTTCGTCGTGTATTCTCTTTATAGCTTCTGCGAGCAGATCCGATATGCTCAATACCTTTAACTTGCTGCATACCGCCACTTTCTCCGAAAGAGGTATCGTATCGGTAGCCACCACTTTTTCGAGAGGTGACTCATTTATCATCTTTATCGCGGGACCCGAAAGCACTGCGTGAGAACATGCCGCCATTACCCTGCGCGCACCTTTTTCGATAATCGCCCGTGCAGCCTGGGTTATGGTCCCCGCGGTATCTATCATGTCATCCAATATTATCGCGTCCTTATCCTTGACATCTCCTATAACGTACATGACCTTGGAAACATTGGCGGCTTCGCGTCGTTTGTCAATGATTGCGAGCGATGCGTTAAGCCTTTTGGCAAACATCCTGGCCCTTTCAACACCTCCTGCATCTGGCGATACGACGACCAGATCACTGAACTTTCCGGCCTTGAAATAATCATGAAGCACGGGGGCCGCGTAAAGATGGTCCACCGGGATATTAAAAAAGCCCTGTATCTGCGAAGCGTGCAGGTCAATGGTAAGTATGCGGTTTGTGCCTGCGGCGGTCAAAAGATCGGCTACAAGCTTTGAAGATATCGGCACCCTTGGCAGCACCTTCCTGTCCTGCCTTGCGTAACCATAATATGGAATGACAGCAGTAATCCTGCGCGCCGATGCACGTTTGAGGGCATCTATCATCAACAGAAGCTCCATAAGGTTGTTATTGACAGGCATGCAGGTAGGCTGTATAACAAAAACATCCGAGCCCCTGACATTTTCATTTATCTGCACCATCAACTCTCCATCACTAAAGGTGGTAACGGTGGTGTCAGTCAAAGGTATGCCTATCTGTCTGCTGACTTTTTCGGCCAGCTCTCTGTTCGCGTTGCCGGTCAAAAGCTGTATTCCATCAGGCATCCTGCTTCCCCCTTACTGATTTCGTGATCTATATAATAATCTCTGCATTATTGCAAACTGGGGCGCCAGGATTCGAACCTGGGAGTGGCAGATCCAAAATCTGCTGGCTTACCGCTTGCCGACGCCCCAAAACGTCGACATATCAAGTGCATAAGGCGATATCAAGATTACCATAAACCCTCTAAAACCGTCAATAAACATCAAAATGCGGGCAATTTGCGCGCATTATTTGGAGTGGTCTAATGGCATTCAAAAACCTCAACGAATCATATTACAATGATCCGGAAGTCCGGGCTCTCCAGCTGGATGCCGATCACCTATTACAATACTTTATTCTGAATCCCCATAGCCACTTTAGTGGCATCTATTATCTGCCAATGTCGGCAGTTCCAGCCGAATCGAAGTTACCGGTGGACAAGATTCAAGAAATCATTGATACCCTGTCCGGAAAGCCAGATACCCTATCGATAGGCTATCAATACCCTATCGATAGGGTATCTGATGATTGTGCAAATAGAAAACATTGGTTTATTTATTACGACGATAGATATCAAGTGATGTACGTCAAAAGTATGCTCTATCACCAGACAGGTGGTTCTATGAGCGCGAGGCAGATACGTTCGGTTCTAAATCACATAGTACAGTTTATCAAGTCGCCGGCCCTTACGCACTTTTTGGCATATCACCGAGAATACTTCGATCGTTGCCTGGCAGAGATGGCCAGCAAAAATAAAAAAGACTCCGAGCGAGCCAGAGAGGCACTGCTAAGAACAGACTTAATTAGCTTTTACGCCAAGGTTGGGCTCTCTTTTTTTTCGCCCGAAACATACCCTAATCGTGATTTGCAGCAAGAAGAAGCATCAGAAGCAGAATCAGTAGAAGCATCAGCATTCTCTCTCACCGCGCATTCTGCGCTCGAATCGTGTGGAGAGAGAATTTTTACATACGCCGAAAAGCTTTTCAAATGTCCGTTACCTAGAACCCTTCCTCTAAGGAATGTAGATTATGCGATTCAGCAAATCAATGTCGGACACTTAATTCTATCTAAAATTGAAACCCCTCATGCATATCTGAGATCCGCAGCGGCTGCCCCAGGTAGCGACTACCGACCTTTCCCAGAACGTAATCCTCATTTGTTCAAACCCAAGGAGGAGGCTATCGCTCAATGAATATGAACCTGAAGGTTGATGGAGTACAACAGGCATTGGCCGTCTTTGATCCCAAGAAGGTTGAACGCGCGGCCAGGGCAACACTTAACAGGGTGGCAAAAGCAGGGAAGACGGCTGCCAGTGATCTGATTCGTAATGAACTGAAGATCAATATAAGTAAGGCCGATCTTGATCGCAAGATAGATGTCCGGCCGGCAAGAGGCAGTTCTCTTAAGGCCGTTATAGAAGTGAAAGGCGAACCGATAGTCCTCTCATATTTCGGGGCACAACAGGGCAGTACATTCATAGCAAAGAACAAGGGGGGCGCAGCCGCCTTTGGTATTGCTCAAAGACTTAAGGGGAAACAAAAGACTGGACCGGTTAAGGTCACAATCATCAAAGGAAAGACTACTGAACTAAATAAGAACACATTCATCGCCAGAGGTAAAGGCGGAGTGGCAATGGTGTTCTTCCGTCTACCCACTGGCAAGTTATTGGCTCGCAAGGTATACCGGGAGTCCAGTATGTTCGGTAAGGATATCGTCATCAGCAAAGAGAAAGAGAGGATCATAGAGCAATGGAACAAGGAGTGGGCGAATCAGATCAATCAGTTGAAGTCGGGACAAGGATGGATGGAGAAGGAGTAATGATCCTGATCAAGGTATGTGAGGATCGAACAGATGTTGCCATTGCTGGCATGACAGAACCAGAGGCAATGACAGTACTGATCGACATCATTAGGTCCTTTCTCTTAAAGGATGAGGATGCCTCTATAGAAAAATGCGTAGGTACCTCTGGTGACCCTGCCGCATGCGGTCAGCGAAGCGCGCAAGTTTCGAGTGCGATTTAAAAATATTTCTGGGGTGGAAAAATGGAAGTCATTGAAAAACCTGAACAAGGCGAACAAGTAATCACGCCGGGCGATCTGCTGGCAAACGGTGGCGGCCAGGATCAGGCCGGGGATATCGGAGCGCATGCCCCGATAGAACATATTGATCCGAGCACAATGCCAGGGGCGATTACTACAAAGCACGCACTCGCGTCATTGTCGGTTTCTTTTTTCGATGAAATGAAGTGCCGCTCCTGGTTATTACAAAACCTGCATCCGATCGGCGCGTACTGTCCGAAATGCAATGTAGAGATTAAGGACCGGTCGACGTTGTTCAACTTCTGGTGCGGCAAGCGCTGCCGATGCAAGGCCTGCGGCAAATGGTTCAGCGCGTTCAGCAAGACGGTCTTCCAGGAATGCCAGCTCGATGAGCGCAGCATATTTATCCTGGCGATACTCACTGAACTAAACCTGCACAAAGATGAAATAGCGCGAGTACTCGCTATAAATCCTGCAACGGTGCGCATATGGCAAGGAAAATTCAAGGCCATTGAGCTGACACAGGAGATCATGTAATGGAAACAAATTTGGAAATAAATATGCCGGAATTTACGGCCCACGAATTGAATCACCTGGACGTGCTCGGCCGGACACATCCGGATTATGCCGACGCGCGCAAACTGGCCCTTTATGGAAAAGGCCTGTCTGAGAGGCAGGTCAACTGGCTCTGGGCTATAAAGCGGGACCTGGGAAGAGGAGTTATTTAATATGAGCGTCTATGACTGGCGGCTGGGTAGAACCCGATCTCTGCAGCGCTTGTGCACCCGAGCGGGCAACCAAAGAAGGAGGAGCATAGCAGTCATGAACTACGGCGAGAATGTGCTTGCTACTTTCGAATGCGAGAAACTGGTAAAACAGCTGTCATTCCGCGAGTGTATTCAGCAGCAAAAGACAGCAAATCCTTTCGAATGCAGTGTTTGCGCACGCGGCCGGAATATATACAAGCATTTTCTCGCCCTTTATAAATCCAGAAAACCGAAACATGAGCCCACCAAACCCGAGGAGGCAGTCGAAATGGTAAAGAAAAAGTGTCCGAAATGCAGCCTGGAAGCCAGCAACAGAACAAAAGTGTGTCCCTGCGGCTATGAGTTTTACGGGGATGTTAAGCCCGTGCCATCCAAAACCGACAAACTGGCCCCGGCATCTCTTGCCCGCGCTGCCAGACAAAACGGATACGGGAAATCCCGTCGCAGCCAGAAATTATTGTCGGGCCCTGTACCAAAGGACAAATTGCCGGATCCCAGCCTTAACGCAGTAGCCGCCCAGAGGAACATAGAGGAACATTCAGTAGTAGTCAACCTGACTGCCTATCCCCGGGTGCTTGAGATCTTCAAGTTGCTGCCCGTGAACACAAGAGGAATTGTATTGACCGGCCTGATACATGACCGTCTAGAGGCCATCGAGAAAGCATAGCACTAAAAATCAGCACAAATATGAACAATAGAAAGGCGGCAGTGGCGTGAAAGAACGGATTCCATATCTTGATTTCATAAAAGTGTTGCTTGGTCGCTACGGAATAGGCTGTGAGCTCTCATCGCCCTATTTTCTCGATAGTGCAACTTACTGTAAAGCAGCTGAAGACCAGATTGAAATGCCCAGCCTGTTTGATCTTGAGCCATTGGAGGCAGCGGTATAAATGAAATGCGAAAAGAAGGTTTCACAGGCTAAATGACCGACTCCCCAAACAAAATTGATGCTGCACTGCAGCTACTGGGCGAAAATGAAGAGGCCCTGCTTCTTAATGCCATGTCACGCGCGACAACTGCTTATAAAGAAACGCCCAACAGCGCAACACTCAAAGAATTCGCAGCGGCAAAACAGGCGCTCGAAGATTACCAGGCGCGGAAGAATGCCGTGGTTAATCCGGATGAACAGCGGTTTGGCAACCTGCTGGAGGCCCTGTCATATATTCGCTCAGAGGGATGGAAGTGCAGTAAGAGCAAGCTGTACGAAGACCAGGGCAAGATAGAACGGCAGAAAGACGGCAATTTCCTGCGGCGCGATATCGACAAATACGCCGAAAACTTCCTGAAGAAGATCGATGCCTCAGATGGCGATACTAACGACTCCCAGGAGCTGCAGAAATGGGAAATTGCCATTGCAGAGGAGAAGCATAAAAAACTACAGCGCGAAAACGAAGTGCAGAGTGGACTCTACTTGCGGAAGACCGACGTTGAGCACATGCTGGCCGCCCGCGCCGCCTTTTTGAAAGACAATCTCGGGCCCACGTTTATCCATAGCCGTGCCAGCGGTCTCATCACTCTTGTAAAGGGCGATCCGGACCGCGCACCAGAGTTTATAGATGCCTGGACAAAGCATATAGACGAAATGTTTGATCTGTATTCAAAGCCCTTCCAGTTCGAGGCAGCTTATATCCCCAAGGTGGAAGACGACCTTGCTATTGAAGAGGCGGTGAAAGAATGAACACTGCCACACTATTTGATGATAGCCCTCGCCTTTTCTACCCTTTCAGGTTTTTTCCGGCCGAACGCAAGGTCTTTGCGCGTAAAGAAGACATCCCCCCGAGCGTATGGAATGAACGGAACCGCATAGTCACCATCGGCGCGCACAAGGGCCCCTGGCGCAACGAGATATCACCGCACCTGGTAAAGATCATGGATACCTGGGCGCAGCCATGGGTGCGTGAGGTCGTTATCTGCAAATCGCCGCAGACCGGCGGTACCGAAACCATGTACTGCTGTGAGGCCTACGCAGCTGAACGGGACCCGGCCACGGTGATGTTCGTCATGCCCAGCCGGGCCGATGCTACAAAGATAGCCACTGACCGCATAATCCCCATGATCGAACAAACCCCTTGCCTGCGAGATCTCGAGACCGGCAACCCAGACGACAGCGCCTCTTTGCGCATCAAGCTCCGCAACAGCGAACTCATCTATCTGGCATGGTCCAATAGCGCCAGCGCGCTGGCAACCTTCCCCATGAAGCGCGTCTATTTTGACGAAATTAATAAATACCCCCCGTTGGTGGGTAAGGAGACGGATCCCATCACCCTGGGCGAAAAGCGCGCCCGTACATACCGATATACATATAAAATATTCAAAGTCTCCACCCCCACACGCGAAGAAGCGCCAATAACAGTCGCTATGAAGAGCGCTGATGTCCTGTATCTGAGACATGTGCCCTGCCCTTATTGCGGGGAATACCAGGAAATGACCTTTGACAGGCTCACCTGGCCGCAGGACATTGATCCAGAGACTATACAGCGCCTGTCCCTGGCACGCTATAACTGCAAGCACTGTAATAAGCCATGGACTGATTCAGACCGCGACATGGCACTTCCCCGCGCGAACTGGATAGCAAGCAAAGGAGCTGATATAGAGCGCCCGCGCAGTGTCGCCTTTCATCTACCGAGCTTTATCTCTCCGGACGTGAGCCTGAGCGAAATAGCGGCTGCCTATCTGCGCGCAAAAAATAGCCGCGCCAAGCTCATAGACTTTTACAACGATTATCTTGCCCAGCCCTTTACCGATGACCTTGAGGGCGAGACCGTCCAGGAAGAGACCCTTTACAACCGTCGTCAGGCTTACGGGCCGAAAAACGCAGCGTGGCAGGTACCGGCTGCGGCATGCATCCTGACCTGCTTTGTCGATATTCAGGGCAACAGGCTTGAGTCTGAAGTTGTAGCCTGGGGCCCGGGCAATGAATCATGGGGTATAGAGTGCCGGATATTCCCCGGCGATCCGTCGCAAGAGCAGGTCTGGAAGGACCTGGACGAATATCTGAAGCGCGAATGGCGGCACGAAAGCGGTCTGCAGATGCGCCTCAGCATTACCGGCATCGACAGCGGCTTTAAGGCGCGCGATGCATACCGGTTTATAGGTCCCAGGCAGGCCCGCCGCATATATGCGTGTAAGGGCGTTGACACTTACGGCAAACCGCTGCTTAGCATACCGTCTTTACAGGCCCATCGCAAGACGATAGCGAAACTCAAAAAAGTCGCCGTTATAAATATAGGCACGGTAGAGGCAAACAACACTATTTACAGCTGGATGCAGATCGAGCAACCCGGGCCAGGCTATATGCACTTTCACGAAGGATATAGCTACGACTACTTCCGGCAGATTACCTCTGAAAGGGCCCTGGTCGAATACGACAAGGCGGGCAAGCCCCGCAGGGTATGGAGAAAGAAGCACAGAGAGGCGCCGAACGAAGCCTTAGATATCCGCAGGGGTAACTACGCCATGCTCGAGCTGCTCAATCCAAACTGGGCGGTCCTGCAAGAGGCCTTTGCTTCTCGGGTAAAAGCACTGAAGGGCCAGAAGCCGAGCGAGACCGTTAAGCCCGATGTGGCGTCGCGGCCGGCAGTAAAGCCTGCCAAAAACAAACGTCGGGTGCTCTCGAAGGGCATAAGTTAAAGGAAAAGGAGGGGAATGAACATCTTACCGGTAGTGCCATTGCGCAGGACGATACCTCAGGCAGCAACAATGCTGAACGTCAGCACTCGCACCGTGCGGCGCATGCTCGAGAAGAAACAGCTGCAATGGGCCGGCAACCAGGTGCTATATGATTCAATCGTCAATTTTCTTAATACCGCAAGGCCGGCGGATGAAACAGATGCCGATGTAGAACACAAGTTGCAGATCTCCGCCGCGCATGTACAGGCCAGGAACACCGGGAGAAGAGTGCTAAGCAGGGGAATTCAATGAAGGAGGAATCGCAGTGATTATTTGGCTTATTAAATTCTGGCAGTGCTGGATATGGCGTTTTCATGACTGGACATGCGCGGCAGCTGAGGGGATACCCGCTACACAAGAGCAATTGGATGGAGGCATCGAGGGTTTTTATTCTTATGCAAAGATGTACTGCAAGCGCTGTGGCAAGATCAGCGATCTATCGAAGAGGCTTAAAGGAGTATCACATGGATGAAATACAGAAAATGGCGGTCAATGCCGCAATCGAGAAGATGCTGAAGGATGGATATCTGAGCATCTGCACTATTGACAAGATACTGAAAATGACCGGCGGCGTTCCGGACAAAAAAGACTATGAAATATTGCATATGTTGCACTGTGTCAGCTTTAAGGAAATGCAGCCTGAGCTGCTACGGGGCTTGCCTGGGATAATGCAGCGCGTATTGAGCGCTGATGGCATCGAGTTTACTCTCGGCCCAAACTACAAACAGCAGCTCATTCCTGGAGGAATTGAGAAATGAAAATTGACAGAGCTTCTTTCATCAGTTGCTTACTTGTCGGTAACACACTTGAATATCGATATCACGGCCACAGAGCGGCCAACAGTAAAGGTTGAATTTGATGTGATTAAATTTGACTAGGCGGTGCCCAAATGAAAGAACGAAGCCTTATTTATCACCCTTCAGGCCGTGCCGGTGCATACGCCAATGGCGGGTATGCAGCCAATATCTTCAAGGGGTGCACCCATGGCTGCAAGTATTGTTACGTGCCGGCATTCTGCAAGGTCGACCGAGTGGCTTTCCATGCCTCGGTCACGCCAGCGCCGAACATGCTAAAACGCCTCGAAGCCGATATGAAGCGGATAGGCGTTGTTGATGAGCCGATATTCCTTTGCTTTACCTGCGATCCATTCTGTGCCGCCGCCCCGACGCAGTTAACGCTTGATGCCATCAAAATTATTATGGCATCCGGCAATTCAGTAAATATTCTGACCAAGGGATGGTATGTACGGCAGGATGCTATTGATCTATTGGCAGAGAATCCGCTGAATAAGTTTGGCGTTACACTGACATTTTCTACGGAGGCATTAAGCTCGCAATGGGAGCCAAAGGCGGCAATACCTAAGAATCGCCTTTTAATATTGCGCGACGCTCATCACGCCGGGATATCCACATGGGCATCTATCGAACCTGTGATAATACCCGAACAAAGTCTGGCTATTATGGAAGAAGCCAGTCCTTACGTCGATGAATTCAAAATTGGCAAATGGAACCATGATAAGCGAGCTAATGATATCGACTGGCCTAAGTTTGTGGCTGATGCGATCGCACTGATGGAAAAGCTCGGTAAGAAATATGTGCTCAAAGGGGATCTGCTGAAGTACAAGGCAGTAGAGGCCGCCAAGTGCTGATCCAGGCCATCATTGTGGTCTGTAGTTGTATTTCTATCGGCCTGCTAAGTTCAAAGAAGCACTTCCGGTACGGCTTTATTGCCGGTGTGGTCGGACAGCCCTTTTGGATATATGAGACGCTAAGGACCGAACAGTGGGGCATGTTTATAGTCAGCCTCTGGTTTATCTGGTCCCATGCCAGGGGAATAAAAAATAATTTCAAATGGAGGATTTAAAGGATATGCAGAACATAGCTGACCTTAAAAACAGCGGCGCCGACTATAATCCTCGTAAGATATCAAAAGCCGAACTTGAGCGTCTAAAAAAAGCGCTGGATGATTTTGGCGACCTCGGCGGCATCATTTTCAATCGACGCACCGGGCGCCTCGTCGGCGGACATCAGCGCATCAGCGTATTGCCTGTCGATGCTGTGATAGAAAAAACAGAACTATCTGATCGCACGCGCACCGGCACCGTCGCGCATGGATATATCATAATTGAGGGCGAACAGTACGCATATCGTGAGGTTGACTGGGACGAGACGCGCGAGAAAGCGGCCAACATTGCAGCCAACGCGCATGGCGGAGACTGGGACAATGATAAACTTGCAGACCTGCTCAAAGAACTCAGCGATATCCCCGAGTTTGATTTCGGACTCACAGGGTTTTCGCCTATGGAATTCGAAGACCTCTTTGCTTTTGGTACTTTAGATCCATCGCCGATGAAAAAAGCATTTGAAGGCAACCGTGGCGGTAGTGATATCTCGTCCGCCGAATCACAGCCAGGCACGCCCGTTAATGAAAAATATCCTCTCACCGTAATCCTTGATCATGATGAATGGCAGGTCTGGGAGTCGGCAAAGGAGAGGGCGGGCATTCGCAATGACAAAGCAATGATCCTAAAACTCATAGAAGGAGGCGACGAACAATGTTAGATATATTTTGGGGCGGTTATTTTTTCCATCCGGCCGCGCTCGACTATTCCGGCGACACCTGCCAGAACGGCTGCGCATACTGCTTTGCAAACATTAACAAGGAATTCCGAGAGGGCAATTTAAAGGGTGCCATCAACGCATTATACAAAAAGCAGCCTGCAACATATATGGATCAGCTGCTGAGTGAAGGGTATCCCATATGCATCAGCAACCGGTCTGATGCCTTTGCCGCCAATAATATCAGGGACACGCGGGCACTGTTTACGCACCTGGCCGAGGCGAAGAACGGATTATTTATACAGACCAAGTGCGGCCCCGAGATGGAATCGCTGATAGCCATGCTCGGCGATCGCCGCGACGTTATTATCTATATCACCATCACCACAATCCGCGACGAAATATCAAAAATCGTAGAGCCCAACGCCCTGTTGCCGGCAGAACGCCTGGCAATAGCAAAAAGACTGCATGCGGCAGGATATCTGGTACTCATAGCCGTAAACCCGCTGGACGAAGCCTGGATGCCGCGCGAAGACCTTGAGGCGTTGACTGCGGATCTCAAAACGGCCGGGTTGAATCATATATGCCTTGAAATGCTCGACATCAAACGCAAGCGCCTGGGGACCTTGAGCGCCGGCCGCAGAAAGAGGCTACTCGACGCCGTTGACAATCTGGGCATAGCAAACCGCAACTACGTGCGCGAATGTACCCAGTATCTCATACAGCAGGGCTTCATCGTATGCAAAAAAGGCATGCCTTACCGCACCGAATTTTACAACGACATCAGCGCTCGCCTTGGTCTCACCATGCCGGTGCTGCAGGATTTTGTTAATTACTGTTTCGATACCTATGGCACATCGGCCAGGGTAATCAACTATGCGGAATTCGCAGCCGTAATCGCAAAGGCTGATTTTTTTAAAAGGACATTTCATCAGAACACCCTGCGCGGATATCTTCTGCGGTCAGGCTTCGATACCTGGAGGGACAACAAACAGGTACACAGCCATAAAGAGCTGCTTAGCGTTATATGGAACGATCCGCGACACAAAATGGGCATCCGCAATCACAGCCTCTTCAGGGCAGTAGGCCGTGGTAAAACCGCGACCCTTGATGAGAGCGGAAACGTGCAGTTGTACTTCGATGGCGCGCCGCATTTCGGCGGCAAAAAGGAGGTGATAGAGCTATGAAGAAGGGCGAATACTGGGGCGGCGAGTGGTACTAGCCGAAAAAAAGAGGCGGGGCCGTCCCCGCCTCACCCTTGCCAGGACTCTCAAATATAAATATGCCACTCCGTTGCCGTGCCTTCCACCCGCACTATATCACGCAAAATCGCCAGGCCTGTGCCCAGGGCCGTGATCCGCGCCTGCCGAGGAACTTTTGCCAGGAAATAGCGGTCCTTCCGCGGGTTGCGTTTTGTGCTGAACTGCTTTTTTTCTCCGCTTATCACTGCCGCATATGTCTCAGGCGGCAGGCCCACACTGAGCGGCCTCATTTTACACCCCTTGCGAGTATGTATAAAATATACTGATTAATACTCACTCCGTCGGCTGTCGCGCCTGCGCGTAGACGCTCCGCCAGGCTAATCGGTATGCGGATCGTGATCCGCGTCGCCTGCCCTGGGACAGGTATGTTTTTTGGTTTTGGCATATCGCCCCCTTATAGTGGATGTAATCATTATATACAGTGTCGCTGGTAATGTCAACTATTTCATAACTCATTGATAAATAATAAAAGATAATGCTTGACAATCGCATTAAAAAGGAGTAATCTATATATAGATGCAGGGAGCCTTGAGGCACCCTAAAAACCGACCCAGTACCGACCGGCAAACCACAGACGCCGGGAGGGGACCAGGGGCAGGAGGACACAGAATGAAACAGTACCCCCACAAAAACATCATTGAGTTGGCGCAGTCTCGCGGCTCAGCCGCAAAAACCAAATCAGGTGCGTGGAAATACCTGCGCGAGCATGCTCCTAAAATGCATTATGGCCTGTCCGCACTCGGCACTGGCAGATTGAGCGGCAGCACCCGCAGTGATCATAACCTATACCTCACTAACCGCATGTATCGTGCCGCAGACGGGCGCGCCGAAATCCTCGGATACGATCTCAAGGATTACAATACTCCAGGCAGGATTTTGGATCGTGCATATGCAGATAATAATACCTGGGATGATCGCCGCTCCTATGATATCCGCCGCGATAATTACGGTGCCCTCTCTCCACGCCATATAGCGGCGCGTCAGTGGACTGGATCAGGGTATATTTTCCACCGCCCGCGCCCCGAGACTGCATATTATGATGCGCTCGATCTCGTATCTGATGCCTCCGCCGCTAAATTAATCCCACGCGCATACGATAGCATAGGATTTGATCGCAGGGGACGCGCAGAGGGAGATGCCCTGCATCACGATCTCTATGATTTTAACCCTAATGCCGCCATTGTATGTATCCGCCGCGCAGAGGGCACCAGGTACGGCGTAAAAACACTTAATAAATCCTACATACTTATCGAGCGCATACGGGGAGAGATTGCCGCCTCCGATATCGCCCTGCCGGTTGCCAAATTTGCCAAATTGCCGGATATCCAGTTTGGCCAGATCATTGCCCGTGTGCGCGGCGAGGCCGATGCAGTAAAATTACCGACCCCGCTTACATCATGGGATACCGCATACAAGGCGCTCGCCCTGGACGGCGATAAATTACGCTCCATCTATAGCGGCGAGGAGTATGCAATATCTGGCCTCAAGCGTGAGCGCGCGCAGGATGATCACTCAGGCGGATATTATGTGTATCCTACTATTGAGCAGGCCAGTACGTGCGAGGTGCCGGATAACTCCAAATGCATCGATCTCCCGCGCGTAATCGCACGTTGCGAGGTAGCCGGGCGTGAGATACATTACGGCAGCGGCAAAATTGCGCGGACATATCTCAGGCCAGTAGAGATAGTGGCATCGGTATTATAGGGTTGAGGGGCGATCACATGGACGACACATTAACTCCCCGGCCGGTGCGAATGTTGAACGAACTGTCACATAAATATTCCGATATTTGGAAAATGGTCGATCTTTTCCAACAGGGGCGCGGCAAGGATCTGCCCGATTGGCCTGAGTGGTGTTTTCTGCCCGCCTCGGCAGCATATCAGATAGTCGCATATTCACTTGGCGTGGAGCGCGTGACCTTTGAGCATAAGGAAAAATTGATGGACATTGCCGCTATTTCGGCGTTGGCCGCCTGGCGCGTGACAAAGGGAATATACATTTTTGATAAAACTCTCCAAGACTCACTTATATCAACACCTATATCCGGCGATATTCCTCACGAGATCCTGTTCCGCGTGCCTGAATGGTGTGTTTACATCGGGACGCCTGGCCTGCAGTATATCAATGCTCCCCTGTATGGTTTTTTTGCTCACCTGGAAAGCGACGCCAATACCGGGCGAGTAGAATTGCGGCTGCTTTTGGACACTGAAAAGGGCTTGTTTCCAATCCCCCTGCATCTGGGCGCCTGGGGACTCGAAGAGTCCGTTTCCAGGTTCATGGCTGAATGCTACAAACAGGGCATGCCCCGCGATGATAATATGCATATCGACGCGGCAAAGTCCATGGCCAGCCTCGTATCTCCGCTCGTATCTCTTTTGCTTTATCTATGCTCTCAAAATGCCGAAATCGGCGACGGTAGCAGAGTTCCGCAAAATCCTGAACCGAAAAAAACAAAACGAGGGATACGTATATTCCAGGTCGAAAAACCTACGATGTGGGATGTAGGTGTCCGCATCGGCGCGGCGATCCGCCGGGCTCAGGCTGTCGAACGTGAACCGACAGAGACGACAGGAACGCACGCGTCGCCGCGGTCCCATATCCGCCGTGCGCATTGGCATAGCTTCTGGATCGGCCCCAGGGCGGAAGTGGACGCGAGAAAGATCATGCTCAAATGGTTGCCGCCGATACCGATCAACGTTGACGATATTGACGGACTCCCGGCGACAATAAAAAAAATCCTGTAAGGAGGGACACATGCAACAAATAATCGATTGTATATCACAGAGCGCGGACATTTCCCGGCGCAAATTTTCCAGAAGCGAGCAGAGCATGATACTGGACGTATGCAACGGGCTGTTTCTCACGCCCGGCATACTCGGACAGCACCTGTATGTGCAGGTGGAGGACAGTTTTGACGACATGCCCGGCGAGTACGAAGAGAAATGGGGCATCGAAAAACAGTCTATGCTCGATAAAATCAACGCGCTCGACAAATGCGAGATCGCGCTTATCGAGTTATGGGCAGTCGGCTTCTGGGCGATCAACCCAGGACAGGTCGATGATTATCTCGCGGGCAAACTCACCCTCGGTAGCGAGTTTGAGACGCAAGTGCAGGCATTACGCGTGATCAGTGAGCGCCTGGCAGCCACAAAAGGCGCGTTCAAATCGCCAGTCATTGCCGAATGCCGCGTCGGGATCGACGGCGTGATTGAAAAACTGAACGGATGACGACCATAGACACGCCAGATGTTAAGCCCGCCCGGTATATTGTTTCAGAAGTGCGTATCGAAGTGCCGCTTAAATAAAAAAAAGGGGCCTTTCAGCCCCTTTTCCCCTTCCCCACTGAAAATAGTGTGACATCCACGGACAAACGCGGACAAATCGGCCTATGCAAACGTAAATTCGTGATACATAATCAAGTAACATGTATAACAAATTTACTGCAACCCATGGTTTTACCTCTGTCCGGGAGGCCGCATAGTGGCCCCGGCCGGCATCACACTCGCCCAGGCTGAAGAGCAGCTTATTGCCTGGCTCAATGCCAGCAAGGCAGTTGCTAAAGGCCAGCACTATAAGATTGGCGAACGTCAGCTCACCAGGGCAAACGCCGCCGAGATCCAGCAGCAGATCACCTTCTGGGACGCCAAAGTCAGACTGCTCTCCCGAGGCGGCCGCAGATCCTACAGGGCGGTGCCGATCTGATGAGCGGAACCGCTACAATCGAAAGCAAGGTCAAGCGCGCAAGCAACGCCACTATTCTCGACAAAGCCATATCATACATCAGCCCCGCAGCCGCAGTAAGCCGCATAAAGAACCGCATGCTGTTTGCCGCTTTCAGCGACAGTGCATATGAGGGCGCCAGCCGCCTTAAACGCGCTTTAAGGACCTGGTTCCCAGCGCTCGGCTCCGCAAACACAGACCTTAACACCGCCACACGCCAAAGTCTTATAGCCCGCTCACGCGACGCATACCGTAATCAGCCGCTCGCAAAAGCCATTATCATGCGCTCCTCAGATAGTGCCATAGGAGACGGCCTGATCTTGCAGGCCCGCGTAGACTGGAAAACCCTTGGCATTACAGAAGAAGAAGCCGCCGCTTTCGAAGACCTCATAGAGTCCGAATTCAGCGCATACGCCAACAGCGCCGAGTGCGACGCAGAGCGCACACTTAACTTTTACCAGCAGCAGTACTTGGCATTTGCGTCAGCGCTCTCCTCGGGCGACTGCTTTGCACTCACACCGTACATCCGGAGGCCCGGCAACATTTACGAGATGAAGGTGCAGATGATCGAGGCCGATCGCGTCTGCAACGAAGGCAACGCCGGCAATACCGCACAGCTCTTCGATGGTGTTGAATATGATACTTACGGCGCGCCGGTGCAATATCATATCTGCCGGGCGCATCCTGGCGACATAGTAGTCAATTCCGAAAAGAATTTCACATGGGACCAGGTGCCGGCCTTTGGCGCAAATACAGGCAGACGGCGCGTAATACACGTTTACTGGAAAGAGCGCCCCGGCCAGTCTCGCGGCATTCCGATCCTGACGCCGATCCTGGAGCCGCTGAAACAGCTTAGCCGCTATACCGAAAGTGAATTGATGGCCACGGTCATCAGTTCATTCTTCACCGTATTTATTAAATCTGACGCTCCGGACATGGGCTTGGGCGAAACCGACCCGCTGAATACGAACTCCGGCAACAGTGATGGTTCCACCAATGAGAACCCTGACAGGCCCAGCATGGAACTCGGCAGCGGCAAGGTAGTCGAGCTCTTCCCCGGTGAAGACATCTCCACCGCAAACCCCGGCAGGCCGAACACAGCCTTTGACGGCTTTGTGATGGCAGTGCTCAAACAGATCGGCGCAGGCGTAGGCATACCGATTGAAGAAATACTGCTGTGCTATACGGGTTCATACAGCGCAGCCAGGGCAGCAATGCTGCAGGCCTGGAAGATGTACAAAACCCGCCGCAAGTGGTTTGCAACACAGTTCTGCCAGGTCATTTATGAAAACTGGTTTGATGAGGCTGTTGCCCGCGGCCGCATAGTGGCCCCTGGGTATGGAGATCCCCGCAAGCGCATAGCCTATACCGGCGCAGACTGGCGCGGACCTGCCAGGGGCGCCATTGATGAGACCGACGAAATTACCGCCGCCCAAAAGCGCGTAGATATGGGCGTTTCCAGCATAAGCATCGAGGCCGCAGAGCTTAAGGGCGTCGACTCGCGCGACATACACCGGCAGAGGGTGCGCGAACACACAGACCGCGTTAGAGACGGCCTGGAAGCCCCTGTGCTCAACGCTGCAGCCAGGGAAGTAATTACCCCGGCGCCCACAGCTCCCTCAAAAACGCAGCAGGAACGGCAGCGGGAAAAACTGCAGGACAAGGAAGGAGCGATTAAATGAGCAGGCAAAATAATTCCAATAAGCTGCGGCACCGTGTGCTCGCCTCATTTTTCGGCACGCCGCTTGCGCTGTCTGAAGACAAGAGGACAGAAATCAGGACCTTTCTGGAAGCCTGGGAGCAAGGTATCAAACTGGACATGTCGCCCTTTGGCGGCCAGGAACAGCAATATTCAGAAAATTACGAAGTAATCAACGGCGTAGCAATCATGCCGGTGCAGGATGTCATAGGCCCGCGCATGAATATGCTTATGTACTACAGCGGCGGTACCTCGGTCGAGATGCTTTCGAAAGATTTCATGGAGGCCCGGGACCGGTCAGACGTGCGCGCCATAGTATTTGATTGCGATACCCCCGGGGGGGATGCATCGAACCTGGCGAACCTTTCAGACCTCATATTCGAGGCCCGCGCAATAAAGCCGATCATCGCGGTCATCAATCCCTCGTGTTATTCAGGCGGCTACTGGATAGCATCGGCCGCAAGCAAGGTCCTTATGGCGTCTTCCACGGCGGGCGCCGGCAGCATAGGCGTTGTGATAGAGCACCGAGACGTTTCCGGCCGCGACAAACTGCGCGGAGTGGTGACCACCGAGATCTACAGCGGCAAATACAAGCGCATCGCATCCAGCTACAAACCACTCACCGAAGATGGCCAGGCATATCTGCAGGACCGTGCGGACTATGTTTACAGCCTTTTCGTGGATGAGATAGCCCGCAATCGCGGCGTTTCGACCGACACGGTCCTTAAAAGCATGGCCGATGGAAAGATAGTCATAGGGCAGCAGGCGGTAGATGCCGGCCTTGCGGACGGCATTGAGTCGCTTGATTCAGTAATTAAAAACTTACAGGCTAACCCCTCATTCTACACCACCCGCATTAGCGGGGGCAGCGGGGGAGCACAAGGAGGTAACAGCAACATGAAGACCGATGCGGGCACAGGAACACAGCCCGAGCTTATCCCGGGCTCAACGCTTACCCTCGCCTCGCTCAAGAGCGATTACTCGGCCATCTACCAGGCCGCGTTTGACGAAGGAGCAGCGGCAGGCGCCACAAAGGCAAAGGGAGAGAATGAAGCAGCCGTTACAGCAGCGGTTGAAGCAGCAGTCGCCGGCGAGCGCAGCCGCATAGGCTCGATAATGGCGATCTCGCACGAAGGGTTTGAGGGCATTATCAAGGCCGCGATAGAAGACGGCAAGAGCACTGCCGCCGACACGGCCCTCAAGGTCCTTAACGCACAGAGCGAGAGGGGCGTCTCACTCGATAAGCTGCGCAAAGACGGCAGCACGGTACCGCACGTTGCAGGCGATGGCGGCACCGGCACAGAAGAAAACGATCTCGTTAAAAACGCCAAGGCGCGCGCCGCTGAGGCAGACAAAAACAAAGGAGGCAAATAACCATGCGCAAATTGTATCTTTTTCTCACACTGCTCATAGCGTTCGCCATCAGCCAGATCCTCGATCCGGCCGCCTCGGCGGGCATGGCTGCAATCGCCATTGGCAGCACTTTCACAGAACCCAACTATGCCGCTGACATCATCCTCGATGAGGAAGAGGTCAGGGCCTCGCGCGAGCAAGTCACCGTTCTGCACGGCCAGGTGCTTGTACCCGGTACTGTTATAGGCAAACTTATTGCCGCTGCCCAGGCTGCGGCTGCCGCGTCTGGGAATGCCGGCAACGGCACGGTAACTGGTGTTTCTCTGAGCTCTGACTTCAAAGTGGGCGTTTATGCCTTCTCTTGCAGCGCGGCAGCCAGCAACGGCGGTACCTTTAAAGTCGAAGATCCTGACGGCGATATCCTGGGTGACGCCACAGTCGGCGCCGGCTTCACTAGCCCTCAGATCAACTTTACCATCAACGACGGCACAAACGACTTCCATGTGGGTGACAGCTTTACCCTTGCAGTAAACGCTGCAGACGGCCAGGTAAAAGCGCTTGACCTGTCGGCCGTAAACGGCTCGCAGCGCGCCTATGGCGCAATGATCGCCCCGGCCGATGCCACTGCCGCCGACGTGCCGGGCGTCGCGGTCACCAACAGGGCTGTATTGAAAGAGAGCGGCCTGGTATGGCCAGCCGGCATTACCGACACCCAGAAGGCTGCGGCTCTTGCCCAGCTGAAAGAAAAATTCATCACCGTAAGGAAGGGGGCATAACGCCATGTTTGAACTGAACAATAACCCTGCTTTCAACGTAGCATCGCTCACGGCAGCCATAAATGTGCTGCCCAACAATTACGGCAGACTGCGCGAGCTCAACCTCTTCCCCGGCAAGGGTGTAACGACCCGCACCATTTTTGTGGAAGAGTACAACGGCGTGCTCAATCTGCTGCCCACAAAGCCTGTCGGCTCCCCTGGGACCACCGGCAAGTCGGGAAAGAGAAAAGTCCGCTCGTTCGTCATTCCGCACATTCCGCATGACGACGTGATCCTGCCGGACGAAGTACAGGGCGTCCGCAAATTCGGCACCGATAACCAGATGGCTGGCGTCTCGGACGTAATAAACGACAAGCTGCAGGCCATGCGTAACAAGCATGCCATTACGCTTGAGCATCTGCGCATGGGCGCGCTGAAGGGTATCATCCTCGATGCAGACGCTTCTACTCTCTACAACCTGTACACCGAGTTTGGCATACAGCAGGTAGAGGTAGACTTTGCCCTCGGCACCAGCACCACTAACGTGCAGGGCAAGTGTTTTGAGGTTGTCAGGAATATCGAAGACAACCTGAAGGGCGAAGTAATGACCGGGGTGCGCTGCCTGGTATCTCAGGAGTTCTTCGACAAGCTCATCTCCCATGCCCTCGTAAAAGACGCCTTCAAGTATCATGTCGGCGCTGTGCAGGTATTGGGCGGAGATCCGCGCAAGAACTTCAGCTTTGGCGGCATCACGTTCGAAGAGTACCGCGGCACCGCAACTGATCCTGACGGCGCTGCCCGCAGGTTCATAGCGGCCAATTATGGTCATGCCTTCCCTGAGGGCACCCTGAACAGCTTCAGCACCAGCTTTGCGCCGGCAGATTTCAACGAGGCTGTCAACACCATCGGCCTTGAGATCTACGCGAAGATAGAGCCCAGGGACATGGGCAGGGGCTACGACCTGCACAGCCAGAGCAATCCGCTGCCGCTCTGCTTCAGGCCCAAGATCCTCACTCAGGTAAAGTCCAGCAACTAACGGATAATGGCCTGGGAAGAAGATATAAGCATCTTCTTTGAAGACCTCGATGCGGTCGATGGTGTCTATACGCCAAAAAGCGGTAGCCCATCGACCGTAACAGGCTACTTCGACGCCGCATATCACCTGGCGCAGCTGCTGGCAAGCGTGGGCATAGATTCAAGCAGCCCCATGTTCGGGTGCCAGACCTCAATGGTTCAGAGCGCGGTAGAGGGCGAAACCCTTACCATCGGCGGCACTATTTACAACATAGCCGGGGTGCATCACGCGGTGCCAGATATCGGATTTACCGTATTAATACTTTCAAGGGGATAGGGAGGTAAAACAGTGCGGAAGAACGAAAAGATAGAAATACAAAAGATCCTATCTTTCATATATCGCACTGCGATCACTAGCCTGCTTCTTATCGGGGCACTGCTCATCTTCATTGCCGAGGGCGGCTACCTCTATGCCCAGGAAATACTACCAGGAGTGCCGTCAAAACATCTTGGTAGCACGGGTATCGAGTTGGGAACTCTTGGAGTTGCATCAGTGTCATGCATTCTAACCCTTGTAATCACTTTTTTCGGAAACAAGGCATTAAAAAAACTTTCCAGCAGAGACTGCACCGATTGCGTCCCTGTCACTGAAATAAAAGAAGACATCAAGTCAATGAAAGAAGAGGCCACAAATGTAAAAGTAATAATCCTCAGAATCGCTACAGCAGTAAAGGCTGACATCCGCGATTATGAGCACCTGGTGAAATAATTATGGCAAAGTTCGAAAACATAATCATCCACTGCTCTGACTCTCCCTGGGGTAATGCTAAGGCTATTGATGAGTGGCACAAGGCAAGGGGCTGGAAATGCATCGGATACCATTACGTCATTTTAAATGGCCACCCCGAGCCGCATAAAGAATATGACTCTTTAAAAGACGGCGTAATAGAGCCCGGCCGGCCGTTGAATGATGATAACTGGGTAACCGGCAACGAGATAGGATCTCATTGCCTTGGCTATAACGACAAGAGCGCCGGGATCTGCCTGATCGGGCAGACAGCCCCTATTCCCACAGATGCGCAGATGAATGCCCTGATCGGTCTTTGCCGGCACCTTATGAATACTCACGGAATACCGGTTGAAAACATCCTCGGGCACTGCGAGACAGCCAGCGGCAAGGCAGAGGGCAAAACCTGCCCTAATTTCGATGTCCAGACGCTGAGGGACCTTTTAATATGAGCCTGACCTTTAAAAAATGGCAGCTTGAGTGCTTACACGACAAGAGCAAGCGCTGTGAGATACAAAGATTTCAGCGCTGCATACCCAGCCTTGGCGATGAGGCCTGTCTGGTCTGTTTTAAACAGGCGGCCGAGCAATCAGTAACAGACACACTGCTGAAAGGAGACTTCAAATGATAGAGAAAATCATATGCTCCATCTTCATCGCAATAGCGCTAGCCATAATCTTTCTTATTGGCATGCTTTACACACGCAAAAACAAGGAAGATGCTGATAAGGTCGCGGCAGAATCAAACCAGGTAGCGGCGATCGGCAAAGGCTTGTTTGGCAGGCTTTGGGCATGGATGGTCCGGGAATGGGCAGTCATAAGGGGCAAGAAATGAACGAATTGGAAGAAATACTAGAAGCACTGACCAGTCAGGAAGGTTTGTGGTTAGTGGGCCTGACGATAGGGCTGTTCTGGTCCCTTATGTATACTGCGACTTCCGCGCGCTTTGGGGTACTGTACCAGAGCTTGCAGTCTTGCGGCAAAGCGTCGCTTAAAAGCGTGCTGGGCGCATTTGTGATCATCTCCTATACCACATTCAGCGGTGCGGTCGCCATTGCCAAAGGCGATGTGCCTGATTTCCCCTGGGCGGCTTTTTGTCTTTCCGGTCTGCTCCTGGGCATATCTTCTGTTGAGAGGATATTCGCCATGAAGATGGGGCAGCCTGTGCCGCCTGATACCACAAAGGTTGTGACTGATACCCACACCACGGCAATGACATCGGAGGCGCCGAAATGACGCTCGATAAATCACATAGTATCATGGCGGGTATCATAGTTGTCCTGCTGCTGGCTCTCGGCTTTGGCGCTTCGTGGTGGTATCACTCGCGGCAAGCGCCTATTCCTTCGACCCCAGGCTTTCAGCCGACGGCCGAGATGAAGGAAACAAAGCAGATCACTCGTGTAAAGGAGCAGATGAGCGTTCCCCTGGTAACTCTTAAGAAAGAAGAAGTGGAAAAGGCGGTTCCGAATTTGCCGAAAGATATTACTGGTGATCCGGACAATAAATATACAACGACGACTGAGGTTAATCCGAATAAGGGGAAAACGAATGTTGTCACCTATACCAACATTAAGACTGGTAAGACCAAATCAGTAGCAGAAGTGGAAAACCCTCCCTTCTTTGGTCTGCCCAAAGAGGTATTTGTAGGCGGCCGTTACGGAATATCGACCGAGGGAACCAAGTCTACTCTTTACGGTGGATATAGAGGCCTGCGCGTTTGGATATTTACACTCTCACCATATGTATCCGCAAGCTATCTACCCCAGGCCATACAGTACAAGGTTAAATCCTTCCAGGGCGAGGCCATGTTTCAGGCTGAGGCGAGCTGGTAAGGCTATGAGATCGATCTTCGGCATATTGATCAGTCTGGCGCTTGGCATGGTCCTCGCACTGCTCTCTTCCGGCTGTGCGCTCACGGGCAAGTGCATAGTTATAAACGAATGGTCGCCCTGGCAGCAGGGCAGCAACGAGATCACGCCGGGCGTGCGGATAAATGACGTGCCGAAAAAGGAGGTTTATTAATATGGAAACAACCGGCGGCGAGTGGTACATAAAGGCGGACGAAAATACGTTGCAGATAGTGAGTATGTCAGTTGTTGATCTGGCCCCACTGCGGGAACGGATGCTCATGATCGGGGCTGAAAAAACGCGGGTAGGCCAGGAGCCTGATTTTTACGAGACGCCGAACACTAACAAATTCATGACCCTTGACGCGCTGAAGGCAGAAGAAGAGCAGATAATGACGACACTGGCGCTGGCAGGATCAGACGGCAATGGCTAATACCTTTGCATTGCTGACTCTCGCAAAGCCCACCGGACTGACTGGCTCTCTCCAAGCCGGAGGGAATCTCGCGTCCAACACGACTTATTATTACAGGGTATTTGCGTGCAGGAATGAAGGCATGAATATCACGACATTCTCTCCAAGATCTGATACGTTCAGCATCACGACGGATGCTGGCAATAAAACTGTGGCATTAAGCTGGACAGCAATCCCCGGTTATTCTCCCAGCGCGGACAAAAGAAACTCATATCATTTACTGAGAAACACGGCAGACGATTTCAGCGACCCTGTTTCTTGTCTATTGTGTACAGGCTCTTCATCCAGCGGATCTCTGGATATAACAACCAATTCTTATAATGATACTAATGTTACAAATTACGGTCTGGGGCAGACTGTAAACTATAAAAAGGGACTGCCTACCATTTTGGTCAGCGGCGGCACCAGCGGCACTCCCTTACTGATGTACGATATCTGGCACGCAGATATTGCAAATGGCTGGGGCCTCGTTTTCCCTGCGGCTGATCTAACAGCCATAGAATATGACGTTTGGAAGAAAAATAGCGGTATTTATTTTGTCCATGCAAACTTAAAGATTGGCTTCAATGCCAGCAATGTTAACACCACCACATATTTTAAGCACAATAACGGGGCGATTATTCTTTATGGCAGCCTTGGTCTCGGAGGTAACACTACTACTTACCTTGGGAACAAGGTAAACACCTATGATTCGCACCTGAATAATAGAGTTTTTATTGTCACGAGTGGGCCGTATTTTAATGGCGGAGATGATCAGTATTACGGAACGTGTTACTGGTATGGAGTCTCGCTCATTCAACTGGGGATTAATTGGGGGAGTAATGCTTATCTTGGATGGAATAATCAGTATCAGTCAAGGGACATGAACGCATCAGCCGGCAGTGAGATTTTCGATTGCGACTTTCCAGTTAATAATAACGGGTTCAAGATTTATGGTTATGGGACATATCGGGGTTGTCGTTATCCGGGCTTGGCACTGAAAACGGGCAATGCGACTGTTGTCACGCCCAAAATAACAAATGTCGAGGGGATTGGACTCGACCAGAATCAGGACAATATCACGTTTCAAAGTCCCACGTCTACATTTTCGGCGCAAGATATTGCCTGGTATACGGGATACAATCAGACAATTATCGACGGTATTTTCCTGTCAAAGAACCAAACCGATAACGTGCCTTGGCTTTTCCTCGGTTACAATTCCAACGGCATGCCGCTGACCGGGTCTCTTACTTTCAAGTTCACCTCGAATCTAACGGTCATCGACGATCAGGGGAACTTACTGGCTGGGGTAGCTATCAGCATCAAAAATCTTGCCGGTACGGTCGTATCCAGCGGGACGACCGATGCAAACGGATTTTTCAGTTCCGGGGCGCGGATACATAGAGTGCTGACCCCGCTGATATCTAAAACAGGCTATGAAGGCTACAGCCCGAAGTCTGAAAATTCGATGGTGACGGATGGCGTGCTCGCCAGAACATATCACACGCCACATATCGTCATTTTTTCCAAACCAGGCTATAAAACGCTGTCGATGCCGTACAACATGTACAAAACCAGAGACGATCTGGTGATGATGAGCCCGGGATCCCACAACACTGTAGGGTCTGACATCATAAGGAGGGTGCGATGATTTATAAGACTGGGGATAATTATTATGCGGAGTTTACCACATCTCGGCCCTCGTCAGGCGAGGCCCTTAACGCTGACTCTTTGCCAGTAGCCACTGCGACACGGAATGGTGCGGATGATGCAGCTTTTGTGCTCACAGTTACAAACATGGCCACAGGCCGCTATAAGGTCACTGGCACTGTGCCGGCATATAGTCTGAACGATATAGTGCAGGTGTCTATTGCGGCCACGGTTGATGGCATTGCCGGGGTTGGAGTTATTGACGGCTTCAGGATAGTGGCCATACAGACGGGTGATGCTTATGCCCTTGGCAATGCGGGGGTGAAGGTGTCCGTTGGTACAGGAGCCGGGCAGGTCAATCTATCGGGCGGTAAGGTGCCGGCGACTCTGGCTGCTGCGGATGCGTCCGGCAATCTGCCTGCACAGGTAAAGGCTATTGATAATATTGATTTCCCTGCGTTGCAATTAGCGGCTCTAAGTGCGGCAACCCCTGCGGTAACCGTAAGCGACAAAACAGGCTTTGCTCTGACAACTGGCGAGCGTACAGCAATAGCCAATGAGGTAGAAGCTCAGATTATCGACGAAACAGATAGCGAGAAGGTACTTACAGCGATTACTAACAAGATAGCGGCGGTCAATCCGTCACTTTCGGGACTGACCCTTGCCGCCATAGCCTCTCAGGTGCGTACAGAACTGGCTACAGAACTGGCGCGGATAGATGCGGCCATTTCCTCCCGCACAAAGCCTGCCGACACTCAGGCGCGGGTCACACTGGTTGATACCGTAACCGCAAACACTGACATGCGCGGTACGGATAATGCGGCCAAAGCGGGCAACGCCATGGCGCTTACATCAGGCGAACGCACCACTCTGGCTACTGCCATAGAGGCCGCTCTGCTCAATGATCTTGATGGTCAGGCCCTGGTTGCCGCGATTGCAGCCGCTGTTAAGGCAGCAGTCTGGTCCGCGACTAACCGCAAACTGACCAGCGCCCTTACGGATGAGACAACGCCGGTGAATATGTCCGGCACCATGGTACTGCCAGTTATGGGCGCCCGAGTCTATACGGCCACAGCAACTGAGCAGCAAGAGACGGTAATCATGCGCGGCGACACGCCAAGAATACCTTTTGATCTGAAGGCCGACTATACCAGCTGGACAGCGGTATTTGGAGCCCGTGCCAAGGCAGACGATGCCGAATATGTAATTGCCGAAAAGACATGCACCTGGATAGACCAGACTAAGGGCACCGGCTATGTAGACCTCAATGCCACTGATACCGCCGACGTCGGCAGCCTCGTGGCCGAGATAGAATTGCGATCAGGAGCAAGCCGCCTTACCGCCATGGTCATCTACATGACAATACAGCAGGATACGGTGAGAGAAAGTGTCTAATAAACGCGCAAAAATCGTGTCAGCTGTGGTCGAACGCATGAAGACCATTAAAAAGATAAATGGCTATGAGACCAATGCGGGGCTCAAGGTAACCGAGTGGAAGCTCAGCCCGTTTGGCGCGGCCGAGACTGTAGGCCTTGATGTTAAAGATATAGTCAACAAGCCTGATACAGAGTTCAAGTTAATGGGCCGATTCTGCTGGCGGCTGCAGGTGAAGATACTGATCTTCTCAGTAAAAGGCGTTACCACTGGAGCCGAAATCAGAAGCATGATTGCTGACGTTTACAAGGCTATATTTACAGATGTTTACTGGACTGTCGGTGGTGTCAAACTTGCAACCAGCACAGCGCAGCCGCAGGACAATATGCTCATAGACGATCAGGGCAAGATCATCGGCGACGCTGAAATTGATGTAGAAATCTCTTACAACACTCCAAAGGGCGAGTGTTAATCATAGATCTCAATTTAAGGAGGAGATAAAGTCATGAGCACACAGGCACTCGGCAGCAACGCATATCTGGCCATACAGCAAAACGCGGCGGGGACAAACTTTCCGACCACCCCGACATCATTTCGTAAGATCGGCATGCGCGGTGGCGAATCTCTTAAGGGCGGAATCAATCTCAATTCCAGCTCGATCATCGGCCTGGGCGTAAATCCGCGCAAGCCCACGCGTGGCGCGCAAAAGGTTGGCGGCGGCATACCGTCTCCACTCGGCTGGCAGCTCGGCCCGTTGCTTGCGGGCTGTTTTGGCGCAGTAACACCGTCAACCCTCGGCAGCGGCTATTACCAGCACGTAATGAAGCTGCAGGCCGTACTGCCAACATACACAATTGAAAAAGGCTTTCCGGACATAAACGCTTACATCACCTTCATGTCCGCCATGTTTGGCGGCTTTTCGCTAAAGGGTAAAGATGAAGGCGAGCAGGACATTGACTTTGAAACTACCGGCATGGCCGAGGTCCTTACTCTGCACTACAAGACCGAGAGCGCCAACTTCACTAATGGCCTGGTAATAACCGGCGGTACCTCAGGCGCCAAGGGCCGGATAGTGTTTGATTATGACACAGGCACCACTGGCATACTGCTGCTGGTAGACGTGAGCGGCACTTTCCAGGACGCTGAGACCATAACCGACACCAGCACCGGCTCTGCAGTTGTCGACGGCACTATTAACAGCAAGCCGACCGACAGCTCACTCACAGATCCGGGTCATGACTCATTTGACGGCTTCTCAATGGCCACAATTGAAGAAGGCGGCAGCGCGATAGCCATAGTCACAGACTTCGACTTTTCGCTCAAGCGGCCCATTAAGGCCACACCCACCTGCGGCAGCAAAGGCGTGGCGCGCAGCCTTGCCCCTGGCAATGCGGTGATCGAGGGCAACATCAACACCGTGTTTGAGTCCATGGACATGTACTTCAAGGCGCTGAAGTTCCAGGAATCGAGCTTCAAGGTCGCTTATCAGAATGGCACCGGCGTGGGCACAGCGGGCAATGAATATCTGGAGTTCCTGATACAGGAGCTTGTCTACGACAAAGACACTCCGGTGATCAAGGATGATGGCGGCATCATCTACAACGGGCCTTTCAAGGCCTATTTGCAGGACGGCTCTGCCGGCAGCGCAATACAGTGCACCCTAAAGTGTACTGAGGCAACGATTATCAGCTAACGACCCCTCCTGTCCCTCTCTCAATTTAAGAGGGGGACAGGGGAGTTTTTAAAAAAGGACGGTTTATGGAACTCAGAAAAAAGACTTACATATTCGGCGGCAAGACATGGATACAAAGACCCCTGGTGTTGGCCCAATATGACCAGTTGGCTGAAGTGTTAAGGGGCAAGCCCATGCCGCAGACTTTCGACGCCGCCGGTGTTATCGCATCTTTTGGGCCTGACATTCACAAGGCGCTGGCAATTGCGCTTACGCCTGAAGGCATGCGGCCGAAGGACAAAGATCTGCCTGAGATCGAGGAAAAGATCCGCTGGTCGATAGAGATACCCGAAATGATAAGGGCGGTAGAGGATTTTTTCGAGCTCAGCCCCTTGCATTTGCTCTTCGAAATGTTAACAGAGACGATGCAGAGGGTGTCGACGATAATACAGCAGGCAAAGGCCGCAGAGGATATGCTGAAGGCTTAGTCTTACTGCTTTCGAGGGGCGATATTACCCGCATGGATGAAATACTGTGGGGTTATACGCCGGATGAATGCGAGCCATACATAAAGTACATGCAGCGCGAAATTATATTCAGAGAGTCTGTAATAGGAATGCGAATTGCGCTGTGTGGACCTACTGACGAAGAAAAGAAAGAGTTTGAGCGGGCACATGTCAAGCGCACGATGACAAAGGCAAAGAAGTTAAAAAAACGCATGGAAAGGATGAAACTTGGCACAGGGCGATAATAAAGTCGATCTTACCATACAGGCCTATAACAACACCAAGCCTGCTTTTGATGCGCTGAAAAATTCACTTACCGAACTAGGCGGCGCCGGCGACGGTCCTATCGGCAGGTTATTGGCAATGATCGGCAACATACAACCCGGCATTGCGGGTGTGGTTGTTGCCATTACTGCGGGCGTCACCTATATGGTGCAGGCCTTCACAAAAACGGTCCAGATCGGGGCGCAACTTTATGAGATGTCTCAAAAGACCGGAATTGCTGTAGAGAAACTATCGCTGCTGCGCTATGTGGCAGACCAGACCGGCACCAGCATGGAATCTCTTGAAAAAGCCACCGGATTTTTTGCCAAAAACATCATGAATGCAGCAGACGGCGGTAGCCAGCAGGCAGAATATTTTAAAAAGCTGGGCATTAATATTCGAGATACAAACGGCAACTTTAAGGACACCGATGTGCTGATGCTCGAAGTCGCAGACCGCTTTAAAGGAATGCCCGATGGAGTCACTAAAACCGCGCTTGCCATGAACTTGTTCGGCCGCAGCGGCAAGGATATGATTCCGATGCTGAACGAAGGATCTGCCGGCATACAAAAGATGATGGCCAGGGCAGACGCACTTGGCCTTTCTTTCTCGAAAGATGGAGCAGCGGCAGCACATGAGTTTGAACAAAAGCTGAAAGATTTAAAATCTAGCTCTGAGGGCACAGCCGTTTCCATAGGGCAAAAGCTTTTGCCTGCAGTCATCGCCTTGCTTGATAAACTCTCTGATGCGGATACATCTAAACTTCGAGAACAGCTTAGGGCCATCGATGCACAGATAGATGCCAGCGAAACAAAATGGGGCGGGCTGAAAGCGGCTGCCAGTTTTTCACTGAACAGCGTGACAGGCGGTTTGCTCGGAGATGTACCGCAGCCTGATCGATCGCGGCAGGAGCTGGGTGCACTGCGACGTATGCGAGCAGATACGCAGAAAATGCTAGATGATATGTCGGAGGATAAAAAGAAAAAGCGTCTTGAAGATGAGGCTGCAGACAAAAAGGCCATAGCCGATCTGATTGACCGCAATAAAGAGCGCCTTTCGGCCGACCAGCAGTTCCTTAAAGCCAGCCTGGCATTGTTTGATGAAGAGATCAAAACCAGGCAAGACAAACTGCAGCTGATGGAAGAGCTGGGTATTTCCTCCGAAGAAGAGTATTATGCCAAGAAAAATCAGCTTGAAGTAACAGCCCTTGAGACTAAGCGCGACACGCTCGAAAGGGAATTGCAGGCCGAGCTTGATGCATGGGACCAGCGCAAGAAACTATACAAAGAAAAGGCAGACTATGAAAAGGCCTCGGCTGAAGTTGACCAAAAGACGGCCGCTATTCGTACTGAAATAGCGCGCACCGGCGAGCAGCTTGAGCAGAAAAAGATAGATAAAGAAAAAGGTTACATCGAGGCTGCCAAAAAGACTGCCGAGGAACTGAAAAAGACCTATGGGGAACAGGAAAAGATTATCCAGGAGTTGGCCAAATATTACGGCGACGCATATGACTATGCCATAAAAAAGGTTGATGAACTGAAACAAAAGTCTCAGCTCATCAACGATACCATAAAAGACGCGGAGAGCTTCCTTAATAAAAACTTTGGCAAACAGCCAACCGGGAAAGATCAGGCTGTTAAAGACTATCAGGACATGGTCAAGAGCGTGATGAGCGGCGAGGCCAATAACCCATTTGACCCTGAAAAGACCAAGGCAGCCATTGAACAGCTGAAAAGCTTTATATCGAAATACAAATCGGAAGACACCGGTTTTAGTTTTGACAGCTCAAAGTTTGAAGTGGGCCAGGCAAAGACCGGCATGGAAGAGCTGATCAGCAAACTGCGCCTGATGAAGACTGATACCGATCAAACCACCAATGCCTGGCAATCTTATGCTGATAAGGTGAATTCATCCACACAAGAATGTAAGCAGTGGATCTATTCTTTGCAGCTGCGCATTAAAGATCTTGATCAGCAGGTGGCCTTTAACAGGGAGTTAAATCTTAACACGGCAACGGCCGAAGCCTCTTTGGCAAGACTGCTTGCTCAGATCAGGCAGGTAAATACAGAACTTACAGCGGCAAACACCCCAAAGGGATATGCCACGCCAGTGGTCAATTACGGTGGTGATTCGTGGGGCAATGTACCATTTGCACATGCGGCGCCGTCTTATGCCTCAGGTACTCCTTACGTGCGTCGCAGTGGCCTGGCATTTATCCACAGGGGCGAGGGAATACTAACAGCCGAACAAAACACTAGCCGCGGTGGCTCTTTGGTTATCCAGGGCGGAATAACGATCAATGGAGCTACTAAGACTACGCCTGAAATGGCTACTGAGCTGGTCAGTGAAATAAACCGCAAAATAGAACGCGGAGAAGTCCGCATAGCCGAGAGGAGAAGATAATAATGGGCGATAATGTGGCGCTTTGCTATAAAAACATACTCGAAATATCGACTGTTACATTAGCCACAGGAACTGAAGACCCAACCTACCCTCTTTATCGCACGTATGACCGTGACGTTGGCTTACAGTTTCGCCCCACTGCCGCCGTAACTACAACCATAAAGATCGATCAGGGTTCTGCTCCTATTGCCATAGATCGGCTGATAGTGCCGGCCTATCACAATCTATCAGGTGTGGGACTGAGCTGGAAGGCGTCAGATGCTGACAGCGGCTATGCCGATGTACTTGCCAGTTGGACGCAGGGCGACAATCTGCTTATTAATAAGTCAGCTGCAGCATCGCTGACGCATCGATACCAAAAGTTTACTATAGCAAGTCCGAGTGCGATCCCTTATATTTCTGAATTATTTATTGGTGCCACTTATGAGTTTGAGGTAAATCCGGTATTGCCGAAAGGAGCATACGAGCCACTCTTTAATGTAGATCGCTCCGAAAGGTTCGACGGCAAGCCTCGTTACTGGGTAAAGGGTAGTGCCCGCCGTCAGCGACACTACAATGTAAAAAATGCTGACCCCGTGCAGTCTGCCAATTTTATGACCTTTTATGCCGCATGGGCCGGTTCTAAGCCATTTTGGCTACGAGACGATACGGGCATATGGATATTTGGCGAGCTGACCGCGGTAGCTGATATGCAGGATGATGAATTTGGCACCAGCTTTTCCCTTTCCTTTCTTGAGGTCCTGCCCTAATGCCCACTATTGCGCAACTGCGTGAGCGGCCCGATGCGCTTCAGGTCTTTCTTACGCAGATCCAGCTTATCAATGGCCCATTGGTTTACTGGGCGCCGGAAAATATAGAAGTTGATGGGCATCAGTACGAAGACTATATAAATAATATACAGGGCATCAGCAGCGAGCTATCCTTTATGGACACTGCTGCCAATAATCTGGCAATTACGATTTCCTTTGATAATACTCGGCCCTGGCGCAGCTATCCACGCCTGAGCGAGGCCTTGGAAGCATATCCTATAGCTGGCGCACCGATTACCCTGCTTGAAACATATCTGGACGATCTGGGTGTACCTGCCTCGGACGGCCCGGTTATTTTGACCAAGGGGTTTATGGAGCAGCAGGGCAAGGTGAAAACTGAAAGCTTTGACTGCAAAGTATCGTCACGCCTGTATCATATCGACCAGACTTATCACCAGCCGATTATTAATACTAATACATATCTCAATGCTTTTGAAGACGTAGGCAGCGCCGAGCCGATAATCATCGGCACCGGCATACAAGGCCCTGCCCTGCGTGTGGACTGGGGTGTTAGGTCTACACTGCTATGGGCCATTAATGAAACTCAAATTACCGATATCATCATAACGAAAACACAGAATGCATTGCCTGCAACAGGATCTGTGCTGATAGATGACGAAGAGATATATTATACCGGCACTACACTTGACGCCCGTGGCAACTGGATACTTGGCGGCGTTGCGCGCCAATATAATAATTCAGCAGCTTCCAGTCACAGGCATGGCGCAGAGGTGCAGGAAGTAAAAAGCAAATACGATAGCCTGCTGGCATGTCACCAGCTGGGTGCAGTAACAGAAGCCTTTGCCGAAATAAACAGTCGTCTATATTCAGTATCTGATGGCCTTTCAGTGGTATGGGAAAACGGCAAGCAGCTGCTGCGCGCCACTAAAATGGTCAATATAAAGGTGACTGACGCAGATTATGCTCTAGATGTTGGAGCCATCCCCCCAGTAACGATGTTGATTCGCCCCAATAATGCCTGGCCGAGCGGCACCTGCAGCGGTAATTCTGCTGATGGGAATGATGGTACTTGGGACCGTCCGATGTTATCGAATCCGGCTAATTATGGGTTCCCTGCCACTCCGCACGGAAAGATTTTATCGCAGACGTTTAATTTTCGAATAAACACCATATCGACCTTAAAATTTGCGGTCAATTGTGGTGGATATAATGGCGAAATTGGCCCGGTTGTTAATAACACAGGATTTGTAAACTATACATTTACAATCCAAGGCGGTAACTGGGATGATCCCTGCTCAATACATCTGTCCTGGGGAACATCCGACTGGTACCTTATCGATGTCTGGAAAGTTGTTTCGTATATTCCCGGCACAGTCACCCTGACCGGCGGCCCCATCGCCACGCATGGAGTACAGCGGTTCCATGCCGCCTGCAACGGCTTTGCCAGTACGGCACATGATTATGGCACAATTGGCAGCACAATTGAGCGGCCTGACTATGTTATAAAACAGTTCCTGGTCAATCTTTTTGGCATACCGCTGGCTGATATCAACACGCCCAGTTTCGACGCTGCCGGGGCCAAATATGCTGCAGCAATCCCCGGAGGCTATAAGTTTGGATTCAGGCAGACCGATGCGCTTGTACCAACCAGCTTTATGCAGCAACTGGCGTTTGAGTGCAGATCAACTCTGCAAGACATTGGCGGGCAATTTTACCTGACGTATATTGACGATACGCCGCCGACAGCCACGAAAACCATAGACCAGGCGGAAACAGACAAAGATTCCTGGGAGTTTTCCAAGACTGTACTGACCGATCTCTGTAATCAATTGACCGCCAATTTTGGTAAGAATTATTCAAAGATGGGTTCTGAGAGCGACTGGACCGGGTCTTCCCTAAAGAGCGACACCAACAGCATTCACCACTATAGCGACACGCGCACGCCATATCCGAAAACCATAGATTTATCATTTGTCCGCTCACAGACGTATGCCGATCATTTAGTACTGCATCTGCTGCTGAGGTGGAAAAGTTTGCTGAATATTGCCACAGGCAATGTCTTCTGGGAGCATTTTAATTTATTGCCTGGACAGACCATACTGCTGACTGGTCAGCTCTATGACGGCCTGAAATATCAAATCACAGCAATATCACGCAATGACGGCTCTATGCAGGTAGTGGCTCAACAATGGTGGATTGCGAATATGTTTTCTGGCGCAGTGGAATTTATATTGTCTGTGGACGGCGAAGTATTGCAGCACTACAAAGCGACTGGCGCAGTGGAATTTAGTATTGACCTGGGCTCTGATACGTTACAGCATTACAATGCCATGCATGGTGACGGTAGCTTTGAGATACTGGTTGGTGGTGCATCATATATGGCGAAGGACGGCTGGGGCGGTAAGTGGGGTGCTCCATGGGGGGCCAACTTCTTTGATCATGGCGCGGTAGAGTTTGTAATGGAAGTAGGCGGCACAGTTACGATTAGTGCCGGATGGGGCAACCAGTGGGGCGCTCGTTGGGGCGATGGATAAATAATAGAAAAGAGAAAAGGAGATAAAAAAATGAAGAAAATGACGCAGCTGATAGTGCAGAAAATATTGCATCTTGTAATGCTGACACTCGGTATTTTGATCGGCATTTTTGAGCTGCGAGGGCCGGTTAAACGCTGGTCCTGTACGCCGATACAGAGGCTGAAGCTAAAAGTCCACGCGCGATTTGGCGACGCATTCCTGTATGGGCTTTTGTGCAGCTTTGAAACTTTTACCATAATCTTCGGGCCAGTAGTGAATGTTTATCATATTAAACATCGATCTGCCGCTGGGATTATATTGCATGAAACATGGGCATACAATGCCATGTACAATCAGGGCGAGTATGATATCCTGGATGTTTTTTTCCGGAACGGTGCGCCCCCGGTCAATTTCCAGCTGGGCCTTTGTTATGACAGCCCCACTGCTTCTGATGTTCCCGCTGATATTATGGGGGAACCTGGGGCAGGCATAGGATACACCAGAGGGTCTATAACCAGAGACAATACGGGATTCCCTTCACTGGCAATGGATGCAGGTCATTACAAGATAACAACAAAAGCAATCGTCATTGGGCCAGCGACCAGCATTATCGGCCCTGTAAACCATATGTTTCTGATCACGACAAATGCCCCTCCGCGACTGGTTGCTTTTGTGCCGCTGGTGCCTATCAGGACGCTGCAGGTAGGTGAAGATGTCACAGTGGATATGTATTTCAAGCCCTTAGCCGCACCCACATCATAAATTTAAAGGAGAAAATACAATGCTAAAAAAAATCACAGTAATTCTGGCTGCTTTTCTGCTTATACCCGCGCTTCTGTTGGCGGGCAGCTACACGCCCACAGGTTATTATAAACCTGCTGTTAATGAGCTGGGCTATGGCGATGCTGTAAACTTGAACTTTGATCAAGCCGATGAGCTGGCAGCTGGATGGGTAAAAACAAACTGGACATTCGGCTATGCCAGCAGTACCACATACACCATTTCAGGCGATAAAACCACCCTTTATTATCCAGGGCAGCGGCTGAAAATACTGCTGGGTGGCACCACGGTATACTCCTCGGTCAAGACTGCAACGTATTCAAGCCCCAATACTACCGTAACCACAACAGACGCGGTGTTAACAAATGCGTTAACTGACGTGCGCCATGCTGTTATCCATGCTGCAAATATTCCAGATGAGACGAAGGGAGTCCGCAACAGGCTTATTAATGGCTCGTTTTGGGTTGACCAGCGAAATGCTGGCACTGCGTTATCGCTGATTGCCGCAGCCGCGCCGGTATATACGGTTGATAGGTGGTATGCCGCTGCAACGGGTGCCAATATAACAGGCCAGCAAGTTGCCGGCGCGGTTCTACCTTTCGCGTATAAATTCACTGGAGCGACCGGCAATACAGGGACATTGTTTGGGCAGCGCATTGAGTCAGCGAATACATATGATTTGGTAAATAAAAATGTGACCGTATCCCTAAGAGTGGCATCGTCCAGTATTACAACCCTTACCTGGACGGCATATTATGCCAACTCCGTTGACAATTTCAGCGCAAAAACTCAGATTGCAACAGGTACGCTGGCTATATCGTCTGCAATGTCGGCCTATTCCTTTACATTTAATGCGGCGGCCAATGCGGCCAAAGGTATATGTATAGAGTTTACCACAGGGGCTTTAACAGCCGCGCAAACGCTCCAATATGAAGCAATACAATTAGAACTGGGAGTGGTCGCAACCAATTTCGAATGGCGTCCACTTTCCGTGTTAATTTATTTGTGTGAACGATACTTCCGCAAATCTTATTTAATAGAAGTAAAACCCGGAACAGTTACTAACATTGCTTCATTGGGAACTTATTTCCAAATAGGTGGGAATTGTGACTTGTTTTTGATATTTCCACAGAAAATGCGTGCTACCCCAACTATCGTAGCTTACAACTTGGCGACGGGAGCGGCAAATTCAGTTATAACATACACATCAGGCTGGAGTGCCTCTTATCGCACACCAAATTACCAAAATGTATCGGCAGCAGGGGCAACGATAGATATAATAACCAGTGATACATTTATCTCTATGCACTATACAGCGGATGCAGAACTGTAAAGGGGTAAAACGCCACGTCTGTTTTCATTTTGCCAGAGAAGGTCCGCAGGGTAGCGTCTTGATGTGGTAGTAGGCAGATAAGCGGACAGCATTCAAGGGAGTGCGACCAAGGGCGGCTGCAGGGTCGCCCTATCCTATTACCTGCGACCTTGCAGGAATCTCTCGGCCTCAGCAGCGATGGTTTTTGCTTCGGCACTACGATCCGCGCGGATTTTCGACTGAACAATGTCTGAAGCTGATGTTTGACTGAATGGCCAGCCTTTACCGCAGTGCTTACAGACTACGGCCTCTTTCTTGATTACCTCGGCACAATACGGACAGCGCTTGCCGCCGGCATGCAGCTGCTCTTCCTCTATAGTCTCAACGGTTTTTTTCAGAAAGAGTGAATGAATGAAGGCTATTATAAAAAGGCAAAAACCATAAACAAACCACAGAAAGAAGTTGCGCCCCTTGTTGAACGCAATAAATGCTGGTATCAGCGATAGACCAATATACCAAAGAAATGCAAAAAATAGGAAGTCCATGCCTATTGCCCGTACTCCCAGGTATTAAAAACAGTAGCAGTTATCTTATGGACCTTATCCGTGGTGCGGGTAGCAAAAGTAAAATGTTGGAATATAGGCCCCTGGTTGTAGCCGCGGCCAGTGCCAATGTGATTTCCGAAATAATCCCAGAAGTAAACCATTACAGTGATTTTGAAAGCAGCCTGCCCTGTTAGATTCTCAACATAAAATGTTGCAGGTGATCCTGCGGACTGCATATTGTATCTAACACTCCAGCCTTGAGTATTGCATATATTGTCACTCCAGGTATGACCGACAGAAACCGTAGATAGAAGAATGGCTGCAATTATTATTGCGCGCTTCATGCCTAAATAATACCACAGCCGTATGCAATACTCAATAGCAAAGGCGGTCTCCCAGCAGGGTGCCCCCTGAACCGCCCCCGCCACGCTATACCAGCGGCCTTACTGCCTCATGCAGCTTGCCCCTGATGGCATAGCCATAACCATCCGCTTCTATTGGCGGATATGTTGCCGTCTCAGCGACCAACCACCTCTTTCCGTCTGCCTCTTTCAAGTAACGGATAAGAAAATCGCCAAACTGATCAGTAACAATTACAAGGTCCCCAACCTGGTAACTGCTGCCAGGAACGAATGAAATATAATCGCCCGGCACAAAACGCGGCGCCATGCCGCCCTCTTTTAATACAAAAGCCCTCCCCCCTTCCACTGCTCTCATTGGTGCGTACTCCTGTATGCCTTCGCATATTATCGCCGGGTCCCCTTCAGACCAACGGCCGAGTATGGGGACTCCCAACAATATACTACCTTCGACGCTTTGAAATCGGGGGTTTTCAACGAACATCATCTTACCTTCACCAGTTTTAAGCCAGTGATAATTATAGCCGAAGGCTTTGCAAATGGAGTGAATCACTCGATCCGAGATATCACCGGTATATGTGCCATTTACAATATGCCCCACATAACTAGCTGTTATATTTGATTTATCTGCAAATTGACGCTTCTTCAAGCCGCTGGCTTCAAATATCTGCCGAATACGATCCTGTAGGTCTTTTTGTGGATTATTCATTTTACCCCTTGACAAACTGGATTCAATCCTTTATTCTTAACTTATGTCGGCAATAAAAAACATAAAACCTGCACCACCCCGTTTACTTTCCCAGCGCGAAAAGGATCGTCTTATATTATCTAAGATTATGTTTGCTGTTGGTTACTCACCCAACGGCAAGGGGCCGATAATTATCCTCGACGGCGGAAACAATAAAGGCCGCTTGACCATAAAAAGAGAACATATTCCGGCTCTCATAGAATCCCTGCAGCATCTTGTTCAGCATGAGTCTTCACGTCGAATTGCCTGCCCCGATCCGTCGCGGACCATTTGCGACTGCGATAATAAGCGCGGGCGAGTTTCTCCGCCTGTTCCTCGTTCAAAGGACCATAAGAAATGACCTGGAATATAATACCCTTAATCTTAAAAAGCCTGGGATGTACTATATCAGGCATTTTCATGTTCTCTCCTTTTCGTATAGTCATGTCGGCATTTTCTCATCAGTTCCAGCCCTGCTTACAAGTTCGCCCTTGCGTGACCCCAGACCATATAGGCCTGCGGGATCCTCGCCGACATGCGTTCACCCTGGGCAAGACGGCAGCGCGTCGGCTCCTGTCCCTCGCCATGATGGCCCGGGCCGACGTGCTGTTCCTTTTAAACAACTTGAATAATTGTACCACTTTTTTCCTGTTCATCATATCTCAAATACTATCAGGTTTGCAAGTGCTTGTAAATTCAATTTTTTTATCGTTTTTGCCTTTTATTTTTTCAATGTTTGGCTTTTCAATTTTCAATCTGTGCATTTTCAAAAGTCACAAAACAGAGGTTTTTTGACTTATGGCACATTTGAACAATTCTGACGGCATTACCAGACACCTGCAACGAATCTTCATGTACGGGGATGAGGCGCAGGAATCGGCCAGGGTAAACAGCTTTCTGGAGTATCTATCCACCCACATCAATCCCTTTACTCATAAGCCCTATGAGCTGGGGGCGCGCTCTCTTTACAAATACATCGGCGGCGAACAGCACTTTCCGTTCGATTTGGGCAAGGCCCTTGCCGACTGGTCAGCTGATGAGCAGTTTATGGCCGATTACGACATTCGCCCCAGCGCAGAGGCCACAGCCAAGCTGGAAGTAAAGCGAGATCAGTATTTACAGGAGATGGCGGCTTTGCAACGCAAGATTGAAACGATAACCGGTCAGCTGGATGGCGCAACACAAATGCACCTAAAAATGAAGTCCAAAAGGAGGACTGCGGCATGAAACCGACCTCAGCCAATCTTTTCAAGAGAATACAGCCGTCACGCGGCTGGCGGCAGATGAAGGACCGTAAGGGCAGCGAGTCGGCCTGGAGCTGGACGACCGAAGGCGTAATATTTGCCTCAATGATAGTCGGCATTATCAGTCTGGTCATCGGCCTGGTAGGCGGCATTGGCATGACGGTGAAGACAATGAAGTCCGGCATCAGTCACGCCATTACTGCAGACGCAGAAACAACCGCCTATGGCTTCCGGATACAGCCAACTGTTTACCGCATTAACGGCATACCTGCCGCGATCATCTCCCCAATGAATAAAACCGCGAAGACAGAAGTGACTATCGCGGGTATGGGCGACGAAGGACAGAGGCGCACATGGTAAAGGCCCTGCTGATAATTCTGGCCGTTATCATGGTGGTTGTTTCCGTGGTTGTTCTTGCGGCCTGTCTTTGCATTTCATCCAGAGAGTCACGCCGCGAAGAACGGGAGGCCGGAAAATGCCAAAATTGACCGACATTTTTAATTGCCCGGCTTTCAAATGTGAAGACATGAGGTATAAGACCTGTATTGATCGCCAGAGGGCAAGCACTGTACTGGTATCGGCAAAATACCCTCTCTGCCATGCCTGCAAGCCGGGAGAAGTGATCGCAGAGATGTTTCAGGTTGAGATCGCCGACATGATCAATATCAAGGCCAATGCATGGAACCCGCACAGGGCCCCACGCTCGAAGAAACACGCTACTGCCTTTAGCTATCACTATAAAGCTGGAACAAGACCTGAAGCCTGCACCCCTGCAGCAGACCTGGCCCTGATGGATACGGTTGACCTGCCCGTATCCCCTTTGTCGGAAAGGTATATCGATGCCAGTGAGAGAGCCTCCGATACAGCTCTCTCACCCCCCCGCCTCGTAGAGGAGGTATGCCGATGAAAAGACCTATTGTTTTTATAGCTGTGCCCCTTTATGCCGCCTCGCGATTAAGTGAGAGCGACGTTATTGCTCTTTCGCAGAGGTTTTCCGCTACAGTTTTAAAATTTGGGTCGGTCCCCATACTCCCAAGCCTGGTTAACGGTAAGTTAATACGGGAACAATATGCCGAGGGCTGGCAGCATCTGAATTCAATGTATTATTACTTTTTGCCTTTGCTGCTGAATTGTGCTGCCATAGTCTTATTCCCTGGCTGGGCCTCATCGCCCACGGAGACAGCATTTCATAAATACGCGCTTGCGAACGGCATCGACATCTTTTTTGCCAATGAAGATGGCTCTGTACCGCTCATTGAGAATCTAAACACTAGAGCGGGTCACTCATGAGAGATATCATCATAGGGAATCCCTCTGTTGCGTCCGAGATTAAAGAAGAGGTCTACCCAATTGTCATTGAGGACTGCGAGACCACAATCTTCCTAACCATGCGCACATCCAAATTCTTCTATCCGGCTGGAACTCAAATCACTAAACGCACGGCCGAGGGATATCACCTGTCCGGCAAAAGGACGGATCTGACTATCACGCAATGCCTGGGCTTTGTCGATGCGGCCATGCGACAGCTTCAGGCAGAGCCGGGCGGCAATATCAAAAGAATATTCGATTCCGCAGGAATGGGAGGATAATACGTGTTTAATCGAGTGATCCTGATAGGCAATCTCACAAAGGACCCGGAAGTACGTATACACTGGGCGGCACACCAGTGGCGACAATCGGAATTGCAGTAAATTCTAAATCAAAGAATGCAAAGGGCGAAATGACGGATGAGACGCTATTCATCGATTGCGTGGTCTTTGGCAAAACGGCCGATAACTGCGCTCAGTTTCTGCATAAGGGTAGCAAGGCGCTCATCGAAGGTCGCCTGCGTCAACGTCGCTGGGAAAAAGACGGGCAGAAATTCAGCAAGGTAGAAGTCATAGCCAACGGGGTGCGCTTCTTAACACCGAAAGGCCAGGGCGCCGGATCGGCGGCTGCTGGCGACAGTGATCATGTTCCGGATGAAGTCTCAGACGTGGAGCCGTTTTAAATGAATACTAAGGATTGTCCGAAAAGCGCGGATATAAGCAATGACCCCACTACTATCATGGTCCCGGCCAGCATGCCCGGTGTGGCTGCTCATCGGCTTCTTGGACCCGCGACAAAGGAAAGTTGATAACTAAACCTGGCAGCCGGGGAAAAGACCGGCACTAAAAGCAAATAAGGATGCACAGGGGCCTTTAAACGTATGTTAAGTACGCTGCATAGCCATACCAGAGCTGACAGTCCGGCGGGAAAACAGCTCTTCAGCAGGTGCGCTGCCGGGGCAAAGGCCCATATAACACACGGATGTACTGCTGGCGGTTTTCGGTGACGGCGTGGTTGACCCTCGGGTACACGTGTGGAACCGGGCCTGAAAATAGTTTCATGATCTGCCAGAACACGGCGGGAAATTGATGTATAACTAGGATAAGCCGCGAGGCTAATCCAGTAGTATGGAGGTCAGTATGAAACTAAGATTCAAGAAAATCAAGGTCCAGAAGAAAGACGATCGCATTTACCTGGAATATGAGAACGTCCAGGGCGAAGAGGTCTTGCACGAGCAGATGCTGCGCAGCGCAGATAAGGCACGGCCGGAATTCCACTTGGCATTACAGGCACTGCGGACCGATGTCATCGAGATGTGCGAGCTGCCCGAGACCGATGCCGACTATATTATAGTTAAAAGCATCTCTCTCAGTTGGGCAGGGCCCGAGCAGACCATGGGTTGCACCATTACCGCGCAAAAGACCCTGAAAAAGAGTATGTGCCCGCTGTTACTAAATACTCCGCACAAGATTGAGAAGTTCTATGCCGAGCATGGCGACGAACGCGCCCTGCTATCATATAATTGCCTGGCCAATATACGCGAGGTTATAAAAGAGGCCGGCTTGTACCTTAATGGCGAACGCGCCCAGCAGGCATTGCCACTGGATGCGGCGGTATCAACGAACTGATGCTCGAAAACGCCCAGATAGGCTTCGATTTTACTCTCTCCGCTGAAGAGGCGGCAGTGCTGTGTAAAATTCATATTGGGCGTGACCAGGCCAGACAGGTGACGTTAATTTCAAGGGAAACAGGTATTCACTGGCGCCGGGTGCAGCAGACCGTGAAACATCTGATAGAAGATCACGGCCACTGCATCGGCACCGGTACCAAGGAGCCCTTTGGCTATTATCTTATCACCGAGCCTTCTGAGATCGAAGCGGTATATCTGAGCCTCAGGCATAGGGCTATTTCAACACTGCACAGAGCAGCCAGGCTAAAAAAAATATCTGTGGTCGAGGTATTCGGCCAGGGTGAACTGGAGATGGCAAATGAAAGACAATAAAATGGAAATGAGTTCTGTCGCGCCACGCCCGGGAGATACGTTTCCACCGCGAGGCATTGCTATTGTCGGCGTCGGTAAACCTATTTTTGTCCGGGAGCTGCAATCAAGCGGCATTTCCCTTATCCGCAGGGAAAGAGACCGTCAAATTGAGGATGAGGGCCATACAGCCGCAAACGATGACAAGCAGGTAAATGGCGAGCTGGCCATTGCTGCCGCCTGTTATGCTGTCCATGGCTACGATACAAAAAATGAGCGCTTTGAAGTTAACCGGGTAGTCTCCAGTGGCTTTAATGAAGGTGCCTGCGAAGATGCTTGGCCGTGGGATCCGGAATGGGATAAGCGCGAAGAACATCCGCCACTGCGTCGCCTGGTAATTGCCGGTGCCCTGATTGCGGCCGAGATCGATCGCCTGTTGCGCGCCGGAGTGACGAAATGAACATGGCAAAGGCATCGACAAGGGAGATCGACACCTCTTTACGGTTATGCGGCATCCTGGAAGACATCGAGAGGGATCAATATCCTCGAGATATTAATGGTGATTTCGCTGATACTGATCCGGATACATTTGATCCCGACGACGGTGACCATTTAAGGGCATTCTATGACCGAATCAAGGGAGTCCTCGATAAGATGCCAGGCGGCATAGGCCGCGTGATCTGGGGCTTTCATACGATCATGAACAATAATATTGTTGACCCTGATCAGGATATCCTTTCACTCCATCCACGCCTGTCAACAGGACAATTGGAGCATATCATCACTACCTGCACTGATATTACCAAGGCGCACGGCTTTGACGTAACTCACCATCGCACTCAGCTCTGCCTTATGGTCACCGAGATCGCCGAGGCCCTGGAACATGTAAGCAGTGCTGATGAATCAAATACCGATGACTTTGCACGTTATATTGAATGTTTATCACAAGGGTTTGAGCACTATAGGGCTTTGCTAAAAGGCCCCCATACAGATAGAAGTCTCCGCTTATCGCATGCCGGCCTTATGGAAGAGCTGGCAGATGTCGTTATAAGAATAGCCAGCTACGTAGGCGGTAATGGCGATACCGCTGATTTCGTGAAGGCCCTGCATGCCAAACGGGAAGGGGTTTTAAATGTCTAAGATGGAAGTATCGCGATGGGTACCCAGAAAAGAGAGCCCTATCCTTTTTAGTGCCGCCATGGTTCGCGCCATCCTCGACGGCAGCAAGACACAGACGCGGCGAGTTGTGAAAGTACAGCCGCAGCCGGACTGGACAGAGATTGCCGTTGAGCATTCTTACGAACGCTCTCTGGCAACATATCGCGCATTCCCAGGTGGCGGAACAGCTCGGTGGGGCATATGTGAATGCCCTTACGGAAAATCCGGTGATCGCCTTTGGGTGAGAGAGACTTTTTTTAAGGGTCATTTCGATACCGGTATTTCTATTTTCTATAAAGCAGACGATCAAAACGCACTATGGCCATGGAAACCCTCCATCCACATGCCTCGCTGGGCCTCGCGCATCACGCTCGAAATAACCAATATCCGCGTCGAACGACTTCAGGATATCAGCGAAGCGGATGCGATCGCCGAGGGGGCAACAGCATCTATCGTTGGAGACAATCTTAACTTCCTGAAGTATCGCGCCGGCTATCAGACTCTTTGGGACTCCATCAACGGCAAAAAAGCCCCATGGGACTCGAACCCATGGGTATGGGTAATCGAATTCCGGAGGCTGATAACATGATAGAATTTGTAACTGAATCCTTTACAGTCAAAACCCAGGGGGGAACGCAAGTCGTGCCCGCAATTTACTGTGGGAAAGGCATCTATGTCCACCGTCCTATTTTGGCACCGGAAGAACAAGAACAGGCTGAGTACTACAACCCTTCTCCGATATGGACAATTTCGGCAGCATGCGGCAGAAAAGTTGAAGACATATTTCTTCCCCACATGTCCTTTAATGAATTTCTTTACACTATTGAGGAGCACCTTTGCCGCTTAGATTGGACTGGTTCTTTTGATGATGTCGCTGCGAGTGATGAGCACCAAAAAGCACGAGCATTTTTTCATGCAATTATATTTTTTCATAAAGGGATAGATTATAAGTGAAGGAAGCCCAGGAGATACGTTCAATTGAAGTATTAGGCTCAGCCAGGTGGATTACTTTGGCTGAGGCCTGTGCATATAGCTGCAAATCCGAGAACACGATCAAAGCGCTCCTCAAAAGTGGTAATATCTATGGTAGTAAGGCTGGTACCGGCACATGGACTATCGATAGAGTATCCATCGACCAGCTTTTCAACCAAGAACGGGACGAGCGGCGCCTGGAGTTGGCCCGCCGTCTCAAACCACACAGGAGGGCACTATGCGAAGTAAAAACGGTAGGGGTGAGATGAAGCTAAAACAGCGCGATAACGGCTACTGGTACATCTACGTCAATAGGAAGAAGTCTGTAGGCCTGAAGACGCGAGACCAGATCCTCGCGCAGGAGCTGTTGAGGACTCACAGGCTCGAGCAGAATGCGCAACAAATTGTCCGACTCGACAAGATTAACCGCATTTCCTTAAAAGTCTTCCAGTCTGAATATAAGGATATCCGGGAGAATCATGATATCTGCGATGGCACCAGGAAGAATGAGCGCCTGGCATTCGACAAGCTCATCGAGTTTGAGGGAGATCTGCTAATGCGCGTCGTGAACCGCAAGACGATTGATCACTTTAAGACTGCCATGCTGCAGCATGGAAAGAGCAGGCCGTATATCAATATCCTGCTGCGATCCTTGCGCGCTGCCTGGAATTATGCAATCGAAGAAGGCTATGTGTCGACAAACCCGTTCATCTCGAAGAGCCGCCGGCAGCCGGTGCTGTTAAAAGTCGAAAAGAAACACCGCTTTATATCGCTGGACGATATTAAATTGCTATTCACCAAGATTGACGACTCGGACTTTGCTTTTGCTGTTGAGCTGGATCTTTACTCCGGCCTGCGCCGGGCCGAACTGATGCGCCTGGACCGTCGGCAAGATATCGATCTGACCAGAAAAGAGTTCATCATCCGGAAGACCAAAAGCCACAAAGAGCGCTTTGTGCCGATCAGCGAGAAGCTGATAGAGCGTATCCGCGCAGAGATCGCCAGGCAGCCTCTGGGGCCGTTATTCCCGCGCTGGCGGACGGTGAATACCTACTCACGTATGTTCCGCAAGTACGCTGACCTGGCAGACCTGAAAGGTGCCCGGTTGCATGACCTGCGCCACAGCTTTGCGATCCACCTGCTGCTCAATGGAGAGGATATTCGCAAGGTGCAGCAGTTGCTGGGGCACTCTTCAATACAACAGACTCAGGATTACACAGACATGCTGACAGAGCACCTCAGAGAAGGCATAAACGGGCTAAACTTCGAAAGGAATGCGGACAAACATGCGAGCAATGATCAATAACCCTTTGATTTTTATGGTAGAGGTAGGCTGTCCAAAATCTGCTGGCTTACCGCTTGCCGACGCCCCAATAATAACGCTGACAGGCGTCAGTACGGGGATCGTGCTGCTGCTCTGCTGTCCCGACTCCTGCCCCCGCGTCCTGCTTAAAGGGTCTCTACTACCCTGTTCCAATACGAAGAAAACAGAGCGGACGCCTTTACAGCGGCCTCCCTGTTCACAAAAAGACCGAAGACTGCGGATCCGCTTCCACTCAAAAGCGCGGCCTCTGCCCCGGCCCTGCCAAGGCCCCGTTTTATCTCCCCAATGACCGGATGCATCTCAATAGCTATCCGTTCAAAATCATTATGCAGCAGATCGTAAGGGGGAGCAATCGTTTCACTATTAAGTTTTCCGATAATTAGCTTGATATTATTAAGCTTTTCCTCATGATTTGTCAAATCATGACTGCAGCCCGAGGGCTTTCTGGATTCCGAAACCGACTTGTATGCCATGGCAGTCGATATCGAAGCCTCAGGCTTTACAATAAGCAGAGCCAATCCGGGCAAAAGATGCTCTGGACAGAGCACCTCACCCCTGCTGCTGGCAACAGCCGCCGCTGATCCGAGGAAAAAAGGCACGTCCGAACCTAAAGTCGCCCCAATCTCTCGCAGACGAGGAAGTTCAAGACCGAGTTGCCATAGCTTGTTCAGCCCGATAAGAGTATATGCAGCGTCACTGCTGCCGCCGCCAAGACCTGCACCGGAAGGTATCTCTTTGGTTAGCGATATGGTGGCTCCTCCGTCCGTTCCCGTTGCATCCTGCAGCGCGCGCGCTGCCCTCATTACAAGATTTTGATTGGGAGGAATCTGCATATCGGTATCAAGCACCAGAGATGATGCGTGACTGAAGGTCAGTGTGTCGTACAGAGATACGGACTGCATGAGAGAAAGAATATTATGATAGCCGTCGGCCCTCCTGTCGAGGACATAGAGCGACCAGTTTATCTTTGCGGGTGCCTTCAGAGTTATCATAACAGAAGAATAATAATCGATCGGCGATCATCTGCCGGGATCATAGCTTGTATTTCTTTTTCAGTTGACTGATCTTCTCCTCTACCCTCGCCTTAAGTCCTTCTTCCTTGGCATGATACTTTATCGAATTGTTCCAGGCATCGAGAGCCTCTTTCGGCTGGCCGGAAGCCTCGTAAACATCCCCCAGATGCTCATAAAGAACCGGGTCATCTTTTACGGTTTCGAGTGATCTCTTGAGCTGTTTTAAGGCCTCGTCAAGCTTGCCGAGCCTGAAATAAACCCAGCCAAGACTGTCTATTATATACCCGCTGCCCGGCTTCAACTCTAACGCACTCCGGATAAGGGAAAGCGCCTCATCGAGATTGATCCCTTTATCGGCATAACTGTACCCCAGAAAGTTAAGGGCATCAGCATGCTTGGGATTGATTTCAATTGTCCGCTTCAAAAAAACAAACATCTGGTCAGTCTTGCCGGTCTTTTCAAAAAGTACGGCCATGGCGAAATTAAGATCAGCATTGTCCCTGAACAGACTCAGGCCCCTGTTGAGTGTCTCTTCAGCCCTCTTATAATCCTTGGCCTGTATGTATATATTGCCGAGTTCAGCGAACACCTCTCCCCTGCTCTGGTCAAATGAAAGCACCTCTTCATATACCCTTGCCGCTTCAGCCAGTCGCTCCTGCTTCACATAAATAAAGGCGAGACTCAGAAACGCGTTTATATTCCTCGGATCGTATTCGAGTATTTTCTTGAGCTGAACAATGGCCTCATCGTAAAGTTTCAGCTCATCCAATGTCAGGGCCAGGTAATACCGCGAGAGGATATCTGACGGGCGGGCCGAGGTAACGACCCTGAATTCAGAAGCGGCCTTGTCATACTCCTTCTCCTGCAGATACAACATTCCAAGCTTGAAATGGATATCAACATTAGGGATGTTCTTCGCAATTTCTTCCAGCTCCTTGACGGCCTTGTCATAGGACTTGCCTGATATGTAAAGTTGTGCCAGTCTTTCCCTTATGTAAAGATTCTGTGGATTGAGGGCCAGCGCCTTGTTGTAATATTCCTCCGCATCTTTCGGTCTGCCCCTTGTCTCGCTTATCAGCCCGAGGTTGAGATAGGCCGCATAAAAATTAGGGTTGAGTTCAACAATTTTTTTGAACTGCGTTTCAGCCGCCTTATAGTTCTTTTTTTCGATATAAAGCGTACCAAGATAATACATCGCCAGAAGATTCTCAGGTTCTTTTGCCAGAACTTTGTCGAAACATGCCTGACTCTTCTCAAAGTCCTGCTTCGACGCATAGAGCACACCGATAAACAACAAAGCTTCCGTCTTTTCCGGCTCGGCCTTCAATGCCCGCTCATAGAGAAGGATGGCTTCATCCACCCTTTTCTGCGCATTATAAAGCTCTCCCAGGTACATCAGGGCAGATACGTTGGCGGGGTCCTGTTTCAGTACATCTTCAAGCTTCAATGTTGCTTCTTCGGTCCTGCCGAGTTTAAATAACATCCTGGCAACCTGCATTTGCAGGTAAGGCGATGACGTGTCACACGCAAGCGCCTTCGAGTAATTGTTGAGCGCATCTTCCCATTTGCTGTAGATCTCATTCTGGTAGCCGAGCATGTACTCAAGGTTGGCCTGCAGCCACGTATCGCCTGTTACTTTATCGGGCTGGCAGGGTATAGAGCCGGACACTTTTTGTTCTTGCGCAAAAACAGGCGTCGATACCAATACCGATAAAGAAAAGAGAAGGGTAAGAACGGCCATGAATCTAGTCACCATTATAATGTCGCTCCCATGAAAATACTCTCCAGAAAATAAATGGGGTCCAGCCGGACCCCATTTGGCTTATGAACCTTGCACTTCTAAGAAACTAGCACGAACCTTTGCATTTGCAGGTCATTGACCCCTTAGCACTGATCTTGCGGATCTTCATCGTACATCCCCCTTCCAAGGGTTATTTTGATACGGCATAACAGGCTTAATGCCTATAGTTATTTCATTATACCATAATAAAAACATTTGTAAAAATCGCGTCCGACCCCGTAAAGTCCGGTCCCGGCGCCAGGTCCTTTTCCACTTTTCTCCAGCATTGAAGCCCTGTAACGGCACCCTCCCCTGCATTCATTGAGCTCCGGACATGAAAAGTCTGCACACTCAAGTTCTGACAGATTTACAGGTTTTATGCGTGTCCATGCAGCTGCAAGTCCATCCCTTATATGTCCTGCCGGGCTTACCGCATAGAAAGCGCACTTGCATATGTCTCCGTTCGCAAGTACAGCCGCCAGATGAAGACCGCACCCGAATCCCTCGCCGCTCCCATGCAACCCTTTGCCGTAACCGTATTTCAGGAGTTGGCCGCCCGTATCAGGCGGCACGCAGAACGCTCCATTATTCTTCATATTCCCTTCTCGGCATGGAACATCAACAGTCCAGTCGCCGATCCCCAGCGAGAGGAACAGTGTCTCCATCTCCCCGAATTCCGACAGATTTTCAGAATGCACCATGGTAGCAACTGAAACCGCCATGCCGGCATCGAGCGCCGACTTTAAGGCATCCATGACATGCCGGTAAGTCCCTTTCCCCCTGATCGCTTCATGTCCCCTCTCCATGCCGTCAATGCTGAACTGCAGTTCGTCGACATTAAGCGATTTTATCAATTCCCTGTTTAGCAGCACTCCGTTGGTAAATAATATTTTCCTGAAGGCATAGCCCGGCAAAAGTTCGTTCATTTCGCTGAACCGGCCATGCATGAGCGGCTCTCCGCCGGTAATCAGCAGTCTGAGACCCTGCATGGTCTCAAACTCATCCAGAATAGACTTCAGTTCAAGTATGGAAAGTTCCCTGTTTAACGGAGGTCCCAAATAACAATGCCTGCATCTGAGATTGCATCTGTCGGTAATCTGCAGTTCCAGATAACGCAGTGAAGGGACCTGAGACCTCAAGACTGGAGGCCGTCTGACATCGATTTTCATGAGTGTCAACAGACCCTCGGAGATACAGTATTCCGCAAACGCCTTGTCGGCCTTTCGGGGGTCGCCGCCGCCGGTACCGGAGCATTCCTTTATAAAGGCAAGGCCTTCTTCGTCAAGTTCGTAAAGTTCATCTTCGCGGATGTCATAGAGGCAGGGGGATTCCAGCCATTTGAGAGCAGCCGACCCGGACAGGTAATAGCGAGAGGACGCATTCATCATTTCAGGAACAGCTCACCACAGCGGGCGGGTTGTTCATACCTGCGCCGCTACTCAGGCTTTAACGTTGATATGTGCCAGATTTTATCAGCATATTCTTTTATGGCGCGGTCGCTTGAGAACTTGCCCGCTCTTGCGACATTAAGAATGGCCATCTTGGTCCAATGTTCGCTGTCAGTATAAGCAAGTGCAACATCTTCCTGACATTTGACATAGGACGCATAATCAGCAAGAACAAAGAACCTGTCTCCATCCAGCAGGGTCCTCACAACGGGATGGAAAAGAGCGGCATCTCCCGGAGAGAAATATCCCTCAAGCAGTTGTGTGATGACCAGCTGCAACTCTTTATTGCCATCCACATATTTCCTCGGATTGTAGCCCGGCCTCTGCTTCACTATCTCGTCGGCCTTGAGCCCGAACAGGAAAAAGTTCTCTTCCCCGACCTCTTCACGGATCTCGACATTTGCCCCGTCAAGCGTACCGATGGTCAGCGCACCGTTGAGCGTGAATTTCATGTTGCCGGTGCCTGATGCCTCGAACCCGGCCGTTGATATCTGTTCCGAAAGCTCTGCAGCAGGCATGATCCTCTGCGCAAGACTTACTCCATAGTTCGGAACGAATACAACCCTCAGCTTTGAACTTACCGCCGGGTCCTTTGCAATTGCATCACTGATGTTATGAATGAGCTTTATGATGAGCTTGCACAAATAATAACCGGGCGCGGATTTTCCGGCAAACAGGATGGTCCTGCCCAAAGTCATGCCTGTGCTCCGCCCCTCCTTTAACCTGTTATAAAGAGTGATGATATGCAAAATGTTCAGCAGCTGCCTCTTGTACTCATGAAACCTCTTGACCTGACAGTCCAGGAGAAAATCCTGGGGGAAAGAAAGACCAAACTTCTGCTCAAGGTGGTCGGAAAGAACTTTTTTATTGGCCTGCTTTATCTCGCTGAAGCGTTTCCTGAATCCGCTGTCCTCTGCCATAGGTTCAAGCTTGCAAAGCCCGGACAGGTCTCTGGTCCAGCCGTCGCCTATCGCTTCGGTTATCAGCGCGGAGAGCGGCCTGTTTGCTTCGATAATCCACCTGCGGGGTGTAATGCCGTTTGTGACGTTCAGAAACTTGCCGGGATACAGCGAGTGGAACTCTTTAAAGACATCATCCTTGAGAATTTCGCTATGCAGCCTTGACACGCCGTTTACCGAATGGCTGCCGACAATTGCGAGCCTGGCCATATTGATCCACCTGTCGCCATAACCGGTTATAATACCCATCTTTCCTGCACAATCCGGCTCATCCTTGAACGATGCTCCAACCTGGACCATAAAACGCCTGTCTATTTCCTGTATTATCTGGAGATGCCTCGGAAGCAGATGGCCCATAAGTCCCTCAGACCAGGTCTCCAGGGCCTCGGGCAGTATGGTGTGATTGGTGTATGAAAAGCTCTTTTCAGTCACCTTCCATGCGTCGTCCCATTCAAGATCGTTTTCGTCTATCAGTATGCGCATCAACTCCGGAATGGCAATGGAAGGATGTGTGTCATTAAGCTGGATCGCGACCTTTGCCGGAAAGTCATCATATTTCTCATGGAACTTCCGGTAGCGCCTGATAATATCGCTAAGTGTGGCGCTCACAAAAAAGTATTGCTGCTTCAGCCTCAGCTCCTTGCCCGCCGTCGAGTGATCATCGGGATAAAGGACCTTTGATATATTTTCACTGACCGTCTTGTCCTGGACGGCCTTTATATAGTCGCCGCTGTTGAAATAATCGAGATTGAATTCCCTCGTGGATTTGGCTGCCCATAGCCGGAGGTTGTTGACTGTCTCGTTCTTGTATCCCGGCACCGGATAATCATAAGCCATTGCCATGACCTCTTCGGCATCAACCCATTGCATGCGCATCCTGCGGTCGCTTCCATAAAGCATATTTATCTTGCCGTAGAACCTGACCGGGCATAGAACCTCGGGCCTCGGTATCTCCCAGGGATTCCCATACCTCAGCCAGCTGTCAGGCGACTCGACCTGGTAACCATTCTGTATATGCTGGGAGAATATGCCGTATTCATAGCGAATGCCGTATCCGTATCCCGGATAGGCGAGGGTTGCCATGGAATCCAGAAAACAGGCGGCAAGCCTGCCAAGGCCGCCGTTGCCAAGACCGGCGTCTTCTTCAATAGCAGCCAGCTCCTCATATGTCATTCCGAGTACATTAGACGCATAACGGTAATCGTCGACCAGTCCAAGATTGGTTATATTGCTTTCGAGCAGCCTGCCCATCATGAATTCGAGAGAGAGATAATATACCCTCTTGGCATCGCAGCGATAGTAGTATTGCTGCGTATTGATCCAGCGTTCGATGAGCAGGTCTCGTACTGAAAGGGAGAAACTGAGGAACTTGTCGCGTTCAGTTGCAGAAAAACGGTCTTTTGCTATCGAGTAGATGAGATGATCAAGAATGGCCTTATGAAAGAAACTGTAAGTATCGGACATATTCCCTCTCTTTCACATATGTTTTAATATAGCATAATTAATTGTATCATCGGACATAAATTTGATAAACTCTCTGTCATGGCTACCGGAAAGATGTCCGACCTCCCCTTAACCGCTGAAGGAAAGGCCTATCAGGTCATTATCAGCAGGATTGATGGCCTGAAGGTCTCAGAGCCGGAATACAGGAATGCTCAATTTCAGCTGGTAGCAAAGGGCATCGGCGGATTCATCGTTTTCGGCGGTATGCGCGAAGAAATTGCCGGCTTCATTGCCGAAGCACAGTCCCGCGCTGATATACCTCTCTTCCTAGCCTCCGACATTGAGCGCGGTGTGGGCCAGCAAATCGAGGGCATGACCCCTTTCCCATGCCAGATGGCTATGGCCGCAGCAATAGAGCGCTCAGACAAAGATGATATTAATCTGCTTATGGAGGCCCTTCTCTACGTGGCGGCCGAGGCCAAAGAGACTGGAATTAATATGGCATTAACGCCGGTTCTGGACATAAACAGAAACCCCGACAATCCAATCATATGCACCCGCGCTTTTTCTGATGATCCCGAAACCACCTCATGGTTCGGAACTCAATACATCAATATACTTGAAGGCCAGGGCATCATAAGCTGCGCCAAGCATTTTCCGGGGCATGGCGATACCGCAACAGATTCACATATTGCGCTTCCAGTTATCAGAAAGACCGCTGAGCAGCTTAAGGCGCTTGATCTGGCGCCGTTTCGCGAGGCCATACGATCGGGTGTAAGCAGCATTATGTTGGGCCATTTAAGCATCCCTGCCCTTGACGCGAGACCCGCCAGCCTGTCGCACCGGATTATCAACGGCTTATTGAGGCAGGAAATGGGATTCAAAGGGCTGGTGCTCACCGACGCACTGAATATGCATGCGCTCGGGGAATATGGTGATGCAGGGCTGGAATGTCTTAAGTCCGGCGCCGATATTCTTCTGCATCCGGAGAATGCGCACAAGACAGCTTCTTCATTGCAGCTGGCGCTGGAAGAGAACAGGCTCGACACTGACGTACTCGACAAGGCAGTCAAAAGGATTCTCGACAAAAAGTTTCTGTTAGCTAATCGTGTCATCAGCTCCTCAGATACCGGAGTTCATCAGCTTCTTTCGCAACGCCTGTCTCAGAAATCCGTAACCCTGCTTGAAGATCCTTCAGGAATACTGCCGCTCAGGGACGGTGAGGCAAGTTTCATTATGTCCGGCGACAGCAAATATTTCACTAACTCTATATTTAATACTGCAATAAATACTGATGCTTCCGGCACAATCGTTATTGCCATATTTACAAGCGTTGCCGCCTGGCATGGAACGTCAGGTATAAGCGACGTGGAGAGAAACAGGCTGAATGCCCTGATACGAACGGCCCGCAGGTCTGTTGTTATTTCCTTCGGGAGCCCGTATGTGCTTAGATATTTCGATGATGCGGATGCCCTTGTGGCAGCTTATGAACCCTCTATACAGGCACAGCAGGCAGCGCTGAATTGTCTTTACGGCAAAGCTCCTTTCACCGGAAAATTGCCTGTAAATTTGTCAGGGAGGCACTAGCATTAAAGCCGATCTTTCTTCCTATCTTCAGGTCTTCAGAAACAGACGGATAGCGGTCGTCCTTTTGATGGGATTCGCTTCGGGTCTGCCCCGTGCCCTGCCAGTGAGCACCCTCCAAGCCTGGATGGCAGTGGAGGGCGTCGATCTGAGGACCATAGGCATTTTCGCCATCGTTGCGCTCCCCTACACTCTTAAGTTCCTCTGGTCTCCTGCCATGGACCGTTTTGTGCCGCCTCTCTTCGGCAGACGGCGGGGCTGGATACTCATAACGCAGTTACTGCTGGCGGCAAGTATCGCGTCGATTGCCTTCAGTCAGCCCGCCATATCACCTCTCACCGTAGGCGTGCTGGCGCTTATACTCTCTTTTCTATCGGCTTCCCAGGACATAGTGGTTGATGCGTACCGTACTGACATTCTCCATTCGGAAGAACGCGGCGCCGGCGCAGCCGTAGCTGTTATGGGCTATCGGATTGCACTTATCATATCAGGCTCCCTTGCCCTGATCATGTCCGACCAGATCGGCTGGCGCAACACATATCTGGTCATGTCAGGCATTATGCTTATCGGATTCCTCTGCACACTCTTCGCCCCTGAGCCGCCCCAGAACTCGGCCCCGCCACGGACGCTTAACGAGGCGATAATAGGCCCGCTGAAGGACTATTTTTCGAGACCGTCGGCAGTCACATTTCTCCTGCTCGTCATACTTTACAAACTGGCCGATGCTTATGCGGCATCCCTCCTTACGGCATTTCTCATCAAGGGCATTGGTTTTTCGGCCACTGATGTTGGAGCAATAAACAAGGGGCTCGGTCTGGCCGCAACCATAATCGGGGCCTTGGTAGGCGGAAGCCTTATGGTAAAGCTCGGTCTTTACAGATCGCTCTTATATTTCGGAATTGTGCAGGCCTTGACAATAGTCGCTTTTTCGGCCCTTGCGGTTGTCGGCAGGGATTACAGCATGCTGGTATTTGCGGTCGGATTTGAGAATTTCGGGAGCGGGATGGGAACTGCTGCATTCCTGGCGCTGCTGATGACAATGTGCAACCAGAGATTCAGCGCAACCCAGTACGCCCTTTTATCGTCGCTTGCCGCCCTCGGAGGCATTGTGATTTCGCCGACCTCGGGTTTCCTGGCAGAAGCAGTGGGCTGGCCCGTATTTTTCCTGATCAGCGCTGCAATCGCAGTACCAGGTCTTCTGCTCCTGCGAAGGCTAAGGCCCCTGATCGAGTCGCTGAAAGAGAGCTGATAAATTCAATAAAGTTTAACCTGCTGCTGCGTTTGAAGCGCGGGGTCTGAGTATGATAATGCCGGGTTTGGAAGATACGTATGCGGCAAAATCCTCGTCCAGCACTTTCCTGTATTCCTGCCTTGAAGATGCATGGCGGTAGACAGCGGAATTACCTTCCCTTATAAAGATCCCGACGTGGGACACATCCAGCCCTTTCATGCCGGAATAGATGCCGACATAGTCCCCGGTATTCAGGCGTCCTGTCACTGCATCATCGATGGCAGATGATGGAATATAACTTATATCGCGCTGAACAGATTTTATACCCGGCACAAACGGCGTGCCGTCTTCTTTGATATTGAGACGCTTCCTTATCGGACGCGTCTTTCCAGCTCCGGTCTTTTGAGTAACATCCTCAACCAGATCGGCGTTAAATAAAATCCAGTCAGTAAAGAAATGATTGCGCTTTTCGAATGCTATGATCCCGTTCTGATATCGTACTTTTTTGAGATTTCCCCTGAATGAAGAAAATGAGGATGAACGCTGCATGGCCTCCACATAATCGATAAACGTAAAGCAGTCCAGCGCCCCGAGATTCAGGGTAAAAACCTCTTCTGTCACAATGTCTCCGGTAAGTGTAGATTCCGCATACCTTACGCCCAGAAATTGTTCCGAGACGTATACTATACGCTTACCGGCATCATCAATGGATGACGCATGATTGAGCAGATGCTCCAGCGATTCGAGGGACCATGCACCGGTCTCTATAACCTCTTTTTTGGTCATTGTGGATGATATAGGAAAGGGGCGGCAGTTTTCAAGATGCCTTTGCTGTGCTATCATAATTTCATGGCGATAACGGATGTCCATACCCATGGGATCGGCGGTTATGATACTAGAACCTCCGATGCAGAGCATCTGCTGAGGATAGCGGAGATTCATGGCTCATTCGGCGTAGATCAAATCATTCTGACAGTCTATCCTGCCGGCATAAAAGTAATGAGGGAAAACATTGCAATGATCGGCGAGGCTGTGCGGATTCAGCAGTCCGGAGACTTCTCCCTGAGGCCGGAATTCGCTTCCGCCAGGTACGGTCCTTCTGAAAATCCCAAGCCGGCCCGGATTATGGGCGCGCATGTGGAAGGGCCTTTCCTGAACCCCTCGAAATGCGGCAGTCTTAATGCCATGGTCCTGCTGGACCCGTCAGATTACAATTTCGAACAACTGACGGACGGATTGGAAGAAATAATCAGAATAATTACCATCGCCCCGGAACTCCCCGGCGCTGCCGGTGTAATAAAGAAGGCCGCGGACATGGGCATGGCGGCAAGCATGGGACATTCAGAAGCCACCTGGTCCGAAGCTGAGACTGGTCACAAGGCCGGGGCCAGGGGGATTACCCATCTGTTCAATGCCATGCGCCCATATCATCACAGGGAGCCCGGCATTGCAGGATACGGCCTCCTCAATCCGGACATTTATATTGAGCTCATAGCCGATCCTTTTCATCTGCATACTGCAACACTTGAACTTATTTTCAGGACAAAGAACCGTGACCGCATCATCATCGTATCGGATTCCATAAGAGAGACCCTTCTGCCCGCAGCGACAGCAGGTGCAGGGCTCACGGACAGTCACGGAAGACTGATGGGCGGGGCCATGCCGATTACCGAAGCAGTTGCCGGTCTTTCGGCATCCTTCGATGAAACCATGCTGATGGATTGCATCAGCGAAAATCCGCAGCGCTATCTGTCCAAATGAAGGCGCTTGTACAGAGGGTAACTACGGCGTCTGTCGAGGTTGAAGGCAGAATCGTCGGCAGCATAACGCATGGCCTGCTGCTTTTCCTCGGAGTGGAAAAAGGCGACACAACCGCCGACCTGGAATACCTTTGCGGCAAGGTGGCCGGCCTCAGGATATTCAGCGACAACAACGGCAAAATGAACCTTTCAATCAGGGATACAGGGGGCTCCGCACTCGTAGTTTCGCAGTTCACCCTGTCCTCAGACTGCAGAAAAGGCAATCGCCCTTCTTTTGATAATGCGGAAACGCCAAAAAGGGCCAGGGACTTCTATGAGCTTTTCATAGCAAGACTGAAAGACAGCGGCATACCTGTCCAGACCGGCAGTTTCGGAGCGCATATGAAGGTAGTGCTTGAGAATGACGGTCCTGTAACGTTTCTTGTAGATTCGAGGCCGCAAAATGCCGACCCTTCTCGATAAATTCTCCAAATTTGCCGCAGCGCACGGAATATACGGCAGCGCTTTTATAGTCGGGGGCACGGTCAGGGACCTTGTTCTTCACAAAGAGATAAGAGATGTGGATATTGCAGTCCAGGGTGACGCGGTGGGCCTGGCGCGTGAATTTGCTCATAATGCTGGTGCTACTTTTGTGCTCCTCGACGAAACTTTCGGCATATCCAGGATTGTGTCATCCGATACGTATCTGGATATCTGTACAATGAGAGGAGACTCTATCACCGATGACCTCGGAGACCGCGATCTTACGATCAACGCCATGGCAATACCGCTGTCGGCCTTCGTTAAACAGCATTCCAGTGCCGGAGGTCCGAAATCAAGGGAGACTATAATCGATCCATTTGATGGACTCGGCGACATTGAAAGGCGGGTCATTCGCATGGTGTCGCAAGAAAATCTGGCCTGCGATCCTTTAAGGCTTCTCAGGGTCTATCGCTTTGCGTCAACTCTCGGTTTCAGCATAGACGAGGCCACGACTGCAGCAGTGCATTCTCTGCACGAACTGATCAGTTACTCAGCGCCCGAAAGAGTTTCTGAAGAATTGAGGCATATCTTCGGAAACAGCGCTTCAGCCGCCACTTTCAAAGATATGCAATCCTCCGGGCTTCTTTTATCATTATTCCCCGAGCTGACAGACAATTCGGTCCAGGCGTGGCAGGATGTCTGGTCCGCATATGAGAATGCCGAATATATACTGGCACATTTAAATAACTGCTTCGCAGGCAAGAGCGGTCCAGTCGCCGAATATTTTGAGACCACATACAGGTCAGAATGCCTTAAGCTCTCGCTCCTGTTAAGAAAGCCCGGTGAAGCCGAACAGGCGGCCAGCAGGCTCAGGCTGTCCGGTAAAGAGAGTGAGTTTATTCGCATGTTATTTGCCTACTACGAAATCCTTTCATCACTTGACAGCGCAAAAAGATCTGTAGTCATAGGCCTGCTAAGAGAGCTGGGAGACAATGTATACTCGGTCCTCCTCTTCATACTCGCCCGGAGCAAATCATTCGATCAGGCCGATATGCCGAAATTGTCCCTGGCAAGAGAGATCATTGCAATATATCAGGACGAATACCTGCCACGGATGAAACGTCTGCCTTTGATAAGCGGACATGACCTGATAATGGAATTCGGCCTTTCTCCTTCTCCCTATTTCAAATACATACTCTCAGCCGTAGAACTGCTGGCGCTGGAAGGGACAATTAATTCCAGGGAAGAGGCCCTCAAGGCTGCAGGCGACATGATACATAAAAAAGGCGGAATGCGCTGACAACTCTTGTTTGATCTGATAATATACAGGCACGGTCCACTTTATCCTGAAGAATAAAAGAACCGTGCCTGTTATCTTTTAAGAAACTGAATTACTTCCTGTTTGCTTCCTGGCGAAATGCCTCTATTACTTTCATTACCGCACCCTTTGGCTCGCCAATCGTTATAAACCCGAGCGGCTGCTCGACTTTTTTCGACTCTACTATCTTTACCTGGCCCGGCTTCACAAAACCCTTGCCCAGAGCTCCTATGCCGTCAGGATTTGACGCAACCATGTCATTCACCTTTGCCACAGCATCAAGGGTCTTTGCTGTCAGGGCATACTCCTGCCCTTCCATAACAACCTGCTTGATCATTCCGCGTGTAGCGCTGGCCGCAGCATCCGTATAAACCACAATCTGCGCGTCCTTTCCGCCGACTTGTTTCCAGTTAGTGATTTTTCCGGTATGGATGTCGCGCAGCTGCGCCCAGGTCAGGCTCAAAACCGCGTTGGACGGATGCACGATAAAGACTATCTCGTCGCTGGCTACAACCGTCAATCTCAGCTTTGAGGCATCCACATCCTTGCCGGCGGCCTTCGCTCCCTTAACAATAGCTTCCAGGGAAGCTGATGCAAGTGAAGCATCGCACTTGCCTTCAACAAGATCAATAAGCCCTTTGCCCGCATTGCTCGAAACTACGTTTAGCGTATATCCGGTTTTCTTCTCAACAGCCGCCTTGTTGGGATTGATAAGGCGATTTACCGTACTGGCAGCCCCGAAAAGCTTTATCTCTTCAGCCCAGGCAACTGTCGTACAGGTAACCATCAACGCCACAACAAGCAGTATTACCCATTTTTTATTCATAAATATCTCCTTGTACCCTTCAGAATTTTCTGTGGCACTGACCGCATTCGTTAAAGGCCCTCTTGCCATTGTGACAAACAAAACATGCCTTGTCTGAACTATGGTCGTCCATTGTTATCAGCGCCTTTTTCTTTGTGTCAAAGATGGCTGAATGGCAATCATTGCAGACCATACCCTTTGACGCATGCATACCACCGTCAAATATGACCTTGCCCTGCCCAGCACCGCCATAAATCAGCACCTTGCCGCCCCCGGTTGAAAAGGCGACCCCGCTTACTATCAGTACTCCTGTGAGAACTAGTATTATAAAGATTGTCACTTTCATACATTCACCCCGCTTTATTTAACCTGTGCACAGGAGGATGGCCGTTCCGCGGCTGCAATCATGCAAGCCTGTACAACCATCCTCAAGCAGCCTCACAATGCGCAGACTAAGCGATAATCTCCCTGCCGACCTTCTTGACATCTGCCGTGCCGGTCATGACCATAGAGTCAACAAGTTCGGTTTTCATCTTGTTGATCATAAGGGCCACGCCTTCCTGCCCGCCGCCAACAGCGCCGCGGAGAATCGGCCTGCCGACAAGCACTGCGTCTGCGCCCAGGGCGAGCATCTTGAGAACATCCGTTCCGTACCTGACCGCGCCGTCGGCAAGTATGACAATCTTGCCCTTCATTTTGGCGGCAATCTTTGGAAGTACATCAGCCGTGCCGGGCGTATGATCGAGCACGCGACCGCCATGATTCGATACAACTATGCCCGCTGCACCCGCGTCCTTCGCCATCTCGGCTTCTTCCAGGGTCATTATGCCCTTTACGATAAACGGCAATTTGGTCGAGCGAGCAAGTTCCTGCAGCTGCTTAAAGGTCTTTGGCTCCACCGTCTGGCCCGGGACCGCGCGTGCGGCACGGCCTGCCGAATCAATGTCAATTGCAAATGCGAAGGCGCCTGACTGTTCGATAAGGCGGATTCTCTTTATGATCTCTTCCTGTGTTTTAGGCTTTATCGTTACAATCGCCTTGCCTTTGTACTTCGAAACGGCCTTAAGCCTTATCTCAAATACGTCCAGCGGATCGCCAATACCATCCGCAGCAAGACCACAGGTGCCTGCAAGCCTGCAACCGCCCAGCATTGCATCGATATACTCTGCGTCTGTCATCTTGCCCTTGAGTCCCATATTGTAGGTCGTTCCGCCTGTAGCAGCAGAAAGGATCGGAAGAGAAAGCTTTTCCCCAAATAGTGTGATAGAAGTATCCGGCTTCTTTACATTATGAAAAGTGCGCATGTGCAGCTCAACTTTTGCAAGAGATGTATAGTTGTTCTTAAACGACCTGCCCGATCCAATGCCGCCCATGCCCGGAACTTCGCCGGCACATGCCACGCCATCGCATTCGGGACATACGCGGCATCTCGGATACAATTTCTCGCGGGCAACTCTCAGGACATCATCCAGCTTTAATGCTGCACCTGTCTTTGCCTTTGGCGGTTCGGTTGCTGCAGGCTTTGCTGCCTCGGCAGCCACCGCTTCTTTCTGTGACAGACCCGCTAATGCTACAGCCCCTGCCATACTGACCGCAGCGCCCTTGATGAAGTCGCGACGGCTCCAGCCTTTTTTTTCTTCTTCGTTAAGACGATTTTCAGCCATAAATACCCCCTAAGTGATTGAAATACGTGGTTTGTACATCGGTCCATGCAGCATATGGACTGAGTGATATGAGACTGAACTGTTTGGTTAATATTACAGAACCTCTCGGAATTAATATTAATAGATAATCTGTGATTAAGTCAAAATTAATCCATTGAATAGTCTTGTAGCAGGGTTCAATGGTTGCCTGATCTGTGCGAGTGGCATCGCACAAACTGGTCAAATCAGGGCCCGGAGAATAAAAAGATCATTTTCTTTATATATCAGCCACTTAATGCCTGACAGAGAATCCATCGTGCTCAGTATACATATTTCTACTTAAATGATTATAATTAGCCATATTGTATTTCGCCGGTCAAACCTTTTTATATTACATGGGGAGGATAACTTGCATTTTATGAATCGCGCCCTGTCTATACTTTTTTGTTTCTTTATTGCATGTTCGGTCGTTGTTTCAGTCACAACCAGTGCACAGGCCGCGGAAACCATTCGAATTAATGGCTCCGGCAGCGCCCTCGATATGATGAAGCCTCTTACAGACGCTTATCGCAAAAACAATCCGGGGATAACCATAGTAATTGAAAAACCGCTTGGGAGTTCAGGGGCCATAAAGGCCCTGTTGGCCGGAGCGATAGATATAGCACTAACGAGCAAGCCTCTGCCGCCCGAAGATGCAGCCAATGGCGCCAAAATCAGATATTTCGGCAAGACCCCGCTGGCCTTAGTAACAGGGGGGGGAATCTCACTGAAGAATCTTTCGACCATAGAACTCGAAAATATCTACTCGGGAAAGACGCGCAAATGGCCCAATGGCGAAACTATCCGGGTGGTGATGCGCCCGCAGCATGATGTTGATACGATGATACTGCGGGGGCTTTCTCCTGGCATGGCCGCTGCACTGACCAAAGCTTCACGTGAAAGAGGATCCATACTGGCAGTGACTGATCCTGAATCTAATGAAGCAGTAGCAAGGGTAAAAGGGAGCCTGGGCGCCTCGGGTCTCACCGGCGTTCTGCTGGGCAATAACCCGCTGAATGTCATTGCACTGAATGGCGTCATGCCCAGTATCAAAACACTTGCCAACGGCAGTTACCCTCTTGCCAAAGAAATCCACTTTGTTACAACCGGCAAACTTCCGCCGCATGTCTCTAAACTCCTTGACTTTATCTACTCGGCCAGGGGACGTGCCATTGCGCTAAAATCGGGCGTTCTTGTGACAGCGAGCGCCGTCACCGGCAAATGATCACCCGTTCACGCTCCATATCCCGGTCTTTATCCATATTGATGGCAATCATCACTTTATTTATCGCGTTTGTCGTGCCGGCCAGCTATTTCATAATTGCCTATCAATACATGGATGGCAGCATCGACACCGAGATTGAACTATCTGCGCGGGCCATTGAATCACTTGTTATGAATAATCCTTCCTCCTGGCAATTCGAAGAGATGCGCATGCATGATTTATTGGAGCGGCTCGTGCATGATGAAGGTGAGATAAGGATAATCAGGGACATGCGTGGAAATATCCTGGCCCGAATAGCGCCCCCTGTTGCCCAACCATTATTGACGCGCGCTCATCCGATCTACGATGCCGGCACCCAGGTAGCAATCATCGAGATTTCCCGCTCCCTGTTTCCTGCTATTGTCCACACCGTCATAATCGGCGCGGTTTCCGTTCTGGCGTCAATTATCGTCTTTGTCCTTTTCACTGTTTATCCCTTACGCGCAATGAAAGAGTCTTATCAGTCAATGTTGAACAGTGAAAGCCGTCTGCGCAGGGCTGAGAAAGTGGCCAATTTCGGCAACTGGGAAATTGACTTGGAGAATCACTTTGTTTACGCCTCAGAGGGAGCAATGGTTATTTATGGTCATGATGGCGATAGCCTGCAATTGTCTGAAGTTCAAAAGATTCCCTTGCCCGAATACCGCCCCGCCCTCGACTCTGCCTTAAAAGAGCTTATCGAAAACGGCAAGCCGTATAACGTGGAATATAAAATCCGCCGGAAAACCGACAACAGGATAATCTCTATACAGTCATTTGCAGAATATGATGCTTCGAACAGGATTGTGTTTGGCGTCATCCATGATGTAACCTCGCACAAAAAAGCTGAAGAGGAAAAAGAAAAACTTGAGGCCCAGCTTCTCCAATCACAAAAAATGGAACTGATCGGACAGCTTGCAGGCGGCATAGCGCACGACTTCAACAATATTCTTACCGCAATCTCTGGATTCGGGTTTCTGCTGAAACTGCAGTTAAAGGAGAGCGACTCCGGGACTGGTTACATAAATCAGATTATGGAAGCAGCTGAACGCGCAGCGGGCCTTACGCAAAGTCTGCTGGCCTTCAGCAGAAAACAGCATAGCAATCCGCAGCCTGCAGACCTCAACGCTATTATCCAAAAGGCCGAAAATATGCTCGGCACTATTATCGGAGAGGATATTCATCTCCAGCTGAATCTGACGGACCAAAACACTTCCGTCTGCGCTGACGGCAACCAGATGGCCCAGATCCTGATGAATCTGTGTGCCAATGCAAGAGACGCTATTCATAATGGCGGCGATATAATTATCGGCACCGAGCGGGTGGTCATTGACGAAGCCTTTATCAAGATGCACGGCTACGGCAGCACGGGCAATTATGTATTAATGACCGTGGCCGACAGCGGAATCGGCATGGACGAGCAGACCCGACAGAGAATATTTGAGCCTTTTTTCACGACCAAGCCGGTCGGAAAGGGAACCGGACTCGGCCTGTCAATGGTCTACGGCATAGTGCAGCAGCATGCGGGACTTATCGATACCTATAGTGAGGTTGGAAAAGGGACCACCTTTAAAGTTTATCTGCCTGCGTTAGAAACCGGTATTCAAAACCAGGAATCCCTCGATCTTTTCGCTCACACAGGCTGCACCGAGACACTACTCGTGGTTGATGATGATATCTCCCTTAGAAAGGCGCTTGCCGGAATGCTTAAAGAGTTTGGATATACGGTGATAGAGGCTCATGATGGAAACGACGCGGTAGAAAAGTTCAGGGCGTTCAGGGATAACATTCATCTGGTCCTTATGGATGTCATAATGCCGAACAAGGGCGGAGGAGAGGCATATCACGAGATCAAGGCAATACAGCCATCTGTAAAAATTTTACTGACCAGCGGCTATACCGGCGATTATTTGTCGGGCCAGATGCTGATGGAAGAACATGTGCACTTTATCTCAAAACCAATTTCGCCAAAATTACTTTATGAAAAGATCCGAAGCGTATTGAAAAACGGCGACTAAGCCGGTACGGATTGTTCACTGGTCGCAGAAGCGCAGGCAATATCCGCTTGTATGAGAGGCTTGGTTACCGGACATTTCGCACTGATATTTTGTCGCCGCAGGTTGAGCTGGTATATATGGAAAAGCTTCGTCAGTAATTGTCCGGTCGAATAATAGCCTTCGTAGCCATTTTTAGTTTGAATCCCACTCTTTTTTGTTGACTCTGTTTTGATTTTACACTCTGATGCATGAAAATGAATTGAGCACAGGAGGCACTCTATCATGAAATTTACAATTACTACAGATGAAGACGGCATGTATATAGCAGAATGCCCGTCAATACCAGGTTGTGTCAGTCAGGGCACGACAGCGGAGGAAGCAGAAAGAAATATTCAGGATGCCATAAAAGAATGCCTTGCGGTTCGTGCGGAAAATGCCAAAAGATAAACTACCTGTAACGCAGGCAGTACGCGCCCTGAGAGCAGCGGGCATTCGATTTACCGACCATCCTTACGCATATGAAGAGCGCGGCGGCACCGAGGTATGCGCCCGCGAACTGAATGTCGATGAACACAGCGTAATCAAGACACTCATTATGGAAGATGACAAAAAGAGCCCCTTGATAGTCCTGATGCATGGTGACATGCAAGTCTCTACCAAAGAACTCGCGAGATTGATCGGGACAAAGACCGTCACCCCCTGCTCTCCTGAAACAGCAAACAGGCACACTGGCTATGTTGTTGGCGGCACCTCTCCATTCGGCACTCGCAGGCAGATGCCGGTTTATATGGAAGAAACAATCCCTGACCTGGCGCGGATTTATATCAATGGAGGCAAAAAGGGCTACCTCGTTGGCATGGACCCAAAAGACGTTATCAAAATCCTGCAGCCAAGGCTGATCAGGGTCGCTATCCCCTGAATTGTCCGGCAGATTTCATCTCGTCGCTCTTTACGATATAATTAATCTATGTCTTTATCCATACTTCTGGGGCTTGCTGTCGGCATGGCCTTCGGATACGTCGCGCAGCGCGGACGCTTCTGAATGCTCTCGGCCTCTTACGAGGTCGTGAGCGGCCGTGAGCCGTATATGCTTAGGACCTACCTCCTGGCCGTGCTGGTGCAGATGCTTGCGGTCAATGTGCTTGCAGAATTCGGATACCTGCATGTGACCGTACCCGAAAATTTCGGGTTTGCGACCATTGCCGCAGGATTCCTATTCGGCATAGGTATGGTCCTTTCCGTGGGATGCGCGGGCGCCGTATTCTTCCGCGCCGGAGAGGGCAAACTAGATTATCTATGGGTCGTATGCGCATTCGCTGTCGGGGTCTGGCTGAGCAATGACTGGATAGTTGAACCGGTACATAAATTATTTCATATCACGTGGCTTTCCACCTCGGTATACAGGGCCCTTGATATCGACCGTCTTCTCTTCATTCCGGTATTTATGCTTGCGGTTATTATCTGGGTATTACGGGTCGGGAACCATCCCTACAAAGGGGGATGGAAATGGCAATATACCGGTTTATTTATTGGCCTGATCGGTACCGCCGCCTGGACGGTAAGAGCAGCTGATGGAAAGCCCTACGGCCTCGGCATGATGCAGGGCAGCGACGGATTGATGTCCCTGCTTTTAGAGGGAGACCTGAGCGGACTGGACGGCAGTCTTTTCATGGTACTTGGAGTTCCGCTCGGTTCGTTCATTGCCTCGCGCCTTTACGGCATGTCACCCGGCAGGCCACTTACATCTAACAGGATTTGGCGGGCCCTTGCGGGTGGACTGTTGATGGGCGTCTCAGCCGCCATAGCAATGGGCGACAATGTCCTTCACGGACTAAGCGGCGTTCCGATTTTCGCGCTGAGCAGCTTCAGTTTCATGGTCTCCGCCTTTTTTGGGGTATGGGCAGGGGTAAAGCTGAACTGGTTCAAATAGGGCCTGCGGAAATCTTTTTCCTTTTTTGCTATAATGTATTCTAAAAAAACGGAGGGGATTTCACTATGCAGAAGAAAATGCTTGAACTGATAGTGTCAACAGACGAAGGACAGATATATGTTGAAGGACCTGAGTACAATAATGACGCTGGTGAACCGCTGAGGCCTTTTATTTCTGTCGCACCGGACCAGTTGGACACTCTCAACCAGTGGATGCTTGATGCGAAAGCAGAACTTATTAAAGGGCACGACATGCAGAAGAAGATGGTTGAATTTATTGTGTCAACTGGTGAAGGGCAGATATATGTTGAAGGGCCGGAATTCACCACTGACGCCGGCGAACCGGTAAGGGACTATATTAGCGTCTGGCCTGATCAGGTTGATTTTCTTATTCAGTGGCTGCTTGAGGCAAAGACAGAACTTCTCGCTTCAAAATAGACAAGCAATTAATTTCGCTTTTTAAAAAAGGCCCCGCGGGGTAAATGCGGGGCCTTTTTCAATATCAGCATGTTTCAGCGCCATGTCCTGCGCTCCCAGTCGACTGCCCTCTCATAATCCCTGAACATCTTCTCCCTGCGTCTGAATTCAGCTGAATGAACACAACGCCTTGAACCGTTCTTTTGTATGGCGATGCCTGCATGCAGCATCTCATGATACACCACATACTTGATAAAATAACGCGGCACCCTGCTGTTGTCCATTACCGGATTTATCCTTATAAGGTTGGGGCCGGCGCTATAGCTGCCCAGCGTTCTTTTTCTGACAGCATACCGGGCTTTCCCGCTTCCCCAGGTAATACCCGCTTCTATCTCCCCGCAAAAATATTCGCGATTGACTTCATCGTACAGCTCCTTAAGATCATGATATCTTCCCCCGGTCTTCAGGGATACTTTTTGCGGTGGTTTTCGGCGGATACAGGAGTTGTTATCCCTTATGAAGCGCCTGAAAAGAGGCATGCTGTTTCGCCTTTTTTTTATAAAACCGGCCATCTCATCGATCACATCCGGTCCCGCATTCAAAAACATTGAATGGAGCCGTACATGCATTACTCCATCCCGCAATCTTGCCGAAAGCATGCTCGATGAGTTTTCCGTAAGTACGAGCGACACCGGCCTGCCAAGGCCCTTTTCGAGCGCCCTGGAAAGAGAATTCTCCGTATTGGCAAATAGTATGCTTAGCTGGTGCTGCCCGTTCTCTTTTTGCATATTAATAAATAATATACCATCTTCAGCATGCCTGCTTCCATTTCAGTTTCTCTTTTCTGTGATAATATTAAACATATGGAGAGAGCAAAGATACTAATCGTCGAGGATGAAGCCAGGATTTCTGGTGGAGGTGATGGCCGGCAAAGTTGAAGTAACAAGCAGTATAAATGAGGGCTCCGTCTTCAGAATATCCCTGCCTTTTACTGTATAATATTACTTAGAGGAATATAGGAATATGAATACCCTTGATATAATAGTCCTGATTGTTATAGGCCTTTCTACCGCCTACGGTATCTGGAAGGGTTTGATAAAGCAAGTATTCAGCATAGCCGGGATAATAGCCGGTTATGTGGTCGCCACTCAATATTATATCCCTTTCTCGGCATATCTGAAGTTCGGTGATCCAAACCTGGCCAAGATTGTCAGCTTCATCATTATCTTTATAGGCTGCGTTATCATCGCGACCATCCTCGCTTTTACTGTTAACAAGATATTCAGGCTGCCAGGCCTCGGTTTTATCAACAGCTTTCTGGGCGGGGTCATCGGATTTCTTAAAGGCTTCCTGCTCGTGGCCGTCGCCGTTATCGTGCTTATTGCCCTGCTTTCTGCCGAGAACACGCTTTTGAGCAAGTCCGTCACAGTCCCTTATATTCTGAGGGGAATCAATACCGCCGAGAATATGATCCCACGGGACATTAAGTCTCAATACAATAAAAAAGTCGAAGACCTGAAAAAAGAGATGTCAGGCGAACAGGTACATAATAAAAAGAAGTAGAGACCATCGACCTTATAATCGCACGCCATTAATCCACCTTCCGCGCATTATCAGGAAATAATCATTTATCTCGCAATCATCTCTACCATTTCTTCGCCAGTCCCTGCTTCATAATTTCTTAAATGTTTGTTATTAATATATAGGTATAGATTACACGGGGTATTGACACGCATCATTGATGCTTATACCTTGTAAGTATCAACCAGAGGAGGAAAATAATAATGAAAAAGATTCTATTAGTAACCATGGCCGTAATTCTTTTGATAGCAGGCACGGTTTACGCGAAGGGGCTTGAGGTCAAGCAGAAAACCGGCGACGTCAATGTGACCGTAACCATGGACAAGAACCCGCCTGCTACAGGGATAAACAATCTGCAGGTGGATATTAAGGACGCCTCGGGCAAGAACGTCACAGACGCAAAGGTGCGTGTGGACTACTCCATGCCCGCTATGCCAGGCATGGGTGCCATGAATTACAAGACCGACGCGGTGTTGAACGGACAGACTTATGCCGCAAAACTCAATATCTCGATGTCAGGACCCTGGAATATAGTCGTGCGGATCACAAAGGGTGGCAAGACATCATCCGTCAAGTTCAATGTCGACGTTCAGTAACAAAGCTTCAATTTCGGACAGATACCTGGCAGCAGGCGGCTCAAAGCCGCCTGCTGCATCGGGTTTGTCTCTATGCCTGATTCTTCTGTTTCTCGCCTGCTTCTTTCTCACTGCTTCTCCGGTTTCAGCTGCTGATCTGAATCTTCAGCAGTTAATAAACGAGGCTCAGAGCAATAGCCCGGAACTTCAGGCGGCACGTTACAAGGCGTCAGCAGCCGGTTTCCGTGTACCTCAGGTAGAATCCTTACCCGACCCGATAATCACGTTTGGTTACCAGAATGATGGCCTCAGCAAATATACGTACGGCAAGGAACAAGAGTCCCAATGGATGTTCACTGCCTCACAAGCGGTCCCCTTTCCCGGCAAACTTTCATTAAAAGGCAAGGCCGCAACCAAAGAAGCGGAAAGCCTGGGAGCAAGCTATGAGGCCGCCAGGCTGAAACTTGTTTCCCGCATAAAGGAGATATATTTCGATCTTTATGCGGCATACAAAACTATCGATCTTCTGGGTGAGAGGACTGATCTCTTCACGGCAATAGAAGGAGCAGCTCTGGCAAGATATTCGGCAGGCAAAGGTTCCCAGCAGGAAGTTCTGATGGCCCAGACCGAGAAATACATGATCATCGAAAAAGAAACAATGCTTCGTCAGAAGATAGAGACCCTTGAGGCAGCACTCAATACTGCTCTCGGCAGGCGCGCCAATTCTCCTCTCGGCAGACCCATTGACCTTGCATTGACATATGTACCCGATACCCTTGATGAATTGATTCTGATCAGCGTTGACAAATCGCCGGAGCTTGGTTCAAAAGACAAGATGATCTCAGCTGCCGAGGCCAAGCTTGCTTTCACAAAAAAGGATTATATACCTGATTTCATTTTTACCGGGGGTTATAACGCACGCGGCAATGGCTTCAACAGCATGTGGAGTTTCACCACAGGCATTAATATACCTATCTTCGCTTTAAGCAAGCAGCTCAACGCGGAAAAAGAGGCTGATGCATCCCTGGCAGAGGCAAGGAAAATGATGGAATCGACCATGCTCGCTGTTACAGCATCGATAAGGGAGAATTACTCCATGCTAAAAACCGCTGAAAGGCTGCTGCCGCTTTATAAAGACGGCATTATACCAAAGGGAATGCAGGACGTGGATCTCTCGCTTTCGAACTATAAAACCGGCACAACCGATACTCTGACCGTAATTACACGGCTTAAGTCTGTCATAGATTACGAGATTGCATACTGGAACCAGTTTTCCGAACATGAAAAAGCTGTGGCACGGATAGAGTCAATCACAGGACTTACTTTCGGCTCGCTAAAAAGCGAATAATTTTTAAAACGGGGAATATCTATATGAATAAAAAAATGCAGCTTATCATGGCAGGGACCGGAGTAATAGCGCTGGCGATCGTTCTTTATCTTGCATTCGGAGCGTCTTCAGAGGAAAAGCAAAAAACACCCGCTTCTCAAGCTGCTGCCGCCGCGCATCAGGGTCATGGTGGGACGGCGGAAGCCCCGCAGCCTGCAGCTGCTGAACCCAAACAGGAAAGCGATGAAGAAACAGCTGTCGAAATCCCGCCCGAAAAGCAGCAGCTGATCGGCGTCAAGATTGCCACTGCAGAAATAAAGCCTCTGACCAAGACCATCCGCACTGTCGGGATCGTTGAGTATGACGAGAGAAGGCTGGCTACGGTCAATATGAAATTTGAGGGATGGATCGAGAAACTTTATGTTGATTACTCCGGTAAATATGTAAAACAAGGCGAACGCCTTGCCGAGATATACAGCCCGGAATTATTGGCAACACAGCAGGAGTTTATTAATTTGCTCAAATGGTCCAAAGAAGGCGCTGCATCGCGTAACAAGGAAGTGGGGGCCATGCTTTCGCGTGACTCAAATGCGATTGTTGATGGAGCAAGGCAAAGGCTGCGGCTTTGGGACATATCGGAAGACCAGATAGCCGCCATAGAACAGACCGGCAAGCCAGTGCGAACACTTACGATTAAGAGTCCGGCGAGCGGTTATGTAGTACAGAAATCAGTCGTGCGCGGACAGCGGGTAACTGCAGGCGAGAAGCTGTTCGACATCGCCGATCTTTCAACCGTCTGGGTAGTCTCTGATATATTTGAATATGAGCTGCCTCTTATCAAGGCCGGCGACAGGGCATTGATAAGTCTCAGCTATTTCCCTGGCAAGGAATTTTCATCGACTATAGACTATATTTATCCCACTATTTCAGGGGATACCAGGTCGGCAAAGGTACGGTTCACCATCCCGAACCCCGGCAATAAACTCAAACCCCAGATGTATACCAATGTCGAAGTGAAGATCAACCTTGGCAAGAAACTTGTGCTGCCTGAAGATGCTGTGCTCGATTCCGGCAGGCGCCAGATCGTTTATGTTGACAAAGGCGAAGGCAACTTTGAGCCGCGCGTTGTGAACACAGGGATCAGGGCCGCCGGTATGATAGAGATCGTTGGAGGACTCAAGGCTGGAGAGCGGGTGGCATCGTCGGCAACGTTCCTTATAGATTCCGAGGCAAGACTTAAAGGGATCGTGAAATAATGCTCGCCCGCATAATAGAAACCAGCGCCAGAAACAAGGCCATTGTATTTCTCTTTGTAGCGTTTCTGATCATATGGGGTATCTGGGCGCTACATAAGACGCCTCTGGATGCCATTCCAGACCTTAGCGACACGCAGGTCATAATATTCACCGAGTGGGCCGGAAGAAGCCCTGATCTGGTCGAAGACCAGATTACTTATCCGATATCATCCACCCTGCTGGCAGCGCCTGAGGTCAGGGCGGTGCGTGGCTTTTCTTATCTGGGCAGCTCTTTTATTTATGTCATCTTCAAGGACGGCACCGATATATACTGGGCCAGAAGCCGGGTACTTGAATACCTGCAGGCCGTAAAGAACAAGATACCGTCTGATGTCAATCCTGTGCTCGGCCCGGATGCCACAAGCCTCGGTTGGGGCTTCTCTTATGCCGTGATTGACGATACGGGCGGTCACGATCTCGCAGAACTTCGCTCCATTCAGGACTATAACATAAAGCTCGCGCTCGAAAGTGTACAGGGTGTTTCCCAGGTCGCCAGCATAGGCGGTTTTGTGAAACAGTACCAGATCACGCTTGACCCCAACATGCTGCTTGCCTATAACATCCCTATATCAAAGGTAATTGAGGCGGTACGAAACAGCAATCAGGACGTGGAAGGACGGGTCCTCGAATTTTCGGGCGCCGAATATATGGTGCGCGGCAAGGGATATATAAAAAGCATAGCCGATATAGAGAATATCGCGGTCGGATCGAGCAGATCAGGCACACCTGTTTATCTGAGGCAGATAGCCCGCATTAACCTTGGCCCCGAGATAAGACGCGGACTGGCGGAACTGGACGGCAAGGGAGAAGTGGCCGGGGGCATAGTTGTCGTCAGGTTCGGACAGAATGTGCTCGATGTCATCGATCGCGTTAAGCAGAAGATCAATGCGGATATAGCTCCAAGCCTTCCCAAAGGTGTCAGGATAGTCACAACCTACGACCGATCCGACCTCATACGCCGCTCGATCGATACACTGAAGGATGAAATCATTAAACTGACTCTAGCGGTTAGCGTGGTCTGTATTATCTTTCTCTTCCATCTTCCGAGCGCCCTGGTAGTAATATTCACCCTTCCGGTCGCTATAATCATCTCATTTATCTGCATGTATTACCTCGGCGTAACTTCCAATATAATGAGCCTGAGCGGCATAGCCATAGCAATAGGCGCAATGGTAGACGCATCTATCATAATGGTCGAAAACGCCCACAAGAAGATGGAGGATTGGGAGAACAACCCGTCTCTCTACAGCAACAGGGTAGACGTAATAATAGATGCTGCAAAAGAAGTGGGACCTTCTCTCTTCTTTTCCCTTCTTGTTATAACAGTCGGTTTTCTTCCTGTATTCACTCTCCAGTCCCAGGCAGGCAGGCTTTTCGTTCCACTGGCATACACAAAAACCTTTGCGATGCTCTTTTCATCTTTTCTTGCCGTCACTCTGACGCCGGTACTGATGACTCTATTCATCAAACAGAGCTTCCTCGGGAAAATCCCGGTGATTAAATACCTTTTCACTATCTATCATGAGGACCGTCACCCGGTAAGCATGCTATTGCATAAGCTTTATGAACCCATCGCAAGCTTCGTGCTGAGGCATACAAAAATTGTGATCATCGGTGCAATAGCGATCATGGTACTAACGGTTTACCCGTTTATGAAACTAGGGTCGGAATTTATGCCACCTCTTTATGAAGGCTCACTCTTTTACATGCCGGTAACAGTGCCGGGCATATCTATTTCAGAAGCGTCAAAGTTGCTGCAGATGCAGGACCGCATATTGAAAAAGATTCCGGAAGTGGAGCAGGTCTTTGGCAAGGCCGGACGAGCCGAAACGGCCACTGACCCCGCACCGGTCGAGATGTTCGAAACCATAATTAACCTAAAGCCTGAAGAGCAGTGGCGGCCCGGGATGACTGTGGAAAAGCTGAAATTCGAGATGAACAATGCGCTTACCATTCCGGGAGTCGCAAATTCATTCACTATGCCGATAAAGGCCAGAACAGACATGCTCTCGACCGGTATACGAACACCTGTCGGCATAAAGATTCTTGGTCCCGACCTGAATGAGATCGAACGAATAGGTACTGAGATAGAGAAACTCGTACAGGAAATCCCCGGCACCCGTAGTGCCTATGCCGAACGCGTAACTACCGGCTATTTCTATGACATTACAGTGAAACGCGAGTCAGTTGCAAGATACGGCCTGAGCATTAAAGATGTGCAGGAAGTCATACAGTCCGCAATCGGAGGCACAACCCTTACTACTACAGTCGAAGGAAGGGCCCGCTATCCTGTAAACATCCGTTATTTAAGGGATTTCAGAAGCGATACAGAAGACATCAAGAGAATCCTTGTTCCTGTTATGTCCAGTGCGACGCCGTCAGCACAGCCCGGTACGCAGTCGAGAATCATGCAGATTCCGCTCGGGGAACTGGCGAATATAAGTATTGTCAAGGGGCCGACTGCCATAAAGAGTGAGGAAGGGCTGCTCACCTCTTATGTCTATATTGATTTCGCAGGCAGGGACATCGGAGGCTATGTTGAAGAGGCCCGCAACAAGGTGTCTTCGTTGAAGCTGCCTGCCGGATACCGCCTGCAATGGAGCGGCGAGTATGAATATCTGGTGCAGACGCACGAGAGGCTTAAGCTTGTCATACCGTTGACCCTGTTTATAATAGTGGTCCTGATCTATTTCAATACCAAGTCATTCATGAAAACTGCCATTGTGCTCCTAGCGGTGCCTTTTTCACTGGTTGGATCGTTCTGGCTGCTTTATCTGCTCGGCTACAATATGAGCATAGCCGTATGGGTCGGAATTATTGCGCTTGCAGGTCTCGATGCTGAAACAGGGATAATAATGCTGCTTTATCTTGAACTGGCCCACGACAAATGGAAGAAGGACGGTAAATTAATCAACCTTGAGGCTCTTAGAGAGTCCATAATGTATGGTGCAGTCAAAAGGATCAGGCCGAAAATGATGACAGTGGCGGTTATACTGGCTGGCCTGGTTCCTATAATGTTCAGCCACGGCACGGGAGCGGATATAATGAAACGCATTGCTGCACCGATGGTCGGGGGCGTCATCACATCCACTATTCTGGAGCTTATTATCTATCCGGCAATATATATGCTCTGGAAGGGACGTGAGTTTAGGAAGTAACCGGCGGTTGAATTCCAGAACACAAAAGAGCCTTCACCCGCAAATGTCGGCGAAGGCTCTTTTGTCTGAATATGATTATTTTCTAGAACGAGAAGCCTATGCCACCCTTAATACCGTATACGTAACTCCAGTTGAGATATTTGGTGCCTGTCGCGGTTTCGCTCTTCCATGAATCCCAGTATTCAAAATATGGTTTTGCAAAAAGCATTATGCCAAACCCATTAGTCTTTTTGGGGAGTAATGTGTATGTAACTGGTACCATGGCCCTTGCACCAAGTCCGAATCTGGTATCATGATTAACATCAGTGTTCCCCATCTTTATGTTTCCCTCAAAGGGTAACAGCACTGCGGCATCAAACCCAACAGAAAACACCGGCTGTTCATAAGTCACATTGAAGCCAGCAGTCCCATAAGGGGTCATATTTCTGATAAAGTTTGAACCGTTATTTTTATCCGTTATCTTCCAGTAGCGGTAGCCTCCGCCAATGTAGGGAGCAAGTGAAACATTATTCTGGTTATATACCTTATATCCAAAATCACCTTCCCCGGACCAAAGGAGTTCCTTGCTGGTTATCTTTGTATCGGAATTATTTTTCCATACAACATGGGCACCCCACTGATAGTCGAACATGCCCCTCACAAATACAGGTCCGGTATCAAATCTGACTTCACCTGACGGGCCATGAGGAAAGCTCTCTCCTTTGCTTCTTCCCAGGTAGGCGCCGCCTGAGTCATATTGGTTAGCCCTCCAGTACTCACCACCCCCTGAATAGCCCAGAAACACCTTGAACCCATCCTCAGCCAGGACTGAACCCGTAACAAGGAGGGTAAACAGGAAAACAATTGCAGCAATCTTTTTCATAACTTTTCCTCCCCTTTTGGATGTGATGCCAAAGGCATCTGTAATTAATCGGCACACCATATCGTATATTTAAATTTTTACCCTAAAAAATCGCTGATGTCAAATTCTTTGATGAAAGGAGGGCTTATGCCGTTAAAAGGGTTCATTGGATTCTGATAACAGGGTGTTCATTTCAGAAAGGAGTTTGTATCAGGCAGCAACAGACCAGGAATTACTTTTTATTATGTCCCTTTGTGAAACGCAGAAAAGTCGGCAAATTCAGCCAGAAGCGCCGCCAGCTGTCCGGCGACTTCCATATCATCTGCGCATAGTTCAGCAAAGTCTTCGCTCTGGAAAAATAACGCCGATAAAACTCGCGATGGCACTCTTCCATCCGGTCTTTAGTAAAGCCTGTCGGCACAAATACAAAATTCAGCGCATTCATCTCCGCCCACGTTTCATCGAAGCTGCCATGCTCGCGGATATCGCAGTACATTGGAGCGCCCGGAAACGGGGTCAGTTTGGTCAGATTAAATTCGTCCAGGGGAAGGCTCAATACATAATCCATGCTCTTTTTTATGCTTTCCTCTGTTTCACCCGGCAGGCCCAGCATGAAGAGTCCCTTGACACGAATACCCGCTTTTTTTATCATAAAAACCATTTCACGGATATTTTCGAGAGGTTTTTCCAAAGTGTGATTTGGCAGATACGACCGATGTCTTTTCAGCAGTTCGGGGTCGCCGGTCTCAATGCCCAGGCTGATCATCCAGCAGCCGGCTTTCTTCATCAATTTAAGCATACCGGCATCGAGCTGTTCGGTGCGGGCAGCACAATTGAAGGTTATTTTCCCAAGTCCTGATTTTATCTTGAGCTCGCAGAACTCCATCACGCGGTCGCGCTTTAGCGTGAACGTATCGTCATAGATATTAACATGCTTTATATTAAAGCGACGCTTCAGAAAGGAGAGATACTTCACCATATACTCAGGCGAATTGTATCGGTAAGTGCGGCGGAAAACCGACCGGTCGCAGTAGGAGCAGGTGTAAGGACAGCCGCGACTCGTTATGATCGTAGCATTGGGCGCTTTAGGGTAGCTGAATATGGGCAACAGATATCTGTCGGGAAATCCTTCTAATTTCTCGTACGCCGGAAAAGGCAGGCTGTCCATATCGAGCAGCTTTTTGCGGTGGCCAGTAAAGATGATCTCTTTTTGTTCACGGAAGATCAGGCCTTCAATTCCCTTCAGGCCCCTGCCTTCCGATTCCATCAATTCCCGCAGGGTTTCTTCTCCCTCTCCCACCACGCCGTAATCGATGACCGGATAGTCGCGAAGCAGCTGTTCGCGCAGGGCAGACATATGAACCCCGCCAAAAACAACTTTTATAGACGGCTTGACAGCCCTGGCCATTTTTGCCAGTCGTATTCCATCCAGGAAACTTGAAGTCGTAGTTGAAAAGCCGATAAAATCAGGATTGATTTCCTCAAGATATTTACAGATCCGTTCGTCCTGCCCGGCAAGCGCATAGCAATCATGAACATCCGCCTGATGCCCGTGCCGTTCAAACCATGCTGCGAGGGAAAGCAGACCCAGCGGCGGAACGATGTTGACTATATGAGACATGTCCCTCTCGCCACGCAGCCAATTCTCGCCAAGCGGGTGGACAAGGAGTATTTTCTTGTTTTGACTCAAGGTCGTCAGGCCCTGGAAAACGCAGGGGTAAGGCTGAGAACGCCAAACAGCACGGATCAGGAATCCTTTTTCATGTTCTCGTATACGTACTTGGCAAGGGTATCAATAGAGTAGAAGATTTCCCGCCCCTTCTCCATATCCTTGATTTCGAGTCCGAAATTACGCTGCAACAGCACGACTATCTCGACAGCATCAAGAGAATCAAGTCCCAGCCCCTCGCCAAAAAGCATGGCATCGTCCTTAATCTCCTCGGGTTTAATATCTTCGAGAGAGAGATCCCTTACCAGCATCTCTTTCAGGTTTTGTTTCAGTTTAACCAACTCTTCGGAATCGCCATTATGCATCGCCCTGCTCCTTTAATCCAGTTTTTTCTTCCGGGCCGTTAGCCCATATATCGCTGAACATAAACCATTGAAACGGGTACTTGTCAACAAAGTCTTCAAGAATCCGGGCAAACTGTCCTGCCCTGTCCCTGACCTCTTCCATCTTCTTGCGCCTGCCTCCAGACGGCGGCTCAATTATATTCGAGACGTCTACGAAATATTTTCTTGCCGCAATCCTGGCGGACAGAAACACGACTACCGGGCAGCCTGTTGCCGCAGCAATGTTAAAAGCAGCATATGGAAAATGCACCATGTCCCCCAAAAACGGGACCTCTATACTATTATGTCCGTAGGAACGGTCTCCCATAATGGACACTATATTGCCCTCATTGATCACATTCACCATTTCTACAACTCCGCCGAGAAAAGAGTCGGGGGATATGATCTTCACACTGTCACTGTCGCTGTCTATGTCCAGCATCTCTTTTACTGCCCTGTTCTCTTCAGGGCGCATCAGAAGGTAAACAACCCTCCTGAATTTGTCGAGAGATGTCATTGCCGCCTGCCAGTTTCCGACATGTGCCGTCAGCAGTATGAAGCCCTTGCCGGAACCGGCCATCAGGGTTTTTAGTCTATCATATCCGTAAACTTCAAAGTCAAATTTCCGGTCGCCCGAAAGCAGGCAATAGCGGTCAATAAGGCTTTTTCCCTGATTAACAAAAACCCTGTAGACACAGTACGTCCTTCTTAATAGACCATAGGATCTGAACCGTCTGCTCACATAAGCCATAGTTACCGAAAGAGCAGGCCTGTCAAACAATACATAATATAAACATACGATATAAAGAAAACCGTATGTTCCTCTCAGCCCGAACAATGCCAGTGACACCCTGAAAAAAGCGAATCCCAGACGCGTCCCTCTCTTTTTTGACGAATGTACAACTTTCGGCTCAGGCATTGCTGCCCCCGGGGCGTCTTGCGATTGATGCGATCAGATATACAAGCGTGCCGACTATAGCAGCTCCCACAGGCGCAACTATCAGCGAACCCAGGAACCATTCAAGGACCCTGTCCGAAAACTGGCCGAACACGGTGGCGAATGATATGTCAGTGAACCATGTTCCGTTCCTCATAAAATAACCGATCTCAATACATATGGCCGGTACGACGGGAGGCATGCATAGATGCTGGATGTTCAGGGCCATAAGCTTGTTGAGGTTCAGACGCACGGCAACATAAAAGATTACAAAGCTATGCATAAAAAGCAGGGGAAGCGCGCCGAGAAATATCCCGACACCAGCTGCTGCTGCAAGACCGCCAGGGGTCCAATTTTCTTTCAGCAGCATCTGGATAAACTTGGCAGGATGCAGCAAAATCCTGAAGTCAAGCTTTTCCCTGCTCTCAATAAGCCGCTTGTGTCCAAAAGGAAGAAGCCTCCTTCCAACAAGCATGGAATGGATCAGCGTAAGACGCAGGTTGTCCCAAAAAGGCCTGAAACTAGAAACTCGTTCTTCGGACCGCGGGTAGTATACTCCAATATCGACAGTTTTTAGTTCAAGTCCGGCCCAGGCCGCCTTTGCGAGAACTTCCGCCTCGAAGTCGTAGTGATTCCCTTTGAATTTTATCTTGTTCAGGAGCCTTACCGGATATGCCCGAAACCCGCTCTGGCAGTCGCTTACATGGAGTCCGGTCTCGACTCGCAGCCAGAAGTTTGCAAACTCCCGGCCAAAACGGCTGCTGCCGGGAACATTTTCGATGTCAAAATCCCTGCAGCCAATGATTATATCTGAACCGTCTTCGCGCAGCATGGGTATGAATTTGGCGATATCTTCCGGATAGTGCTGGCCGTCAGCATCAATCGTAATCATGTATGCCCCGCCACGAGACTCAATATAATGCGAAGCAGTCAGGATAGCGCATCCTTTGCCTGCATTCTTTTTGTGCTTCAATACGGTGACATCGAGTCCCGAAAGTAGCCCGGAAACGTCCGCATCCGTGCTGCCGTCGTCGATAACTACTATATTTTTAAGAATCGAGCGGCAGCCTTCGACAACCTTTCTCACGGTTTCCCCGTTGTTGAAAACGGGCACAGCACACCAGATATAGTCATTAGCGATAACTATATTCTCCATCAACGCTGTCTTTTCCTTGTCCTCTCAGAGCCCGGAAGCAGCAGCTCCCACATAGGACCTGAATAACCCAGCTTATGCAGCACCTGGAGACTGCTGTCATAAGCATCCGGTGGAAATACGCAATGGCGGACATTTTCGAACGCTGCTGTCAGCGTCTTCTCCATCCACTCCCTGTCAATGGTCGGAGAAATGTAGTAAACGGGGTTAAGCATCCCCTGCCCGACAGTAATCAGTTTTTCCTCCAGGGCAAGCCGGGCAAGAGGCGTCCCGGGCAGTATCCTGATGCCCATAAAGATAAAACTTACGCACTTCTGCAAAGACAGTATATTATTTATGCCCTCTCGGACAGTCTCCTCTGTCTCGCCGGGGCCGCCGAACATAAAGAAGTGAGACGTGGCGATACCATGCCGGACGAGCAGATCATTGCATTCCACCACATCATTGAAGGAAAAGTTCTTGCCCATCCTGCTTAATGTAATATCGCACGCCGCATCGGACCCGACCTCTGCAGCAGCAAGGCCTGTCTTTTTCATCTTTTCGACTATCTCGTCTGTCAAGCCGCCGGGTTTAATATATGCCGACCACGGGATCGAGAGATCGCGCCTCAGCATCTCATCGATCACCTCAAGGTATGCACCCTCATCGTCGTTAAAAACCGAATCAACAAAGAAAACAAACTTGGCACTGTATTTGTCCCTCAGCAACTCTATGTCGTCAACAACAGCGCCCGCATCTCTTCTTCTGAGCCGGGTACCTTCAAGCACGGGATAGCTGCAATATACACACTTGTACGCACATCCCCTCTTGGTCTGAACAGAGGCGATGTTTCCATTTTTGAGATAGAATTCAATTAACGGATCATCGTAAAGGGCCGATTTTATCTGTTTGCCGTTCAGGAACGCATCAGATCCGATAAGCGGCTCTGCCGGATAGATGCCGCTTTCGGCATTGTTTACAAAATCAACCGTGCTGACCTCTCCTTCGCCAATGACCCCATAGTCCGCCCCGGTCTCCTTGAGGATAAGGTCAGGAATCAGCGAAAAACCTGAACCTCCCAGGACCACCTTTACATCCGTTACTTTCCTGACCGTTTCAACAATGTTTTTAACATTCTGTATATAGTACTGCTCGTTCATGAGATTAACGTTGTCTATATTACGCACAGATATCCCGACCAGATCAGGCGAAAATTGTTTCACTTCGCCTCCAATGGCCTCAAGAGAAGTGTTGTGCAATAAAAAATCGGCCTGACGCACTTCATGTCCTGCCCTGACGAGTGCGGCGGCTATCATGCTCATCCCGATCGGATATACAGGATACGGCGAGAGTGTCACGTTGGCTGATATGAGAAGGACCTTCATTCAGGTCCCTGCGCATCTTTATTCATGTCCCACTTCCTGCGTCTGAGGCTTGCATGGCGGTATGTCCCGTCCGCCCTCTCCTTGTCGATGACCTTCATGAAAAGCTTGGCCATCCTGACTTCCTGGCTGCTCTCCCTGTAAAAAGTATCCCACGCATAATGATACAGCTCCTGCAATTTGTCGGGACGCATTTTTGCGGGTTTATATACAACCTCGCCGGCTGTATATCTCGACCAGTCATTGTGCAGGATTCTGTTCTCTTTTTCCAGTGTCTCCCTTATGGGCGTATGCGGAAAAGGAGTCAGCACCGTAAACTCCGCCAAATCGAGATTTATCTCCAGGAGAAAATCAACAAGCCGCTTAACGGAATCTTCGTCATGGTCTTCCATCCCGAGTATTATTGTCCCTTCTACTCCTATGCCTCTTTCCTGCAGCCTCTTTACCCTTTTTCTGATATGGTCGGAAGTGTCGAAGATAGCCTGATATACATACCAGCAGCCCGCCTCTGCGGCAAGGTCCAGTATTTCGTCATTGTCCTTGATCGGATGGCATATCCATTTCTTTTTCAGCGGTTTAATGGCCCTGAAAAGCTCCTTCTCCCATTCGTCGTCCTGTCCCAGGGAATTGTCCACAAAAAAGAGCCTGTTGTTCGGGATTCCTTCCAGTTCCTTTACAACCGCGTCCATTGGGCGCGGTCTGAACTTCCTGCCTCCAAGGTAAGGGGTACAACATGGGAAGCAGTTAAATCTGCAACCACGGGATGCATGAAAGAGGTCGACCATCTGCACACCACGATAGTTATAAAGTTCTTTTTTAAGAATGCTGCGGCGCGCAGGACCAATAAGCCCTATATCCGGCATGTCGTGGAGGAAATCATATACTTTTTTCAGCTTCCCGCTCTGAAAATCACTTATAACAGCGGCAAACCGGCCTTCTGCTTCGCCAAGGAAGACCGAATCGGCATGCTGCGATGTCTCTTCAGCATGCAGCATGGTAGCGATTCCGCCAAAAATAACCGGAATGCCTTTAGCGCGGTAATTATCAGCTATTTCCCATGCACGCGGGATTTGACAGGTCAGCATGACCGACATGGCCACAAGGTCCACATGCTCACTAAAATCTAGCGCCTCAAGGTTCTCATCGCAAAAAGATATGTTGACGTTGTCAGGTACGGTTGCGGCAAAACAGACGGGGCCATGGGGAGGCAGATGGAATTCGGTCTGTCTGCTCAGTTTCGGCCATTTCGGATAAATCAACTTCATCTTCATGCTGAGTGTCTCTCCTTATTGAGCGCCATAAAATCATTGATCACGCCGGATATGTTCCGTCCGCTTTCTGCTACAGCAATTGCTTCATCCAGGCTGCAAATAGAATTCCCCTTCATTTCCTGCCCCGCTGCGCCCGAAAGCACACAATATATGGCTTCATCGACCTCCGCAGAACCTGCCAGCATAACAGGCAGGCCATCAATTCTTATCATATCAGCTGCTATACTGAATGCCTGCAAAAGGCTGCCGCCAGGTTCTGCCGCATAAAGCAGAGGCCCCTGGAGACCGAAATGAATAGATGCCTCTCCGAGAGGGCTGGACGGAAGCGTGTAGATAAAAAGATTTCCCCTTGCCATGATCCGGCCGCTTTCGAGGTAATCCCTGAAATAATTAATATCAGACTGCAGGCATCCGCTCGCATTTGTGCCTATAAGCCCGGCCGGCTGCTTGCGGTCCGCATGATAATCAATGCCGGCGTCTTTAAGAGCAAGCGCTACTGCGTAACAGAGCATTACCGAAACGTCGTCGAGTTTTCCGAAACCCTTAAACGGACATGAAAACAGTTTTGTTCTCAACTCCATTCTATCCTGATAACGCACACGGCGATCGCCGGAAACTGATCCGTATTCAGTGCCGTTAATCCATCCAATGCCCTTTACCGAAACCATATCCGATCTCACGACAGCACCAACACAGTGTTTATTCCGCTAAAGCCCGCATTTGTTACGAGCGCCTTGTGACCTTTGCAGGCATCCTGCTTTTCCGGAAAAGCCCAGCCCGCAGCATCATCATCCACATCCCTAAGATTTACTGTCGGAGGGACCTGCCGTGCCCTTATTGCTCTTGCTGCAATAATCGTCTCAACAAGGCCCGCAGCGCCAAGGGTGTGGCCCAATGCTCCCTTTATGGAATATACCGGCACAGGCCCATTTGCGAATAAGGTGCGATACGCCCTCATCTCCATCTGGTCATTATAGAGAGTACCAGTGCCATGAGCTGAAATAAAGCTTATATCATCCCTGCTGCAATCCGCGGAGTGCAAAGCCCTTTCAAGAGCCAGTATCATTCCATCACTGGTACGTGACGGGCCGGTCATATGGTTTGCGTCATCGCTTAATCCCCAACCCGATATCTCCGCGACAATCTCCAGTCCCTCCCGCTTAGCCCTCTCACGGCTCATAATCAGCGCATAAGCCGCTGCTTCGCCCAGGCTCAGTCCGCTCCGCCCCTTGTCAAAAGGCCTTGACGCTGTCTTGTCGAGCGCCATCAGAGATGAAAATCCCGCAAAAACAAACTCTGTAATACTGTCGCAGGCGACAACCAGCACGCAGTCTGCACTGCCGCCCGAAATCATCAGGGCAGCACGAGCAACGGCAGAAGAAGCGGACGCACAGGCTGCAGAAATAATCGTCCCTCTGTCTTTTAACCCGGCCAGTGCGGACACCTTTCCGGGAAGGCCCGAGGCATCAAACTCTTTTTCATCACCTCTGCCTTCAAGGATCATCTTCTCGAGCAGGTCTATTTCGCCTTTTGTAGTAGCAACGAGCAGTTTGGCATCTCCGGGTAAAGGGTTTCTCATGCGCGCAAAGAGGACAGCAATCATCTGCATAACGAGAGATTCATTCCCATGATAGTCAAGGCCTTCAATGAACGCAGCACAATCCGATTGCAGCGACGCAGTATTAAACCTGTTCAGCCTCCTGATAGTGCTGACTTTGTCATGTATCCCACTCCAGCAGGCGTCAATACCCGGGCCGTATGGTGTCAGCATGTCACATGCAGTGATTACCGGTCTTATTGCGCGCGGTGGAATTCGCCCGTTTTCCATCGTTCCCTGCACCTTTCAAGAAGACTGGGAGAGATAATGCATACCTCCCCGGAAACCGCATCTGTCAACAGCTGCACCGTATAGCCGCTCACAGCAAGACTTCCATCCTGCTTCAAAAGATGGTATTCAGTATTAATTCGGGAGCCCTCATGCCAAACCATGGTCCCCCTGATTGTAAACTCTTCATCAAGGAAAAGAGATTTATAGTAGTCAATATGGCATTCTACGACCGGGGCCCTGAGTCCCGCCAGATAAAAATCCTGAAACGAAAGGCCGCACTTCCTGCCGAGTTCAGCAGACACTTCTTCGAAATAAAGTGGATACCGGCCGAACCATACGATCCCCATAACATCCACCTCGCTGAAATGCGTCCGCCTGCTTATATCTATGACAACCGGACCCGGCGCGTCAGCTGTGCGCTCAAAATAGACTGTTCTTCTCCTGGCAGCCACTAAATACTCACCCTCAGTTTCAGCTCTGAAACCTTTTGGCTGTCCCTGCTCAAAGTTGCCTTGAGTATAAAATTCCGGCCTTCCTGTGCACTGCTGCATACGCATATAAGCTCCTCTGAGGGCAGCACCGGTGAGATGTATTTTGCCTGGATAATCTCTTTCAGGGTAACGGGGCGTTCTTTTGCCTTTTCGAACATAAGAGTAACGCACTGAATGTGGCAGACTCCGGGCAGCACCTTGCGGGAAGGGAAATGACCCTGAAATCCGATAAAATCCTCAGGAAATATAAAAACGGCCGTCAGGGCGTTACCGTCAACAGCGGTAAGTCCCTTCATGCACCGTTCAATGTCTCGTTTGATAATACTCATTTGTAAATCTCCTTCAGCCTTATTATCAGCCTGTATGAAAACCTGAAATTGTCCATCACGATGCCGCCCGGATAAAGTTTTCCGTTATCGTCCATGTACTCATAATATGATACCCGCCATACTGCAATATTATCCTCATAATAAGTCTTTTCAACCAGGCGATATCCGATTCCGGCAAAAGCATATTCCATTATGCCCTTTCCTGACGGCTGCCTGAACAATATTCTGTATTTTTCCTTTTCCACAGTCGCATCAACGGCCGGTACAAGGTCGTAATAGATCCTTTTAATGTCCTCACCCACCGCCAGTGCAACATTGCCGCCCCTCTTCAGCTCATCCATTACAAAAGGGGCATTGATCTCTTCTTTATTCCCATACACCTCAAATATCTTGACCCCCATATGGTTCATGCAGACAACAGAAAAAGTCCTCTCCCTGGTATCGACCTCTGCAAATCCGAGTCCTGAAAATGCCATGGGTCCGTAATGAAAAGTTATAGTCTGGAGCATCCGAAAGTTGTCCGGAGCGCTCTCTCTGAATTCATTGACGGCTGCGGTCGGATCAATATTAATTACCCTGGCATCCAGCGTCTTCTCAAAAGGAGCAGATGCGCAGCCAGCCAAAAAGAGCACGCATAATAATAAAATAAGCCTGGCCGTCATGCCCTAACCTCTTTCGTTTGATTAAAGGCAAGCCGGTATAAATAAGGAATTACAAACAGTGATGAAAGACATCCCGTCACCAATCCTATCGTCATTGTGAGTCCTATATAGAACAGGGCCGGATGCTGGGCAAGGATAAGCACCCCTGTCCCAATAGTAGTTGCCACAGCCGAAAGGAATACTGCCATAACAATGCCGGCACGCGACCCGGACCTGCATTTGTATACCATAAATATCCCATAATCCACGCATATCCCCATAAGAGCTATGCCGGTTATTAAAGTGGATAGATTAAACGCAATGCCGAAGATGGACATGGCGCCAAACATCCATCCAATGCTCGTTATAACCGGGACAAGGGCCAGGAGCAGTTCCTTCACATTTCTGAAATAGAGATACGTAAAAAGGACAACCAGTGATGCGGCAAGGGCCGTCATCATAATTACATCCGAATAGACCGCCGATGATATACGATTGGAGAGAGCTCCCGGAGAAACCACAAATGCCCCCTTGTAATTTTTGCTGATTTTGTACAAGGCGTCTACATAACGGTCCTCATCTGGGAAGAACGAGAGTACCTGATACCCGTCCCTGACTTTGTGTATAAACCTCTCCTGCAGCTTTAACATGAAATCGTCATTCCCGGTCATTCCAGGATCTTTTTTCTCCCTGTAAAGGTTATCAAAGAAAGGAGAAAAAGCCTCCTTAGTAAAACCATATTTCATCCCCTCTTTTTCTATAAGCCCTTTCAGCTTATCGGCCTTTCCCTGCCTCCAAAACTGTTTCCAGCGTTCGAAGTTTTCCTGGCGCGTCTTCTCCGATGGGAGCAGTGCCGACAGGCTTGAAAAACGCAATCCCTCAATCCCGAGAGCTTCTTTATATACTGCATCGTTCTGCTGGAGCGCAAGCTCGAGGTTTTCCCCCTGCGCAATAAACACTGCTGTCTTGCTCTGGCCCCATACCTGCCTGAATTGCTCCTCATGTTTAAGAATGGCCGGCTCCGTGCCGTCGATCTTGTATATGTTATTATCGAACCTGACAGTGAACGCAAGGGCAATGAGTATTATGGTAGGTACCGCCCAAAGTCCGATTATGTATCTTCCTTTAATATAAACATGCTCCAGCCGTTCACCTTCAAGAAACGGCATGCTTTTCTTTGATACAAAATGGGGAATGACAAGAAATGAAAATATAAAGGCCAGTGCGAGCCCGAACATCGTCATATATCCAAGCTGCCGGTATCCGTCCATTGTAGAGAAGAGGAAAGCGAAAAAAACAGCAAATGTGGTTACTGCTCCAATCAGTGTCGGCAGCAATATCTTTTTTACCTTCTCTTCGGGATTTTCCTTGTTCCTGGCCGCAACGTAAACCTGTATGCCATAATCGGCTGAAACGCCGGCCAGCATCGTGGCCAGGCCTACCACGGAATAGGAGAGCTCTCCCAAAAGGAGGTAGCACAAATAAATGGCCTGAAAAATAGTAAGGAGCGGAATGATAAAAATAAGGACTGCACGAAAGTCTTTAAAGGCAAAAAGAAAAAGCAATATGAAAGCGACTGCAGCGACACTGCTCGTAAGGGCTATATCTTTTTTCATTACACGTTCATTACTCAAACTATGGGCGTGTCCGCTGATAGTTATGGCCGTAACATACGCCGGAAGCTTCGCTATTTTATCATTCAGGTCCTCAAAAAGCCTCCTGCATCCTGCAGTATCAGTTGCAGGGATGCCGGTAGTCGCTATTATCATGGCATGCCTGCCGTCGCTGCTTATGAAGTGCCCGTCTTCCACATTGACCGTGTAGCCCATGGACGCGGAAAGAAATTTCAGCTTGTTCACTACAAGCATCGAGAGGCCGAGAGGATCGGCGCGCAGCATTGAACCCATTCCGATACCTTCGGGTTTGAGAAGAGTGAAATAATTTTTTTTCATCCTCTCCGCCACGCTTTCCCGGTTTATCATGGCATCGATTGAGTCCATGTCCTTTCCGGTGAACAGATAGGGCATGCCGGTAAAGAAGGAGCCCATGCTCTCCGCCATTCGCAATTCCGACAGTCCGACCATGACCTTGGTAAAGTTGGGCGGCTGCAGCGAGGCTGCCAGCATGTCCGCGGCGGCAAAGAGGTCTCGTTTGTCCCTGTCAGGAGAGTTTAATTCGAGGGATATGACTACCTTGTTGGAGATCGGAGAATTTTTCAGGAATTCCATGCTCTGCGCTACTTCCGGGTCTGCCGGGAGCATAGACTCGATATTGCTGCTTAACTGAACAAACTGAAGCCCGGCAAATGAGGCCAGAGTGAGAAATACCATGGCTGCAAAGATTAGCCATCGTCTCCTGGAAGAAAACCTGTATATGATCTCAAAATAGCGGTCAAACACGATGTTCTATTCTGAAATAGCGCTCGTCGATAGGTACGTTCAGCTGGGTATTTTCGAACAATATCGTAGTAACGTCGCCGCTAAGCTCCCTGATAGTGATCTGGCTGAGGTAGCGTTCATCTTCACGAAAAGTCACTGTGACCGACTTTATCACCTTTTTTGCGAAATTCCTGTCTTTCGGGGCAAACTCAATGATAAAAGGCTGCTGCTGCAAGATCCTGACATGATACTCTTCCTGCAGGCTGCTGAAACTGCCCGAGAACCAGGCAGTCATCTGTTTCAGTACTATCCTGAAAACGGGATTTCCTGAAAGAGAAATTTCCTGCACCTTGTCTGTGTCCTCATCCCACTGGCGGATAAATTTGTCTGTAATAAGGACCGAATATTTGACCGGCTTGTCCACATGCCACGCCACGCGGTTCGGTCGCTGCACATAAATGCGGCCTTTAAGAACAATCTTGTTCCTGAAAACAGCAAGGTTCTTTTCCTGGGTGAACTCGGTACGCATACTCCTGAAATCAGCCATCTTTTTTTCGAGCCTCTGAAGCTGCTCGCTGATGTCCCGTTCATTTGTCTTATCTTCCCTCTCAACTCCGGCATTAGTGTCAGCGCCGGACACTGGCGCAGGAGCAAAGATGAAAGAGACTGCCAGAAAAGTCACCGTTAAAGTCGAAAACATTGCATTAATTCTGATATTCATCTATTTAGTCCTTGTGCCAGAGCTTTATCTCGCCCCTGGCGATCACTGTACCGTTTTTCCTGACTTCACCGGTAATGATCCCGATCTCACCATACCTGGCACTCTTATGAACAGCAACCTTCAGAGTATCGCCGGCACTGGCCGTCCCGAGGACATCAAGGTTTTTTATGCCAACCAGAAACCCCTCGGATTGATAAGTCTTGTCCCCGAGGTTCCTGAAGCCTTCCCTGGCAGCAATGGCCTGTGAAATTATCTCGGGATATGCTGCGGCATCGAGCTTTCCGTCCTCATCCAAAAAGAGGTTGTCCTCTTTGACATCTATTTCGCAGACAGACTCCCTCTCGCCGATATCAAGCACCCTGTCTACCATGAGCATGGGCGCCTTGTGAGGCACCACATCCGCCGCATCAAAGGGAAGGCGTACGATGTCATCCAGTTTGTCGATGTTCTTCCAGCAGAGAGGATCGGAAGTAAGATAGTCACCCGTAGTCTGATATGCGGCGCCCCTGCAGCCGTAACATTCGTCCAGCCTCGTACACTCTTTGCACGGCCCCTTCATTTTCAGGCGGTAGTTCCTGAGGTCCTTCACTATCTCGCTGTCCCTGATGATGTCCTTGAGGTTCTTGTCCCGCACATTACCGACAGGAATGGTCACTCCTACGCAGGGCTGCACATATCCCTGACTGTTCACAAGGCAGGAGAACTGGTGTCTCAGGCACTGTCCGCTCACAAGCGGCGGCTGCGGCGTCCAGTCAAACCCATACTTCTCTTTGTCGATTTTCGCAATGCCGGCGAAAAACTCCTTCATCCTGGCAGTATCAACCTCAAGGGCTTTATTCCCATTTGCGCTTCCCTGGGGAGTTATCATCTCGAAGAAAGGATTGATCTGCTGGTCCCGCAGCCATTGCCACATCGTAACAAGTTCATCAATATTATACCCGCTAATGACAGTGCTGATTCCCATGGGGCATCCATTGGGATAGCCTGCGGCCTTGAGATTCCGGAATGCATCCTGAATCTGGCCGTATGCTCCCTTAACCCCGGAAAGTATATCCTGTATTTTTTCATCGAAGGAGTTCATCTTGAGGACGACCACCACTCCGTGTTCGTATAAAAAACGTGCCGTATCGGGCGTTATATTGGCCCCGTTTGTAAAGATCTCTACCTCAAGGCCAAGATCCCGTATGAAGCGGATCATATCAAGTATATGTGGATAAAGCATGGGCTCCCCGCCGAGGATAATGATCTTGCGCACACCCATGTCCATGCCCTGAAGTATCACCCTCTGCTGTTCTTCAAGGGTCAGTTCATTTTTGTTGCAGGAACCATTAGTATCGCCTGTATAGCAATAAATGCATTTGAAATTGCAGTCACTGTTAAACTCGATTTCCAGGGAAAGAAGCCGGTCCTCACGGATAGCCAGGTCAATGTCCTCCCGTGAAAATTCCGCCCCGTATATCCTGTTACGGCATGTTGACATCTGAAGTTCTCCTGTCCACAAAATGGTTTATTTTCCTGGAATTGCCCGGAAAAATCATTTTTCTGATCTCTTCCCCGCTCGCCACAACGACCTCTGGCCGCACCCTGAGACGCGCCTGGAGCCGTTCGGATATTATACCAGAAGAGCACATAGTATCATTACCCGAAACATATACCTTCACGATGTCCGACAGGTCATAATTGCTGCTCACCTCCACGCAATATTCCGTGATACCCGTTATCTCATCCAGCACCGCGTATATTGCATTGGGATAGATGGTTGTCCCGAGGAACTTGATCATCTGATTTTTCCTGCCAAGTATGGGCCCAAGTCGCGGAGAATTCCTGCCACAGCCGCACCGGTCATCCAAAAGAAAGCTCACATCTCCTGTCCTGTATCGCAAAAGCGGCATGCCCTCGATATGCAGAGGGGTGACAACCACTTCTCCGGTCTCGCCCGTCGGCAGCACTCTACCCTTTTCATCGACAATTTCAACTATCGCAAGTTCGGGGTGGAGATGCCCCCCCTGACGGCAGGAACATTCGCAAAAACTGGTTATCGTCTCTGACGATGCATAGGTTGAATAAGCCTTTGCACCCCAAATCTCCTCAATGCTTTCTCCGACTTTCAGCAGGGCAAGGGCCCTGTCCCTGACCGGCTCTCCTATGCATATCAGTTTCGAAACTCCCATCTCCCGTGGATCAACGTCCCTTGAGAGCAGATAGCGGCCAAGTTTCAGCAGCAGGGTCGGAACGCCGATAAGCACGGTCGGACGTATCCGCCGGATAATATCAAGATGACTCTCCAGACTGCTTAGCCCATTCCTTATGACAGCGGCCCCAAGACTCCTTGCCCCCGAAAAATATGCAAGTCCCGCGATAAAACATCTGTCTATCGTGCATGTCAAAAGAACAATATCCTCGGGTGTCAGCCCGCATCCCAGAAAAGATATCTCTTCGTTATATGCGAGCCGCTGAAGATCGTTCTCGGTATACATTACCCTTGCCGGATTTCCTGTCGTCCCGGATGAGAGCACTATATCTACAATCCTGGACATGGGGACCGCCAGAAAGTCGTCATTAAATTCGCTAAACAGGGTTTTATCGGTGAATGGGAGTGAAGTGATGTTTCCAAGCTCCAAACTGGCTGTACCGCAGTCAAACCCTCTAAGGGTCCTCCTGTAATATGGAGAATTTGCCAGAAGGAATTCAAGGTGTTTTCTGAAAAGCCTTTCCTGGACTTTGCGGATCTCATCCGGCGCAAGGAATTCGGTTCCCCTGTAGTCATATAGTCCGCTCATATTCCATTCTCCATCTGATTAAGTTCCGTTATGATACGCTCACGGACCATATTCTTCAGGTTAAAAACGCTCAAGTCTTTATATTCCTCCCACTTTATGGCAGGCAGCCTGCGCACCCTGATTGTTCCGGGACGCAATAAAAGCGAGCCTTTAGGGGGAATATTCTCATTGCCCGATATGCAGAGAGGAACGATAGGCGTCCGGGACATGAGGGCAAGCCTGAACGCGGCCCCGTGAAAGTTTCCGACTCTTCTGCTCCCTGATCTCGTCCCCTCGGGGAAGAAGACTATCGACACTTTATCTTTAAGCAGAGTGACCGCTTTTTCGAAAAAAACATCGGATTGCATGTTATTTATATTAAGATAACCCGACAACCTGGCATAAAATCCTAAAACCGGAAGGCGAAAGGGCCAGGAATTGACGATCTGGATCACTTCATGGGGAAGTACGCACATTAAAAAGGCATCAGAAGTAGACCTGTGATTGCAGACAAAGATAAAAGGCTCCGGCAGAGGTTCTTCTTTCGAGAAGTCCTCGTACCGCAGCTTTATAAAACACGCGGCAATTGCTGCTACCGATTTCCCATACCAGCTAATGGCGCGACGGAAGCGTTTCATGGTCTGGCGCGCCGAAAGGAATATGCGCATAAGCGCTACGAGAAACGTCAAGACAGGGATAACCACTGCAGAAACCGCTAAAAAGGCAATGTAGAAATAGATATTCCACACTGCCAGACTGAATCTGTTCATTAGCTGCCCGAAACCTCTTTCTTGTTCTTTACCTCTATGATGAATTGATAGATGTCCTGAAGAGTACGTATGTCCCTGATCTTCTCTTCTTCCCTTATCTGTATACCAAAGCTCTTCTGAAGAGCCACTACCAGGTCGACTATGTCCAGGCTGTCCAGCCCCAGGTCTGTAAAGATATGGGCATCTGGTTTCAGAAGCGCCCTGTCTTTTTCAAAAGACTCTTCAAATACCATATTAACTTTCTCAATAATTTCCTGCTCAGTCACGTAACCACCCCCAAAACATCAATTGTCTATTATAATCCGTCATATCTTCTGCATGCCAGTGTAGCATTGATGCCGCCAAAGGCAAATCCGTTCTTCAGGATCAACAGTATGTCCTTTGGCATACTCTCCATCACATGCATAATACCCCTGCAGTCAGGGTCTACATTTTCAAGATTTCGTGTTGGATAAATAACTGATTTCTCCATCATCAGCAGCGACGCAATTAATTCGATTGCTCCTGACGCTCCGAGTGTATGTCCGATATGTCCTTTAAGGCTGCTGACTGGCACGGAATCGCCGAAGAGTTCCCTGATCGCCTCGGCCTCTTCCTTGTCACCCTGCAGCGTTGCGGTGGCATGAGCATTTATATAATCCACATCCTCCGGCAATGATCGGGCCTCTTGCAACGCGTCGCTCATGCACCGGACCATAGACGCTTTATTGGACTGGCTTAGATGAGCGCCATTTCCGCTAGTACTATAGCCGACGATTTCAGCATATATCCGTGCGTTTCTGGCAAGCGCCCTGTCCAGGCCCTCTAATACCAGTATCCCGCTTCCGTCACCGCAGACCAGTCCGTCCCTGTCACGGTCAAACGGCCGGGGTGTCCTGTCCGGGGTCTGATTATACGCGGAAGATGTCGCAAAAAGCACATCAAAAGAGCCCGTCACCGTCGGGTGCAGCTCCTCGGCCCCCCCGCAAAGCATTATGTCCTGCCGCCCCGTCCTGATCAGATCATATCCGGTGCCAAGCGCATGGAGCGCCGACGCGCAGGCTGCAGAAGTCGACATGATATATCCGTTCAGCTCCAGATACTGAGCGACATTTGCGGCTGCGGTATGAGACATACACTGAAAGAAAAGGGACGATCCAAGCTTGCCAAGGTCCCTGTCAGGGAGCATTGTTTCAAACACCTCGGTTATGCTCTTCGCGCTCCCCATTGTCGAGCCTACAACACAGCCCGTCCTCAGCCTGGGTATATCGGCAAAGGCGATGCCTGCATCAGCCAGGGCCTGTTCTGCCGCCTGAACTGCATAAATGCTCAGGATACCCATGGAGCGCCTTTTTTCCCGCGGGATCTTCTTCTCGTCCTTCATTTCGGAAGGTGCTCCTACATGGCTTCGCATCCCCTTATAAACGTCCCAGCCCTCCATATACCGCACTGCACTGCGATTCTCTTCAAGTCCTTCCATAAGGGACTTTGTGCCGTATCCAAACGGCGAGACGACTCCAACCCCGGTTATCACGACCCTCTTCATCTGCGGGGCCTCCGATTCAGGAATTTGGCGTAATCATCCTCTTTTACAAGAGACTGGGCCACAATTAAAGAGGACATCATAGCGCCTATGACTCCGGGCAGGATTGAACTCTGCCCCGCTGCATAGCAATTTTTGACTGGAAGTCTGCCTCTCAGGTTGAACTGACCTATTTTTTGCTTCACACCATAAGATGAGCCATCGTTATTATGCAGATAATCCCTGAACGTGAGGACAGATGCTGCATCCGATACACTGAGTTTGCCCCTGTACCCGGGGAAATATTTATAAATACGATTGAGCAGATGTTCGACCTTTTTCTCCTTATATTCCTTATAGGCTTCGGGCCTCCTGCCTACCTGAGAATCCTTCCATGCCTCCACCTGCTCGGGAAACGACGGCTCTATCGCAACTATCACCTTATGCTTCTTTTCACCCACCTGCTCAAGTGTCTTTACAAGGATTAGCGCAGAGTCACCCTCATTAAAAGGGTCCAGCATCTGGTTAAAATCGGTGCCTGGAAGGAGGGTTACAAGCTTTGAGCCATAGCCGGGCTCGTCGAATCCCGGATCAAGGACACCAAAAATTGAAAAGCAGCCTGCAGAGGGTTCAAACGCGGAGACCCTCGCTCTGAAGGCCTTGCTGACCTGCTGCTCCGGCATGACCTTCAGGACCTCTTTCGGATGTATAGTGAAGATGCAGTTTGTTGCAGAAATTTCTTCTCCGGTGTTAAGGATAAAGCGTCCGGCCATGTTTTCACGAATCTCCGTCATGCCGGTGACATGGCATCCGCAACGGACTTCTACATCGTACTGCCTGAATTTGGCCTCAAACGCGTCTATGAATGCGGCCCCTCCGTTTTTAACACGTGCAACTGATTCGTAAAGACCGTACGAAATTCTGCTGTGATTGGCAAAGGAGATCTCATTCGGCTTAACACCGTAACACATGGCAAACGTCGAAAAAAGGGCTTTCAGCACAGGGTTTGCGGTGATACCCGTGAGTACTTCTTCACAGGTAATGTAGTCTTCCTGCAGTGGGTCGAATTTATTTAACAGCGTACCCAACGACATTGACGGAGTCCCTTTGCATACATTTTGAACCTTGTCGAAATACGAATCAATCCCACAAGCCTCTTCCGGAAAATAGGCCTTCATCCGTAGCTTCAGCTTCTCGATTCCATAGGGCATATCGTACCGCTTGCCGTCATTCTCAAAGACAAAGCTGTTCGCGTCATCGTCCGACATAAATACCGGTTCGATACCGTCATGCATGTCCAGCACCGACAGGATATCATCCAGAATCCCGCCTTTGTGGAGCCCGCCCGTAAAATGGAAACCTGTGTCGAACGGGATGCCGCGTTTAGAGAACCTCGCCATAGAGCCGCCAATATAGGGCCCCTTCTCGATCAGCAGCACTTTATGCCCGTTCATGGCGAGAATCAGGCTCATCGTCATCCCGCTGATTCCGCTGCCTATAACAATGTCGTCGTATCTAATCATTCAAACCATCCGGGTTAGTTATAATTCGGGCCATTTCAAACAATAGCACCCAAGCACATGCCGCCTTTTAACTCTTCTGGACATACTGATGTTTTAGCTCCGGACTTCAGGATACAAGGTACGGGATACTATATTGCCAATCCGCCGTTAATGCCGATAACCTGTCCATGTATATACATATGCTCTTCGGTACAAAGAAAATTCACAACAGAAGCGACATCTTCCGGCTTGCCCAAACGGTTAATCGGTATCAGGTTCAGTATCTGTTCCTTTGGCAGCCCTGCGGTCATGTCTGTCTCGATAAAACCGGGAGCAACCACATTAACGAATATGTTCTTCTTGCCGATCTCCCGCGCAAGCGCCCTGGCAGCTCCGATCAACCCGGCCTTTGAGGCCGAATAGTTGACCTGTCCTGCCTGCCCGATCTGTCCCGAAGTGGACGATACCACGATGATATGCCCTCTTTTTGCCTTGAGCATGGGAAACATCAGCATACGAGTCACGTTATAAAAGCCATCCAGGTTTGTGGAAATAACGGAATCCCATTCGTCCCTCGTCATCCAGACCATGAGATTGTCCCTGGTGATACCGGCATTATAGACAAGCACATGCGGCGTGCGTTCTTCCACTTTTTTGGCAAGGGCAGCTTCCGTCTCCTCGTAGTTCGATATATCGAACCGGAGCAATTCACAGGACCTGCCAAGACCCTCTATCATGGCTTTGACTTCCTCCGCGGCCACTGTATTGCTTTTATAGCCAATCCAGAGATCAAAGCCCGATTTCGCGAGCCGGACCGCTATTGCCCGACCTATTCCACGGCTGCCGCCTGTAACAAAAGCTATCTTATTCATACACCCAATTCACCAAAAACCCTTTAAAATTAGTGTTCTACTATAGCAGATTCCATTCCGTTTTGGGAACATAACCGGAGGCGGAAAATAGACGGCCCAGCGCCGGCAAGTCAATAAAAACAATCGTAATATCTTGTAATTGCTCCTCACGGCATGATACTATTTCTCGTGCCTTCATCAGAATATCGGACTGATTATTCCAATTGTGCGATAATAGGAACATATGTCAGGAAATGAAGTACTCAATATCATAAGAAATAAACTCTTCTATGGTTCAACGGATTATACCAAGAGCCAGCCGGACCTGTTTACTCCTCACAAATTCAGGATTGTAGCGCCGTCGCAGGCAGAAAACTTCCTCGAAATAGTGAAAGAAAGCCTGACTGGTGAAGAAGAAGTACTGGTGTATGTGCACCTGCCTTTCTGCTTTTCCGAATGTTTATTCTGCAATTCCTTTCCCTTCAAGGTTGACAGAGAGGCGCAAGACGAGTATTTAAGCAATCTGTTGAAGGAGATTGAGCTCACGGCCAAACATGGTCTTTTTGCCGGCAGGAAAGTGCGCTGCGTATATTTGGGGGGCGGCACTCCTACCTCATTCGCCAACCGCGACATAAAGCAGATACTGGACAAGCTGTCATCAAGCATGGATCTGGCGGCTGACTGCAATATAACCTCTGAAGCCCATCCGCTGACACTCCCTGACAAAAACAGGATAAAAGAATTAAGCGCTATCGGCATAAACAGACTGAGCTGCGGCTGTCAGACTTTCGATCCCGAGATACTTCAGAGATGCAACCGCCAGAACACCCCCGCACAGATAGAAAGAATTGTGAGGGATGCCCAGGATGCCGGCATGACGATAAATATCGATATGATGACAGGACTTCCGGGGCAGACCATGGAGAGTGTAAAAAAGGACCTTTCTATCCTCGAAAAAATACGGCCTGATGCTGTTGAGTATATCAGGCATGAAATAGTAAACCCGCTTGTCGTGAAACTGTATCAGGACAATCCCGGCCTGGTAGTAGACAATGACACCCTTTTCGAAATGGTATATGTCACTCAGGAATGGATGAGCACAAACGGATATGAACAGAACGGCAGGTTTACTAATGATAAGCAGTGGCCCTACAGGTACTACTGGTTGAAGGAAATGCCCATAATAGCCTTCGGTTCGCGTGCAAGGTCCTATACAAGAACTATCTGCTATGACAAGCACGAAGAACTGACTACGTATTCTCATATGATCAGGAAAGATATCGTGCCAATCGGCAGATATATTACCCTTTCCGAGCGCGAGCAGATGTACCGTTCTCTCCTGCTGCAGCTGCAATTAAAAAGCGGCCTTGATATGAACCTGTTCCGCGCCAGATTCAACAGGGACCCCCTCGAAGTTTTTTCGAAGCTTTATTCCACGCTGAGCGAGTATGGCTGCCTTAAGCAGGAAGACGGCGGCATATGCCTGACCAAATACGGGGCATATTTTGTCGAAGACGTCTGCGACTATATTATAGATGCCGTGCTGAAAGAAGAATCAGATTCTCTGATAAGAACTCCTCACTCGGTGGGTGGTACTTCTTCAAGACTGACCTGACCTGCCCATGAGGAACTCTGATATGCTCATAACCGGACTGGGCGTAATATCAGCTGCCGGCAATAACCTTTCCGAAACTCTCGATTCTTTTGCCAGCGGACAGAGAAACTGCGGACCTTTGACCCTTTTCCCTTCACAGCTGCCATATCCGGTTTTTGAAGTCAAAAACCTGCCTGATAATTACTATCTTGAAGGCCGGCGGACGCTGAGCCTTGCCATGATCGCAGTTGATCAGGCCCTTGCTGATGCCAGGCTTTCGGACATTCCGAAATACAGGATCGGCGTCTGTCTGGGAACAACCGTTGCGAGCCAGCTGAACGATCTGCAATTTTACATGACCTACCGCGAGAAAAATTCCGCCCCAATGACAGCAGCCGACAGGTTCCTCAAAGGCAATCTTGCGGAATATGTCAGCCGCAGGATCGGTGCGCGAGGCCCTCAGCTGACTGTAGTAAATGCCTGCTCCTCAGGGACCGACGCTATAGGCGTGGCGCTATCATGGCTCAAAAGCGATCTTTGCGATATAGTAATTGCTGGAGGCGCTGATGAACTTAATCATATCCCATATTGCGGCTTCAGCTCCCTCGGTATAGTAAACCCCGGCTTATGCGCCCCATTCGACCGTGACCGCAAAGGACTTAACCTCGGCGAAGGCGCCGGGATTATGATCATAGAAAAACAATCAGTTGCCAAAATCAGGGGAGTCACTTCAGATCTTTTCCTTGCGGGCTTTGGCGCTTCAGGCGATGCATATCATCTTACCGCTCCAAGTCCTGAGGGAATCGGGCTCAAGGCCTCGCTTCGTTCAGCACTTGCCGAAGCCGGCATCCAACCTGGGGAGATTGCTTTCATCAATGCGCATGGCACCGGCACTCTCGACAATGACCTGGTTGAAGGTAATGTCCTCGCCGATATTTTCGGGCAGGCCGTCAAAATGCTCTCGACAAAGGGATACACCGGGCATACGCTCGGCGCAGCCGGCGGAATAGAGGCCGCGTTTACCGCCGCCGGACTAAGGTATGGATGGATCCCGGCCAGCGCAGGTTTCGAGAACAGGGATGAAGCCATTCCGCTCTCACCAGTCGGCGAAAAGACTTCTGTCAGCGGACAATACGCCATATCGACTTCACTCGCCTTTGGCGGAAACAATGCGGCTGTCCTGCTTGGTCTCGAAAACATAAAATGAATATACTCGGCACCGGCATAATCTTTTCCCGCGGCCTTGGCGTTGCAGCGCTTGAGAATGCCCTGCGTGCCGGATGGCAGCCACCGGACGAAATTGATCTGCCGCGCAGTGCCGGCCTTAAACGCCTGGTTTATCAGGTCAACCTGGATGCGGTACCTGACAAGACCTTATTAAAAAAGAACCGCCGTTCAGACAAGTTGAGCAAGATGGCCGTGCTGGCAGCGGCCGACGCGCTTGCGGACAGCGGTATCGCGCAGACAGCGGACAAAAGAATAGGCATAATACTCTCCACGGCCTTTGGCGCTCACGTAACGACATTCGATTTTCTGGACGGCATACTCGATTATGGAGAGGCAAATGTTTCGCCGACAACGTTTTCGAATTCAGTGCATAATGCTGCGGCAGCGTATATCTCATCATCCCTCAACATTAAAGGACCGACCCTGAGCATCACACAGTTCAGGTTCTCCTTTCAGTCGGCCCTGCAGCTTGCGTCCGCGTGGCTTCAGCAGGGACGCTGCGATTATGTGCTCGCGGGTGCTGTTGACCAGTATGGCGCTGTCCTTGGCTATGTCGCGGACCAGAAACTATGTTCAGCACCTGACGGAAAGATAAAACCTTTCACCTTTAGTCCAACCTGCCATGTGCCCGGCGAAGGGGCCGCCTTTTTCCTGCTCGGGAAAGCGGGCCCGGAAAACATGTATTGCAGCGTGACCGCTATTCATACAGGCGCAGAACCGGACAACCCTAATCCTCCTGATATTGATATCATTGATGCAGACGGAATGCTTCCCGACGAATCAGCATATATTGCAGCTTTGCGACATGGGATACCGGCAACGTCATACTCTCCAGTCTTTGGAAGCATGATGATCACAAGCGCGTTTAATATTGCAGCCGGCGCTTTGATGCTCAGAAACCAGTCCTGCTATGCTGCGCCTGTGCTGGACAATCCCCACAATATTCGCCTCTTGTCCGAATCAGGCAAAAGGGCAATGAAACAAATCCGTTGTACCGGATATAACTGCTATGGAGACAAGTCAGTAATATATCTCGGCAGGGACTGATCTCTCATCCATCTGTTTGAATAAATACCGGACATCGGATATAATTCCCTGACAACGCTGACGCGTTTTAGCGCATTTCCTTCTTTCGCGAGGATGCTTGATTGTGACTGTTCCAGAAATTGAAAACATATTGCTGCAGGGAATTTCGTCCGTGACCAACAGGGAGCTGTCGGAAATTTCCCCTGACATGCCGTTCCACGACCTCGGCATAGATTCCCTCGGTTTTGTCGAGATACTCGTATACATCGAAAAGACCTTCAAGCTGCAGCTGATCTCGTCAGACCTCACCCGCAAGGACTTTGAGACTGTGCACAGTCTGGCGGCATTCATCAGCAGAAAGCTTTAGTACCTGCCATTTATGCTGGCCTCCAGGCGAAAGCGTTACCTGTCCGGCTCCGACTGGGTAATTAATACTCTCGATTATATGATGAAGATCACGACCTGTTCAGGGAACATGTCGCAGATCGTTCTGATGCTTGACGCCCCGCTTGATGTGGATGAAGTACGGACACGTCTGGGCCGTTTCGCAAGTCAGTTTCCTGTGCTGCATGGATATTTGGCACGAGATTTCAAACTCACTCCTTTCTGGAAGATTCCCTCTTCAGTCAACAGAGACATTACCATCAACGTTACTCATCTCAAGGGCACTGTTTCCCTGGAAACTCTTCTGCTAATGCTGAAAACGAATGCGAACAGCAAATTTCGCGACGAAAAAGACCATATCGCTTTTCATCTTTTTATCAGTAGCGGACGGAGCGCCATCGCAATGACTTTCGACCATCGCCTGTTCGATGCCCGTGGGGCCGAATCCTTCCTCTATCTGTTTCAGCAAAGCCTGGAGGGTCACACCCCTTCTGGCGACATCGTCTTTACTTCCTCCATGGAGCTGACAAGATGGAAACAATATTTCATGGCGGGAAGAAACGTGAACCGCAGGATCATTGCACTCTCAAAATCGGAACCTGAGGCCCTGCCTCTTCAGCCGGGGCACTCCGGAGGCTGCAAATACCGGTTGCTTACCTTTTCAGAGCGGGAAACCTCTGCCATCTATGACAACGCATACCGTGAAGCAGGATACCTGATGGAGTCGCCATATTTCCTCGCTATCATAACGCAGACTGTACACGAGCTTTTTGCAAACGCGTCTGCGGACGGCGCCAGTTACCTGGTCCCTGTAACCATGGACCTCAGGACTGGAAAAGAGCCCTTGCAGGAGGTCTTCTTCAATCATGTCTCATATCTGTTTTACCAGATACCGGTGCAGCAGGCAGAAGACCTTAAAGGGCTGATTGCGATGTTCAAACAGCAGATGTACGACCAGGTGAAATCGGGTTTTCCTAAAGATCTTGCCGAAGCCTCCCTGCTTACCCGCATCGTACCCATGGGCCTGTTCGGAAAGATGCTTCATATTCCGCTAAAAGGCAAGGTCGCGACCTTTGCATTCTCTCACCTCGGCAAAAGTGCATACCAGTCGTCCTCCTTCATGGGCAGGACCATAGAAAATCTGTTCCACATGCCGAGAGTACCGGTGCCTCCCGGGCTCGGTTTCTTTACCACTTATTACAACAACAGGCTCAATCTGGTGATATCCTGCCTGGATGGACTGCTCTCGGATGAACGACTTCTTATGATCGAATCCGGAATCAGGAAAAGATTAGGGGTCACTTCCGCATGAAACATGTATCTTGCGACGTGCTGGTAATCGGCGGAGGAGTTGCCGGAACTGCTGCTGCGGTTGCCGCGGCCCGCTGCGGACTGACAACATTACTCGTTGAGAAAAAGCCGTATCTCGGCGGGACCGGGTACGCAGGCATGTTCCAGTATATCTGCGGACTCTACCTGAACGGAGAAACCTATCCGGATGATACCCTGAATGGCGGGATTGCAAGAGAGATAACAGCTCTGCTGAATGGCGCATCACCAGAACGGAAGATAAAAAAGATCGGCCAGGTATATGTGCTCCCCTATTCTCCATATGATCTTCAGTATGCGCTTCAGAAGCTTTGCAGCGCTGAAAATAAATTGACAGTCTTGAATTCCGCTGACGCTACAGAGGTGATTACTCTACAGAATGAGCTCAAGACCATTTCAATAGACAGCCCTGGCGGAAAACAGGAGATCAATGCGTCCATGGTAATTGACTGCTCAGGCGATGCTTCCATAGCTGACATGGCAGGAGCAAATTGCGAAAAAGCACCCTCTGAAGAACGGCAAATGGCCGGCTACATGGTCAGGCTTACGGGCCTTAGAGATGCCGACGAAATACTTCCGATCAAAGTCCCCTATCATCTTTCGCAGGCCGTGGAAAAAGGGCTGCTGCCGCCGCTGCTGAGGTTCACTTCATTCAGTCAGGGGGAATCTGCTGATGAAGGCTTCTGTAAATTAAGCCTTGGAGGGTCAGACGGCCCTGAACGTGACGAGGAGGCAAGGAAAAATGCGGAGTTGATGCTTGCCTATCTGTCTGGCGCCCTGCCCGCATTCAAAGGAGCTATTATCGCCGGGTCCTCTTTCACGGTCCTCGACCGCGAGGGCAGCAGGATATGCGGTGAATACATGCTCACAGAAGACGACGTCCTGTCAGCACGTAAATTTCAGGATGGCATAGTAAAAAACTCCTGGCCTATAGAGCTTTGGGACAACTCAAAAGGGACTATATATAAATATCTGCCGCGCGGAGCCTATTACGAAATACCCTTCCGGTGCCTTACTGTAAAGGGCCTTTCGAATCTTCTTGCCGCCGGTCGCTGCATATCCGCGTCGCACGCGGCCCTTGGATCTGCCCGAGTTATGGGCTCCTGCATCACTCTTGGCGAAAAGGCTGGCCAGGCCGTGGCTAATCGAATCAGGAACGGAAAGTATCCCGAGGGAAAGTTCTGACAAAGCTGTTTGATATTTGAAGGCTGAATGTATAAACTTGATGTTAACAAATGCCGGTAATTTTCGATTGTATTGAAAGGGGTGTAAATGCGCATTCTCCTTGTTAAGCCAAATCCTCAACTCCTCGTTGCAAGGCGTCTGCAGGAAGGCTTTCTGCACCTTGAGCCTCTTGAACTCGAGATGGTCGCCGGAGGCATCCCCCCGGATGATGAGGTGGTCATCCAGGACCTTAGTTTTGAGAAAGATCCTGTCATCGGATTTAAAGATAAACTGCAGCAGTTTGATCCACAGATAGTCGGATTTACCGGTTACAGCACCCAGGCCGCAATGGTCAAAAGCCTTGCAGCGCTCGCCAAGAGTATTAAGCCCGGCATCATCACAGTTGTAGGCGGCACTCATGCCACTATCATACCCGCTGATTACAATGTCGAAGGCATAGACCTGATAGTGCGCGGAGAAGGAGGCACTGCCTTCGGAGGCATCGTCAAGCGTTACAAAAAAAACGAACCGCTCTCCTTCGGAGATACCGTACTGTCTGCTGCTGACCCGGATTTTGAAGCCAAAGCTGCGCAATTGCCGCCCGAATTCCCTGATGTAGAGGACATACCGTTGGCACGTCGCGATTTGGTCGACCGTTCGCGTTACTTTTGCGTATGGACGTCAAGCACTGAAAAGAAACTCGAGACCATCTTCCCGCGCACAGCCAGCGTGCGCACTTCAACCGGATGTGCCTTTACATGCTCCTTTTGTGTTGTCCATCATCTGATGCGCGGTAAATATCTGCAGCGCAGGCCGGAAGATGTTGTATCCGAAATAGAAAAGATACCCGAAGATCATATCTACTTTGTAGACGATGAGACATTCCTGAACAGTGATCGCATGACAAAGACAGCCAATCTCCTGATCGAAAAAGGCATTAAAAAGAAATATATCAGTTGGGCGCGAAGCGACACTATCATAAAACACCCTGAACTGTTCCGGCTCTGGAAAAAGGCCGGCCTGAGCGTTGTATATGTGGGCCTTGAAGCTATGGTTGGCTCGCGGCTCGACAAGTATAACAAACGAACGAATGTAGACATCAACCGCCAGGCCGTAGAACTTCTGCGCGAAATCGGCATTACACTCCATGCAAGCTTTATGGTAGACCCGGACTTTTCGGTCGAAGACTTCCGGATGCTCGAGAAAGAGGTCATAAAAGTCTGCCCCGCGGAAGTCAGCTTCACGGTCTTCTCTCCATCTCCCGGCACAGAACTCTGGAAGAGTCACAAAGAGGACTATATTGTCGATCCTTATCTCTACTATGACTGCATGCATACGATCCTGCCCGCAAAGCTCGATTTGAAACTCTTCTATGCCCACTTTGCAAAGCTGTCGAGGGTTGCCATGCAGGCAAATCCCCTGAGAGTAAACAAAGTCAAGGTGCCGTTCAGGGAAATAATAAAAATCATCGGGCTGGGCACGAGGTATATATTGGCACTGAAGAATATATACAAGGCATATCTTCCCAACAACGTACTTAACCCTTGCGAGACCGCTATCAAGATCAAGAAAACTGCAGAAGGCCTTGCCCGGCTAAAAGGCTGATGTCCGAGTAACTATTAAGCTTCCCGGGAGGACAGCTATGGAAAAGACTGGTGGTACTGACAACAATGAACTTATTTCGTCGTTTCGTGACGCAAAACGTATATTCATACTCTTTCTAATGGGGGTCATGCTATCAATGGTGCCATTAACAACCGCAGATGGTCTTGATAAAGACGTAATCCTTCTCGGAACAGCCACTCCGGGCGGCGGCTTCCCTGTATATGGAGCTGCTTTTGCCGAGGCCGTAAATAAAACGGACCCATCCCTCGATGTCCAGACCAAAAACACTAAAGGCAGCACCGAGAACGTTCCCCTTCTTGAGGCAGGAAAACTCGACATTGCACTGGTCCAGGGAGAAGTAGTGCAGGAGACTTTTTCAGGGCCGTCAGAACTGAAAATTATCACTGCCATGTATTCGACTGCCGGGCTGTTCGTAGTCAAAGGTAACAGCAGGTATCGCAGCATAAGCGATCTGAAAGGCCGGCCTGTCGCGTTCGGGGCGAAAGGTTCGGGGCTCGTTTTACTTGCGCGCTATGTCCTTAAAGGCATAGGACTGGACATGGATCGCGACTTTAAAGCGATTTATCTTGACCGGGCGGGCGACGGTCCCGCGATGCTGGAAGACGGGCGGGCAGAGGCATTATGGGGTGGAGGAATAGGCTGGCCGGGGTTTACGACTGTCGCTAAAGCGAAAAACGGAGCGCGTTTTATCGCACCTGATGAAAATGAGATAAAGCTCATCCTTAAAGAGTATCCTTTTCTTAAGCGCCTGACGGTTCCCGCAAGAAGCTATCCCGGTCAGGACGCGCCAATTCAGTCCGTAGGTTCATGGAGCTTTGTGCTTGCCCGAAAGGGACTGCCTGATGACATTGTCTACAGGCTCGCCCGTGCTGTTCATTTTTCCGAATCCATATTTCAGCGCCTGCCGCAGGCCCGTGAGACCACTATGATAAACACTATTAACGCAGTACAACGGCAGGACTTGATACATCCCGGAGTGCTGCGGTATTTGCGGGAAATCGGACTTGTAAAATAAACCAGGAATAGTGTTGTTGATGGCAGCCATGTCTTCGCGCGTTGAATCACTGTGGGTATCATTGATCGACGCAGCCTCCAAAAAACGCTCGATATTTTTCTACGTTAGTGCGGCCCAACTGCGGACACCGCACTGTCGACTCGGCTGCCATCAACAACTCATATTGCATAGTAAAGTGCACAAAATAGCCGCAAGGGCGGCTGACTCGATGTCTCGGTGTGACCTTCCTTGCGAGACTAAACTCCCAATAATGTACTGCGTATTTTAGATACTGTGGTTATTAAATCAAAGTGGTCTCATTCAGCGAGACAAGAGGCAGCTGTCCTTGCGGCTATAAAATCTGTCAACTTTCAAGGTTAAACTTGCTGTTTTTATTGCGATATTGTATATTATTTAACTACGGCAATGTAATCCAAACCCGTATTAAAACCCCAAAAGGAATAGCAGGACTATAGTGATAAAAGAATATTCAATGCCATATGGATGCGGCGATCTTAGGTTTACCCTCGACTCGTCCCTGGTCTCGGATGAGCTGAAGATTAAAAAGTTTCCCCATCTTGCGGACCCGATGGCTTCCATACTTGAGGCGATACGCAATCCTGTCGGCTCTGGACCTCTGCGCGAGCTCGTCAAGCCCGGGCAGACAGTCACTTTCCTGGTCAACGACAACACGCGCGTCGCGAACAGTTATGTTTTCCTGCCCGTACTGATGGATGAATTGAATTCGGTCGGCATCCCCGATAAGGACATGCAGATCGTATTTGCCCTCGGCGCTCACCGCATCATGACCCGGGATGAAATGGTTGAACTTGTAGGAGAGCCTGTTGCGGCGCGATTAAAGATGCATAATTTCGATTGCAAGGACGAAAGCCAGTTTGTCTATTTCGGCACAACCTCACGCGGCACAAAGGTCTCGTTCCATAAGCTCGTGGCCGAAACCGACCATATAATCTGTACCGGCAGCGTTGTTCATCACTTTTTTGCGGGATTCGGAGGAGGCCGAAAAGCCTTGTTCCCGGGTGCCGCAGCTTATGAGACAATACGACACAATCACAGCCTGATGCTCGACCCCGACGCAGTGCTCGGAAAACTTCAGGGCAATCCGGTTTATGAAGACCAGATCGAAGGCACCGAAATGTGCCGTCCTTCGTTCCTGCTTAATGTGGTGCTGAATGAAACAGAAGAGTTTCTGGCGGTCTTCGCGGGTGATTATATTGCGGCACACCTTGAGGCATGCAAATTCGTCGAAAGCGTCTACAGTCCTCCTCTCGATCATAAGGCCGACGTTGTAATCACAAGCTGCGGGGGATATCCGAAAGACATAAATCTCTACCAGCTCCAGAAGACCATGGATAATGCCTGGCATGCGGTCCGCGAAGGCGGCGTGGTGATAATCCTTGGCGAATGCATTGAAGGTTCGGGATCGGCTGTTGCCGAACAGACAATGCGTGAATGCGGCACCCCTGAACGCATGGCTGAAAAACTTCAGGAAGATTTCCAGCTCGGGGCTCACAAATCATACGCAATAACCCGCTTAATGAAAAAGGCAAGCTATATCCTGGTTTCATCGATGGATCCTGACCTTGCACGCCTCTTTTTATTCACACCTGCAAAGAATATGGATGAAGCCCTTGCGCTTGCTTTTGAAATGGCCGGACCTTCTCCCCGCATTGTTCTTATGCCCCAGGGCAGTCTGACTGTCCCTGTACAAAATGATTTATGGTGATATCTAATGGACACTAAGAAACTAATCGACCTCGGAAAGACACTGGAAGGCGATCTGCTGACTGATGAAGTAACCCGTATCCTTTACTCTACCGATGCTTCTGTATATCGTGAGATGCCCCTGGCCGTTGCGCGCCCGAAAAACGCCGCTGATATCAGCAAGCTGATAGATTTTGCCCGAACTGAAATGATTTCTCTCATACCGCGCGCCGCGGGGACCTCGCTTGCGGGGCAGTGCGTTGGAAGCGGCATTGTCGTGGATACGTCTAAATATATGACCAAAATCCTTGAAGTTAACGAAAAAGAAGGCTGGGTCAGGGTCCAGCCGGGCGTAGTTCTCGATGAGCTGAACAAGTATCTCAAGGATTTCGGCCTCTTCTTCGGGCCTGAGACCTCGACGTCCAATCGCTGCATGATCGCCGGCATGGTAGGCAATAATGCGTGCGGGGCAAACTCCTTGATCTACGGAAGCACCCGCGACCACGTAATGGAGATCAATGCGATTTTATCAGACGGGTCTGGAGTAGTATTCAAACCCCTGTCAAAAAATGAGTTTAATGCCAAATGCGAACTCCGGACACTCGAAGGCTTGATATACAAAAACACAAGAGACATCCTGTCGAATAAGGCCAATCAGAAGCAGCTTCGTGACAACTATCCTGAAAAAGCCCAGCGACGCAGAAATACCGGTTATGCGCTGGACCTGCTTCTTGAATCTGCGCCGTTTAAAGCAAAGGGCGGACCTTTCAACTTCTGCAAACTGCTTACAGGTTCCGAGGGCACCCTTGTATTCTTCACTGAGATAAAGATCCATTGCGATCCATTGCCCCCTAAAGTCAAAGCGGTCATCGCTGTGCATCTTGATGATCTGATTGATGCCTTCAAGGCAAATCTTGTGGCCCTGAAATACAAGCCGGGCGCGGTAGAGCTGATGGACAAGACCATCCTCGACCGTACAGCAGACAACAGGGAGCAACAGAAGAACCGCTTCTTCATCAAAGGCGATCCAGCTGCATTACTCATAGCTGAATTTGCCAGGGATACAAAGGAAGAAATTGAAAAGATAGCCAAAAAGCTGATTGCGGACATGAAGAAAAACAAATATGGCTACCACTTCCCTGTCATCTGGGGTGATGACATAAAGAAAGTCTGGGCCCTCCGCAAGGCAGGCCTTGGCGTGCTGACAAATGTGCCGGGTGATGCCAAGTTCGTTTCTGTGATAGAAGATACAGCCGTGAGCCCGAAATATTTGCCTGACTACATACGGGACTTCCGGGAAATGATAAAACGTTATGACATTGAAGGTGTATATTACGCTCACATAGGAACAGGTGAGCTGCATCTGCGTCCGATGCTCAATCTCAAAGACCCTGCAGACGTAGTGCGGTTCCGCAATGTCGCAATGGAGGTCGCAAAGCTGGTAAAGAAATACAGGGGCTCATTCAGTGGGGAGCATGGTGTGGGCCGCGTGCGCGGCGAGTTCGTTCAGTTCATGATAGGCGACCACTGTTACGGCCTGCTCAGACAGATCAAAAAAGCCTGGGACCCTGCCAATATTTTAAACCCGGGCAAGATTGTGGACACCCCGCCCATGACCGAAGGGTTCCGTTATGCGCCCGGAGTGCCGACGCGTGAGTTCAAAACCTATTTCGATTTCGGCAAAACCCTGGGCATGATGCGCTCCATCGAGCAGTGCAACGGGTCAGGCGACTGCCTCAAATCGGACATCATAGGCGGCACCATGTGCCCGAGTTACATGGCAACGCGCGACGAACAGCATGTTACCCGCGGCCGCGCTAATCTTCTGCGCGAGATACTGACACATTCTACAAAATCAAATCCGTTTGACCATAAAGAGATATACGAGGTGCTCGACCTCTGCCTCTCATGCAAGGCCTGTAAGTCTGAATGCCCTTCAAACGTGGACATGGCAAAACTGAAAGCCGAATTCCTGCAGCATTATTACGAATCAAACCCGATACCTTTGCGTACCAGGATGATTGCGAACATTCATTATTTCAATGCAATGGGTTCTCTCATGCCGGGATTGTCGAATCTCCTGTTCAAAAATATGGGCTGGTTCATGAAATGGCTGGGCTTTGCGGAAAATAGGGATATCCCGGAATTGCACAGCACAACCCTTGCATCATGGCAGAAGAAGCAGCCTAAGAATCAGGATGCAAAAAGACATGTTTATCTGTTCAATGACGAATTCACTAATTATAACGATACGGAGATCGGCATAAAGGCGATAATGCTGCTTAACCGTTTGGGATACAGTGTCAGCATCCCTGAGCATACGATAAGCGGCAGGACATATCTTTCAAAAGGATTTCTGAAGAAGGCAAAACAGATAGCCAATGACAATGTGCGCATGCTAAAGGATGTGGTAACTGAGGAAAGGCCGCTGCTCGGCATAGAGCCTTCAGCGATACTGGCATTCAGGGATGAGTATCCCGAGCTGGTGGATGAGGGGCTGCGGGAAGATGCGAGAAAGCTTGCGGTCAATGCCTTGATGATCGATGAATTCCTTGCAAAAGAGATAGACAAGGGGAATATCACGAAAGAGCAGTTCACCAAAGAGAAGCGCGCGGTCAAACTGCATGGCCAGTGCCTGCAGAAAGCGTTGGCATCAACGGCACCTACAAAGAAGGTACTTACGCTTCCTGAGAACTACTCGGTAGAAGAGATGAATACAGGCTGCTGCGGTATGGCTGGGGCCTTTGGATACGAAGCAGAGCATTATGACGTCTCTATGAAGATTGGGGAGATGGTATTGTTCCCGGCAGTGCGCAAGGCGGAGGATGGAGCAATCATAACAGCGCCCGGCACAAGCTGCAGGAAGCATATCAAGGACGGTACCGGCAAGAAAGCGGTCCATCCCGTTGAGGTGCTTTGGGAGGCCCTGGTTTAGGCATTATGAATTGGAGGGAGGCTGATCTTCGCACCCGTCTTTATATGGCGGCAGCAGCCGTACTGCTGATCGGCCTGCTCAGTGCGCTTGCCATCTACCTCGTAGCTGATGACAATTCTGAAAATATTCTGATTTATGAATATGAGCATTCAAAGATGTACAGGCATAATATCGAACGTTATACCGGAAAATGGGGTGTGCTTTTTTCTGATTTCATTGGCTGGTTTGACAGTTTATGGCATGGCCGGGCCCTCGCGTCGACTGTTGCCTTTATAAGCATCTTCCTCGCCATCTGCATATTTTATGCGGGGTTTAATACGCTGGAAGACGGAGAAAATGACGAGGGCAGCGAAGACAGGCCGGACAAATCAGGTTGAACTGCAGCCGGACAAAACATCTTCTCTTTTCAGACAGGACATTTTATCCGGCTGGACAGACAAATAGCTAATCGACTACCTCAAGCGTCCCGACCATGCCCTTATCTTTGTGACTCTCGAAAAAGAGCAGTTTCTTGTCACATGCGATCTCGTACTTTCCTGTTTTGGTTGGAGTAAATTTAATTACCTTCGGGTCAGTGCTCATACCTTCATTAAAATCTATCCCGGCCTCGGGGGCCTTCACGATGATATTGTGAGGAACCAGGCCCGACTCTCTTTTTATTTTCATCTCAACAGGCACGTTCACCTTAACTACAATATAATTAGGATCAAAGAAATACGATCCGCCAAGCACCTCAACCCTCTGCACGCCGTCAGGGTCAACAGGAACCACAATCCGTTTTTCTTCTCCTGAAGCAACACCTATCAAAAAAACTGTCGCGAGCAGCGCAACCATGATCAGACCATAAAGCTTTCTCATTTGTTCCTCCTTGTCTATCTGCCGATTATAAAAGTCCCTTAGAATAGTATCCCTATTCCAAGGAAGGCCTGAATACAATACACACAAAGTAATAACAAACCAATCCGGTAATGAATTGTTCTCCAGGACGAGTCAGTTCCTGTAATCTTCTTTGACACAAACAAAGCAGACATAAGCAGAAATGCCAGGGTCAATCCCAGGAAGGAATGCCAGGGATATTTGAACAGGGCTCCGGTATCAAAATAAATAATTATGCATCCTGAAATAAAGCCCAAAACTCCCGCGAGTACCAGCATGGGGCCCAGTTTTCTGTGGGTTTTGATTACATTGAAAGCAGGCGGGTCACCAGCTTTTCTCCGTCTCCTTATTTTCAGGCCAAGCCATGCCTGGAATATCAGAAACATCAGTATTGTCACATTGAACAATGCGTGAACGATTCTCATGTTCGCAATGAGCTCTCTTTTTTCCATACAAAGAGTATATACATTATAGAGTCATAAGCAAGCCCGGCATCGGATAGCTTATGGCAAAATCTGTCTTCGAAGGCTCTGAACCCGGTATATAGATACTTTGATAAAAGGTTCATATTCTGTCGAAGCAGGCAAGGGTGGCCGACTCGAGGTCCCGGTGTTCCTTGCTTTAGATGATTAGCGGTCGATGCGTTCTGCGTCCTTAAGATAATGCGGTTGACAAGTTAAAGTGATCTCATTCAGCGGGACAAGAGGCGGATACCCTTGCCTGTCATATTCCGGATGACTAATCTCAGAAATTGCTTTATCTTTTGATCTTCCCGCTAGCTGTTTTAGTAATATGGTCGACAACCTCAAAATCCTTCGGCACCTTATATGATGCCAGCTTCTGGTAGCAGAACCTCCTGAGATCGTTCAAATCGAGACCGTCCGCCTTCCCCTCTTTTAACACAATTCTGGCCACAGGCAGCTGCCCGTATTGGGGATGACTCTGGCCATATACCAGTGACTCCTTTATGAACGGATGCTGATCCAGCACAGCCTCGACCTCCGGGGCAAACACCTTCATCCCCATGAAATTTATCATGTCCTTGTCCCTGCCCCTGATAGACAGAAAACCATCCGCATCAATGCTTCCGAGGTCCCCGGTCCTGAACCAGCCGTCCTGCAATATCCGATCGCGGCCGCGCCATGGAGAGAAATAAGCTTCGAGCATTCCTTTTCCCTTCAGGTAAATCTCTCCTACTCCATCAGCATCCCTGTTCCGAAGTTCTATTTCATAACCGGGAAGCGGCCTGCCAACAGACCCTCTTCTGTCCCGTTCGGAGGGGAACTTTATAAAGGGCAATCCCACCTCGATAATCCCGTATGCCTCCGCCAGTTCAATACCGAATTTCTTATTGAATTCCGACGCGATATTTTCCGGCAGCTTCATGGCAGTAGATACCGCCATGCGTATATTCGCCAGCGCATCAGGCGCGAGCTGACCCGAATTAGCGAGTACGCTGTAATGGAAAGGAGATGCATATATAAAGGTGCCTTTGTGCCGCATTACTCCGTCTATAAGGGATTCCGGAAACTGATGATTGCAGAGAATTATGGTAGCGCCCCTCCGCAGAAAAAGAAGGATAGAAACTACAAAATGAAAACTCATCGAAAGGACCCACAGTATATTGTCCTGTGGCGTTATTGCAAGCCCCTTGTCAGCAGCATCAGTCCTGTCAACAATACCCTCGTGACTGAGTACAATGCCTTTGCTGTCGCCGGTCGTCCCGGAACTGAAGCGGATGAAGGCAGGATTGATCTTATAATATTCATCGCAGGGCAGCTCCCCGATTTCTTTTTTGGCCAGATAAAACTCTTTCCGAAAAAGTCCGTCAGGGCTGAGCATGCGGGCTCCTTCCTGGCTGAACCTGCCTTTTTCGAAAATCAGGAAGTCCAGATCGATTTTGTCTATTATCTGCCTGATCTCGGTCTCAGTCTGGTCAGAAGATATAGGGACGATTACCGCATAAAGTGAAAGGACGGCCAGGCTGGTGATAATATAGTCGATGCTGTCCGTGCCGAGTATTCCTACTCGCTGAAAGCGGGAGATGCCCTCTGATTTCAGCGAAAGAGCCAGTGTCGCGGTTATCTTTAAGAGCTCGTCATAGGTGATGCTGTCCGCTCCCTCGATTACCGCAGCCTTTGACGCGCACGGAGCTGATTCCTTCTGTATTACTTCAACAATATTCATATTAATCCGGCAAAAAAGATATCCAGGTCCATTAACTAAAGCGATACCTGTTTAAAACTTGAGAGTCACGCCGCCTATTGCAGTATGATTTACTTCTGGTCTGGTCAGACCGTATTTGTAGCCGGCGTTGAGCTCAATATTTTCTGATATCGAATAGACAATGCCGCCGAGAAGATAGCATACCGGGGTGTCCCAGCCCTTGTCCCGGTTGCGCATAGCCCCGATATCGGCCACCAGCTTCAGTTTTTTCATCAACTCATACTCGGCCGCAAAAGAAGCATGCCACAGGGAAATCTGCTCGTCAAGCTTGTTCTCATTTAATATATAACCGAAATTGACATGAAATTCGAACGGTTTAAGCTCCTTGGAAGCGATCAGATAGATACTGGCCCCAACCTTGCCGCTGCCAAGGCCGCGGTCCGAATCACCCGTTTGGAATGTGACCCCCGGCTTTATCGCCAGACCGAAACCTTCCACATCGAAGAATCTCCACTTTATCGCAAGGGATGCATCTCCAATCCCGTTCTCTTTTGATTTCGTATCCCCGTCCCGGGTCCATATCCACTGATAGGGCGCTCCTATCACTATGTCTACCTTATCAATAAGTCCGTAACTCACCAGTACGCCGGCAGAAACGCTTTTCTGCACCACCCCTTTGTCCCTGTCATAGCCATACTGGCCGCCAATATCGATCTCAACCTTGCCCTTACCCTGAGTTTCGGCATCATCCGTTATAAGTGGCGGGCCGGCAAAAGCCATTCCTGAAAGCAGGAGATTGACAATCAAAATCATCAGAGTTTTTTTCAGCATATACACTCCCGATCAATTAAAATAAAAAAGCCATAAAGGCTCTTCTCAGACCTGCTGGTCTTGCTGAGGCCTTCGTGGCTCTGCGGTCTTACATTAACAGACATAATATTCTTTGTCAAGACAGTCGGCCATTCTGTAATAAATGCCGCAGAACCGCGCTGATGCTACATTTCGTCGAGCAGTTTTTCGAGCAATACCCGCTCTTCTTTAGTGAATTTCCTGTCCCTGTAATAGACGGCCCCAAATTGGGCCGCAAATCCGACAGCCTTGTCCCTGAGCACAGGGTCATCAATGCGGTCGGCAAATTCTTCAAGCCCTTCATAAGGCATCCTGGAATGGCCCCGCTTTTTCATTTTTTTAACAAATTCCGCGACCATTTTCTTCTCGACCGGCTTCCTGCGGGACAGCAAATAGAAGGCCGCTATGAGAAATAAAATCGCAGTCAGCATTAAACCGACCCCGGACACCATATCCCTTAGTGAAGGCATTGCACGAAATGGAGACCGCATCACATCCCGGAGCCCGATGAACATCGTCATCTGTCTTTCCAGATCATACCCGATAATAACGGCGTTCCAGTAATAGTTTATGGAATCTATAAAGAGCCTTATCTTCAATAATGCGTCCCTTTGTTCAGGACCGGCAGAAGTTACCGCGCCTCCAGGCGTTGGGTCAAGCCTTATCCATCCCTTGCCCTCTATATATGCCTCTACCCAGACATGTGCGTTATTCTGCGTAACGAGGTAATAGTTTCCGAAGTCAATGTAATACCCGCCCATATATCCGCCCACAATCCGGGCCGGTATTCGCGAGAGCCGCAGCATTACAGCCATCGAAGAAGCGAAATATTCGCAATTGCCGTATTTATATTTGAGGAGAAAATCCTCCACAGGGTTCGGAGTTACAGGAAGAATTTTAAGCGAATAAGCAAACCCTCCGTCCCGCAGATAATGCAAAAAAGTTTGTGCCAATGCCTCACTTTTTTTGCCGGCTGAAAGTGAAGTGACAAGAGCCTTTACCCCGCTGAAATCACGGTCTGGGAGTTGAAGGTATCTGGTCCGGTCGATTTCTTCCTGCATCATCGTTTCTGTAATTACAGAGAGAGCGCTATATTTAATACGCCTCTCTATATTCTGCCTTGCCGCTACGGTGACGTCTGCGGAAATCGTCGTATTTCTGTAATAAATGTTGACCGGCTTGTCGAGAGCAAACAGATATTTATTCTCGTATGGCTCCAGATAGATAGTCTGGTAGACCCTCGGTCCTGAAACAGCGAAATTCCCCTGCCCCCTGGGTTCCTTATTCATGCTCTTCCAGGAAGTCCCGTCAAAATAGTCGAGCACAACGCCTCTCCAGTAAAGCATTCGGGGATCGATCCTTTTCATCTCGACCCTCAGGATGGCCGCCGAGTTTTCCTGTATCCCGGAAATTTCGCCGAGTTTTATGCTGTCAGAGAATCCGGCGCTCACCCCTGCCCTCGACAATATGTTCAGCATCGGAAAGCCTGTTCGTGGAAGGATGATAAATATGAGCGCCGTGACCGGAATCGATACAAGCGCAATCAGGAGAGCACGCGACACAATGCTCTTAAGGTCTCTGTTTGTGATCCTCATGCCTGCCTGCTGGGAATGAAAAGTCAGCAACACTATGCTGACAGGCAGAAGGAAAGCCTGGATTATCAGTATCAGGAGGAACAGCATGTCAAGAGACAACAACGCCGACCCTGTAAGCAGAAACACTGCAAGAGTATAAATCTGGAGATAATCCCGGGCCTTTTTCTCTTCTATAAGCTTGACGGACAGCAGAATAAGCAGCATCTCTACAAGCGGGGTGGCGAAATCAGCGAGGCTGAGCCTGAGGGAATTCAGGACAACAAACAGGACAAGGGTGATATTGAGCGCCGTCCTTGATATGACATATCTCTTGCGATACTCGAAATACAAAGCCAGTAAAAACATTGCGATGAAGAAAAGAGAAAAGGCAGGACCAATATATCGCACAACCGACAAAAAACTTATGATGCCGCCAATGTAGGTGCAGACATTCAGTGCACCCTCTGTCCTGATCGTGTAGACGCCTTTAATCGCTGCCATACAATGCGAGCCCCTTCAGCATAGAGATCTTGCCGGACCCCGGCTCTCCCATGCCGCCCCTGCTGTCAGGCGTGCCGTAGACCGTGCTGCCGATCCTGAGCCCTACCGGGATGTTGAGCCTGAAACTCCGGATGATATGGTAGGTAACGCATGAGATCCTTTCTTCAATATCCTCTATCGCAAGATTATCGAAGTCGATTATAAGGGGCCTGTGAGAAAGAGAAGAGAGCTCCTTTGTCTTGAGTTCGCCGGTCCTGGCGGTCGCCTTCCAGTGAATATATTTTTTGGGGTCTCCGTAGCGGTATTCCCTAATTGAAAGGATCTCTGCCTCATAGCCGGTCCTGTCTATTGTGGTTTCACCGCGTGATCTCTTCTCATCGGAAAAAATCGACGTCAGGGAACATTTTTTTGCTGCAGGGAAGACTATTACCTCAAGCGGCACATCAAGACGCCGGAATCTTGTGAAAAAATTAAACGGGAAGACTGATGCCACATAAATATTTTCTATGCGATGGACGCCCCTGCGGTCAAATTTCATACTGATCAGCCCGCTTATGGAACCTTTTCTTGCGACGACAGGAAAGAGGGTCTCCGCGTCGGCAATCCTGATCCTGATCAGGAAGGAAGGTGAGAATTTCTTGTCGTTATGAACAACCAGCTTTACTGGTGTGATCGAGCCGGCATAAACCTCAGCCGGCATTTCGAACTCGACACGCAGTCCCCTTATATTACGCAGCCCAAAAAAACCTGAGATTCCCATAAAGCCCAGAAGGACCGAGACAACCAGATAAACGAGGTTGTTGCCTGTGTTTACCGCGGAAAAGCCGAGAAATAAGGTAAGGGCAATATATACCCAGCCGGCCCTGGTGATTTTTATTACGCCGGGACCGCGATGCCTTCGATGATCGATTTTATGATCTCCTTCCTGTCAACATGTTCGTACTCTTCTTTTGCGATAATCCTGTGGGGGATGGTATATTCGGCAAGCTCCCTTATGTCTTCAGGAATGACATAGTCCCTGCCGCTGAAAAAGGCCTTTGCCTTTGCGGTCGAGTTGATCGCAAGCACTCCGCGCGTCGAAATCCCTGCCAGCAGATGCTTGTTGTTGCGCGTAGCCTCGACTATGTCGAGGATGTAATCGAGTATCTTGTCCGACATATAAACTTTCTCGCGAATTGCATCCTGAATCTTCAGCACTTCATCCCTGGACAAAACAGGCTTGATCGAATAAAGGTCTTCACGCCTGCTGCCGGACGTGAGGATCTCCTTTTCAGCCTGTCTAGAGGCATACCCGATGCTGATCTTCATGGTAAAACGGTCGAGCTGCGATTCGGGAAGAGGAAAAGTGCCGAACTGCTCAACAGGGTTCTGCGTGGCTATAACAAAGAAAGGCCTGACCAGGTTATACGTCTTGCCCTCAATAGTAGTCTGCTTCTCTCCCATGGCCTCAAGCAGCGCGCTCTGCGTCTTTGGGGTGGCCCTGTTTACCTCATCGACCAGCACTATATTGTTAAATACAGGGCCCTGATGGAATTCAAACGCCCCGGTATTCTTATTGAAGATAGAGACCCCCGTTATATCACTCGGCAGCAGGTCACTGGTGCACTGTATCCTGCCAAAGCTTAGCCCGAGCGCCTTGGCTATGCCTATAGCAAGGGTCGTCTTGCCGAGGCCGGGCAGGTCTTCTATAAGCAGATGGCCACGCGAAAAAAAAGAGATAAGGGCCAGCTTCAACGCCTTTGATTTGCCATGCAGATATTCAGAAAGTAAACCGATTATCTCTTCGCTCTTGTTATTCATCCCTCTGCGCCACCCGCCTCGCGTACGATATTAATTACTCTATTATTATATAATGAATCATGGATAAGATACTTCTAAGACGTCCCGGCAGGGTGTTGGCAGGCCACAACTGGATATTCTCAAACGAACTCGCCTCAAGTCCGAAAAAATTTGCACCGGGTTCGCTCATCGAGGTCCGGGGAATGAAAGACGAGTTTATCGGAATAGGATATATCAATCCGAACTCTCTGATAGCAATACGGCTGCTCACCAGAAAGCCCGAAACAATTGACAGCGATTTTTTTAGGAACAGGATCATCGGGGCCCTTGAATACAGGAAATCGCTCGGCATACAGGGCGATTCATTCAGGGCCGTATTCAGCGAAGGCGACTTTCTTCCGGGCCTGATCGTTGACAAGTACGGTGACTGCCTCGTGCTCCAGTTCCTTACTTACGGGATGGAGGCGATGAAAGAGATCATAATCCCCCTTCTCGATGAAATATTGGCGCCCTCCTCCATAGTGCTGAAAAACGACAGCCAGAGCCGCACTCTTGAGGGCTTGCCTGCATACAAGGAATTGATAAAGGGCTCTCTCGACAAACTGCCCCTGATACATGAAGGCAGGGTATCTTTTGAAATCGATCCGCTTACAGGCCAAAAGACCGGATTCTTCCTTGATCAGAGGGAAAACAGACTGGCATTCGCAGAGATGGTCCATGAAGGAGTCGGTCTCGACCTGTTCTGTTACAGCGGGGCTTGGGGATTGCAGGCCGCGAAAAAAGGGTTGAAAGTTAAGTTTGTTGATGACTCCGAACCGGCGCTGGCACAGGTGCGGCTGAATGCAAAGCGAAATGATCTGGAGGATAATTGTGATTATCTGAAAGCGGATGTATTCAACTTTCTTGCGGATGAGGTCAAGGCCTGCAGAAAATATGATTTTATTGTGCTCGACCCTCCTGCATTCGTTAAGAACAAGCTCAAGATAAGAGAGGCCCTGCGCGGATACCGCGAGATCAATTCGCTCGCGATGCAGCTGCTCAATGAGGGCGGAATGCTCGCCACCTCTTCGTGTTCTTATCACGTTGACAGGGCAACCTTCATTGAGATGCTCAGGGATTCTGCCAGGGACTCGCGCAGGCAATTCAGGCTGGTGGACTATCGCTTGCAGGGGCGCGATCATCCGGTGCTTCTCTCAATGCCCGAGACAGAATATCTCAAGTGCGCGTTCCTGCGGTTTTAATATAATCTCAGGCAAGTGTAGCCGCCTCTTGTCTCGCTGAATGAGATTACTTTCACTAATCAACCGCATTAACAAAAAGGCGCAGATCATTTTAACCATGCAGGATCGAAAGGAAGGTCACACCGAGACGGCATGTCGGCCACACTTTCCTGCCATGGACAGAAATATGGATGCCATAAGCCGGCTTCGGAGGCGATAGGATCGATGGCTAGCCGCAGTCGTTGAGTCACTACGCCGAAAATAGAAACTATTCATTTCAGTTCCTGATTTATACGAAGCTTCATGCGCTTATTTGGCGACGGCACTGTCTGAAAGACGCACAATGCTATATACTGCTCAGTATCGAAAGGAAGGTCACACCGAGACTTCGAGTCGAGCAGCCTTGCCGGCCAAACTTCCGCACTTTATCCTTAGTATCTGCTTGACTCTTTTGGAGAAATTTCATTAATATAAGGTCTTATTAAAAAGATAACTATTTAATAAATATAGCTTTTGTAGGAGGGCCGTCTTGGAAACACCTAATTTGCTGCATTCGCTGTTGCCAATGTTTCCGCCATATATTACTTATTCATGGCTCGCAATGCTCATACTGATCTCGGTCGCTGCCGTGGTTCGGACAAGGCTCAGCCTCGTGCCTTCAGGCGTACAGAACCTGATGGAAGTATTCTGCGACTTCTTTCTGTCCACATCGAAGGCCAGTATCGGCAGCCATTACGGAGAGAAATTCTACCCTCTGCTCGGTACGATCTTTCTCTATATCCTTGTCTGTAACATATTCGGCCTGATACCGGGGTTCGAATCTCCGACAAGCAATATCAATATGACCGCTTCCATGGCATTGCCCGTATTCCTGATCTATCAGTACTATGGCATCAAAATACATGGTATCAGCTATATCAAGCATTTTGTAGGACCTATACGTTCGGTTGCCGCAATACCTTTTATGATATTCATGTTCATTCTTGAAGTTATCGGCCATCTCGTAAGGCCTGTCACCCTTTCGGTTCGACTTTTCGGCAATATGATGGCCAAGCATCTCCTGCTGATAATTCTAGGCATACTCGCACCCTGGATACTGCCTGTGGCTATCCTCGGTCTCGGGACCCTGATAAGCTTTATACAGGCATATGTTTTCATGCTCCTGACCGCTCTCTATCTTGCAGGCGCGGTTGAGGAAGCTCATTAATACCAATATCAGAGGAAGGAGGAAATAAAATGAAGAAAACATTCATGGTAACAATGCTCGCACTGTTCGCAATCGCGCTTCTTGCGCCGTTCGCATTTGCGGCAGATCCGGCAGGCGCACCGATGGACCCGGCCAAACTTCAGTACTACGGGCTGGCAACACTCGGCTGCGCAATCGGAATCGGCCTTGCCGCAGCAGGTTGCGGCGCAGGCATGGGTCACGGCATCAGAGGAGCTCTTGAGGGGACCGCAAGGAACCCGGCCGTCGGCGGCAAGCTCATGACGACATTGATCATCGGACTTGCGATGATCGAGTCGCTCGCTATTTACGCGCTCGTTATAGTTCTGATCACATTTTACGCTAATCCGTTTATTAAATAATTTTATTACGGAACGCACATTACTTAATTAAAAAGGGCCCACCAGGGCCCTTTTATTTTGGTTTGACATGCGGGCAGGGTTATATTGCGCAATTTGTGACTCTATGGTAGTATTTAGCAAATCATGCTGGAGCATATTTTCGGGTTGTCCGAAAATAGATAATGCAGTATGATTATTCCTGGAAATTACAATTGGGAGGCCATCAGAAATGAAGATATTAGCCCTTGTAACGGCAATTATTGTTTCTTTCTCAATGGCGGCTATGGCAGGCGATATTATGAGAAAACCGGTCGGACCTTCAGATGCCAAGACCGGCGCAAATAAAAGCGCCAACAAGAGCATTAATAAGAACGCTAATAAGGGCATTAACAAGAATGCTGGAAAGAACCTTAACAAGAGCGCCGGCAAGAAAGTGGACACAAAGGCAGGAGAGCGCGACGCAAGGTTCTGATGCATCAAGTCCTTTAATAATCCGGCAAGCAATCAGTATCCAAAACCTTGACAGCCCGTAATCCGTGATGATATTATTATTGTCTGCCACGGAATGAAGATCAGCGGATTTGCGACACGTGGCCATTAGTATGGGGCTGTAGCTCAGTTGGGAGAGCGCTTGAATGGCATTCAAGAGGTCGACGGTTCGATCCCGTTCAGCTCCATTTTAATACCCGCCTCATTGACTCCCCTCTTTCATTTTCCATCAGAACCTTGTCGTTGAAGAATCTTTGCCGTAAGCGCTGCAAAGGGCTGCTGGAAAAGCATTGCCAGCACAATAGGCAAGGCTGTCTCATGCGGGAAATAAGTGGTTGCGATTACAATGCCGATCACGACATTCCGCATGCCAGTGCAATAAATTATAGACACAGTCGTTGCCCGGTCCGCATGTACGGCCTTGCCTGCAACATAACCAATGAAATATGCAATGGCAACGATAAGACTTGTGACACATAATATTTTCAGGATCAGAAGGCTCAATTCGATAGAGGTAGATACAAAAGCGGAATTAAGGAATATGAGGCCCATGATAGAAATGCGCGTCAGGACGCCCCCTGCCCCGTCGGCGAATGCCTTCGTTTTCCCGTGCGTAAAATCGTGGAGCAGCATACCGATGATGCTCGGCACGGTAATCATGAAAAAGAGATCGAGGATCATCGAAAAATAATCGATCCTGATCGAGACGCCAACCGCGACAAGGATAAACAGAGGCAGCAGGAGAGGAGCGAGTATGGTATCGATAGAAACGGTGACTAAAGAGACCGGTATGTTGCCTTTGCTGATATAAGCCCAGACAAGAGAAGTGACTCCCACCGGAACCGCGGCGCCGATCAGATATCCAAGCCGGATCGAAGGGTCGTCAGGGAAAAAGACCATTCCGACAAGCCATGCAACGACCGGGATTGCAACGTGAACTACGCTTAAAATATAGAGAGGCATCTTCGGGTTCCGCGCAGTTCTCAGAAACTCCTGAAAGCTGGTTCCCAGCGAGGTGCAAAAAGTCATATAAGTGAACATGGCAATAACAAGGTTTTTCAGCAAAGGAGTCGGCGCAAGCGGCAAGGCGTATCCCGCTGCCAATGAGAGCAATACGACGAGAAAAATATACTGATTGAACAAGGCATTGAATTTTTTCATAATATCATTATATTTTCTTCGGGAATTGATGTGCAGAAGCCTACCTTTAAAATGAGGCGCCCGGAAAAGGCGCAAATAGTAGGGTTATCCGAAAAGGGATAGTATACTAGAATGATGGAGTCGTCGACAAGAAATATTTCATTAAGGACCTTTCTGGATTTCCTCGGGGCCAGGGCCATGAAGGTCATAGACGGACTTGGCGCTTTTGCGATCTTCTTCATGCTTGCCTTTTTGAAGATCTTCAGGCACAAACAGATACGGGAGATTATCCAGCAGATATATTTTATCGGGGCCAAGTCTTCAAATATCGTTATGCTTGTCGGCCTCTTCACCGGAATGGTGCTCGGTCTTCAGCTTTTCTATACGCTGGCAAAATTTGGTGCCGGCGGGGTCCTCGGCTCGGTCGTTGCCCACACACTCATCCGGGAACTAGGTCCCGTGCTTACAGCGATAATGATAACAGCGCGTGCAGGTTCTGCCATGACGGCTGAAATCGGCATCCTGCGAATCTCCGAACAGATTGACTCCCTATATACCATGCGTATTGACCCGTTGCGCTATCTCATCAGTCCGCGTATAGCCGCCGCAATCATCAGCTTCCCGTTTCTGACAGCCTTCTTCGACCTTATCGGCATCTTTGGGGGTTACCTCACAGGGGTCCTGCTGCTCGGTGTTAATGATGGTTCTTATTTTTACCGCATCCACGCCTTCGTCGACATAACTGATATCAGGCTGGGCTTCATCAAGTCACTCATCTTTGCCGTACTCGTGGCGACAACCTGCTGTTACCAGGGCTACTTCACCCACCTTCGTACCGACAGCTACGGAGCAAAGAGCGTGAGTATCTCTACCACCTCGGCAGTAGTGATCTCATGCGTCATGATTCTAATCTCGGATTACATTGTTACATCATTGCTGATATAGAGGAAAATGTGGAAACCCCATTAATAGAATTCAGAGATGTCATCAAGCGCTTTGACGAAAAGACCATTCTCGAAAGGGTAAATCTTGATATTTACGAGAACCAGATAACAACGATCATCGGGAAGAGCGGCAGCGGCAAGAGCGTTCTCCTTAAACACATCATCGGCCTGCTCTCGCCCGACGAGGGAGACATACTCTTCAGGGGACAGTCCATTCATAAAATGAAAAAAAGCGAATGGGACGGTTACCGCAGCAAAATAAGCTATATGTTCCAGAACAATGCCCTCTTCGATTCGATGTCGGTCTTTGAAAACATAGCCCTGCCCCTCAGGCAGACCACAAATCTGCGCAGGAAAGAGATCGAGCAAAAGGTAATGTCGAGGTGCGAGCAGATGGAACTGGCAGACGCAATTCTCCAGTATCCATCGGAACTCTCTGGCGGGATGCAGAAACGAGTGGCCCTTGCCCGGGCCCTTGTAACGGACCCGACTATTGTGCTTTTCGATGAGCCTACGACCGGCCAGGACCCTATCAGGAAAAACATCATACTGAGTATGATTGCCCATTACCGTAAACAGTTCGAGTTTACTGCCATCCTCATCAGCCATGATATCCCCGATGTATTATTTATCTCTGACAGGATACTTCTGCTTTGGGAGGGCAAGATCGCCTTTCACGGGACTTACGAAGAACTGTCGCATCTGAAACACCCGATGATCGATGAATTTCTGCAGAGCATCACAGGCCTGCGTGACGAGCTGACCGGGCTGCTATCCAAAGAAATATTCCGGGCCAGATATTCCCTGATGCTGGGTATCGGCCAGAGTGACACCGCTCTGACGGCAATAATATTCAGCGTCCATTTCGAGCGGCTCTCGGAAGCTCTCGGGCACCAGGCGGCTATAGAAGTCGTAAAGGCCCTTGGGGAATATGTCCATAAATATTTCGATCCTATCGGGGGATTCTCGACCCGTCACAGCAGAGAGCAGATTCTTACAATACTGCCCCGAATTGGGGCCGAAGAAGCCGAGCGGCTAATGCTTGAGATGGCAGAGGGGTTCCAGTCAAAAAAACTCCCTGAGATACAGGCAGCAGCCGGCAAAAGAATAGGCGTAAAGGCAAGTTTCGAAATATCCGTTAGCGCAGGGTTGACCAATAGCAGCGAGGACGATGACATAGAGCTCATGATTGACAGGGCTGAAGCGAATCAAAAGATAATCGCAAGATACCAGTAATGAATGGAGGATGGTTCAAAATGAAAAAGTATTCGATAGAAACGGTTGTCGGTATCTTTGTGCTGATCGGCATCATTTGCGTGGCATATATGACCCTGAAACTCGGCAAGGTTTCTTTTTCCGGAGACAGTTACTATTCCCTCTATGCTGATTTTACCTCTGTATCGGGCCTTAGAATCGGCAATCCCATCGAGATCGAAGGCATCGAAGTCGGGCGGGTCGAAAATATGAGTATCGATCAAAAGAGGCAGGTGGCTGTAGTAGAACTGAAGATCCGCAAGGGAATAAACGTATATGACGATGCGAGCGCCACAATCAAGACTGCCGGGCTGATAGGAGACAAATTTATCAAGATCGATGCGGGCGGGGCGGGCGGCGTCCTTAAACATGGTGACAGGATCACTGAAACCACGGCCGCTCTTGATATAGAAGACCTCGTCGGTAAATACGCATTCGGTGATGTCACAAAAAAGGGTAATAAATAAATTCAATAAGCTGTCCGGAGGATAAGATGAAAAAGAAACTGGCAATATTCACAATTATTCTATGCCTGATTTTCCCTTTGATTGTCTTTGCAGGGGTGCCGCTTGACACGGTAAAAGGCAATGTCGACAAGATACTTGACGTGCTGCGCGATCCGGCTCTCAAGCCGGCATCCGGCGCAAAGATCAAGAAAAACAAGATACGGGTCATCGCCGACAAAATGTTCGATTTTACGGAGCTTTCCAGAAGGACACTGGCCTTGAACTGGAACAAGTTCACTCCTGCACAACAAACGGAATTCATTTCTCTATACAAGAACCTACTCGCAGACACCTATGCCGACAAGATAGTGGCATATACAGATGAAAAGATAGTCTTCACCAAAGAGGTTCCTCTCACCGAAAATACTGTGGAGGTTCAAAGCACGGTCATCAGAAAGGCCGGCGAGACCCCTATTTATTATCGCGTGATAATGTCGAATGGCTCATGGATGATCTATGATGTAGTAGTAGAAGGTGTCAGCCTTGTCAATAATTACCGCTCCCAGTTCAGGGATATCCTCTCTAAAAAGCCGCCGGCATCGCTCCTGGAAACGCTCAGGGAAAAAGCTAAAAAAAGCTGAACCCATCAAGGAGATTCATCTGAAGACAAAAAAAGCATTTTGCATCTTTTAATGAGGGCATCTTAAGGATCACATATATCGAACTGTGCCATGCGTGGCGCCACACCGCATTACAATAGCCCCATATTGCGCCACATATTTGATATCTTATGATCCGAGCAACTCCCTATGCCGGCATGGCTGTCGCCGCACTGATAACCTTTGCGGTCGGTGTTTCGGTGCGCAAACTGCAGTACAGCATGTGATAAAAAGTCAGCCCGGATAATTTACCCTCTCCTGTCTATTTTGACTTATCCGGGAATACGGATAAGATTAAGATAGACGGTAATAGTGATAAAGATAAATCGATGTGTCATTAAACGGAGGGTAAGATGAAAAGAGCTTTTAGCCTAATCCTGGCCATAATCATTCTTGTCGCATGCTTCGGATGTGCTCCTTATGAAAGCAGCCGCGATCGTCCGTATGACCGGGAACGTCATCATGATACGAATATTAACCCTGGGGTTGACATTGACCGCGACCAATCGCAAGAGCGTGATCACAGGATATAAATATTGGGACGGTCTGCTTTGAAAGGTAATTCTCAGGATTATGTGCCCTCTTATATCTATTTTGACAAATCCGAAAATCTGGATAAGATAGATAATGATCAGATAGTCATCCTGATCAAGACGGATGGACATGCTAAAGCAAAAGGAGGGTAAAATGAAAAGAATAGTAAGTTTAGTCTTGGCTTTAATCGTTCTTGCTGCATGCTTCGGCTGCGTTGCTTATGAACGAGACCGCGATCGCCCGTATGACCGTGACCGTTATTATGATGGAAATCGCGAAGGTGATCGTGATCGTTCGCATGACCGTGATCGCAGTGGTGACCGTAACTATGGACCCGGTCCTGATCGTGAACGTGATCGCAGCACAGATTATGGAAAGCCCAAATATTAGTTTTCTTGCATAGTAAAAGGGACGACAGTACACATGTTATTTAAAAAGGGGGCGGACATGGTCTCCCCCTTTTTAAATGGCCTTATTTGTTCAGCTTCAAACCAATCTCGGCAAGTCTCTTGCCAAAAACGCGGCAAATATTCGCCTCGTTTTCATCAATTGCCCTGCTGTTGTCCGGTCCAGCCACATGTCCTGGACCATATGGTGAGCCGCCTCCCTGTGTAAGAAAAAGATCAGGCACGGAATATGGGACTCCGACAATCACGAAGCCGAGATGTAAAAGTACCGCCATTAATGTGAGGATAGTCGTCTCCTGTCCCCCATGGAGTGATCCAGTTGATACAAATATACCGGCCGGTTTCCCCTCAAAGGTCTTTTGCATCCACAATGATCCGAGCTGGTCAACCTGGTTCTTGAGCTGTGCCGAAACATTTCCAAATCTCGTGGGCGTGCCAAAGGCAATCGCTCCGGCCTCTTTGAAATCTTCGAGTGTTACAATCGGCACGTCTTTCTGAAGCCCGGCGCCCGTCTTCATGTCTTCTCTTCCCTGCACGACAGATTCAGGCATCAATTCGGGGACCCTTCTTATAACGGCCTCCGCCCCTTTCACCTGATTGATGCCTTCTGCAACAAGCTTTGCCATCTTGTGTACATTGCCAAACGTGCTGTAATAAACAACTAAAACCTTCATGTGTGCGCCTCCTCACATATCAATTAGAATTGGCCCTCGATGCCGTGTTCTGTCCAGCACCTGTGCATCTGACAAGGCAAGCCTTCTATTATGAATGTAGGCATGTTCAGGTTGATTGTCAAGATATGACGGAATCAAAGGTTATCTGGGTAGTGCCGGCAAGGGGCGCTTCCGCCCCTTTTAGAATTTATCAATACGTTAGCTGCGCGTCCAGACAGTGAAAAAAAGGTTACGACATCCCGCTCCACATTATTTTATCCGCGTCATCCTTCGGTTTTGCCTTTTCCACCTCTTGAGACGCTTTCTTTTGTGCGGCCTCTTTCTGTTTCAATGCTTTTAAGCGCTCAATATAGTTGATATGATTGTCGGGCGGAGTAACACCCTTGACAAAGGCCTTTGCAAGGACCATAGTGGGATTGCTCAGGGGTTCCGGCTTTTCTTTATATTGCAACGCAAGTATGTCAATCGTAGAAATGACCTTGCTAAGTCCATACAGGGATATAAAACCTTCAAGTGCGGCATTGTCTACCTCCGCGTAAGGAGTGGCCCTGGCTACATCGCCCAGCATATCAGAAGATAAAAGCAGACCATCACCCGTAAGCTCTTTTATGACCTGTTTCAATTTTCCCTGTTCCCTGCCAGGCGCTGAAGTGTCACCCAGTTTGCCTTTTATACTGCCTGAAATTATCCTGTATGAAAAATCCGTATCGGTTATGTCTTTTTGCTCAATAAAACCTTTGATCAGGAGCTGGTTCTTGGCCTCCTGCGTTTCTATCCAGCCGAGTCCAGTCTCCAGTTCCGCCTCATCTGTTTTTTTAGTTATCCAACCTCCGGCACCTGTACCGGAAACCGCCCACTTTAGCAGATGGGACAAGAGAACAGCCGACGTAATACTGCCTGTAATTATTGACAGCGATGGGTGGTAATATGATGCTTGTCCGACTGATTTCAATATCTCATCAGGTTTCATTATGACCTCTTTCCGGTTGCCCAAAATCTGTATCGCTATTGCGTTTTATTGTCAGCATTACAGGCAGCCTCAAAACCAGTGCAATCCTCACATTCCTTTCCACGGGGAATTAATCTCCTCCTCTTCACCGGAAGCAGTATCCCTCTTTGCTTTTTCAGGCTCTTTTTTCAATTGAATTTCCATCGCTTTCAGTGCCCTGAGGCGTTCAAAATAGCTGACATGATTTTCGGGTAGAACAACGCCCTTTATAAAGGCCTTGGCCAGTATCATGGTAGGATTATTTATGGAAACCGGCTTCTCCCTGTACTGAGCGGCAAGTATGTCAAGTGTGGAAATGACGCTGCTGAGTCCATAAAGAGAGATAAAACCCTCAAGCGCAGTATTGTCTACCTCCGCGTAAGGCGTGGCTCTGGCTACATCGCCCAGCATATCAGAAGATAAGAGCAGACCGTCTGCCGTTAGCTCCTTTACGATCTTCTTGAATTTTCCCTGCAGTTTGCCGACCGCAACAATATCGCCAAGATGCTCTTTCATATTGTCAGAATTTATCCTATATGAAAAATCCGTATCGTTTATGTCCTTTTGCTCGATAAAACCTTTGGTCAGAAGCTGGTTCTTGGCCTCCTGCATTTCTATCCAGCCAAGCCCTGTTTCCAGTGCTGCCTCATCTGTTTTTTTCGTTATCCAGCCTTCGGCATCCCTGCCAGAGACCGACCATTTCAGCAATTGGGACATAAGAATAGCTGACGCAATGCTGCCTGTAATTTTGGTTAAAGAAGGGTAATATGAAGATGATTTCCCGGCTTCTCTCAAGATTTCATCAGGTTTCATAGTTTTCCTTTCTTATCAAAATTGGTTCATGGAATATATGCTGCATCATTATATCATATTTATTTGCTTAATGAGTCACCATGGCGAGCCTTCCTTTGCGGGCCGCGTCCTTAAAGCGGAGTGCCTTATTGTGCATGATGTCAAAAAAGTATAATATTAAAAGTAAAGGCAATAGGGAAACAATTTTGAAACCTTTTATAATTTCAGCACCGGACTCTTTGAGTCTCTGAGCACTATTGAACCATAACTCTTGGCCGACAGCCGATTATTAAAGGGGGATTTCATATGACTGGACGTATAATCATCACAACAGTGTTGCTTCTTTTCATCTCATGCCAGGTCAATGCCGGGTTGCTGGACGATGTCTTGAGCACTAAGGGCCAGACTTCCGCGAAAGGACAGGATGATAAAACAACTGCATCGGGACTCAAGGAAGCTCTCTCAATAGGCACAAAGAATGCGGTCAATTATGTGTCCAAAACCGACGGCTACTTTGGCAACAGTGCGATCAAGATATTGATGCCCGAAAAGATACAGAAAGCTGCGGACCTTATCGCTAAAGTCGGGTACCAGAAGGAAGTTGACGACTTTGTCCTCAGCATGAACAGGGCGGCTGAAAAGGCGGCCCCAAAAGCCGTGGACATATTTGTAGATGCCATAAAGAAAATGACTTTTGACGATGCGAAAAAAATACTTGGCGGCGGCAATACGGCGGCGACGGATTTTTTCAGGGACAAAACCAGAACCACACTTTTTGGGCAGTTTCAGCCTGTAGTTACGGACAGCATGAGCAAGGTCGGGGTTGCCCAGTCATATAAAAAGATGACGGCCGGATATGATAAAGTGCCGTTCATGAAAAAAGAGGACATTGATCTCGACCATTATATAACAAACAAGGCCCTTGACGGTCTTTTCTATATGGTCGCGGAGGAAGAAAAAAAGATAAGGACCAATCCAGCGGCACAGGTCACCGATCTTTTGAAGAAGGTGTTTGGCGGCAAATAACTGGGAGTCTTGAAAGGAGCTCTGCCCTTTCGGCTTTTAAAGACCGATGAAGATGCCGGTTTGCTTTCTTTGTATTGAAAGCATTTTAATAAAATAATCGCATTTTTGCGTATATTGCGGTTTTCGAGCGATCATGTTCAGGCTTATCAGGAAATCGTTCCAGTGACTGCTACTAATCATGACGGAGGATTCAAAAATGTCCAAATGCGGCACTACCATCAACCGTATCTTTTGTTTTGGCCGGAATTATCTTGAGCATATCCACGAACTCTCGAACGCCGTGCCCACAGTACCCCTTATTTTCATGAAGTCGCCCTCATGCGTAGTTGAGCCGGGCGAACCGATCCATTTCCCAAAACATGGAAACGAGCTGCACCAGGAAGTCGAGATCGTGGTCAGGATCGGCCGCGAGGGAAAGGCAGCTACAGAAAAAGATGCGCTTGTACTTATTGACTCCATCAGCGTCGGCCTGGATTTGACCCTGCGCGATGTTCAGGACACGCTAAAGAAAAAGGGGCATCCCTGGGAAATTGCGAAATCTTTTGACCAAAGCTCTCCCTTGGGCACTTTTGTTCCTTATGATGAATCAGTGGACCTTAAGAACATCTCCTTCGGGTGCAAGATTAACGGGGTACAGAAGCAGAAAGGGAACACCCGTGACATGATGTTCAGCACAGCGCAACTGCTCGTTGAATTGAGCAGGGTATGGAAGCTGCTGCCGGGCGACATAGTATACACCGGAACTCCTGCGGGCGTCGGTCCAGTAAAGATCGGCGACATTATCGAGATCGAAAGCGATCTTACCGGTTCATTCTCGTGGAGCGTTGTCGATTAACCAAAAAGAATTAGCTGCCTTCGCACCACTCCCGGGCATTCTGGAACATCCTGAGCCATGGCGATACCTTGAGGTTTTGTTTCATGGACTCAGGCATCCAGGCCCAGTTCCATTTAAGGGCTGTGCGTTCCGGATGCGGCATTATGGCAAAATGACGGCCATCCGGAGAGCAGAGCCCAGCGATTCCTTGCGGCGAACCGTTCGGGTTGAAGGGATATACTTCGGTGGCTGACCCGCTGTCGTCCACATAGCGCACAGGCACAAGATTTTTGCTCAAAATTTCATCATAAACCGCCTTGTCAGGGAAATGAGCATGCCCCTCGCCATGAGAAACCCAAATGCCAAGAACAGAATCCTCCATACCCTTTAGCATGATGGCCGGGCTTTTTTCGATGCGAACAGTTACAAAGCGCGACTCGAAGCGGCCCGAGAGATTATGAATGAAGCGGGGCTGCCTCTCATCAGAAATACCGCGCCACGGAATCCACCCCAGAAGCGCCATCAGCTGGCAGCCGTTGCATACACCTATGCTGAAAGTATCCGGCCGCCGATAAAATGCATCGAACTGTTCCGAAAGATTCTTGTTAAACCGTATTGCGCCGGCCCAGCCTTTGGCCGAATCCATCACGTCCGCATAACTGAAACCGCCGACCAGAGCGACACCCCTGAAACGGTCAAGGGTAATCCTGCCTGATAAAAGATCTGTCATGGTCACATCCCAGGGATCAAATCCCGCGTTATAAAAAGCGGCCGCCATCTCCCTGTCGCTGTTGCTGCCCTCTTCCCTGATTATTGCTGCAAGAGGTTTATTTTTTCCCGCCAATATCCTGTCAGGCGTGGGAGCTACTTCAAAAGAGAGCGCATAAGCCGGCCCCGGCCTGTCGTATATGGCCCGTTTTTCCTGCTTTACGCAGTCAGGATTTGCCTGCAACAAATCGATCCTGTGGCTCGTCTCTTCCCAGATGTCCCGAAGAACACGCATGTCTTCATCAAGGACTTTTTCGCCCCCATTCTTTATAACGATCCGCTTATCAATGACCGTTGATCCGATAATGGCAACAGGAACATCGAATTTCTTAAAGGTGTCTAATATCTGTTTTTCGACATCGGGCGCATATTCGACAACGAGCCCCAGCTCTTCGGCAAAAAGGATCGATAATGCCTCTTCCGTCGTCCCGCTCCCCGACCCGGTATTCTCAAGTTGTACATCGATTCCGCAGTTTCCGGCAAATGCCATTTCGAGCAGAGTGGTTATAAGGCCCCCGTCACTGCGGTCATGTCCACCGATTATCAGTCCCCCGGCAATAAGCTGCTGCACAGCATTAAAAGCGCGCTTAAGCAATGCCGTGTCTTCCACATCAGGAGATACACTGCCTGTCTGACCGTAGCACTGGGCGAGCGCAGAACCGCCGAGCCGGTAACGCCCTTCTCCAAGATCAACATACAACAGCCGGCTGGAACCAGGCCTCTTGATATCCGGCGTAACCACTTTATTTACATCAGGACATGTAACGTAGGCAGATATTACGAGGGTCCCGGGTGACTTTACCAGTTCATGCTCCCCTGAAGGATGCGTGACGCGCGCTGCCATCGAAAGACTGTCTTTGCCTCCGTCCAAAGCCATTCCAAGGTCTATCATCATGCTGCTCATTGCGAGGGCGGCGTCATACATTCCGACCCCCTCACCCTCAAGCTTCGGCGCCCACATCCAGTTGCCGGAACAGCGTATGTCTTCGACAGAGCTAATCTTTGCCCAGACCATATTTGTTAAAGCTTCTCCAACGCTCAGCCTTGCCATGGCGGCAGGATTGATCAGGCTTTTTATCGGCTGTTCTCCTATCGCGATTGCCGCACCCGTGACCCCAAGATGGCTTTGAGCTATTACCGCAACATCGGAAACCGTAAGCTGCAGTGGGCCGGTGCATTGCTGGCGGGCAATAAGTCCTGTTACTGAACGGTCAACCTTGCTGGTGAGAAAACGCTTGGAGCCAACAGAGACCAGCCTCAGCACACGGTCAAGGGCCTCACGTATTGTTATAGAAGGAAGATCGAGCGGCCTGATCGTCTGCGGATTGCGCCTCATTTCAAAGGTCTTGCGCGGCATGTCTCCGAGCACTTTTGAAAGATCGAGATCCACAGGCGCCTCTATGCCCCCATGCGCTTCTGAATCGAATAATACAATGCGGCCATCGCCGACAATGTCGCCGATCACGGCATACGGCACCTTCTCGCGGTCGCAAAGCGATCTGAAAAGCGGCTCCTTCTCCTTATAGATCAGTAGTGCGTCCTGCTCCTGATATTCGGCCCCCCAAATTTCGAGGACAGAAAGGGTCTTGTCTCCCAGTTGTATAGCGCGGAGATTTATCCTGCCTCCGGCAGGATAAACTATCTCCTTTACAACATTGCAATTCCCGCCCGCGCCCTGATCATGTATGCTCCTGATCGGATTGCCGTCATCGAGTTCCACGCATGCACGTATCACTCTGTTCACCTTTTGCTCCATCTCCGCATCGCCTCGCTGCACAGCATTGAAATCCAGTTCCTCCACATTTTCACCCTGGATCATGCTCGATGCCGCGCCGCCGCCCATGCCAATGCGATAAGCCGGTCCGCCAACCTTGACTACCACCATACCGATCCTGGGCTCGTCCTTGGTGATATGCTTTGCATTCATCTGCCCTACCCCGGACGTAAACATTATCGGTTTGATCCATTCGCGGCGCTCGCCGTTCGGCAGGGTCAGGCCGAATGAGCGTGTGAACCCCTGAATAAGCGGCTCTCCGAATTTATTGCCGTAGTCGGACGCTCCATTGCTGGCATCTATCTCGATACGCAGCGGCGACGCCAGATTTGCGGGATAAACATAATCCTTGCTTTCCCATGGCAGATCGTATCCGGGTATGTTCAGATTCCCTACACAATAGGCCGCAGTGCCGGCGACTACATGGCTTCCCCTTCCGGTGGCATGGACATCACGTATCCTTCCGCCCGTGCCGGTCTCTGCACCAGGGAATGGCGCTACACCTGAAGGGAAATTATGGGTCTCTGCAGTGAAGAGAATATGGTTCTCAACGTTTTTTTCGAGCATGGGTGTCGGAACTCCCGGCTTTTCGGGCATCAGCGTCTTGATCCTGCAGCCTCTGATGGCACTCGAATTGTCGTGAAATGCAACAACGCTGTTATTCGGATTGCGCTTGTAAGGCTCCTTGACGATCTGCATAAGTGTTTGAGTTGTCTCAATGCCGTCAATTACGAGCCGTCCCCCGAAGAACCAGTGACGCGAATGTTCGCTGTTGGACTGGCTCAGGTCAAAGCATTCGACATTAGTAGGGTTTCTCTTTATGTCATTCACAAAAAGGTTGTAATAGTAGTTTATGTCCCAGTCATCAAGGCCCAGGCCCATCTTGCGGTTTATCTCCTCAAGGGCGGTCTTGCCTTTTTCGATGAGCGGCACATAATACGGAGGTTCGGGAATGATACCTGTCTCAAAGTTGATCAGTGGAGACGGATATGCGCATTCTGTCATGCGGTCATGAACAAGATCGTGAAAAACCTTTGCAACAGCCTTGTCAGAAAAGGCCCCGCTTCCGCCGATGAGAAGATAGCGCCGCGAACGCTCTATGCGGCTTATCTTCGAAAGCCCGCAGGCATGGCATATAGATACGGCATTTGTGGACCAGGCCGTCGAAAAATTCATGCGCGGCCCAACCTCGAACAGCACTGAATCGTCGCTCTGTTTTTTCCCGGCCGCCAGAAAGCTGACAGCTGAGAAGAGCTGAGGCTCAAAGGTCTCGGCCAGAAGCCACCTTAGGGTCTCGTGCTCTTGGCCGGTAAGTATTTCCGTGGTCTCAATGTTAAAGCAAAACTCCGTCTGGATATCAGATATCGCGGTCGGGATTGAGCTGTTGATCTGTAAAAGGAGCACATTTTTTTTGTAATCTGACAGGGCGGGGGTTCGGTAAAGATGGATCAGTTTATTTTGAGACATGTTATCTCCTGGATAATTAATTGTCTATGATTTTAGCATATTATCCGACTAACGGACATTCCCTTTACAGAATGTATGTTAAAATAGCTTTTAATATCAGTTGCCTTAATCCTTGCCGGGGAGGATGCTCTTTCAGCCAATCCATCTGATATGAAACTCAGACTGACATCAGGCGAAGTTTTCCCGTTCAGGCCGGAAGATACGATCTTCTCGGCCCTGAAGCGTGCGGGCATATACCTCGCGGCCCCTTGTGGCGCAAAGGGCGCCTGCGGGAAATGCAGGGTCCGCATATTGGAAGGCGGATTCAGCACGGATGGATTTGCAAACCTTACTGCCAACGACAGATCATCAGGTATAGTGCTGGCCTGTATGACACGCCCCGAAAGCGACCTGTTGATAGAAGTTCCAAAGGAATCGCTGCTGGTTGTTGGCGACAGGATATCTGTTTCGGGCACAAAAGATCTTGCGAAATACCTGCAGTCTTATGGCGCGTATATAGACCCGATCGGGAAAACCGGGTCATATGGAATCGCGGTCGATATCGGCACCACTACGATAGTCGTATATTTCATTGATCTCAAAACAGGCAGCATAGTGGACATAGGTTCGACCTATAATTCACAGATACGGTTCGGAGACGATGTCATTACAAGGATCATATATGCCACTGAAGGCGGCGGCCTGCAGGAACTGAAGGACGCGGTGGTATCAGACATAAACGCCCTTATCAAGACCATCATGGAGCGGCACGATATAGGCCCATCCGAAATATCTGCAGCTGTGATTGCTGGAAACACTGTTATGTCACATATATTCTGGGGACTCGATACAGCTTCCATAAGAGAAGAGCCATATGACCCGTTGATGACGCGGTTTCCAATCTGGAAGGCCTCGACTGCCGGACTTTCGATGAATCCTGACGCGCAGGTTTATACGGTGCCATGTGTTGCGAGTTATGTGGGAGGCGACATAGTTGCAGGGGTCCTGGCATCAAAGCTGCACCTCAAAGAAGAGATAGCGCTCTTTATGGACATCGGCACCAATGGTGAAATTGTGATAGGCAATAACGAATGGCTTATGACAGCTGCCTGCTCAGCCGGGCCATGCTTTGAAGGAAGCGGAATCAAGTGCGGGATGAGGGCCACCACTGGCGCTATCGAGGCCGTAAGGATAGACCCTGTTACGCTCATTCCCTCCCTGAGCGTGATCGGGGAAGGAAGGCCTGTCGGAATATGCGGCTCGGGAATGATAGATGCCATATCAGAAATGCTTCTCACCGGCATCATCGATCAGAAGGGAAGACTAGTCGAGGGCCGGTCGGCCAGTACACGCCGTAGCGAAGACGGGCCGGAGTATGTGCTGTTCCACGACCATAAACTTCACAGGGACATTGTGCTGACCGAAGTCGACATAGAAAACATCCTGCGTTCAAAAGCCGCGATCTACGGAGGGATATCAACGCTCCTGTCAGGCGCCGGCCTCTCCATGGATACTATCAACAAGGTCTATATAGCCGGAGGGTTTGGTAATTGCCTCGACGTGAAAAAGGCAATCATAATCGGTATGCTGCCTGACATGCCCGAAGAAAAGTTCAAATTCCTCGGCAATACCTCGATCACAGGTGCATATATGTGCCTCATGTCCGCCAAACTGCGCAATGATGCAGAGGTAATAGCCTCAAGGATGACTTATATAGAACTTTCTGTGTCAGGTATGTTCATGGAGGAATACATCTCGGCCCTGTTCCTGCCTCACACTGACATGAATCTTTTCCCAACTGTGGCGGGTCTGCTGAAGAAACGGGAAGGGAGTAAATTTTGAGAGCGGGTCCCGGCTGGCCGGGACCCGTTTTTAGTTAATTAGATTCTCTGGACGTTTTCAGCTTTTGGTCCTTTGGGGCCTTCGACCACATCAAAGCTGACAGCCTGGCCTTCAGCGAGTGTCTTGAACCCGTCGCCCTGAATTGCGGAATAATGGATGAACACATCACCACCGTCTTCCTTGGTAAGAAAACCAAAACCTTTTGACTCATTGAACCACTTTACCGTCCCCTTTGCCACGATACTGCACCTCCTGAGATAATGATTGATAGAAGCTGAGGAAGGATGCCATAAATAGTCCACAAAGCCTGCGTCTTTGCGGTTACAACAAAAACTCCCTAACTTCAGTCACTAGTATCGCACAGATAAGACAAAAGATCAAGACCCTTTTGCGCTGTTTTGGCGGAACAAACAGTAGCCCTGCCCGGCCCCTAATACGTATAATTAATAATGAAAAATATCATACTCCCCGCCGGTTCCGACAATACTCTTGAACATGCCGCAACCACTGTTTTAAGAGGCGGCATTATAGCTTATCCGACCGAGACCACTTACGGGCTCGGGGCCAGATATGACGATCAAAAAGCATTACAAAGACTTTATGAACTCAAAAAAAGGCCAGACGACAAAACCATCCCCCTTATAATAGGAGATGTTTCGGATTTGGACTTTCTTGTGGAATTTGTGACCGACCAGGCAAAAAAACTCATGTCAAAATACTGGCCCGGACCTCTGACCCTCATTTTCCGCGCGAAAGCAGGCCTGAACGGTTACATTACGTGCAATTCTACCATAGCGCTTCGGATCCCGGGCGATTCTTTTGCCTTGCGCCTGGTAAGAAAGGCCGGAATCCCAGTCACGGCCACAAGCGCCAACATTTCCGGCATGCCACCCGCTGTAAGCGCGGCCATGGCAGCGGGATACTTCGGATCGGCCATAGACCTGATAGTAGACGGCGGAGAATGCCCTGAAAACAGTCCATCCACCATAGTCGATGTAACATCTGACGACCTGCGGATTTTGCGCGAAGGTTCGATCAAAATATCGGACCTTTTCGCCCTCTAAACCACCGGATATATTCTCCGGTCAAGTCGTTTTCCTGTGACGACTGTTCCGACTATTGATTTGATCTCTCCCCGAGCATGACACTTGCCGGAAGTAATTTTATTGACATACCCCTGTAAATTGGCTTCTACCATGGTTTTGCCGACAGATGCATTCCCAGGAACAATCGTTCGACTTAACGGAATGTTCACTTAAAAGCAACCTTTGTATATTTTATCAACTTTTATGTTGACAAATCGAATTTTATGCCTTATAATTAAAATCAGAGGTGAAATGAAAGATGCTAAAAAGCCTTTTTTCTTCATCGATTCGCGCTGACGTGCTGTCGCTCCTCCTGAACAGCCCTGATGAACAGTTTTATGTGAGAGAGATCGCAAAACTGCTCAGAAAGAACCCGTCAGGCGTTAAAAGGGAACTGGACAAGCTCGAAGAGATGGGTATTGTGATCAGTGAACGAGTAGCCAACCTTAAATATTTCAAGGCAGACAGAACCTCCCCTCTTTTCCCCGAACTCAAAGAACTGATAGCCAAATCACAGGGTTTGCCCGGCGCCATGAAAAGTCTGTTGCGCGCCAATGAAGTCAAACTCGCCTTCATATATGGTCCTTACGCAGCGGGGGAAGAGGCCGTTACAGTTGATATGGTTGTAATCGGTCCTTCTACCCCTGCGCTACTCATAGGCCTTAGGGACATCGAGAAGAAGTTTGGCAAGCGCATTAACTGCACGGTTATAGATGAGGAAGAGTACAAGCTTAAAAAACGCAGAGATGCGGGACTTAAGCGCATACTCGCTGAAAAAAGAATAACTCTTATTGGAAGGGCTTAGCTGCACATTTCGCCACGAAAGCTGGACTTTTGTGGTGACGAAAGGGGGTGAATAAAGAATGGCAACAGCAAAAAAGGCTCCTGCAAAAAAGGCTGCTCCGAAGAAAGCCGCTGCGAAGAAACCGGCGAAGAAGAAATAAGGAAAGTTTCTGACGTAGTAGGCAGGAATTTGGGGAATACCCTAAGTACAGTTTGGTAAGACCGCTGGAGGGTTCAAACTGTGGGTATTCCCTCTCCTTTTTGGATTAACTGTAGTTTAATACTTGGTGGTTGAATTGGTCAACTTCGGATACGACCCGATAGCATTCTGTTGATGAAAGCAGCTTTTTGAGAAAGTTCAAATTGGCAGTATGGCCCGATCTTTCCATTTTTATGTGCCCTTCAATAGGAAGCCCTATGAGCGAAAGGTCCCCAACAGCATCCAGTACCTTGTGGCGCACAAACTCGTCTCTGAACCTCAGGCCCGAGGCATTCAGGACCCCTTCATCACTCACTATTATTGCATTATCGAGCGACCCGCCCTTTGCAAGGCCATTTGCCCTCAGCATCTCTATATCTTTAAGAAAGCCGAAAGTACGGGCCGGCGCGATCTCTTTAGCGAAGCTCATCTCATCAAATTCCAGGGATAAATCCTGATCTCCCAATATCTTATGATTAAAACTCATGTGATAGGAGATGGCCCTTCCCTCGTACGGCAGGGCCATTATCCTGCTATGCGCATCCTCATAGACCACCGGAGAAGTGATTTTGAGGTAGGATATTTTTTTTGCCTGTTTGGCTATGCCCGCTTCCAGAATAATACCGACCAGCTCGGTAGAACTTCCGTCAAGTATGGGAATTTCGGGACCATTTACCTCTATTAAGAGATTATCAATGCCGAGTCCGGCGGCGGCAGCCATTAAATGTTCTACGGTCTTGATCTTTACACCGTTATAACCGATTGTGGTGGCAAAGGCAGTGTCTATAACTGCATGAATGCCCGCCTTGATGATCGCGTCTTTATCCAACCGGTAAAATACTATGCCTGTGTCACGCGCGGCAGGCTTAAGCTTTACTGTTGCGTACTTTCCGGTGTGTAAGCCAATGCCCTGGAAAGAAACCTCTTTTTTTATTGTGCGTTGTAATCTCATAACAGGCACATATAACAGCAAAAACCATGCCTGCAAAAATGCTCTATTAAATCAGTGGGATAAAACTTGATAGTGTTGATTAATTGCGAAAATGTGTTTATTATGCAACACTATGCCTTAACCTCTCCACCAACTACTATTTCTTTTATCCTGAGCGTCGGCAGCGCATCGGCAACAGGCACCCCCTGGCCATCCTTGCCACATGTACCTATTGAAAATCCAAGGTCCGATCCAACCAGATCAATAGAATTCAATACTTCAGGCCCACTCCCTACCAGGGTCGCGCCCCTGACCAGCTCTCCTGCCTGCCCATTCTCTATCATATAACCTTCCTGAACGTCAAAAACAAAGTCACCGGTAACTGTATTGACCTGCCCGCCCCCCATTTTCCTGACCAGCAGACCGTGCGAGACTGAACCGACTATAGTTTCGGGGTCGGTCTGACCCGGTGCTATAAAGGTATTGCTCATACGCGGTATCGGCTTGCTGGAGTAAGACTCCCTGCGTCCATTGCCTGTCGAGCCGGTCCCGTCAATCATGGCAGCCGCCTTGTCATACAAATACCCTTTAAGAATACCGTCCCTGACCAGCACGTTCCTCCGGGACATGACACCCTCGTCATCAAAAGCGAATGAACCGCGCCTCCCCGGCAATGTGGCGTCATCTATAACGGTAACAATCGACGAAGCAACCCTCTGCCCTATTTTGCCAGAATATACAGACAGGCCTTTTTGAGCAAGGTCGGCCTCAAGCCCATGCCCTATGGCCTCATGGATCATGGTACCGCCGGCATCAGAAGAAATAACTACAGGCATGCGTCCTCCGGGGGCCCTCCTCGCGCTCAGCATCCTGACAGCCCTTTCCGCTGCCTTACGGGCAATTTCGCTGAACGGATTATTTTCGAACAGTTCAAGCCCCGTTAATCCGCCCTCGCTCTGGTAACCGGACTGGATAACGCCGTCCCTTGCAGCAACCGCCTGGACCATTGCTGTCGTGTATATTCTTTCTTCTTCAGCAGCAAAACCCTCGGACGATATGATCCTGACCCGCTGCTCGGTGTCCCTGTATATAACATTTACCTGCCTGATCTCATGGCTTATCTTTCGCGCCGTATCATCAGCTTCACGCAGCATGGCTATCCTGACCGTCATGGGTACGGTCGCCGGAAATTGCTTTATTTCAGACCGGAATTCCGGATATCGTTTAACAAGATTAAAAGTCATGTCAGGTCTCCGGACATTCCCCGACAGATCTACTGCTGCCGCGACAGTGTCTGCTAATTCTTCGAGACTCGGTCCTGAAAAATCATTACTGTACGCATATGCAGTCTTCCGGTTATTTATCAGTCTCACCCCGATACCGGATACAGAGCCTGCAACCGCCTTTTCGATCCTGCCGCTTTCAAGCTGGATCAATGTGCTTCTTTTATATTCTACAAATATATCAGCGTAATCGCCGCCATTGCGGAGAGCACGCTTCAGAATCCGTTCCAATAATTTATCGTCAGGCACAAAAACCTCCACTCGATTTTATTCATGATACCATATGTTATTAACTTTCAGGTTCGGCCCTAAACACGCATATCAGGCAAACACTTGCCGCTGACGCATTAATCCTTTAATATATAGATATGACAATAGGCTTGATTGGCGGAAGCGGTCTCTATCAGATGGACGGGCTCGAGGTCTCCAAGGAGGTTTCGGTGTCTACCCCTTTTGGCGCTCCGTCAAGTCCGTTCAAGGTAGGCGTTTTCGGCGAAACAGACGTCATATTCCTCCCCCGGCATGGCTCGCCGCACTCCATCGCGCCCCATCTTGTGAATTACAGGGCAAATATCTGGGGATTCAAAACCCTGGGGGTCAAAAGGATTATTTCCGTTAACGCCTCTGGAGCCATAAACAGGGAAATCGCCCCAGGCAGTCTCGTGCTGCAGGACCAGATAATCGACATGACCGGGGGCGGGCGGCAGCAAACCTTTTACGATTCCGGGAAGGTAGTGCACATAGACCTTACAAATCCCTACTGCGGCGAGATGAGAAACCACTGCATATCCGCCGCGGCCGATATTGGTCAGCCTGTCCGGGATTCGGCCACCTATATATGCGTGAATGGACCGCGGCTCGAAACAGCTATGGAGATACGCTACTTTGCCATGATCGGAGCGGATATCGTCGGCATGACCGCGATGCCGGAAGCCGCGCTCGCCCGGGAACTCGAGATATGCCTGCTCGGCATATCGGCAATCACTAATTACGCAGCCGGACTTACAGACCAAAAACTGACGGCCACAGAAGTAATCGGAAACATGAGAAAGTCAAACGATCTGATTAAAAAACTGTTGACCGCATTGATCCCCCGGCTCACCGGCGAACGCAGCTGCTCATGCTCAGAGGCCCTTAAAGACGCTGAATTGTGAACAATATCATCCTGCCGCCGCCCTCCTCCGATTGACAGATTAAACCCCGCCTCATTATCATAAATATTACGTTTTTCGCCTGTTTGGCGTTTTACATGCAGCTTATTAACAGCCACTGGAGGATTCTAATGTCAGGACATTCAAAATGGTCCCAGATCAAACATAAAAAAGCGAACACGGACGCCAAGCGGGGCAAGGCCTTTACAAAGATAGTCAAGGAAATTACCGTTGCCGCAAAATCGGGAGGCGGCGATCCTGACGGCAATCCGAGGCTGCGTCTGGCTGTCGACAAAGCCAAAGAGGTCAACATGCCCTCGGACAATATAAAAAAGGCAATCATGAAGGGCACCGGGGAACTGCCCGGGACAAACTACGAAGAAGTGACATATGAAGGATATGGGCCGGGCGGGGCCGCGATCATGATGGACGTGCTGACCGACAACAAAAACCGGACCGTCGGCGAAATCCGTCATATACTCTCGAAAAACGGCGGCAATCTCGGAGAATCCGGCTGTGTTGCGTGGATATTCGACAAAAAGGGCTATATCCTGGTCGACAAGTCAAAGGCCGACGAAGAAAGCCTGATGATGCTTGCCCTTGATGCCGGTGCCGAAGACATGAAGAACGATCCGGATGAGGGCAATTACGAAATCATCACGGCCCCGGAATCCCTCGATGCGGTCAAGAACTCCCTTATCACCAGCAAGATCGATATTTCACTCGCGGAGACCACGAGGCTTCCGAAAAACTACGTAGCTCTTGAAGGAACTGCCGCCGAACAAATGATACGCCTCATAGACTTTCTCGAAGACCATGATGATATCCAGAACGTCTATGCCAATTTCGACGTGCCTGATGAAGACCTCAAGGCCTGATGAATGATCTGCTTCCAAGCTTGACAGTAACCATAGGATCAAAGGACAATAAAACAGCTATGTTTGAACCAATACGCATGACATTCAAGAGGAAATTCCTGGCAGGCCTTTTTGTCTCGATACCTGCTGCGCTTACCATTTTTGTAATAGCAAGCCTTTTCACCTTCATTGACGGCATACTCGGCCGTTTTTTCGACTACTACCTCGGCAAGCATTTTGCCGGCCTGGGTTTCATCTCCGCCGTTTTGATCATTTTTATAGTCGGGATATTTGCCACGAATGTCCTCGGCAAAAAAGTCCTGTGGTATTTCGAAAAATTATTGCTGCGGATACCTGTGTTCAAAAGCATCTACCTTTCAGTAAAGCAGTTGGTCGATGCCTTTGCGCCCGACAACAAGGGGGCATTCAAGAGATTCGTTATTATTGAGTATCCGCGCCTGGGCAGTTATTCGTTCGGCTTCCTTACCAATGAATGCAGCGTCCAGTCCGAAAGCGGAACGCGCAGCCTGAAGTCCATTTACATACCCACAAACAACCTCTATCTCGGCGAGATAGTTCTGCTTGACGATAGCAGTATTACCTACACTGACATACCGATAGATGAAGGGATAAAGATCATCCTCTCGGGAGGCATTACAACTCCTGAATTGATAGTCGAATCCAGGGAGAAAATGTAGTGGCTATGTCGACGGTTATCCTCGCGGCAGGCCTCGGCACGCGGATGAAGTCAGCAACCCCGAAAGTGCTGCACATGCTGCTTGGCAGGCCTGTTGTACGCCACGTGGTAGATACTGCAAAGGCGATGAGGCCTGAAAAAATAATCGTTGTAGTAAGTCCTGCGGGCAGCGGGGTGCAGGATGCCCTTAAGGACAGCAGCGTGAGCTTTGCGGTCCAGAAAACCCCTAAGGGCACTGCCGATGCGCTTATGGCTGCTGTGCGGGAACTCGGAAATTTCAACGGCACGCTACTAGTACTGAGCGGCGATGCCCCGCTTGTTGGACTTTCCACCCTCAGACGCCTGCTGACTGCCCACAAGCGCAGAAAAGAGGACATCTCGATACTGTCATTCATCGCTGAAGGCAATCATTCCTATGGACGCGTGGTTAGAAACAGCAGCAGGGTCACGGCCATCGTTGAAAACAGGGATGCGGACAGCACACAGAAAAAGATACGTGAAGTGAACAGCGGCATATATGCCCTTGAGCCGTCCGCTCTCGCTCTCCTGAAAGACATAAAAATAAATCCGCGCAAAAAAGAATTTTATCTCACCGATTTGATCAGCATAGCCTCCTCACGGGGGCTGCGCATCGGCTCTCATATATTCGGAGACGAAACAGAACTGACCGGAATCAACACGCGCGCAGAACTCAGCCTGGCGGGGCTCTACCTCCGGGACAGGACTATCGCCGGATGGCTTGAGCGCGGCGTCTCGTTCATTGATGCAAAGTCGGTATTTATCGACCCTCGCGCCCGGATAGGCATGGACACCATCATTTACCCTAATGTCATAATAGAGGGCAAGAGCATAATCGGCCCGGGGTGTATAATCTATCCTAACAGCAGGATAACTGACAGCCGATTGGGAAACAATGTCACTATTAAAGACTCTTCGGTAATAGAATCCTCCACGGTGAAGGAAGGTGCTGCCATCGGGCCGTTCGCGCATCTGAGGCCCGGTTCTGTAATCGGGAAATCGGCAAAAATAGGCAACTTCGTAGAGATTAAAAAGTCGTCGATAGGCCGCAACAGCAAGGCATCGCATCTGAGCTATATCGGCGACGCTGAAATCGGCGAGAATGTTAATATCGGGGCCGGCACCATAACCTGCAACTATGACGGCCTGAATAAATTCAGGACTGTCATAGAGGATGGCTCTTTTATAGGCAGCGATACTCAGCTTGTAGCTCCGGTCAAGGTGGGCAAAGGCGCATATGTCGGCTCCGGAACTACGGTAACCAGAGACGTGCCGCCGATGGCTCTTGCCCTGTCGAGGACGCCGCAGCTTAATATTGAGGGCTGGGCATTGAGACGGTCTGCTGAAAAAGAAAAGAAAAAAACTAAAAAATAATCTTTTGTTGCTGACAGGAGGCAAGAATGTGCGGCATTATCGGCTATATCGGTAACAGAAATGCGATACCCATTGTCATGGAGGGCCTGAAGAGGCTCGAATACAGAGGCTACGACTCTGCCGGCATAGCCTTTTTCAATGGCAGCGAGCTCGAGGTGAAACGCTGCAAGGGAAAGATCCAACAGCTGGAGTCTATTATCGACAATCAGAAAATGACCAGCACCTCTGCCATTGGCCATACAAGGTGGGCAACCCACGGAAAACCTTCGGATGAAAATGCACACCCTCACAGATCTGATGGAATAGTGCTCGTCCACAACGGCATTATCGAGAACTACGTTGAGTTGAAGCATAAGCTCGCAGCGGAAGGTTTCTTGTTCACGTCCGATACCGACACGGAAGTGCTTTGCCATCTGATAAACAAGTACGCGGACGGCATCCCCCTGGAGGATGCGGTGCGAAGGGCTGTCCGGGACGTCAGGGGCGCCTATGCCTTCGCCGTTATGAGCAACAAAGAGCCCGGCAAGATAGTGGCCGTCAGAAAAGAGAGTCCGCTTGTGCTCGGACTGGGCAATAATGAATACTTCCTCGCGTCGGATGTTCCTGCTTTCCTCAGCCATACAAGAGAGGTCATATTCCTTGAAAATAACGAAATGGCCGTCATGCACGCGGACGGAGTGATAATAACCGATTTTGACGGTACGCCTGTAACCCAGAATGTCGTTACAATATCCTGGAATCCCTCGATGGCCGAAAAAGGCGGTTACCGCCATTTCATGCTTAAAGAGATATATGAACAGCCCCGTTCAGTGGCCGATACTATCAGAGGCCGGGTATTCCCCGAAAAGGGAGAGGTAGCCATTGAAGAGTTCGGCCTCAGTTCGGATGCTATCACCAGTATCGAAAAAATATTCATCGTCGCCTGCGGCACTTCATATCACTCCGCCATAATAGGCAAATACATGATAGAAGAGCTGTCCCGGATACCAGTAGAGGTGGATATCGCCTCTGAATTCCGCTACAGAAAGCCGATACTCGGCAACAAGACTCTTTTCATTTCGATCACGCAGTCGGGAGAGACGGCAGATACGCTTGCAGCAATGCGCGAAGCTAAAAGACTGGGCGCCTCTATTCTCACAATATGCAATGTCATCGGCAGCACCGCGGCGCGCGAATCAGATTATGTTTTTTATACTCATTCCGGCCCCGAGATAGGGGTTGCCTCTACAAAAGCATTTACGGCCCAGGTAGTCGCCCTCTACCTGCTTGCCATAGCCCTCGGTAAAAACAGGGCATGCATTGATGAAGCCGGGGGGGCGAAGCTGATAGACGACGTACTCCGGCTGCCCGGACTTATAGAGGCCGCTCTCGAAATGGATGGAGAAATATTCCGCATTGCAAAAGAACTTTTCAAGGCAAAAGATTTCCTCTACCTGGGCAGGGGCATCCAGTATCCGGTTGCGCTTGAGGGCGCGCTGAAACTGAAAGAGATATCTTATATCCATGCCGAAGGGTATCCTGCGGGAGAGATGAAGCATGGCCCAATAGCCCTTATTGATGAAGACCTGCCGGTGGTCATTCTGGCCCCCTCAGGTCCGCTCTTCGAGAAAGTACTCGCAAACATGGAAGAGGTAAACAGCCGCGGCGGCATTCTCGTAACTATTGCAACCAAAAACGTGGAGGCTGTCAAGAGACTGTCAAGCCATTTCATAAATATTATTGAAAGCAATGACTACCTCGATACGGTGCTCTGTACGATCCCCTTGCAGCTGCTCGCATACCATATTGCCGTACTCAGGGGCTGCGACGTCGACCAGCCGAGGAACCTTGCCAAAAGCGTTACCGTAGAGTGATGACAACTTCGGGACAGAAACAATGTCTTTTTGTAGTGCTGTATGTGGTATAATTAATAGGAACAAAATGGCAAAAGAAGTCTCATTAGAAGATCTTAACTCCCTGCAAAGAGAAGCAGTCCTGCATGCTAGCGGTCCGGTATTAGTACTGTCCGGCGCCGGTAGCGGAAAGACTAGGGTTGTAACCTGCCGTTTCTGCCACCTTGTAAAGAAGAAGAAACTTGCGCCTTCGTCCATTTTCACGGTCACCTTTTCCAACAGGGCTGCTGATGAAATGAAAGAGCATATCTCATGCTCCATAAACTGCGACCACAAACAAAACTGGATAGGCACTTTTCACTCCCATTGCAACCGCATATTGAGAAAAGACATAAAGGCCCTTGGCTTCAAACCTAATTTCATTATCTACGACGAGGACGACCAGAGTTCACTAATAAGAAATATCCTGAAAGAGTTCAACATATACGAAGCCCTGTACAAGGGTGTGGCTTCACGTATAGGCATGCTAAAGGCGACTCTCATAAGCCCCGAGGATTTTCTGTCCCAGGGTGACGGCTTCAGTTTCGACGAGAAACTGGGCAGGGTCTACCTCCGGTACCAGGATGAACTCAGGCGCTGTAATTCGCTCGACTATGACGACCTCATTTTGATGACAGTGAAGCTTTTTGAGGAAAACCCCGAGGTACTGCACAAATACCAGGAGCAGTTCCAGGCGCTTCTCGTTGATGAGTTCCAGGAGACCAGCCGCGCCCAGTACCGGCTCCTTCAGCTGCTCGCAGGCAAGAGAAAGAATATATGTGCTGTAGGCGATGATGATCAGAGTATTTACAGGTTCAGGGGCGCTGACCTCAGTAATATTCTTAATTTCGAGAAGGATTTTCCGGGCGCCAAAACTATAAAGATAGACCAGAATTTCCGCTCCAGCAACAATATCCTTAAGGTTTCAGGCTCTGTTATCGCGGGCAACGGACATCGCAAGCCAAAGACCCTCAAGAGCAACTGCGAATCCGGAGAAAAGGTATTCTACAGATGTCTCAATACGGAAGACGAAGAGGCGAAATCAGTCGCGCGCGCCATCAAGGACCTCTACCTGAAGAGTAACTATGAGTATGACAGCTTCGCGGTCCTTTATCGCGTGAACCTTCAGACCAAGGCCCTTGAGGACGCATTAAGGGAGGAAGACATACCTTACCATGTGATTGGCGGTACGAGTTTCTACCACAGGAAAGAGATAAAAGACATCATATCCTATATGCGCCTGGCTTTGAACAACAGTGATAATGTAAGCCTGAGAAGGATAATAAACAGCCCTGCGCGCGGAATCGGCGCGACAACGATCAACAAGATCGAACAGGAGGCCAGAAAAAATTCCGCGAGCCTGTTCAAGACCATTAAGGTCATGCTTCAGAACAACGGCATAGCAGCGTCGTTTAAGGACAAACTCAGCGTCTTCATCAAGACGATAGACCGCTTTTCTTCACACAACTACAAAAACGCATCCGAAATGATAAAAGACATGGTCGAAAAAACCGGCTATCTCGACGAGCTGGAAGAAGAAAGAATCCAGAATGTCCTTGAATTCTCGTCGTCTGCCGAAAATATTTCTGCGTTTGATTTTCTTGACCGCATTTCACTGCCCTTTGCAAACGACGAACCCATGCCTTCAAAGACCGTATCGCTGTTGCCTTTGCATGGCGCCAAAGGACTCGAATTCCCGGTCGTCTTTATTATTGGGCTTGAGGAAGGCATACTGCCCTACTTTAAGGCTTTTGACAACGCGGCCGAGATGCAGGAAGAGCGCCGTCTCTTCTATGTGGGCATGACCAGGGCCAGCCAGATACTTTCACTAAGCAGCGCAAAGAAAAGAAGATTATATTCGAAAATACAGGAGCATGAGCCGTCAAGGTTCCTTGCCGACATTCCAAAAGATTGCTGCACATGGGTGGAGCGTGCCGTTCAGAAGGAGAAAAAGATGTCTGATAAGGTCCTCATTGCCCCTCACAAAAAGCTGCCCTCATTTATCATCGGGGCCAGGGTTAAACACCCCTCTTGGGGAGAAGGCATCGTAAGGGACTGCAGCGGTGACGGTGAAGAGGCCAAGGTTACGGTCAATTTTCCCGGCATAGGTCTTAAACGCCTGGCAGCCAAACTCGCAAATCTCGAGAGGATCTGACCGTGAAACTGTCGAATGACGAAGTCATTCATATTTCCAGGCTCTCGCGTCTTGCACTTTCAGGCGATGACACCGGCTTGTACGCCACCCAGCTAAGCAGCATAATCGAATACGTCGAACTGCTTAACAATCTCGACACAACATCCATAGAGCCCACCTCTCACATAATACCGCTCGACAACGTGATGGTTGAGGACATTCCCGGCAAATCACTTCCCCGCGAAGATGCCTTGCGCAATGCCCCGGATTCCAACGGCAGGTTTTACAGGGTCCCGAAGATCATCGAATAAGTATTCCGGTATGCTGGTTATCATTTAATCACCCATAAGGAGATCAAAAATATGCTGCGTTGTTTTTTAAGGTCAAAGATCCATCTCGCTACCGTAACTGAATCGAATCTTGCTTATGAAGGCAGTATAACTATAGACAGCGATTTTATGGATATAGTCGGGCTTCTTCCCTATGAGCAGGTAATGATCAGCAACATGAACAACGGAGAGCGTTTCGAGACGTATGTAATCCCCGGTGAGCGGGGTTCCAAGACGTTTTGCCTTAACGGCCCGACGGCCAGAAAAGGCGCGGTCGGCGACAAGATTATCATCTTCGGATATTGCCATTTGAATGAAGATGAGATAAAAAAAGAATTTCATCCGGTCATAATTAAGTTGGACAATAATAACAACCTGGTAAAGTAACGCCGGATTCCGCATTCAATTAGCACCTCAAAAACTACCACTTTGTGCGGCGAGACTTTTCACAGAAACAATCGTTTTAATAGGTTCAATAAAAGATAACGATTATATTTGTAAATCATCACAAGCATAGATCACGTCGCCCTGCTGAAGCAGGTTATTCCGCTCAATTTTATTTGCTCACTCTACTATTGAACCTTTTCTTTTGTTACAAACCATGCGATGGCAATGACTACCAATAGAACAAGCCACTCGACAAGCAGCATCCTGATGTTAACTGTAGCGTATATTGTTTGATCGATGTCTACATTCGGAATTGTAATGTATTCGTATGGTGGCTTAAACAAAAAACCCCAGTTCAAATTTAACGTTATTTGAGGTAAAACTATTTCATATGGTGGAAATAATAGCGTTATTACCATTAAAGTTCCAGCAACTATCAATATTTTTTTTTGGGTAGTGTTCGTAATACCTTTTAATTTGGCTTTAAACGCCTTATAATAATCGTCCTTTTCAAGCTCCATTTTATCAATATCTGTCGTTTTACCTATACGTTCTCTATCCTGCGAATCTGTCAACCATTCACGGCAATGCTTGCACTTGATAGCACCATCGAGTATATCTTCTGCACAATGCGGGCATTTTATCATCATCTTCTCCTATACATGTTGCATTACAACCCATCACAGTTAATAATATAACTTATACCTACCCAATAAAAAATTACAGCATATAAGAGTTTAGGGGGTAATAGTCCATTTTTCCTCAGTATCTGTTTTTACTGAAAAAAGTACATATATTAATTTGCGAACTTCATTATTCAGTGGCTCTGTTTCTCTCTGTATAGTCAAATAATCTTTATAATAATTTTCCTTACCAGTTATAAAATATTGTTTCAATAATTCCAGAGCTCGCAGCACCTTCTCATTATATTTATCAGAAACCAATACGATTTGGTCTATTATCTCTTCATAAGATTGCTTAGCCGTTATGTTTCTTTTACCATTTAGTTTTACCTTGAAGTCATTCATCATGGATTTCCAGATCTCTCGCTTCGATTTGCTATATTCCATATAAGCATCAATTGCCTTAATGTTCTGATTTACGTCATTTGTAGTTTTTGGTTCGGCAATAAAGTTCCTTTTGAATTTGGCTTGTTCTTCTTATGAGGAATTCATTTGGTTCGAGTATTTATCTCGAAGTTCAACTATTATTGAGTTGGCCGAGGCAGAAGATTTCAAATCGACATATGTTATATGTGCAAATGTTATAGCCGCAAATACATAAATATAAAGGCCTGCGATAATAGCGGGTTTCCATCTGTGGTTGTCCCACTTAGCTATATATATTCTGCGAAGCCAAAAATATGTTTTTAAAAAAACGATACTAGTAAGGAGCCAAAAAAATAACCAACCCCATTCATTGAAATGACTATCAATGGTTCTTGCCGCTTTAAAAAAGGATACAAATAAAAATAGCCACCCCCATCCATATTTGCCCGGCTTATTGATTATTAAACTGTCATAGGTCAAGACCTTCCGATACTTTGAAGTGTTTTCATCATCTGCAACTATTGTGTTTTCGACGGTTACAGGTTTTGAGATGGATTCATCATCTCTTAATATCAATATGTCATCTTTTTTTTTCATTTCATGATTGCGGAGATACATCTTACTACTCGATTCCAATTCATCATTCTTCGGTAACAGTATGCTTTTCCCAATCATAAACCCGATACCAGCACCTATGAAAAGGAAGAATATTAATGCATAGAAGGAAAACAAAGCGCCACCAACAACTCCCAAAATGCCACCTATGAATAATCCTTCAGTCCTTCTATCGGACTTTTGAGAGACGGTATTAATAGTGCTGTTATCGGATTCTTGAGAGGCGGTATTAGTTTTAATGCTTTTTGGTGCTTCGTTTAACCACTCTCCGCAATGTTTACATTTTATTGCTTCTTCTTGAATTTCTTCGGCACAAAAAGGACATTTTTCCATTTGAGCCTCCAAGACTGATGTTAAAGCTATTTTGCAATTCCAACTACTCGGTCTCAGCTACTTCAATCAAAACCAGCTCTTTCCCCTTACAAGTAATATTTTCCTAATCAGGCTCTTCATTTCGAGCGTTAATGCGCTGAGCTATCTTCGATAGCTCCCATATAATGACAAACTTGATAGGTACGCTGTTGTCCTCCAGAATCGACAAGGATGACTGTATGGCCTTGGTGTAAGAGATCTGCAATGGTTTCGGAAGCGGCACTCAGCTTGTCATCGGATATCTTCTGGAAATCGTCAGTGGGATGCTCTAGTAATTGAATCGGAGAAGCGCTATGATGCAGGTCTAACCATTCGCGAAAGGACTTGCGACCAAGCTGCTCATCCGGCTTGTCATAACCACCATAGAAACTATAAAAGGAGTATTCACTCATACCATTTGGCTTACGCCCAAGAAGAGATACAATCGCGGTCATTGGCCCCGGGAGTCCAGACAACCAGTTGTTAACCACAATATCTGGCACTTTCGCCTTTTTGCTTTCCTCTTTGCCTGTTCTGCCTGGTCTAGCGCAAGTAAAAAAGTAATAACTTGATTCACCATCATTCCAACGCCATCTTCGAAGCTTATAAGGCTTCATACTTCCTCCGCCATAATCCCAACCTATAGCAAAGTTTGTTATTCAAAGCTTCGTCCTAGTTGAAGGCAGCGTCGGATTCCAAATTATTATATCCAATTTTTCTTGCTACCTTGACTTGGAATACTATCTCTTTTTTATTGCCACTAAGTCAATATATAATTAAAGTGTGTAGATATAATTATTTCTTTCTATAATCTGTATTTATCTGATGCGACACTTTTAGCAATTTTCAGTACGAATAGAGTTAGTGCACGTATGCAATAGGAATAGTGTCCAGCTTAATCTGCAACTGTGAAGGCAACCGTTGCTGGCTTTATGCCAGTTCGCTATTCAGAGCCTCTGGAGGCAAGCGATGATTTTACCTCTTAAGCGCCCCAATGTCAATACAGCCTGCAGTCTTTTCAGCTATATTCTCTGTCGAGATATTTTCGAGCCAGGGCAGCACACCTATTACAGGCACAGGGCATAATTCCTTCAGCGCTTCAATGTTCGTCTCTTCGGCCACACTGCCCTGAGGCGGTGCGCTGTTGCTTACTATCACACCCTTGACCTCTATCCCTTCATCATGAAGCCTGGAAATGGTCAACAGCGTATGATTAATTGTACCCAACAGCAGTCTGGTTACAACCACAGCTGGAATCCTCAGATCTTTTATCAGATCAGTCACGAAGTAGATATCACCCGAGGCCGTTCTGGTCAGAGGCACAAACACGCCCCCTACTCCTTCCACAACCATAAAATCATATCTTCCTGAAAGCTGTTTATATGCCTTGAAAACAGACTCCAGCTTAAATGAACCGCCTTCCTTTATCGCAGCGTTATAAGGCGCAAGCGGCAATTTATACCGTATCGGGGTCACAAGATCGATACTGTCAGACATCCCTGCAGCGGCCCGCAGGAAGCTGCCGTCAGCCGGGACCATAATACCGTTTTCGACTGCACACCCGGTCTCCATTGGTTTCATGGCTCCGGCCATTACCCCGGAGCGCTTCAAGGCGCATATTATCGCGGCAGATACTATCGTCTTGCCGACACCTGTGTCCGTAGCAGTGACAAAAATACCTTTAGGCACTTAATCGTACTCCATTTTCCATGCAGGGCCTCTCCAATACATCATATGTTATAATTCATAATATTTTGACGCAGATGGAGGCTTAATGACAAGGTTTGAAGAAGTACAGATGAAGGTCGCAGAATCTTCGAAGAACTATCTCGAGGTATTTAATATACAGGTCTTTATCGAACAGTTCTCGCTTTCACGGGAAAGCCGGTTTTCCCTTACCCTGCCTGACATGGAAGAGCCTTATCCGGTATCGGCCTCCGTTTCTTTCATTTATGACGTGTTCCAGACCGGCATGTCGATGTGTGACGAACTAAAACAGGAAGAAGAAAACGCGTTAACTGACAATACGCTAGAGCTCGATATCCTGGTCAGACTGCCGATGATGGAAGGTTATCCTGACATAGAAGGTCTGTTGCGCGAAATAGAAACTCTTTATCCCGAAACAGAACCGGTGCTTATCGTCAAGGAATTATTCGGCGCGGGCGAGCCCTCAAAAGAGTATGAAATATCATATGGCTATGATGTCGAAGTAGGCAGCCCGCTTCAGACCGACCTGCTTGACGGCATCTTTGAAGAACTGCGCAGCATCCTGGACCTCGTCTATGAAAAAACCAGGTATCATATAGACCAGTCCTGGTACAAAGGCGAGGATGATACCTCTAAAGGATATTAAATATGTCCTGCTAGACATGGACGGCACCCTGCTCGACCAATACTTCGACGATTATTTCTGGGAACACCTGGTGCCCGAAAATTATGCCGAGAAACATAATATCTCGTTCGGCAGGGCCAAAGAGGAACTTCTGTCGAAATACCGCTCCCATGAGGGCACTCTGAACTGGACCGATATTGATTTCTGGTCAACAGAGCTTAATCTGGACATCCCTGTTCTTAAAGAACAGATAAGACACCTCATAGATGTTCATCCGCATGTCGATGATTTCCTCAGCGCCCTAAAAAAACATCATAAAAAGGTATACATGGTCACCAATGCCCATTACAAAGTGCTTGACATGAAATTAAAAAAAACCGGGATCGGCAAGTATTTCGACAGATGCATAACCTCCGGAGAGATCGGATATCCCAAGGAGCGGATCGAGTTCTGGAACAGACTCGAAAAGACCATACATTTCGACAAAGAGAGTACCCTCTTCATAGATGACCTTGCACACATATTGAAGATTGCGGGGGAATTCGGCATAAAATACCTTTTGCACAAAACAAGGGCAAGCTCGCAAAAAGAAGATACCTTTCCAAGCGGTTTTCCCGTTATCAGAGACTTCGGAGAATTGCTCGGATCATTTTAAAATATACAGTCCTTATAAAACTTATCAGTCAACTGCATAGGCAGCTGAGTACATTTTCTATCTTGCCAATCCATGACAACCGAAAAAAGATTGAAGGGACAGCCCTGATTGACAGAATATGTCAAAAGTTGTAGATTTGAACTGTTACTGCTGATTATATGCGGCCGCTCTTTAACCTTTAATAAACGCTGGTGCGTTTATTAAATGGCACTTATAATCGGGACTTCGCACAGACAACAGAAATAATCCATGAAAGCAGGAAAAGAGCGTTAATATGCTGAAATCAATTAAAGCAGTTGAAAAAAGACGTGCATATGAGGATGTCGTGGTGCAGATACGCGCACTTATTGATAGCGGCCGCCTAAAACAGGGCGACCAGCTTCCGACCGAGCGTGAATTAAGTGAGATGTTTAAAGTATCGCGTGCCACTATACGGGAGGCCATCCGCACCCTTGAATCATTGAAGCTGGTACAGAGTCGCCAGGGTGAAGGCACCTATGTGCTGGCTTCTGACGCGGAAGTATTGGTGCATTCGCTGGCGGAAGCCATTTCCAATGAGACGGACAATATGTACGACATTTTCTATGTACGCAAGGTCACCGCGCCCTATGTTGCTGAGCTTGCAGCAGAAAATGCGACACCTGAAGAAATATGTGAACTGGCGGCCCTGCTAGTTGCGCAAAGAAAAGCCGCTGAAGAAGGGGCCAGCGTAGCGAAATACGATATTGAGTTTCATGCCCTCATGGCCAAGGTTTCAAAAAATACGGTGCTTGAACGTCTTTTGGCCGCTATTTCCGATGTCATGGACCAGACCCGCGACGAGCACCTTCAGGATGAAGAACGTTCAAGAAAATCCATCGAGGGCCATGAAGAGGTCTTGACCGCCATAAGGAACGGTGATAGCACAGCCGCAAGACGGGCAATGCGCCGGCACCTGGAAGATATGGAAGCAATTGTACTTGGGAACAGGAGAAAATCGAGTAACAAGTGCTGATGCTGTTGTTGTATCGGAATTAATTTCCGATTTCAGGAAAAACCTGTTGAAATGAACCCAAAAAACAACAAAGGAGATAATCAATGAAAAAGAAGTTAATCATCGCCCTGTTTTTTGTCTTGTCGGCGCTCATATCCCTGCCCCTAATAGCTCAGGCCGATGACCTGCACGATGCGGTGAAGGCAGGCGATCTCGACACAGTCCGGCTGATGCTCGATCAGGGTGCGGAGGTCAATGTCAGGGACAATGATAAGTCCACCCCTCTGCATACTGCTGCTGCATGGGGGAATACAGAAATCGCAGCCCTGCTTATAGCCAAAGGTGCCAATGTCAATGCCTGGAACAATAACCAGCGTACACCTCTGCACAATGCGGCCCTTTATAGCCAGAATGAAATGGTAGAACTATTGGTATCAAAAGGGGCTAACATTAATGCGATAAGCTACTCCCTTTCCACTGCGCTTCATTATGCCGCACTCTTTGGACAGACTGAGATGGCAGCGTTCCTTATAAGCAAAGGTTCGGACCTTAATGCCCTGGACAAGGACCAGCTAACGCCTGCCATGCTGGCCGAGAAGCGCGGATACGCCAAGCTTGGAGAGATGATACGCAAGGCTGCTGCTGCCAAAAAATAGATACCTGCATTGAAACAGAAAACAGACTTCCACCAGGGACCTCTGTGTTGCTATAACCAGGAAAGGAGGACCGAATGTTCGGATTAGGTATTCTTGAAATTATGGTCATCGTTTTTTTGATTGTCTTCATATTCTTAACGATTGTCTGGCTGCGGGCCCTGATAGACATACTGAAGAGCGAATTCAGAAATAACAACAAACTGATCTGGCTGCTTACCGTTATATTAGTTCCATTTATAGGCGCCCTAATCTATTTTGCAATCGGCAAAAGGCAGAAGATCGCGTCATAGGAGAGTGCAAAACAGTTATGGCCCTTAAGAAATATCAACCGGAACGCACCGATTTTCTGATTAACACCGACTGGGGCCACCCTCGTGACAGTTATACAACTGAGCAGGCCCGGGGCATGAATCTGCTGCTTTTTCATGACCGCTGGGTGACCCTTGAGCAGATAAAGCAGCTTCGGCGTGAATATCTGGCCTATCGCTCCATAAGGGTCCTGGGCGCGATAATGATGGTCCTTTCCCCCTTGATCTTTATAAATATTGGGGAAATTACAAAGGGGGGCACCCTTGCCGCCTTTTTAGCCATATTTTACGGCCTGATCATGTTTGTCTGCGGGGTTGGCCTGTTCAGATACGCCCGTTTCGCACAAAAACTGGCTGTGCTCTTCTTTCTCTCACTTTTCGTTTTGCCCTTTTTGCCGCCCCTGACCGATGACAAAGGCGCGCCATTTCTTATTGTCTACGGAGTGATTGGCCTTTATTATGTGCTTAAAAAATCGGCCCGGAAAATATTCTCACCCCTCACGGTGGAAAACACTGCCGCTATAAAAACCGCTTATTTCTCTTTCCGCAATGTTATCTATGCGCTTTTATTAATGGCCGTTTCTCTCGCAATTTATGTCTTTTATGATATGAGCCAGGCAAAACAGATGGTTGTGGAGGCCTGCAAAAAAGCTGAAAAGGGAATGACCCTTGATGCTTTCATTAAAGACTTTCCGGAAAGTGATTACAAAATCATCAGGAGGTCCGAACTGGTCATGCTGGTGCCAAAAAGAGGCATGGGCCGCAATCACTGCACTGTTTTACATGATGGAATGACAATAACCGGCTCAGGAACAGATTTCACTGATTGAGCGGAAACGGAACTTTTCATTGAAAACTGCTGTCTAACAGTTATCGGGCAACACAGACTGAATGAATTGGGGCAAGATGAAACAGGGATTTTATGCTCACGCGCTCATTTTTTTATCACTCTTCATGTTTTGCTCTTCCTTTACTGCGGATGCTTCAGCGGAGCGGTCCCGAAATGGCAAGGCCGTGTCCGCTAAAAATAATGCCGGCATGGAGTGGACAGGTCATATATCCGGACAGAAGGAAAGGCTGGTGAAAGTGATTACCGACAGGGAGGAATGGGACGCCCTCTGGAAACGGGCCTTCGATCTCAAGTCTCCTGATATCGATTTTGAAAATTATGTGGCAGCCTGCGTCTTTTTGGGTCATGAGGCTGACTGGCTTTACAGCATAGGATATGGCAAGCCATATGTCAAGGGGAATAGCAAGGTCATTCCATACAGTCTTCATGAAATAGTGCTTGAATTAATGGGCCCCTTTAAGGCAAGCGGCCAATATCATATTAAAGTCTACAAAAAGGAGGGCGGACTTGAATTCCTGCTCGAAGAGTCTCCGGCTTCCGTGAGGAGGACGCGGGGCATATGACTGATATAGCGTCCACACCATTGGGGCGAAATTCTCTTTTTATCGCTCTTATCGCACATACCGCAGCTCTGATTGTTGCTATGATGCCTCTAGGAGGTGCTGATTTTTTCTTCGGCATCACCTATCCGTTATATTTCCTGACATTTGTACTTGGCCTCTTCGCCGAACTAATAGACTCAGGATATCGCACTTTCGGAAACTGGCGCTTTTATCTGGCTTCTATTGCAGCCATTTTCCCCATCATCGGCCCGCTAATGGCATTATCGATGCTTTACAATCTCAAGTGCGGCAAGAGCACCGAGCGAAGCCGCTTTGGGGGGGCATTCATGGCTATTATGAGACTGAGGGCAAACGCCGGAGTTATTGCCCTCTCCATATTAATGCTGTTCATTTTATTCGCACTGTCGATTCGGCAGAATGACTCATATTTCAGGAAAGCGAATGTGAAAAGTGTTTTACTTGAAGAGGAACGGGCAATGCTGAATTATTGCAGCCATGTTTAAGCCCTTGCCTCGCTTTATAATTTTATTATGCCTCGATACAAGTCTCTCTGATCTCAAATAAATCCGAGTATAGAAAGGTCTAAATTATGGAAAAGATGAATATAAGGCCGAGCAAAACTGTGTCGGCAGGCTCACTGGTAGGCATGATTTTTATGCTGCTTTTTGGAATAGGTTTTTTCATTCTGGTCGGTACAGTTCTGTACGATAACGACGCGCCAGTCCTAATGAAAATCGTATTTACGCTCTTTATGATTGCGTGGATAGCGACAGCCCTGTTTATACTGGTATACCATGTGCTCAATATAACTCGGGCAAAAGGAGTGCCTCTAATTGACATTGAGACTGAATCGGGCCCAAATGCCAATAATTCCGAAGGTGATCCGATGCAGCGGCTGCGCGGCCTTGAGGGGCTCAAAAATGACGGCCTTATCAGCGAAGATGAGTACCGGCAAAAGCGTCAGGAGATAATAAAAGAGAAGTGGTAGTGAGTTAACCGCCTCCCTGAAATCCTGCTTTTCATGTCTTACCCTCAAATTGTGGTCAATAATCCGGTCATTTGAGTATAATATTCAGTATGATTCGTGAGTGGCCGGAAAGATGAACTTGTGGCCAGCCGGCAACCAGTAATGCTTTGAAATAACGGCATATCCCGTAAACCATCAGGCAGGAGTGACAGTTATGAGAATTTATAATTCGATGACAGGCAGCAAAGAAGAGCTGGTACCGCTCCAGCCGGGAAAGATTACCATGTATGCCTGTGGCGTTACCGTATACGATCGTTGTCATATCGGCCACGCAAGAAGCGCGATAGTGTTCGACGTGATAAGCAGGTACCTGAGATACAAGGGCTTTGAGACCACCTTTGCCAGGAACTTCACAGATGTGGACGACAAGATCATAAAAAGGGCCAATGAAGAGAACATGGCCTGGGATGCCGTTGCCCAAAAATACATTGACGAATATTACCTTGACATGGACATGCTCGGCGTGGCGCGCGCTGATATCGAGCCCCGCGCTACAGAGCACATAGAAGAGATGATCGATGTCATATCCGGCCTGATAGAGAAAGGATTTGCATATGCTGTTGCAGAGGGCGATAACAGCAGCGTATATTTTGCAGTAGAAAAATTCGCGGATTATGGAAAGCTCTCAAAAAAAGATCTGGATGACCTGCTCTCCGGCGCCCGAGTGAGCGTGGATGAGAGGAAAAAGAGTCCGGCTGACTTTGCCCTCTGGAAGGCCTCAAAAGAGGGTGAGCCGTTTTGGGAGAGTCCCTGGGGAAAAGGCAGGCCCGGATGGCATATCGAGTGCACTGCCATGGCCATCAAGCACCTTGGGGAATCAATAGATATCCATGGCGGCGGAGCGGACCTGACCTTCCCGCATCACGAAAATGAGATAGCACAGTCCGAGGCCTATACCGGAAAACCCTTTGCGCGCTATTGGGTGCATAACGGCTTTATAACCATCGACAAGGAGAAGATGTCCAAATCCCTCGGCAACTTCTTTACCATACGCGAAGTACTCGCGAAATATGATCCTGAAGTGATCAGGCTCTTTGTTATTTCAAGCCATTACCGCAGCCCGATTGAATTCTCGAATGAGCAGCTGCGTGATGCGGAGGCCACGCTTGACCGCTTTTATACCACCATATCCAGGATGGATGATTTTGCGGCCAAGTCCGGGGATGCTGCAGGCAAGTCGGGCGTCAACCCAACGGCCCTCGATGCCATGCTCTCCGGATTCAGGAACTCCTTTGAAAGTGCCATGGATGATGATTTCAATTCAGCCCTCGCCATCGGCCATTTGTTTGAACTCGTCAGGGAAATCAACAGATATCTGGACATGAAACCCTCGGGCAGAGACGCAGCAGCTCTTATAACCCGGGCTAAAGAAACGCTGACCGAAACAGGAGCGGTCCTCAACCTGTTCGGCAGGACCCCGCACCAGTGGAATGTTTCTCTGCTTAAAGTCAGGAATATACCCCTTTCCGAAGCCGCTATTGAAGAAAAGATCAGCGAGCGCAAGGCGGCCCGTGACAGCAAGGACTGGGCAAAGGCCGATTCTGTCAGGAAGGCGCTTGACGAAGGCGGCATAATCCTTGAAGACAAAAAAGACGGCACCACATGGAAGGTCAAGATAGCCTGACCCATGAAAACATCCCAAAACAGCAGCGAGCACTTCATATACGGCATAAACCCGGTTTTCGAGATAATAAAGTCCGACCGGAAAGTGCACAACGTTTATATCCAGCGGCAGACGGAAAAGCACCTTCAAAAGATAATTGATCTGGCCCGGCAAAAGCAGGTACCTGTCAAGGCTGTTGACAAGGAATTCTTTGAAGACCGCTTTGACAAGGGACATCAGGGAGTCGCTGCTTCGGTTGCGCCAAAAAAAACGATTGATATTGACACCCTGCTCGACCTCGCGTTCAATAAAACCAATTCGCCTTTTTTTCTGGTGCTGGACTGTATCGAAGACCCGCGCAACTTCGGCGCAATACTGCGTGTAGCCGACGCTGCGGGAGTAAATGGGGTCGTGTTCCAGTCCCGCAGGGCTGCCGGTATTTCTCCCCTTGTCTACAAGGCATCGGCCGGCGCCATAGAACATGTGAATCTGTCAGAAATAGTCAACATAAAACATGCCATAGGAAAGATGAAAGAACGGGACGTCGTTATAATCGGCGCTGAAGCCGACTCAAAGACAGGCCTGTGGGACGTGGATATGACAGCGCCTCTGGCGCTTATAGTCGGTTCTGAAGGCGAGGGTCTGCGTCAGACGGTAAGAAGCATGTGCGACATCATTGTGAATCTTCCTATGCTCGGGATGGTAAACTCCCTTAATGTCTCTGTGGCAACAGGCGTCATAGCATATGAAGTGCTGAGGCAGCGAAGAAAGCCGTAGACGCAGCACGATGCCCGGATCGATTTTTATCAATGCATTTTCTTAAAGCTCTGTACCTTGGCCTCAATCGACTTCGTCTGAAACATTATCCTCAGGTCATTAGGGTTATAAGATGCGGTTAAAGCGTCATCTTTAGTCAGTATCCCCTCTTCAGCCAGGGCAAAGAGGTGCTGGTTGCTGGTCTGCATCTTGTATAGCTTTGCCGAATCGCCAATGACCTTGTCAATATTGTCGAGTTTTTCGTCCAGTATAAGTTTCCTTATGGTCGGCGTGTTGATCATGATCTCCATTACGGCCACGCGGCCCGTGCCATCCGACCTCTTGACCAGCTTCTGTGCTATAGTGGCCACCATTGACATCGCCGTCCTTATGCGAATGTGATTCTGCTGCGACGGCTCAAATGCGTCTATGATTCTGCTTATAGACTGCTTGGCGTAAGTCGTATGGAGTGTGCTCACGACAAGATGTCCTGTTTCCGAAGCAGTCAAAGCAGTGTGTATGGTTTCGGAGTCACGCATTTCACCAACCATGATTATATCGGGGTCCTGTCTGAGGGCATGCTTGAGAGCGGCCGAAAAAGAGTATGTATCAGCCCCCACCTCGCGCTGATTGATAACGCACTTATTGTCAAAATGCACAAACTCCATGGGGTCTTCAATGGTGACTATATGCTTGTTGGACCTCTCGTTGATATAGTTTATCATCGCCGCAAGGGTGGTCGATTTACCGCTGCCGGTAGGCCCTGTTACAAGAATAAGCCCCTGCTCCCTCGATGCAATCTCCCTGACAACTTCGGGGAGACCAAGCTCTTCTAGTGTCACGATCTTCATGGGTATGCCCCTGAAGACCCCGCCCAGTTTGTCCATCTGGTAGAAATAGTTTCCCCTGAACCTGGCAAGGTCATCTATCACATAAGAAAAATCGAGCTCCCTTTCCCTGTTGAGCCTGTCGCGCTGAACGCCGTTAAGGATCGGATAAAGCAGGTCTTCAACATCCTTCTGGCTCAAAATCGGGAACTCGGACGGAAGCAGGTCTCCCCTGATCCGGAATAACGGCGGTCTGCCGACCTTCAGATGCAGGTCAGAGCCCCCTCTTTTGACCATCTCCCTAAGATAAAAATTCAGATTAGGTTCGGACGAAACCGATACTGGCCCTTTGCCAAGAGAGGCCTTGCCGCTGCCTGTACTGTCCTTTGTAACCTTCATCACTGCCGCGAGCATGCCTTCCTGATAAAAAATAGTACTCCGGAACTGGTCCATATCACTGTATTCATAAGTGAAATCGACGGCCTGCCGGTTTTGGAGTATCTGCTTCTGGTTATCGGTAAGGATAGGCAGGACAAGGGCTTCAATGTCCTTTTGGCTCAACGGAGGGGCCTCGATCTGCATCGGATTGCCCTCAACCCTGATTACAGGGGGGCGGCCCACTTTAAGGTGCAGATCGTTTCCTTTTCTCTCAAGTAAAAGCTTGATCAGATCGTCGATAGTCACAATCAGGCCTCCTTACTGCTGCACCTTGATGCCGGATGCGGCAAGCTTAAGCCTCAGGGTTTCAGGATTATTGGCCTTACTGAAGGCCTCGTCGAGCGTAATCAGTTTTTCCTTGACAAGTTCGGCCAGGGATGATTCGAGGGTTGACATACCCTGTTTGGCACCGGTCTCGATGGCCGAATAAAGCTGGTGTGTCTTGCCCTCACGGATCAGGTTCGAAATGGCATGGGTTATGATCATCGTCTCCCTGGCCGCCACACGGCCGTTACCGTCGGCCCTGGGCAGCAGCTGCTGACATATTACGGCCTTCAGCGTGGCAGCGAGCTGCACCCTCATTTGCTGCTGCTGGTGGGGTGGGAATACATCGATGACCCTGTCCACTGTCTGCGGGGCGTCCTGGGTATGGAGGGTCGCAAAAACAAGATGTCCTGTTTCCGCAGCCGTTACAGCAAGGGATATGGTCTGCAGGTCCCTCATTTCTCCCACAAGTATTACATCAGGGTCCTGCCTCAGGCAGTGCTTAAGGGCATCGGCAAAAGAATGTGTGTTGACACCAACTTCACGCTGCCGGACAATACAATTTTTGTGACCGAAGACAAATTCTATAGGGTCTTCTATGGTTATGATATGCTCGCGTCTTTCAGTATTGATGATATCGACCATACTTGCAAGTGTAGTAGATTTTCCCGAACCAGTAGGCCCTGTGACAAGGACCAGCCCCCTCGGCAGCCTGGTAAGGGCCACAGCCGCGTCATTAAGCCTTATTTCCCTGGGAGTGGGTATCTTGGCAGGGATAAGCCTCATGACCGCCTCAATCCCGTCCTTCTGCGACAGGACATTCACCCTGAACCGGCTCAGGCCGAGCACATTGTATGAAAAATCAAGTTCGAGGTTTTCTTCAAAACGGCTGATCTGGTCCTGGTAAAGCATGCTGTATATTGTGCCCTTGGCCATCTCTTCTGTCATGACAGGGAACTTATTCAGAGGCTGCATCGTGCCGTTGATTCTTACTATGGGCGGTTTACCTACTACAAGGTGTATGTCAGAAGCCTTTAAAGATGTGGCGGCAACGAGAATGTCTATCAACTCCATTGAGACGCCTCCTGTAACAGGCCCCTGGGCCGGAATCTTGCTGCGTATCTCTTAAATTATAACATAATGTCTGTTTTATGCAGGCCAAATGCTTGCATTAACAACACTATTTTTTTTACTATGAACAACTATGATCAATATGATGAAAAAAATGTTTGGAACTAAAAATGACCGCGAATTGAAGCGGCTCTTCAGGCTTGTTGACGAAATCAACGCTCTTGAACCCACGATAGCGCCCCTTGATGACAGACAGCTCGCAGCAAAAAGCGCTGAATTCAAAAAACGACTTGCGACAGGTCATTCGCTCGAAGATATCAAGTTCGAGGCTTTTGCCGTGGTGCGCGAGGTCTCGCGGCGTCTGCTGAACATGCGGCATTTCGATGTGCAGCTTATAGGCGGTCTGGCGCTGCATGAAGGCAAGATATCCGAAATGAAAACCGGGGAAGGAAAAACCCTCGCCGCAACTTTGCCGGTCTACCTTAACGCCATTGAAGGCAAAGGCGTTCATGTTGTAACCGTCAACGATTACCTCGCTAAAAGAGATGCCCAATGGATGGGCCCCGTATACCATTTTCTCGGGCTGTCGGTCGGCATTATCCAGCATGACAGCTCATTTCTGTTCGATCCCGAATACCGCTCCTCCGAAAAGAGGCTCGATTTCCTCAGGCCCTGCGAAAGGCGCGAGGGCTATTTCGCTGACATAACCTACGGCACGAACAACGAGTTCGGTTTCGACTATCTGCGCGACAACATGAAATACGACCTTGCAGACTTCAGTCAGAGGGAGCTGAACTACGCTATCGTTGATGAAGTTGACAGCATACTGATAGATGAAGCCCGGACCCCGCTTATAATTTCGGGGCCTTCTGAAGATTCTACGGACAAATATTACAAGATCAACAAGATAATACCCAGCATGAAGCCGGCAGAAGACTTCAAGATAGACGAAAAACTAAAATCTGTCACCCTGAGTGAAAGCGGCAGCAGCAAGGTAGAGCGCCTGCTGGCACTCCCAAATCTGTACGATGCCGCAAACATAGAGCTTGTGCATCACGTTCTTCAGGCCCTCAGGGCGCACCACCTTTTTAAACTGGATGTCGATTATGTCGTCAAAGACGGAGAGGTAATAATAGTCGACGAGTTCACGGGCAGGCTCATGCCGGGCCGCCGCTGGAGCGACGGACTGCATCAGGCCATTGAAGCCAAGGAAGGGGTAAAGATCGCCAGCGAAAACCAGACCCTCGCGACAATAACCTTCCAGAACCTCTTTCGCATGTACAAAAAACTCTCCGGTATGACAGGGACTGCGGACACAGAAGCTTCGGAATTCGCGGAAATATATAATCTTGAAGTGCTTGTGCTCCCGACGAACAAACAGATGCGAAGAACAGATAAATCGGACATTGTCTATAAAAACCAGAACGGAAAGTTCAGGGCAGTGATTGTGGATATAGAAGAGTGCCATGGGAAAGGACAGCCGGTCCTGGTTGGTACAACGTCAATAGAAAAATCCGAAATACTGGGCAGCCTGCTGGTCAGGAAAAAAATCAAACATTTTGTGCTTAACGCAAAATTCCATGAAAAAGAGGCCGAAATAGTGGCCCAGGCCGGCAGATACGGCGCAGTCACCATAGCTACAAACATGGCCGGAAGAGGCACAGACATAGTTCTCGGCGGAAATCCTGAGGGGCGCACAGCCGAATTTCTGAAAAACATTGATTCCTATACTGACGAAGAATACGCCTCTGCACTCGAACAGGCGCGAGAGGTTTGCGCAAAGGAACGCGAACAGGTAGTGGCAGCAGGCGGACTGCACATAATAGGCACCGAAAGGCACGAGGCACGCCGTATTGATAACCAGCTTCGCGGCAGATCGGGCAGGCAGGGCGATCCCGGTTCTTCCAGGTTCTATCTCTCTCTCGAAGATGATCTGATGCGCATATTCGGGTCTGACAAGATCAACAGCCTTATGAACCTGCTGAAGATGGAAGAAGACCTGCCCATCGAAAACAAGATGGTCACTAAGGCCATCGAAAATGCGCAGAAAAAGGTCGAGGCCCACAATTTCGATATCAGAAAACATCTCCTCCAGTACGACGATGTCATGAACAAGCAGAGGACCGAAATATACGCTTTCCGCCGCGAAGTACTGCTCGGAGAATCCCTGAAACCGAAGATACTCGATTTTTCCGAAGATGTGGTAGACGACCTGCTTTTCGTGCATTGCCCCGAAGACCGCTATGATGAATGGGACATGGAGACCCTCGGGACGGCGATTGAAGGCGCTTTTGCAATAAAGACTGCACTGGATGCATACAAGACGCACGAAGACCTGAGGGACACTCTTGTTTCCTCTGTCCTGGCCGCTTACGAGAAAAAGGAAACTGAGAGCGGTCCGGAGTTAATGCGCTACCTGGAAAAGATGGTCATGCTGCAGGTCATAGATACCCAATGGAAAGACCACCTGCTGAATATTGATCATATGAAGGAAGGGATAGGCCTGCGGGGATATGCCCAGAAAGACCCTGTTGTTGAATACAAGAAAGAGGCATTCGAGCTTTTTGCCGAAATGTCAGACAGGATAAAAACCGAGGTCCTCATGAGACTCTTCAGGATGCAGGTGGTGCAGGACGAGGCCGAGGTCAGCATCAGGAAAGAACAAAAAAATCTGGTGTATAATAAAAGAGAAGGGGAAGATGGTCCTAGACATCCGGCCCACAGGGACCAGAAGGTCGGAAGAAATGATCCTTGCCCCTGCGGAAGCGGGAAAAAATACAAGAAATGCTGCGGTAATAAATGAAGACGGAAAATTACAGGAGACACTGCGAAAATCATGCCCGGGGAAAACAAAAGAAGGTTTGAAAGGGTCAGGGCGCAAGCGAAGGTAAAGCTGCCGGGTGAAACCGAGTGGTCGGAATGTAATAATTCAAATATAAGCGGCTCAGGTCTTTTCTTCGACACCGCAAAAGAATTGAAGCCCGGCGATTTCGTTACCATGCAGTTTATGCTCCATACAGAATCAAACGCTATCGCAAATGTACATTTTTTCGCCTCGGCAAAGGTTGTCAGGGTAATACCCATAGGTAATTCTTTTCAGACGGCTGTAGAATTTATAATAGATGACGTGGTCAGGAAAGAGATATTGAAGGTCATTGAGATTATCAAAAGTCAAAACCTGAAGGTAGACCGCCCTACGACTACTGAAGCGGTCCTGCAAAAAAACAAGCCTCAATAAAAAAACCTGATTCGTCCGCCTGTAACGCTAATCGAACGGTCATTTTTTTTCGGCGGTCCGATGTTATAATAAGCGTATGTAGCAATATTTGCGTACCCGCAAATCAGACTGGAGGGTAAAATGGCACAAAAACCGGGCAGCATGCCTGAGGTCCTCAAAGTAGGCGCAAACGAACTGGAGCTGATCATAATCAAAATGTTCAACAAGCTGCCTGACGGCAGCATAGAAACATACTCCTACGGTGTAAATGTTGCAAAAGTCAGAGAGATATTGCCATTGCCTGTACTTACAAAGGTGCCCGACATGCCTGATTACGCAGAGGCGCTGGCTGAAGTCAGGGGCCAGGTGGTTCCGGTAATAAACCTGGGCAAATGGCTGAAGTTCAACCATGACCCGGATACTCAGGTCAAACCCAAAATAGTCATCCTGGAGATGCTCGGCACATGCGTTGGTATGATCGTGCACGACGTTGAGCGTATAAGGCGGATCAAGTGGGACCAGATAAAGGCGCCGCCCGCGCTAATGCAGGTAAAACATAGCGGCAGGATAACAGGGGTCACAAAACTTGACGATGGCGAAGAATCTCTTCTACTAATACTTGACCTGGAAAATGTGATAGCCGAAATGGGGGCGTTCTCTTCCGCAAAGGCACTGGCCCTCGAAGATATGGGCAAGGCGTCCAGGGCAAAACTTAACGGGACTGTCCTGATCATAGATGATTCTGCGGTGGCCCGAAGGATACTGAGAGAACCACTTGAGAAACTCGGTCTGCAAGTGATCGAAAGCGTTAATGGTAAAGAGGCTTTTAGCGTGCTGGACGATTTTCTTTCCAGAATTGGCGACAAGCCGGTAACGGACCTGATACAGGTAGTCATTACAGACGTTGAAATGCCGGAGATGGATGGTCTCGTCTTTACAAGAAAATTAAAGGCCCACCCGAAACTGAAGTCTCTTCCGGTCGTCATTAATACCTCTTTGAGCGCGCCCGAGAACAGGGAAAAGGCAAAACTTGCCGGAGCGGACGGTTATCTGGTCAAGAATGAGCCTTCTCATCTTTTTGAAGAATTGGCGCCTTTTCTGAAGGGCTAAAACAGATCAGACAGGCTTTAAGACGAGGCATGAAAGGGGCGGAAGGGTGAGGCTTACCGAGTAGTCCCTGCCGTGAGACCTGGTCCTGCTTGTATGCACGCCGCCAGAGTTCCCCATATTGCTTCCCCAGTAATGGCCAGAATCGCTGTTGAGGATTTCACGGTAAAAACCATCCTTCGGTACCCCGATGCGGTATGCATGCCTCGGCAATGGCGTGAGATTGATTATAAAGATGAGAAAATCATCCGTATCCCGCGCCCTTCTGACAAAAGAATAAACGCTGTTGTCGGCATCCTGGGAATCGAGCCATTCAAAGCCCTTCCATCCGTAATCCACAGCGTAACATGCTTCCTCTGCCTTGTACATGGCGTGAAGGTCTGATATATATTGTTTAAGTTTCAGGTGCGGCTCACTTTCCAGGAGATGCCAGTCAAGGCTTTTATCGAAATTCCATTCGTTCCACTGACCGAATTCGCTGCCCATAAAAATGAGCTTCTTGCCCGGATGGCCAAACATGTACCCAAAAAGCGCCCTGAGATTTGCGAATTTCTGCCACATATCGCCAGGCATTTTATTGATCATCGACCTTTTTCCGTAGACCACCTCGTCGTGGGAGAAGGGAAGCACGAAATTCTCGCTAAAGGCGTAAAGCATACTGAAAGTCAGCACGTTATGATGGTATTTCCTATGGATTGTCTCTTTCGAAAAATATTGCAGGGTGTCATGCATCCATCCCATGTTCCATTTCATGCTGAATCCAAGACCGCCGAGATAGGTCGGTTTGGACACCCCCGACCATGCAGTTGACTCCTCTGCAATGGTAAGCACGCCGGGATGATACTGATGAACGACCTCGTTGAACTTTTTTATAAACTCGATCGCGTCAAGGTTCTCGTTGCCGCCGTATTTATTCGGGATCCATTGTCCCGGCTCACGCGAGTAATCAAGATATATCATCGATGCAACGGCATCTACCCTGAGTCCGTCGATGTGATACTTGTCGAGCCAGAAAAGGGCATTCGAGATGAGATAATTCCTGACTTCATTTCTTCCGAAATTAAAGATCAGGGTTCCCCAGTCCCTGTGCTCCCCCTGCCTTGGATCTGCATGTTCATAAAGACAGGTACCGTCAAAAAAACCAAGGCCGTGTCCGTCCTTCGGAAAATGGGCCGGTACCCAGTCCATGATTACGCCGATGCCGTTCTGGTGGCAGACATCTATGAAATGCATGAAATCTTCGGGCTTCCCGAACCTGCTCGTAGGGGCATAATAGCCAAGAGTCTGGTACCCCCAGGAAGCATCGAAAGGATGCTCGGTCATCGGCATGAGTTCGATATGCGTAAAGCCGAGTTCTTTTACATACGGGATGAGTTTTTCAGCAAGTTCTTTATAAGTCAGAAACCTGTCGCCCTCTTCCGGGCCGCGCATCCACGACCCAAGATGGACTTCGTAAGTCGATATGGGGGACCTGAACCAGTTTTTCTGCGCGCGCAAGCCTAACCACTCCGAATCTCCCCACTCATATTTATTTTCTATATCATAGACAATAGCTGCGTTCTTTGGCCTCATTTCAAAGAAAAAACTAAGAGGATCTGCCTTGAGCACACGATAATTCCTGTACCTGGACTTGATTTCATACTTGTAACAGGCCCCTTCATCAAGGCCCGGGATGAATATCTCCCATATCCCGGAAGAGCCCAGCATACGCATGGGATGACGCCGGCCGTCCCAGTTATTGAAGTCTCCGACAACACCGACATTCTTGGCATTCGGAGCCCATACGGCAAAATGCACCCCGCGCACCCCATCAATGGTCCTTACGTGGGAACCGAGCTTTTCATAATTCTTGTAGTGGGTCCCCTCTCCGAAAAGATGAAGATCGTAGTCGGTGAGCACCGGGGGAAAAGAATAGGGATCATAAAATTCCCTTTCTTCACTACTATGTGTTTGAATCCTGATTTTATAACGGAAAGGTTTCGCACGCTCTATTACTGCTTCAAAAAAACCTTCCTTGTGAAGTTTCTGCATCACATATATTTTTTCACCGCCCGCATCCCGCATTTTGCTCTCGGTCTTTACTATCCATGCCTCCCTGGCATCAGGGATAAACGCCCGGATAAATACACGCGAATCACCGGCATGGAGCCCAAGAAATTCGAATGGTCTTCCGTGGTCCGCCTTTAGTATCTGTTTAATTTCTTTCGCTGTATCCATAAGATAAGATTACACATATTTTATCATATATAACAATTATCTTATTGACGCAGTCAGCGATAACGTTTTATTCTTAAGGATGTTCTCCAAAATCAGATTTCTCACTTCAGGCGAATCACATGGCAGGGGTTTGATGGCCTTCATAGAAGGTATACCCGCCGGCCTATCATTGTCTGTCAACGAGATAGATGCCGATCTTAAAAGACGTCAGCAGGGCCATGGACGCGGCGGCAGGATGAAGATAGAGCAGGACAGCGTTATCCTGATCTCCGGTTTAAGATGGGGCAAGACCCTTGGCTCGCCCATATCGCTGCTGATCGAAAACAGGGATTGGGTCAACTGGCAGCAGGGCATGTCGCCGAACGGCGCTCAGGAGGGCTCTATTCCTCCGTTCACGCGCCCCAGGCCGGGCCATGCGGACCTTTCCGGCGCGCTCAAGTATGGCCACAATGACATAAGGAATGTCCTTGAACGCTCAAGTGCCAGGGAAACGGCCGCGCGAGTCGCAGCAGGCGCAGTCGCGAAGAAATTTCTTTCGGAATTCGGCATCACAGTGGGAAGCTATGTTTTGAGCATCGGCAGCGCTGCCATGAAAAACAGTCTTCCGGCTGCTGACGCGAATTTATTCGCGCTGGCAGACAGTTCGCCGGTCCGCTGTCCGGATGCTGATTCTTCAGCGAAAATGGTAGAACTCATTGACATGGCGTCCGAAAAAGGCGATACCCTTGGCGGCACATTCAGTATCATAGTATCAGGCGTGCCTGTGGGACTTGGAAGCCATACGCAGTGGGACAAGAAACTCAATGCGCGCCTGATGATGGCCGTATCCAGCATACAGGCGATAAAAGGCGTGGAGATCGGCCTGGGGTTTGAATCCGCCAGGAAATTCGGCTCCGAAGTAATGGACGAGATATTCCATTCCAGGCAGACTGGCTTTTACAGAATGAGTAATAACTCGGGCGGCATTGAGGGCGGCATGTCAAACGGTATGCCTCTGGTGATAACCGCTGCGATGAAACCCATTCCGACCCTGAAAAAGAGCATGCGCTCCGTGGATATTGTTTCGGGCGAGGCAGTCGAGGCCGCATACGAGAGGTCGGATACCTGCGCAGTGCCTGCGGCATCAATCGTGGGAGAAGCAATGACAGCCCTTTGCGTGGCGGACGCCTTTCTGGAAAAGTTTGGCGGAGACAGTATAAATGAAGTGAAAAGGAATTTCAGTGCCCGTATTGACGATATTGCGAAACTATAGATACCCGGCAGCGCTTGCCTGCTGCTGTATTATCATTCTTCTTTCAGCCATCATTTTCCCGGCATATATCGGATCTGCCGGGGAAGCGGATACTGGCGCGCAGGTTCCTGCCTTCTGCCCCCAATCATGCATCCTGACCGGCAAGGCAAGCCTCGATATGGGAGATTTCGACAAGGCACTCGTCTACCTTACTGCAGCCTATGATGAGATGCCTTTTCTCGGAGACTATATACTCTTCTGGAGGGCCGGAGCTTTCGCGGGCAATTCCGAGACTGCAAAGGCACTTGATGATCTCTCCTCGATAAGGAAAAAATTCCCCGGCTCAACCCTGATCAGAAATGTCAGGATGAAGGAGATAGAGATACTCCAGAAGGACAATGCAAAAAACATAGAGGAGCTTTTCCAGAAGTTCCTTGCAGACTATCCCACAGATCAGACGGCCCGCTTCACATACGCTGTTTATCTTAAGAACACCAACAGGAAAGAACGGGCACAGACGCTCTTCCGGGATATATTCTCGTCAGTCTCACCTTATGCAAAAAGCGCCGGCGAAGAACTATCCGAATCGGACATACGCGCCGCTGACCTGCTCAAAAAAGGCAAGAGTCTGAACAGCGCCTGGCTTTTCAAAGAGTCGGAAAAGATATTCAGAAAGGCCCTGCTTAAAAAAGATTCAGGGCCGCTGAAGAAATTTATCAACGAAGGGCTGGCCCTGTCTCTCTTCAGACAGAAGAAATACAAAGAGGCCGCCGCACTCTATGCCGAATGCAATGATATTGCAGGCAGGGCAAAGTCTCTTTTCAGGGCCGGCGACTGGGAAGGTTTCGATAAAGACATAAACAAGATGGTCAGTCAGAATGATTCACGTGCCGCTTCGATGATGCTAGCCTATGGCTCAAGGAAACGGAGGAGCGGCAATATTGAGGCGGCCATGGACGTATTTAACGAGGTACTCGCAAAGTTTCCATCCGCCAAAGAAGAAGCCCTGTGGCAAAAGGGCTGGACACTGTACCGCAGCGGTGACCATCAGAAGGCCCTGGAGATATTTGATTCACTGTATAAAACCTATGGACAGGCCCGTTACCTTTACTGGAAAAACCGCTGCCTTGAGTCATCCGGCGTAACTGATGACTTGCAGCAGATATCTCATATTCCCAATAATCGCAACAATAATTTTTATTTTCTTATGTCAGCGCTTCGCGGCAAGGGAGTGATACCCGCTTTTGAAAGCAGCAGCGGCGACCGCTGCAGCGACTATACACTGCCCCGGCGAATAGAGGTGCTTGACGCCCTGGGATTCAAAAAAGAGGCCGCCGCCGAGATTGCCCAGACGGCAAATAAGAGCGCTGCGGAACACGATATCACCTGTTTGAGTTCATACCTGTATAAAAAGCGCGACTTCAAGACATCCATTATTCTTGCAGTGCGTGTTCCTTTCAGGGAGGACTTGCACGATCTCTACTATCCGCTCGCCCATCTGGATGTGGTAGAAGAAGCGGCGCGGGCCAACGAGCTGGATCCCCTGCTCATCCTTTCGATCATACGGGAAGAATCGCGGTTCGCAACCGACGCAAGATCGGTTGCGGGAGCGCTAGGACTCATGCAGCTGATGCCCCAGACGGCGGCCAGGATCAGCAAGCGGGCAAAAGTCAATTTCGGCCAATCCTCGGAACTGTACGATGCAAGGACCAATGTGTTTATCGGTTCTTACTATCTCTCCATGCTGATCAAGCATTTCGGATCAGCTCCTCCTGCAATTGCCTCATACAATGCCGGTGAGGAGATTGTGAAAGAATGGCTCTCTTCGGGCAAATACCAGTCCATGGATGAATTCGTGGAGGACATCCCCTACGATGAAACCAGGAACTATGTCAAGAAGGTCATGACAAGCTATCTTGAATATATCAGGCAACAGGGCAAGAGAGACATGCCGGCATTGCTTATTAAATCATGGAATCTTTAATATACTAATTTAGAGGAGGCTGAACATGAATACTGTGGAAAACAAGATTTCTCAGATCATAGAAAAGGTCAGGTCTCTTAAAGAAGAGAAAAATGCCCTCGAAAAAAGGAACGTGGTCCTGCAGGAGGCATTGCGGGTAAAAGACCTCGAAATTGAAAGGCTCTCTTCTGAAAAAGCCGCTGTCAAGGAACAGATAGAAGGATTGCTTAAAGAACTCGAAAGCTTTGAACTCAACTGATTACTGATGGAAAGTGTGGAAGTGACTATCCTCGGCCAAAGATACATGATCCGGGGCGATGCGACCAAAGAGCACCTGCAAAAGCTTGCCGACTTTGTGGACTCACGGATCAGGGAAGTATATCGCCAATCACCCGGGATCACGCCCCTGAAGGCCTCGATTCTCGCCTCACTGATGGTATCTGACGAACTTTACACTATAAGCAGGGACCACGAATCGGTCAAAAAACGCATCCGGGACATCGAAAACGGAGCCGAGTCGCTTCTCAAGATAATAGATTAACAGGTCCGAATTTAAAACAGTGATGAGCTGCCGGACAATCGCTGCAATTGCAGTACCGAATTCTACGCCTTTCGCCGGTCCATTTGAATGTTGCTGCCTGCCACTTTTTTGCTGACATGCTTCATCTCCGAAGCCACCGTGCTGATTTCGCTATAATGCGCAAATTCCCTATGCTGGTTGTGAGTAATACCTATAGAAATAGTCATTAGGGGGAAGGTCTTTCCGGTCCCGGCGCGGTCGACAGACTGAATCTTGCGCTGCTCCCTGTCCTCCGCGTCATAGAATGTTCCGACCATCTTGTCGAAATAATCCGCTATCTTGCGTGAGGTCTCTTCGATCACACCTATGTCCATGATATAAATAAAATCGTCGCCGCCCACGTGGCCCACAAAACTGCCCTGCGGCTGCTGCTCCTTTACCATATTCAGTATGAGCCTGCCGACCATCTTAAGCACCTCGTCGCCTCTGCCGAATCCGTACCTGTCGTTAAAGGGCTTGAAGAAATCTATATCAGCATACGCTACGCCGAATTTTTCGCCTTTGTCAAGCCTGTTCTGGATCTGGCGAGTTATGGTTATGTTACCGGGCAGACTCGTAAGCGGATTTATCTGCACAATCCTTTCTGCCCTGAACAGGCTCAATTCGATCCTCTTCAGCAGCTCGCATTCGATCATCGATCTGCGTATATAGTCATCGGCAAGGAGTTCTCTCCATGCCGGCAGCTCGCAATCATCCGGGAAAACTGCAAGGACGGACATGTGGCCGAATATGGGGTCGCTCTTCAGATCATTGAGTATGCGCACATTAGCGTCCCGGTCTTCGGCAATATCAAGAAGAAGGAAATCGGGGTTGCAGTTATAGATAAAGTCGAGTGAAGATTTCATGTCCCGGAAAAAAAGAGGGCTGCTGATGTTGCGCACCAGCCTGTCGATATCACTGGTAAGGACGATGTCGCGAGATACTACGACGATCGGCCTGCTAGCTTTCATCGCCGATAAGGAATGCCTCAGCTTCGCTGAATGCGTCATCCATTTCGTCGAATATGTCCCTGAGATCGGCATCGGAAAGGTTCAGGAGCTCCCAGGCCGCCGGGTTGACCGCCGGCACATGATTATCTCCGGAAAATCCGAATCCCACGGAACGCGTCAGCAGATCGGCCAAATGGACGATAGCGGTCTGCATGGGCAGACTCCTTGACAGGCTGGGTTTATGATGATACTCGATGATCTCGACAAGAGATTGAGGAAAATTCCATCTTTTGGCTATCCATGAGCCGCTGTCCGCATGGGTTATATCAAATATCGACTTCTCTGCCTCAATAATCAGCAGGTCCTTTGTCTCTGCCTCTTTGATGACCTCTTCATATTCTTCCTTGTACCGCAGAATCATCACAACCTTGCCGATATCGTGCAGCAGTCCTGCTATTGAGATCTCCTCAGGTTCGGAAATATTTTTTTTCTTCGCTATAATCCTGGCGGCTATTGCGCATCCGAGTGAATGCTCCCACAGCCCGACCATGGATTTCTGCATCACCTCAAACACGGACACGCCGAGCAGAAGGCCCCTTACAACATTCAGCCCCAGTAATATAAGTGCCTGCTGTACTGCCGATATCCTGCCGGGGAATCCATAAATGGGGGAATTGACCATCTTCAGCACCCTGGAAGTCAAGACCGGGTCACTCTGTATAAAGTTGCCGACTTCTGTCAGGGATACTTTCGGGTTTTCAATAACTGCCAGCAGTTTCTTCAGCACTGAGGGGATTGTAGGAAGGGTATCTATGCGTTCTATCTGGGCTCGCAGCAGTTTGGGGTCCATAGTATTTATTTATAGACCTCCTCGATACGCGCCTTCAAAACCTTTTTTATGGTATCCATATATTTTTCCTGTCCCGTCTTTCTGAAGCGCATTTCGAGATCTGCCAGCCTCTCATCCCTTGATTTGGCATCTGGCGCATCGCCTTCCACAAATACATGCCCGATCTCCATGCTGCCCAGTCTTCTTATCAGGCTGTCAGTAAGGGCCGCGCCTTCGCTAAGCATTACCATGCCGGCTTCATTTGTAATAGGCTTCGCCACAACCATCCCGGCCTGCAGATCACCAATAGATACTCTTCTCAATGTCCGGTCCTTTTTGCTATTTTTTATATTATATCACAGCATATCTGCCTGATGCCTTACACGTTCATTAACCGGCCTGAAGCCGTTTCAACTGCTCCCTCAGTCCATCCGCAAAAAACTGGTACTTGTCTGTCCCTGACGGCATTGCCTGAACATCTGTGGCGGATGCAAAATACGGGGTGCCTATGGTGACCTCAATCCTGGACGGCCTGATTAGAGCAGCGCCTCTGGGTAAGGCATCTGCTGAACCTTTGATATGAACCGGGACAACCGGAATCTTTTTTTCGAGGGCTATTATGCCTACTCCTTTTTTAAAAGGCAGCATCTCCGGCCCAAAGGAACGTCCTCCTTCAGGAAATATACAGAGAGACCTTTCCTGACTAAGAACATATGAAGAAATCTGGAGCGCCCTGTGCAGGTAAGTCTCCGCATCAATGGGAATAATATGTCCAATGCGCGCAAATTCCTGTTTAACCGCGCCACCGAAGAATGTGCTGATGCCCAGAAAATAGAGCTTCTCGAAAACAGAAAAAGGCAGGCAGGCCGCGACAATAAACCCGTCCAGATAACTCGCATGATTGGCCGCGAGCATGTAAGGCCCGGTCCGGGGGAGATTTTCGGTCCCTTTAACAGACATCCTGAAATAGAGCCTGCAGAATATTTTAAGCAGCAGAAAAAGCGGCCTTATAAAAAGCCTCTCGAAAGGCCCATATATAACCACAGCCTTCTGCTTGTCTTCTTCGGCCGGTTCCTTGTCCAGAATATCGGCCCATTTTACGCTGCCCGCAGACTCATGAGTGCGGCCTTCTGCAATGTCCATTATCCTTTCAACAACGTCTTTTACAGTCTGTACATCAGCGATAAATGAATCCGGGACGGAAACAGAGAACGCATCCTCAAGCGCTGAAATAAATTCTATCTTGCCCAGTGAATCAAAACCAAGATCGAGTTCAAGATTGTCTTCGGAATGCACTTCTATTTTTTCATTCAGCACATGCCGGATACATTCCACTATCTTTCGTCCGGCAGGATCAGCCATTAGCACCGCGTCTTCGAGCCGGCCCGTCTTCTTTTCGGTGACTGCACCTGCGAGAATGTCCTTGAGCAGGAAGCGCCTCATCTTGCCGAGCGGCGTGCGCGGCAGAGGTTCCTGCTGTAGGATAAAGCCGCGTATCCTCATGTATTCGGGCAGCTGGGAGGTAACATCATTGATCTGCCATTTTATCGTCTCCTGGATATTGCCTATGCCCTGCTCTTTTGCATAATCGAGGTCCGGAACGATTATCGCCTTTATAAAGTCCACCGCCCCCCTCACTTCCATGCCCGCAATGGCTATCTCCTTTATGAGTGGGATTCCGTAATAGGCCTTTTCAATGTCCTCCGGATATATGTTCTTGCCTGAACTCAGCACGATGATCTCTTTTTTCCGGCCAGTAATAAAGACATATCCCTCTTCATCTATGCGGCCAAGGTCGCCTGTATGAAACCAGCCGTCCCTTATGACCTCATCAGTGGCAGCCTGATTTTTATAGTAGCCTGACATGACCATCGGGCCCCGCACAACGATCTCGCCGTCAATGATCCTGATCTCGGCCCCTGGCAGCGCCCTGCCTACCGACCCCGGTTTTCTTTTTTTGAGAGGATTAAAGGTGATAACAGGCGAAGTCTCTGTCAGTCCATATCCCTCAACAACCGTAAACCCCATGGCCTCAAGACCGAGCATTGTAGCCGGTTCGAGCCGCGCGCCGCCGCTGCAGAAAAATCTTACTGTCCTGAAGTTGGCATGAATTGTCCTGAAAATCAGTTTTCCAGGGTTGATGCCCGTTGCACGCCTGACCGTGCCGCACATGTCCATCAGCCTGAGTAAGAGCAGCGCGAAAGGTTTCTCGCCTATTCTGGCCAGAATGCCGTTCCTGAGCATATCGAAAAGTCTCGGCACACCCAGCAGGATGGTAACGCCCCCGGATTTCACGGCATCGACTATTTCCGCTCCTTTAAGTCCGGGACCGAAGGTGACTGTAGCGCCGTAAACGACCGGCATCATAAAGTTGCACATAAACGGATATGTATGATAAAGCGGGAGGATTGAGAGAACATTATCCGTTGCCAATACAACCCCGGCCCTTATAGCTGCCTCGGCGTCAGAACAGAAATTCCTGTGGGTCAGCATAACGCCCTTTGGATTGCCGGTAGTTCCGGAGGTATAAATTATGGACGCAAGGTCCTCAGGCGCAGCATCGACTACGAGTCCGGATTTATCGAATGATGGCCCCGCATTGGGCCCAAAATCAATTGAGTCTATATTGATGATACTGATGCTATCCCGGCCTGCGGCTTCAACAGCTATGGTTTCCATCCGCAGGCTGCAGAATACTGCTTTGGCATCAGCGTCTCTGAATATATTTCTTACATCCCCGGTCCCCAGCTGTATATCTACAGGCACTGCAATGCAGCCTTTGAAAAGTATTGCCAGATAGGCCGCACACCAGTCGGGCCTGTTTTCGGATATGACGGCAACTCGTTCGCCCCGTTTAACGCCGGTTGCCGAGAGGACACCGGTAAGAGTCATCGCCCGGGAAAAGAATTCTCCGAAGGTCATCCGCTTCCATTCTCCCTCAAAGTAATGAAAAACCGTACGGTCCTTATTCGCCTCGACTGTCCGGAGAAAAAGCGATGTAATGTTTTCAGCCATTGAGATATTTTAGCGCGGCCTCATGCAGCTTCCTATTGCCTGCGGCAAGCAGCGGAATCCTGTCCTGAAGTCCGGCCGTGCCCCCCTCTATGTCATTTCCATTAATGTCCGTCACAATTCCGCCTGCTTCTTTTACCAAAAGATATCCAGCGGCAAAATCGAATATCCTGGAAGGTACAGGACCTGCAAAAACGCTGATAGAGCCATACGCCACATAGCAGAGGTCCAGTGCGAGTGAGCCGAAGCACCTTGCCTTACGAGCGGCCGCAATCACCGGCATGATGCGGGGAATGTCCCTGCCGGGTGTCTGGGCCTCATATGAGACAAAATAAAAGACATCGTCCTTCTGGCAGCTAATTGGCTCTCCGTTAAAAAAGGCGCCCTTTCCCTTCTCCGCCCAGAATTCATCGCCAGTCAGCAGATTGATGACATACCCCTTGGTTATGGAACCTATGGTGTCGCCGTCTGCTATCCCGATGGATGTGCAATAAAGCGGTATGCCGCTGATGGCATTCTTGCTGCCGTCGATCGGATCTATTATCACGCGGCTTCCTCCGCCGTTGAGGTCCAGGGTGCCCAATTCTTCAGAAATAATGCTCAGCGGCTCATTAAGCGACTTTAATGAATTAATGACGATATCCTCGGCCTCGACATCAACAGGAAAAGACTTATCGCCACCGGCCCCTCTTTTGAGCGGGGCCGTGGAAAAGGGCCTTATCCTCTGCTTGCCCAGTGCAGAAAAGAGCTTTGCGCCTATCTCTCTAAGGTTATGTATCTCCACTTTGCCTCGCATTAATATGGATTATAAGCAACACAATACGGAATTGCATGGGCAAAAACAGGCGCCCCAGCAGCACTTCATGCGCGTTGACGGTCAGCATCAGCTGTTCCGGAACTTATCATTATACTCCAGAGCGCATTGACAATGAAATATCGTAGATTTATTATAAACAATGATGAAGAAGACCGATATAATTAAACTGATACGACCGAATGTGCGCTCTCTTAAGGCATATGAGGCAAAAGAGATAAAATGCAGGATAAAACTGGATGCCAACGAGAGCCCGTTCTCTCCGCTGCCGGCTGATCTGGTTGCGAGGGACAAGAAATTATTTGCGGCCCTGAACCGGTATCCTGATCCTGAGGGCAAGGCGCTCAAAAAAGCCCTCGCCGGGGAAAATGGGGTCACATCAAAAAGCATTCTTCTCGGCAATGGCTCTGATGAGATCATCTATTATCTCATAACAACCCTTGGTGGGCCTGTGCTTTTTCCGACCCCCACCTTTGTAATGTACGGCATAATTGCCCGGGCGCTCGGTGAAAAAGCCATATCTGTACCGCTTGACTCCGGGTATGATCTCGATATGGACAAGATGCTTAAGGCAATAAAAAAAGAGAAACCCAGGCTTATATTTCTCGCCTCTCCGAATAATCCGACAGGCAACTGCTATTCAGCGGAGCGCATACTGAAAATAATCGAGGCATCAAAGGGAATTGTAGTAGTGGATGAGGCTTATCAGCCTTTTGCGAGCCGCCAGGGATTCCTCCCCCTGTTAAAGGATTACCCCAATCTGGTAATCCTCAGGACAATGAGCAAGATCGGGTTTGCTTCATTGCGGGTCGGTTATATGATAGCTGATGAGTCACTCACAGCCGAGGTCGAAAAAGTGCGGCTGCCATACAACCTTAATACCCTGTCCCAAGCCATGGCTCTTATGGGTATAAAGCAGATGAAGCTCGTGGATGCGACCGTGCGCAAGATCACATCAGAAAGAGAGCGTCTGATGAAAGCTCTTTCGTCCATTCAAGGAGTTACGCCCTGCCCGTCTGAGGCCAACTTCATACTTTTCCGCGTGTCTGACCCAGACATGGTATTTGATAAACTTTTGAAGCAGGGCATACTTATTAAAAATATGAACGGAATTATCCGAAATGCAATGCGGATTACTGTCGGAACGCGCGCAGAAAATGATCTCTTCATAAAAGCACTTAACAAGGCTGTCATGGAAATAAACCGGGAGGCAAAATGAGGACCGCAAAGGTTGAGAGAAAAACAAAAGAGACAGATATATCCGTGCAGCTGAACCTGGACGGCAAAGGACAATACGACATTAACACGACCATACCGTTTCTCGACCACATGCTCACCCTCTTCTCTTTCCATGGCGCCATGGACCTGAAGATCAGGGCCAAGGGCGATATCGAGATAGATTACCATCACCTGATGGAAGACCTTGGTATAACCCTCGGCGAGGCGCTGAAGAAAGCGGTTGGCGACAAGAAAGGTATCAAGCGTTACGGGCGCTCTTCCATACCGATGGATGAAAGCCTGGCAACCGTGGTACTCGATCTTAGCGGCAGGCCATACCTTGTCTATAACGTCAAGCCGACAAAGGGAAAGCTTAAGGACTTAGATATATCACTGTTTGAAGACTTCTTCAGGGCACTCTCAACGCACTCGATGATGACCCTGCATGTCAATCTCGAATACGGGCGCGATTTGCATCACATAATAGAGGCCATTTTTAAGGCCTTCGGCAAGGCCCTGAAAGAAGCAGTCACAATAGATAAGAGTTCAAAAGCCCTTCCTTCGACAAAAGGGAAACTGTAATAACCTAAAAATTAAAGGGGCCAGCATTGGCCCCTTTTTTTACTCCTCCTCTTGACATTTCAAATGCATTTATATAAAATTTCTTATGCTCACCCTCAGTTGTATGCTTTATAGCACCAACGTTTCTTGCTGCTTTCCTTGTTTCTGACGTCATCAGACATCAATTTATTCATTTTGCTGAAAGTTTGCCTAATAAAGAAATGTGAAGGAGGGCCTCAATGGGTTTTTTTATTTTCGTACTGTTTATCCTGGTCATCATTCTCTTTTTTAAAAACTCCGGCCTCAGACATCGCATTGATAAACTGGAAGAACAGATTCGTGACATTACGGCACGCGAAGCCTATCTGGCCAAAAAACAGCGCGGTCAGGAGAAAGAAACTCCTGTCGTGGAGCCAATTAAGGCACCATTTGAAATCCCTGCATCAAAAGCTCCCGACAATATTCCTGTTTCCGGTCCTACGCTAGAACCTGCTTATGTATATCCGGACAATTCTGCGCCCAAGTCTTCTTATGAACCGTTGAAAGCACCGGCTGAATCCACTACGCCAGGGAAACAAGACGGGATTTCTGAAACTATCAAAAAACCGGAAACGGCCTATATATACCGGGGAAAAACCGAAATAGTTGCTCCTTACATGGCTAAAGAAGCAGACCAGTCCGTGAAAATTCCTCCACCAAAAAGCGAGTTTTTAGCCAAACTCGAAAAACAGCTTCTCGAAAACTGGACAGGCATTCTTGGCGCAGTAGTCATGGTCATGGGCGTAGGTTTTCTCGGTATTTACGCAGCGCTGGTAATGGTGCCCGTGTTCAGGTTCCTTATGATAGCCGGGTTTGGCTCTGTTCTTTTGGGACTGGGCATCTTTGCGGGTAAAAAAGAAAAATGGAGTCAGATGGCGACATGGCTCAGGAGCAGTGCCGCAGCAATAATACTTTTTTCCTGTCTTGGAGCCGGTGGCATACCTGGGCTCCAATGGATCGATAACCACACAGCGGCGTTAGGCTTGTTGCTGGCGGGTATTGCAATAAATCTTTATACGGGTTTCTCTGTCGGGCGCCAGTTTGCAGTCTCTTTCCATACAATATTGAGCCTTGTGGCCCTTGGTATCGCTCCCCAGTCGCCGATGACTCTGGGCCTTGCCGCCGCCGTAACAGTGCTCAGCATAATACTCACTCGCCGTGCACAGTGGGAATATCATCTGCTGGTAACAATCACCAGCTTCATGATTTACCATGCGGCATGGTATTTTATGCTGGGCCACCCGTCGGCATCTGCAATGTCCATGGATATGCGGGCAACCGGGATAGGTGCTGTGCTTATAACGGGCTCAGTAACGGCCTTTATCCACTACAACTCTCTATATAAAGACCAGAGATTCGAGGTGCTTCCGTTCACCGTGCATCTGGCGAACTGGTTCTATATGGCCCTTGGATTTATCGTATATGCAACCGGAACGAAATGGAACACCATCATCCTTGTTTTCGCGGCCTTATCGGTCTTTATCATGTCTCGCTTTGCCAAGAGACTTAGGATAGAATGGCTCCATGTTACGGATGTACTGATCGCCCAATCGATCATGCTGTTTGCTGTCTATACTCTCAACAGGTGGGACCTCAATATCATAGAAATACTGGCTATTTTCATGGCTGAAACACTGGTATTCCTTTATATGATGGTCCGTGAGGATATGCGCATAGGCAAATATATAGGCACATATCTATATCACATTTCATGGATAGGCTTTATCGGCTGGTCTGCTGTGTTGCTGTACAGGGCGGACGGCACGTATCCCAGCAATGATTCGGCACTGATGCTTGCTGTGCTGACGGTAGGGTTGCTCATTAATTGCATCTTCGAAAAGACAAAACATTATATTGATTCATTCTCCTGGTATGGCGGCGTCTCTGAAAATGAAATATCAATAGGAGGCATATTTACCGGTACACTGGGCCTTCTTTTGTATCTTTGTTATCACAACAACATCTGGGCAGGATTTGCTTTTGCGGCGCTGTCCATAACGCTGATGGCAGCAAGACAGGCATTCCAGTCGAAGGGTCTCGGCATTGGGCTTATAATCATGAATGTTTTCAGTTATCTGGCCCTATGGGCAAATCTTCTTAACGGAAGTTTTTCAATCGAGGGCTGGAGCAGGGAATCAGCAGTACTGCTGTATAGCATGCCATTTCTGGTTAATGCCTTTGCCCTGATGCTTTTTTCATATATCCGTGAACAAAATAAACGTTATGTCTGGCCTGTGTTTTACCTGTTATCGATGCATTGTGCCATTGCAGGTTATTGCGCATTGATCGGGATATCAGCTTTTGCCCCCGGAGTTGCATGGCTGGTTCTATCGGTAATCTTTTTGCAGACATCTCCCTTTATTTCACGGAGAGACGCGGATCAGATCAATTCAAATCATCTTCTGATAAATGGCCTTATTTTCATCTGCATATTCCTTATACGATACGTCCTGGTTGATATGCAGTCTCATCTTTATGCAGGGCCGATACCTGCCAGACTTGCTGTCGCACTCCTCTCAATCGCTGCCTTTCTCTATTGGGGTCTGTTCCGTCTAAATGAAAGAGCATGGAGCGGATTGAAGACTGTCCAACAGATAATCTGGGAGCTGATAATAGTGGTTTCCCTGCTGGCGACAACACTGGAATTCAGTGACTTCTGGCCCGGAATAGCCTTAACATCTGCAGCATTCATACTGCTTTCAGCCGGCGGTTTATTGTCCCAAATATCCGGACTCCGGTCTTCAGCGCTGCCAATAGCCTTAATCGCAGGATACATGATCGCATGGTACTATTTTCTGACAAGTCATTACTCGATCGGTGCATGGACAAGGGAATCGGCCGTTCTCCTGCATAGCATTCCATTCTACGCAATAGCCCTGGCCCTGATTTTTTTCTCGCGTATCCATCGCCTGGACAGAAGCTATATATGGGCAGCGATCTATATACTGTCCGTTCATTCAGCTGTAATCAGCTATTGTGCCTCAGTCCACATTTCGGACTTCATCCCTGGCGTTTGCTGGCTGCTGTTGTCCCTTGTCTTTCTCCATAGTTCTCTCTTCCTTTCAGGCAGGGCCAAAGATCAGTCTAGTGCGATGCACCTGATGATAAATGGTCTCCTGTTTATCATCATTTTCCTTGTCAGGCATGTGCTTGTACACATACAGTCACATCTGCATATGGGGCCCATTCCGGTGCGTCTCGCCATCTCTTTGTTTGCGGTCGCAGTATTCGTTTATTGGGCACTGGCCAGGCTAAATGAATCCGCATGGATCAGATTAAAAACACTTCATCAATTGCTGTGGGAGATCATAATAATATTTTCGCTTGCAAGCGCAATAATCGAATTATCAGATGCCTGGTTCGGCATAATCTTCACTTCTGCCGCTTTTGTTCTTCTTGCAATCGGAAGCTCTGTCGCGTCTCTCTCTCGCTTCCGGCTCTATTCTTTATTAATGGCCCTGGCCGCCGCCTTTTCGATTGGATTTATCTCAAGCACATACATGACACCATCTGTGTTGTGGGAAGACCAGGGATGGATTATCGGATGCGGGGCCATACTCATTTATTTCGGGTTCCTCTTCGCATTCCGCCGCAATTCGAACCTGTCAGCCATTTCCCCTGGTCCGTTCAGCAGGATGGACAGCCTTGCCGGAAGAATGGACCGCCGTCAAAACGCTATTCTGTTTTATCCGTTTTTCGTCGCCCTTGCGCTATTCACATTCTGGTCATTTGATAGTTCTCTGCTCACATTACTCTGGGTGGCAGAGGCCTTTGTAATATTCGTACTCAGCATAGTATTCAAGGAACAGCATTTCAGGTACATTTCGATGGCTGGTCTCGTCGGATGCCTCGGAAGACTGGTCTTTTATGACCTTTCCAAATCAACCACTATTACCAGGGCAATCGTATTTCTCGGCGTAGGTATTATCATGCTTGTCATGAACAGTCTGTACAATAAATACAGGGACAGGTACAACAAATGATAAGATCATTATTCTTGATCATAATTGTGGGTATCGGGGCGGCGTTCATAGGATACTTCTATCATTACAATCCCACCACGCCGCTCGAATATACTTTTACCCCTGCCTATGAATTGCTCGGCCGCTCAACAAAAGCATTTGACCGGGTATTATCTAAAGTCATACCCGTGAATTCCGTTGACGAGCGCCAATATGGAGACGCGATTGCCAGACGCTTTCAGAGCCGTATCAAAGAGAGCGCAGAACAGGACTACCTTAATGACCTGATGAAAAACATCTCTGCCTTTGCGAAAAAACCTTTTCAGTATCGCGTTTACATCATAGATTATCAAACGCCAAACGCATTCGCCATGCCCGGAGGGATAATTTTTATCTCAAGAGGACTCCTTCAGGTCGTACAGTCTGAGGCTGAACTTGTATATATCCTGGCCCATGAAATGGGACATATTGAACTTTCTCATTGCTTCGACTCTGTGCGGTTTGAGCTTCTCGCAAAGAAGGTGCACGCAGAGATGCTTGGCAAGATAGCCGACTTCACCATGACTTTTTTTCTGCGTCACTCATTCAGCAAAACTATGGAAAATGAGGCGGATGCTTATGCTTACGCCCTGCTGATCAATACCCGATACGATCCCTCTGCTGCCGGCATGTCATTTGAAAGTCTGCTGAATTATAGAACTGCGTATATGTATAAAGGCGCCGGAGCGGCAGATCCAATCAAAGAATATTTTCAAACCCATCCTTACACTGAGCTGCGGAAAGAGACATATATCGAAACTGCTCGTCAGTGGTGGGCCTCACACCCGGGTGAAGCGAGATATCGCGGAAAGCTCAATCTGCAGAGGAGAAGCAGTTTTTATAAAAGTCAGATCAGCAGCGAATGGATCAGCGGCATGGACAGGTAATTCACAAGTCCGTATCCGGCTGTGGCGAGACCTTTATAAATCGGCATTCCTTACCAACAGAGCAATAATTGGATAGCAAGGGAAAGGGCCGGCAACGGCCCCTTACCTTGTTATCCGCAGAGCTTGTTAATCTCAATGTTCATCGCTTTAAGTTTCCTATACAAAGTGCTCCTGTTTATCCCCAGGCGCTTTGCGGCCTCTTTCTGATTATATTTCGTTTCCGCAAGGATATTTATGATTCTTGCCCTTTCGCCTTTTTTGTCATTTAAGGGCTGTTCATAAACAGCTTTGCTCTGCGACGGTCCGAGTATTCTCGCTGCATCCTCTGCCGTTAAAAGATTGCCCTTGGCGGTAACCACCAGCCGCTCAATGTAATTCCTGAGTTCACGGACATTTCCGGGCCATTCATAGCAGCCGATAAAGGCCTTTGCCTGTTCGTTAAGGGCCAAATGCCTGCCAAACATATTGTTGTAAACCGACAAGAAATGCTCAGCAATAAAAAGGGCATCTCCCGGGCATTCCTTTAAAGGGGGCAGCTCCAGCGGCAGGACATTTATTCGATAGAAGAGGTCCTCCCTCAGCGTCCCTTCACTGACCAACTGTCTCAGGTCCCTGTTCGTAGCAGCTATGATTCTCACGTCAACAGGCAGGTATTTATCCCCGCCCAGGCGCATGACCCGTCTTTCCTGTATTACCCTTAGCAGACTCGTCTGTCCGAGCTTGTCCATCTCTCCGATCTCATCAAGAAATATCGTCCCGCCATGCGCCAGCTCGAACAAGCCGGGCTTTCCTTTTTTCTGTGCTCCCGTAAAGGCGCCTTCCACATATCCGAACAGTTCACTCTCAAGCAGGCTCGACGGAATGGCCCCGCAGTTTACAGCTACAAAAGGTCTCTGGCGCCGTCTGCCGGCATTATGGATGCTCTGGGCATACAACTCCTTGCCTGTGCCCGATGCCCCTGAAATAAGCACTGTTGCATCAATCTGCGCATATTCCCTGGCTACGCGCTTGACCTCTGAAATCCCCGAAGAATTCCCGAGTATGTCTTCAAAACGGTACTGGGCGGACAGGCCTTTCCGATAACTCTCGCTGCGGATAGCCGCCTCCATCTCTACGATCTGCCCCACGTCTTCGATAGTTATCATCGCTCCTTTCACGCTTTCACCTACGTCGATAGGAATGATGTTAGCCATGAGTCTCCTGTTGCTGGTGGTAATCAGCTCACCGAGGGTCTCTTTGCCGTCGTGCAAACAGTCACTTAAATGCAATGACGGAAGGATTGCATCAATATTCTTGCCGAGCGCCTGGTCTGCCTTGAGGCCAAGCAGCCTCTCTGCCGCGCTGTTGAATACCGATATTCTTCTGTCATTGCCGATACTGATGATTCCCTGAATGGAATAGTCTACGAGCACACGGAATTTTTCCATACGTTCTTTTTCGAGTGTTCGCGCGTACATGACCTTCTCTGCCTGGAGGATCGCCGACCGGTAAGAATCCTCTCCCGACACAAGAAGCACGGTTTTCATTCCTTTCGATGCAGCCAGAGCCGTTGTACTGATACCTGCGATAAGCACGTCCATATTGTCCTGCAGCACTCGTTCCACTGTCGGCGCTATTTCCTCTTCAGCAGCAATCTGGTAGATCGTCAGGTCAATGTCCACTACTTTGGCAAATACTTCGATACTGTGGATCATATTTTTAAACGCAAGTATGGCGATACGCGGATTATTTGACCCTGTTACCTTTTTGGCATTAAGCAGCGCCTCGGATAAATCCTGAATAGTGATCGGTATCTCTATTATTGGGACCTGTATGCCGGCCTTGGCAATAAGTTCGGCTGTACCGCCCCTCGAAATTATGACGTCAGCACCGGATGCCTCGACCTTTCGCGCTACTTCGACCCCTTGGTTAAGAAGCCCAAGATGGGAGTCGATCTTTTCAGAAAGACCCAGCTTTTCAATGACCTGCCTGCCGGTTGTTAGGCTGCTATCGTATGGCGCAATAAAAGCTATCTTCCCCATCTGGCGGATCCTTATATGCTCACGTTATATATTTCAGTAATCCAAACCAAAGGCCTGGTATTAATAGGGTATCACATCAGGTGATGCATTTGCATCAGATATGCGCACCATCTGATGCATTAGTATGGCGTAATGCTAATTATTTACTTGATAATCATGGTTTTTATGACTGGCACAATACTTGCTTTTTATATTCAGCGAGTACGGAATCTGCAACATATTGCAGTCTGTTAATCAATCGTCTTTTGCTTCAAGGCAGTATAAAAAAAGGGGGTTATTATGACAAGCAGCGGAGTCATCAAAGAAGAAAAAAAGAGTCACGTACGGTGGTATATCTGCGCCATGCTGTTCGCCATGACCGCGATCAACTATGCTGATCGGGCAACACTCTCTCTCGCAGGTCCGGCCGCATCAAAGGAACTGGGAATGGACGCGATTGCGCTTGGATATATATTCTCCGCTTTCGGCTGGTCCTATGTGGCCCTGCAGCTTCCTGGGGGCTGGCTCCTTGACCGCTTCGGCTCTAAAAGGGTCTACTTCTGGAGTATCGTAACTTGGTCTATAGCCACCCTTTTGCAGGGATACGTCGGTCTTTTAGGAACTGCCGCAGCGGCTATTGTGGCCCTCTTCACTCTCCGTCTGCTCCTCGGTGCATTTGAGGCCCCTTCCTTCCCTGGAAACAGCAGGATCGTCGCCGCATGGTTCCCGAAACAGGAACGCGGGACTGCCGCTGCCATCTTCAATTCCGCGCAATACTTTGCGACAGTGCTGTTTGCGCCCCTCATGGGCTATATTGTCTACACATTCGGCTGGCAGCATGTCTTTTCGGTGATGGGCGGCATCGGTATTGTTATGGCCTTCGTCTGGCTGAAAGTCATCTATAATCCAAAAGACCATCCCGGTATTAACAAGGCAGAACTCGACTATATTGAAAAGGGCGGCGCCCTTGTTGATATGGACCATAAGAAGGACGATAAAAGCTGCAATGCCCTTCCTACCTGGTGGTGCATCAAACAGCTGCTCGGAAACCGCATGCTGCTCGGCGTATACCTCGGCCAATATTGTATTACCACCCTCACATATTTCTTTCTGACCTGGTTCCCGGTATATCTGGTAAAGGAGCGCGGCATGTCGATACTCAAAGCCGGATTTGTCGCAATACTGCCGGCCCTGTTCGGGTTCATCGGCGGAATTCTTGGCGGTCTCTTCTCAGATTTTCTGCTGAGAAGGGGCTATTCGTTATCAGTGGCAAGGAAGACCCCTATTGTCCTCGGCATGCTCCTGTCCACAACCATGATTGCCTGCAACTATACCTCCGTTGAATGGGTGGTCATCGCCTTTATGTCAGCTGCCTTCTTTGGAAAAGGCGTAGGTGCATTAGGGTGGGCCGTGGTTTCCGACACCTCTCCCAAGGAAATCGGCGGTCTGAGCGGCGGTCTTTTCAATACATTCGGTAACACAGCGGCCATTACCACGCCTATTGTTATCGGTTACATCGTACAGGGAACCGGTTCTTTTAACGGCGCCCTGGTATTCGTAGGGGCCAACGCGATCGGGGCCATACTCAGCTATCTACTGATCGTCGGCGAGATAAAACGCATGGAACTGAATAATCCGGTTGTTTAACCAGAGACGGCGGACTGAATATCGTTATATGTAAGCATTTGAAGTTTAAAAAAGACTGCCAGATGCTCCGGCTTGCGGCGGCCAACATGAGAAATTGACAGGAGGAGTTAAATGAGCACCAATAAAACCAAAGGCAGTTCTTCAGGCGCACCGGTTATTACCGAAATGCAGGTAATCCCGGTCGCGGGTTATGACTGCATGCTGCTAAATCTGAGCGGGGCGCACAGCCCCTATTTCACGCGCAATATCGTAATACTTAAAGACAACGCGGGCCACACCGGCATCGGAGAGGTTCCGGGTGGTGAAAGCATACGCAAGACGCTGGAGGAGGCCCGTCCCCTGGTTGTAGGAAAGACTATCGGCAACTACAACAGCATACTCAATGCGATGCGGCATAAATTCGGCGACAGGGATGCGGGCGGAAGAGGCCTCCAGACATTTGACCTTCGCATCGCTATCCATGCCGTGACCGCTGTTGAAACAGCCATTCTCGACCTTCTTGGTCAGTTCCTCGGCGTTCCGGTTGCAGCCCTGCTCGGCGACGGCCAGCAGAGAGACAAGGTAGAGTTCCTCGGTTACCTCTTCTACGTTGGAGACCGCAAGAAAACCGATCTGCCTTTCCCGAGCGCTCCGAATGAAAAGGATGACTGGCTAAGACTTCGAAACGAAGAAGCCCTCGATACCAAAGCCATAGTTCGCCTTGCGGAAGCTGCTTACAAGCGCTATGGTTTCAAAGACTTCAAACTGAAAGGCGGCGTTCTCAAGGGAGAGCTCGAGATTGAGGCTGTAGTAGCCCTTCACGAGCGCTTTCCAGAGGCCCGCGTCACCATAGATCCAAATGGCGCCTGGTCGCTTGAGGAAGCGATAAGGATCTGCCACGGCCTTCATGGCGTTGTAGCATATGTGGAAGATCCATGTGGAGCGGAAAAAGGGTTTTCCGGTCGTGAGATCATGGCAGAGTTCAGGAGAGCAACCGGACTGCCTACTGCAACAAATATGATTGCAACCGACTGGCGCCAGATGGGCCACTCGATACAGCTGCAGTCAGTGGATATACCGCTTGCAGATCCTCACTTCTGGGGCATGCAGGGTTCCACCCGCGTAGCAATGCTGTGCCACGAATGGGGCTTGATGTGGGGATGCCATTCAAACAACCACTTCGACATCTCGCTTGCAATGGCCGCTCATGTAGGAGCTGCAGCGCCCGGAAAGACAAGCGGACTCGACACACACTGGATATGGCAGGAGTGGACCGAACGTCTTACAAAAGAGCCTTTCAAGATCGTCGACGGAATGATCACAATTCCCGACAAGCCGGGACTAGGCGTCGAAATTGACATGGCGCAGGTCGAAAAGGCGCACAAACTTTACCTCGAAAAAGGTTTGGGCAGCCGCGATGATGCCATGGTCATGCAGTACCTGATCTCAGGCTGGAAGTTCGATAACAAACGTCCCTGCCTGGTGCGCTGATAACCATGGCGCCAAACAGGCAGTAACTGGACAAGGAGATCCTCTTATCCTCCGTGAGAGGGTCTCCCTTTTTCATGCTCCCACAACCTCTTTGCTGATTGATACACCGTGTTCACATGATGCGTCAATTAATATTTACACCGGCCCGCCAACCCTTCAGCGTTAATTTTGAAACATCAAAATAATTAATCACCAGATTTTTCTTTATTGACTCATACCCAAACGTTTCATTTGCTTTGATGGTTTGCAACAGATGTTTCATGGCGATGTTGCAATTTTAATTATTCGATTGAAAATTATGACTTTTATGTCTGGCATAATACTTGCCCTAATCTATTTGCAAGCTCAAAACGCGCAGGGGGGAAGACATGATTGACATGCTAAATAATATGAAACTCGGTTTACGACTTATGTTGGGATTCGGCCTGGTGCTGGTTCTCACTACAGCAATGATATTTATTGCCATCTACAACATGAGCAGGGTCCAGGGCAACCTAGATGATATGATGTATAACACCACGCTGGTTTTCCTGCTGATATCTACGGCCATCGTGATAGCCCTGTCGTTGTTCATAGCCTTTTTCCTAACCCGCAGCATTGTACGCCCATTGAACGCCGGAGTTGATGTTGTAGGAGTGCTGGCCGAAGGGAACCTGAACAGAGACCTGGTTGTCAGTGACAGGAATGAAATAGGCAAACTTCTTTCAGGCATGCAGTCCATGGTACTCAAGCTGAGAGAGGTCATAACTAACGTCAAAATATCGGCAGACAACGCATCTACCGGCAGCAAGCAGCTTTCTGCTACATCAGATGATCTGAACAAAGGCTCTCATGAACTTTCTTCCCAGATTGACCAGATTGTTACAGCCATGACTGAAATATCCCAGACCATAACCGATGTGGCCAAAAATGCGGCCCATGCCGCTGAAGCCAGCAGGAAGGCCTCTGAAACAGCCATGAACGGTAAGCGAATGGTCGATACCACGGCCGGAGACATGGTACATATTGCCGAGACTATTCAGCAGGCAGCGAACACTATAGAAGAACTGGGCAAGAGTTCAGCTCAGATAGGGGAGATCGTGGCGGTCATAAACGATATAGCCGACCAGACCAACCTGCTTGCCCTTAATGCGGCAATAGAGGCGGCCAGGGCCGGAGAACAGGGCAGAGGGTTTGCGGTAGTTGCCGATGAAGTAAGAAAACTTGCGGAACGGACAAGCCAGGCCACCAGGACCATATCCCAGAGGGTCAGCGGCATACAGACTGCCTCGCAGGAATCTGTGGATGCCATAAAACGCGGCAGCGCCGCAGTTGAAAAAGGTGTAGTGCTTGCCAAGGAGGCCAGTTCGTCGCTGGTTTCCATTGTCGAGGTATCTGCAGTGGCAATGGATATGGTCAATCTTATCGCAACTGCCACAGAACAGCAGTCGGCCGCTTCGGAAGAAGTTACAAGAAATATGGCTGGTATTTCTGAAATAGCAAAGCAGTCGGCAGATGCGGCCCAGCAGATCGGGACCGCGGCCGCCGATCTGTCTAATCTTACAGTCGGATTGAAAGACAGTATCGCTTTTTTCAAGGGTACGCCCGCAGAGTCCGAGAACCTCGTGAAGAAGGCCGTCAGTTATATTCAAAAAAATGGCAGGGAAAAGGCGTTTGCAGAGATCAGCAATACAGAAGGCCGGTTCAGGAACAGAGACCTCTTTATATTTGTGCATGATCTGAACGGCAGAGTTCTTGCGCATGGGCGTGATCCCAGAAAGGTCGGGGAAAGCGAACTGGAAACCAGGGATGCCAATGGGATATTGTATGTGAAAGACCGGATTGAGATGGTCAAGAGACATGGCAACGGGCGTCAGCAATATCAGAACATAAATCCGGCGACAAAGAAGATAGAGCTCAAGGTGGCATACGTAGAAAAATATGAGGATTTCATGGTGGGATCAGGAGCGTTTAAATAAATGCTATGCAGTATCCAATGACAGAATAGAAGCGCCTTCCCTGCGGACAGTGCTTATTAATGGTATCATATTACTATATTTGACAATGGGAGGAACAAGCGATGGCCAGCTCGTACGGCGTTTCACTATTCATAAAGATGTCCTCTCTTATACTCGCCCTCGTATTTGTACCGGCACTCTCAATGCTGGCCATTCTCTTTTTCGGGTACGCTCTTTATGTTTCAGCAGCATCCACAATCATCTGCATATGTTTAGGCATTTTGACATTGGTCCTCCTGCGGTCTTCAATATTCACCCCGGTGGAAAATATGTCGGAGGTGCTGTCGGAATCCGATTTTTCAATAGAGCTCCCTGCAGCCAACAACGAGATCGGAGAGTTGGCTGGTAAGTACAACCAGCTCTCAAAAAATATTCGAGGGATGTTATCCGACTCAAAGAAAATGGGGCTTAAGATCGCTATTGAATCCGCCAAGGTATCTTTGCGCGTTAAAGACTCAAATAACAGCGCAAAAAAGCAGGGGGATTTGGCTGACATCATTTACAACAGCAGCAACAACGTAAATGCAGCGATCAGCGAAGTCTCCCAGAATGCCACCAGCATCTCATTATCAACTGCCGAGAACCTCAAGACTGCGGCTGTTACGCTTAATGCGCTGGAGGACGTTAACGGTAAAATTGTTGACATGACCGGAAAGATCACCGGGTTCAGCCTTACCGTGCAGGAGCTGAGCAAAAACTCGGAAAAAATAAAAGACATAGTTCTGCTGATCCAGGCCATTTCAGACCAGACAAATCTTCTTGCCCTGAATGCTGCCATAGAGGCTGCACGTGCAGGTGAGCAAGGCCGTGGCTTTGCTGTTGTGGCCGACGAAGTAAGAAAGCTTGCTGAACGGGTGAAAAACGCCACTCAGGAGATCTCAGTCAACATAAACAGCATGTTGCAGCATGTCCGGGTGACACTTAAAGAATCGGGCGAGATTAGTGAATATATGGATGCGACAAGAGATGTTGTCAGCAGCACCTCGGCCCATTTTACTGCCATGGTTCAGGATTTCCGGAACAACAGTTCTCAGCTGGACAGAATAGCTTCTGCCATGGAGGAACTGGCACAGACGAATGAGGAGATCAACAGGCAGGTAAAAGACATTCATTCTTTAAGCGCGAATGTGACTGACAAGCTTCAGGAATCCACGCGTTATTCCCTGACGCTTAACAAGCTTACTGAAAGGATGCTTGAAAACGTGTCACAGTTCAGGATAGGCAAGGACCCTCTGGCGGACGCTCTTGTGATAGTAAAAAATTACAGGGATTTTTTACAGCAAAAACTCCAGGAGGCTGCTGACAGGGGAATAGATGTTTTTGACCGAAATTACAAACCCGTGCCGAATACAAACCCGCAGAAATATACGACGGCATATAATGACTTTTTCGACAGGGAACTTCAGCCGCTCTTTGATAAAGGTCTGGAACAGATAAATGGGGCCATTTTTTGTACCCTGGTTGACACTAACGGCTACCTGAGCACACACAACAGCAGTATTTCCAGGCCCATGACCGGCAATTATGAAACAGACATTTTATACAGCCGCCACAGAAGGATATTTTTCAGTAATGAAACCGAAAAGAAACGCGCTACAAATACCCATCCTTACTTATTGCAGACATATGCCAGGGACACCGGTGAAGTTGTAAATGACCTTTCAATGCCGGTACATGTCAGCGGGAAGCACTGGGGTGCCATAATTGTGGCTATCAGGCCGGAGGCCCTGCTGGAGGATTAGCGCTTCCTTAAAGTTGAGGCAGCGCGGCAGAATCCTTTGCCGTCCTCCCTATTTCTTTTCCATATAATCTATAGTCTGGGCTGCCGAGTTATTGCTGATATCGCAGTCTTCTGTCCTGGAAAAATCGGTGTCGCCGGCCTGCATAGGATACTTTTTTTCGACCCTGAAAACTATCTGCTTGCTCGCAGGCCTTTCGGTCCCGGTTTCTGCAGTATGTCCCCACTTTGCAACACCCTGAATTTTATAAATCTGCGTAGAAACCCTGCATTCACCCTTTTTCAGCTTCTTCGCAATGGATGTATGGCTGATCGACTTTAGATCATTCTCCTGTGCCTGGGTCTTGGGCGGATGCCAGGTATAGACCAAATAATGGGCGTCAAGAGGCGCCTGTCCCGCATAGTCCGCCTCTCCCTTGTTGCATACGGTGCCCTTCATTGTTATGGTAGCGGTGCTTCCTTCAAGAGCTTTGGTCAGCAGCACAGTCGCCGCAGGATCAGCACATGAACCAGGGGCAGCGGGATTCTCGACGGAAACATTCTTTTTTGTTGAGATCTTCTTTACCGCAAAGGAAAGCTCCCCGCTTAAAAAGAGTGCCAACGAGAGAATACATGTTATTATGACAGCCTTCATCTTATTTCCTTGTCTGATTTATTAAAGGGCCTTAAAGAATGCCCTGATTTCCCTCGCCTTGCCGCAATTGTATTCGCCTTCAGGACATTTACCCTTGATACATTCAGGCCCTGCTTTTTTGAATATTGTGGGGGCCACGGGCTTCACCAACTTGAGCATCTCTGTTGCCAGTGCCCTGATCTCCCACTGGGCCCTGTGGCAGCACCTTTGCGAGAAGAAATGGATCAGCTCTCTCGCATTCATGGTAATCATGATCTTCGTCTCGCAGGCATTAGGCAGCACGAAACGCGCATCCTGATTGGCCTCTTCTCCTTTAAGTCCTTTTGAATTGAGCTTTTTTACGATATGATTGTATGTCTTCTGTGCCATTTCCATGGCTTCTTCAAAATAGCCCTTGAGCTCGGGGTCCTTTTCAATGGATGGTGGCACTACATAATCAAAACCTGCCTCTTCGCTCACATAACGCTGGCTCTGCTGGGAGAAAGACGCGAGCCTGTGGCGGACCAGCTGGTGCGAGCAGGCCCTTGATATTCCCTCGACAGCAAACACAAAAGAGGCATGCTCAATGGGAGACATATGTCCCATCTCCATCAGTTTTTCCACAAACTTCTTCTGGTCTCTGGTTGCAATCTTTACCTTGAGCAATTCAATGTCAGAAGGGCTGTAGCATAGCTTTGCGGCCATTGCAACCGTCTCTTCAGGATCAGCGGTGTGTTTTAATAACAGGACTTTAAGCATCGCTTCCATAATACCTTCCACCCCATTTATGAGATTTAGATGCTCACGGCTGTCCTATTATAAACGACCCGCCCGCCTCTTGCATATCCCCTGCAATACGCCCCGTGACATGAGATGTCCGGGATGGTCCAATCGCGCCCCAAATCTGATATACTTATCTTAAATGAATTCAGGAGCGGGGCGTATTAATGCTGTCGGACATCTTCGAACGTATCAAAAAGAAAAAGGCTGATTACGAACACTATAATTTTTCGGAGCTTGAAAATACGGCCCTGAAGACTTTTTTCGACCTCGCGCAGGAATTCGATTCGCTCGCTGACCTTTATCTGCTCGCGGTTGCCATCCCCAAAAGCTTCTTCGGTCTCGATGCCCGCCTGTATATGTACAACTCAAATACAAACGGACTGTCCCTGTGCGTCTCAACGATTGAGGCGGACCTGCTGCAACGGACAACGATACCGGACTATATCCGGCCGTCAGACCATACCTTTATAACCGGTGAACATGTGCTGATACTGACATTGCGCGGCAAGCGCTCCCATATAAACCAGCTCCCGTTCAGGACTGCGGGAAACGTTATAGGCATACTCGAAATCTTCCCCTTTCAAAACCGGACTGTGAGCGAGCAGTTTTTCTTTGAGAAATATGCCAATCGGCTTGGATACAGGATACACCTCCGTTTCATCGCCCAGAAAAATTCCGAACACCTCAAGTTCATCAAGTCACTCGTGGCGGACATTGAACATAACATCATCGTGCCTAACATAATTTACAAGCTTTATCTCAGGAACCTGAAAAATACCATCAGCAAGGGCGCGTTGATCGAACAGCTGTTAAAGGACAGCCTGCAGGCCGGTACGACTGACCGGGAGGACCTGGCCGGGACCGTAGCCGAATTTTCGGATGTGACCCGCAGCCTGATCAACGAATATGACGATATCGAGAAGCATTATAAAAACATGAGCATGTTTCTGGAGGCCCTTTTGAGACGCAGCCACTTTGATCAGGGCAGGCTGACGCTGCGGACAACACCGTGCAACATAAATAAACAGATTGTCAGGCCTCAACTTGACCGCTTCCTCGAAAGAATGAAAGATGCCGGCATAATGATAGATGACCGTTTCAGCGGCATCCCGGATGAAGATGTTATAAGCGTTGTTGATCTCGGACTGATGTCCCAGGTTTATGCCAATCTCTTTTCGAATGCGTTGAAATATGCGGAGCCCGTCCTTACAGATTCCGGACAGCTTCAGAAACACATGGCTTATGGAAGGCTTCCCGTGCCTGATTATTTTGGAGGAGGACGGGACGGGATCAAATTCAACGTATACACCACAGGCCCCCATATACCGGAGAATGAGCGGGAGCGTATTTTCGATGATGAATACAGGGGATCAAATACCGGAGCCAGGCCCGGAACAGGCCATGGACTGGCTTTCATAAAAAATGTTATCGAAATCCATGGAGGGGTTGCGGGTTACGAGGCTACACATAACGGAAACAACTTCTTCTTTATCCTTCCCAATACACCTTCGCAGTAAAGAGCGGCCTGCACAGCATCACTATTTTTTTCTATTGCCCGTAAGTTCATCTATCGCCGATTCGAGCCGCGATGCCTCTTGTGCTATGATGCTAACATATTGCCACTCTTCTGTTGACGGGTTAAGCGTCTTTTCGAGCTTTCTGGCAAACCCGCCTATGGCAGTCAGCGGGTTCCTGATCTCATGCACCACCAGCTGAATGGCATCACCGACTGACATCTTTTCCCTTCTGCTCTCAGAAGCCACTGGCAGGGTATTCACACTCCCCGCTTCGCTGAGCTGCATCACTCTCTCAGAAAGCGCGCTGAGGGCAGTATTGGCTTTTTCCATAAGTGCCAGCATGTCCTGTTTCTTGTTCATTTCGACCTTGAAGCTTGAAGCTATCTCCTGCACTTCTTCAAAGGCGGCTATCAGGATGTCCGAAAACATATCATACTCCAGACGGTATATACCTTCCGCCCTGCTGAAGGAACTCTGCCATTCAGCAGATTTTTGCCTGATGAGCGCCGAAAATTCTCTCGACATGTCGCATACAAACGCGAGTTCAGAAACTTTTTTGGTATTGAGTCCTATATCATGATGCCTCTGGCAATCAATTATGTTGTCGGGGAATCCCCAATATTTGAGAACGGCCTCGCCAACCTGCCTGTGGTTTATACCGAATTCCTCAGTCTGCCACTGAAGCAGGGGCTTGAGCGGCTGTAAATGGATACGCTGCACCTCTTTTTTCCCTTTTATAAGCAGATCAAAGAAGATCAGAAGTCCTATTTCCAGGATCAATCCGCCTATAAACGCTTCGTCCGGTTTGCAGGTCCTGAGCCGCTGGGCGAGCGATTTGGCTATCAGGGCCTGATACAGAGAGGCCTTCCAGAACTCCTCGTAATCGAGCGGGCCGACCCTGCCGAGCGGAAAGGTGTCCCTTAATGAGAGAGAAAGGGCCATTATTCGCAGGCGTGTCAATCCGGTAACAGTGATTGCCTGGCCGATAGTGGTAACGGGGTCGCCCGCGCGGAAAAAAGCGCTGTTGGCAAGTCTCAGCAGGCGTACCGTGAGAGAGGGGTCTTTTTCAATGACTGCGGACAGATCGTCAATCGTTATATTTTCTATCGAGGCGAGTCTTACGAGTTTCATGGCTACCGGTGAGAGCGCCGGCAGGGAATATCCGGAGGCTATCTTGTCCAGTATTTCCTGTTCCTGGTTCCTCATACCTGAAAGTTAACAGAAATAGCGCGGCATGTCAATTCCCACGATTGCCCCGGATAGTTTTTACAAAAAGAAAAGCTATCCCGACTGTCAGGGCTGAATCAGCCACATTGAAAGCAGGCCAGTGGTAACTGCCGATGTAAAAATCGAGAAAATCCACTACATAACCAAATACAGCCCTGTCGAGCAGATTTCCGGCAGCTCCTCCAAGCAGAAGCGAATATGCAATACGGTTGCCGCCGTCCCTGACAATCAGGACTGTCAGGAACACTACGGCGGCTATCGAGACAAAAATGAAAAAATAGATGCCGAGGCTTTTGAACATCCCGAATGCAGAACCCGTATTCTCTGCATAAACAATATTAAAAAATGGCGTCACCCTGATAACATCAAAAAAACCGATATGGGCCTTTATATAATATTTGGTGGCCTGGTCGAGTATAAAAACTATAACCGATATAAGAAAAGACGTCGCCAGTGCCTTTATCATTTAATTGCGCCGAAACACCTTTCGCATATTCCGGGGTGTTCGGTGAAGGTACCGACAAATGTACTGCGGTTCCAGCAGCGATCGCACTTTTCGCCGGCTGCCCTGCCTACCTTTATGAAAAGCCCGGTAAGTTCAGGACTCGCATAAGCGTCTTCAACCGGTCCGGCCGCCTTCCCGATATTTACCTTTGAGACAATAAACAGCGCGGGCAGGAATTCCCTGTAACTGCTCAGGAGAGTAAAATCTTCCTCTGACAGGTAGAGTGTGAGTTCGGCTTCGAGGGCGTTTCCAAGAAATTTCTCCTGTCTCTTTATCTCAAGGGCCTTGTTTGCCTCGTCCCTGATCTTTATCATTCTCTCCCATCTCTTTTCGAGTTCCGGATTTATATATTTTTCATCGGCTTCAGGAAACCCGGCAAGGAATATGCTGCCGGCCCCGGACTTCTGATTTTCAGGGATGTGTTTCCATATCTCTTCCGCGGTAAAAGAAAGGATGGGTGCAACAAGCCTTGTCATGTCCGTCAGTATGCGGCACAACACCCACTGCGCGGCGCGTCTCTCCACAGAGCCGGCCTTGTATGTGTACAAGCGGTCTTTGAGGATATCCAGATAGAATGAACTCATGTCTACCACGCAGAAGTTATAGACCGCATGGAATATCTCATGGAATTCGAAGCGCTCGTATGCGGAATCAACGCGCCGTATAAGCGCATTCAGCCTCGACATTGCCCAGGTATCTATTTCGAGCAGGTCGGAGCTGTAGTCCTTGCCGTCAAAGTCATACGTATTTCCGAGCAGAAAACGTCCGGTGTTCCTGATCTTCCTGTAGGCCTCTGTGAGCCTGCTGATTATCTCCTTCGAGAGCTTTACGTCATCGCGGTAATCCTCGGCCGATACCCACAATCTTATGATCTCCGCGCCGTTTGCCTTTATAACTTCCTGCGGGGCTATAACATTGCCCATGGACTTTGACATCTTCTTGCCCTGCCCGTCGACCGTAAAACCATGCGTCAGCACAGCGTCATACGGTGCCTTGTCGCGAGTGCCGACAGACGCGAGCAAAGAACTCTGAAACCAGCCGCGGTGCTGGTCGCTGCCCTCAAGGTACAGGGCCGCAGGCCATGAAAGCCTCTCGTCCCTTTCGAGCACGGCCGCATGGCTGACCCCAGAGTCGAACCAGACATCAAGGATGTCCATCTCTTTTTTGAGAGAGGAGCCGCCGCACTTTGAGCAGGTCGTGCCTTCACCGATAAAGTCTTTGACCCCCATCTCATACCAGATGTCAGCGCCCTTCTGTTCGATGAGAGAAACGATCCTGCTGAACAGGGCGTCGTCCTTAATAAATTCGCCGCAATCGCTGCAGGAGATCAGCATTATAGGCACGCCCCACGCCCGCTGGCGCGAGATACACCAATCCGGCCTGCCTGAAACCATGCCCTGAATTCTTTCCTTACCCCAGGTCGGAATCCACTTTACCCTGTCGATCTCTTTAAGGGCCTGGGCCCTGAGACCGGTCTGGTCCATGGAGATAAACCACTGCGCGGTTGCCCTGAATATGACAGGCTTTTTGCAGCGCCAGCAGTGCGGGTATGAATGTTTTATCTTATCGGTCCTTAAAAGGGCGCCCTTCTCTGTCAGAAGCGCGATGATCCCATCATTTGCCTTGAAAACAAACTGCCCTTCAAACTCCGGTACTTGGCGGGTGAATTTGCCATGGTCGTCCACCGGGGCATAAATCTCAAGCCCATACTGCATCCCGGCATTGTAGTCGTCTTCGCCGTGACCCGGTGCTATATGAACAATACCGCTTCCTTCGCCCACAGTAACGAAATTCCCGAGTATCACTTTTGACTGTCTGTCTATAAACGGGTGCTTTGCGTCAGACCCTTCGAGTTTGGCCCCGGTTATTTCAGCTGCAACCGCGCCTGTGATTTCAAGCCTGTCTCTCAGGCCCTCCAGATTTTCTTTAGCCACTACGAGATAGTCGCCGTCTTTTTCAACAGCAACGTACTCAAGCTCGGGATGCACTGCGAGCGCAAGGTTTGCGGGCAGGGTCCATGGAGTGGTTGTCCAGATAACTATGAACACATTTTTGCCCTTGAGCCCGCCAAAGTGTTTCGCTACATCTTCATCAGACAGCCTGAACTTCACGAATACCGAGGGAGATTCCTTATCGTTGTACTCAACTTCCGCCTCGGCAAGGGCTGTTACGCAAGAGGGGCACCAATGAACAGGCTTCTTGCCCTTGTATACCGACCCTCGCTGCACAAACCTGAAAAACTCCCGTACAATGGTCGCCTCATAATCATGAGTCATGGTAAGGTAGGGCTTCATCCAGTCGCCGAATATGCCGAGTCTCTGAAATTCTTCCCTCTGAATGCCTACATATTTACCCGCATATTCCCGGCAGAGTTCCCTTTTACCCGTTGCACTGATCTCTTCTTTTTTGGGGCCGAGGTTTTTATCTACCTGAAGCTCTATGGGCAGGCCGTGGCAGTCCCATCCGGGCACATAAGGGGAATAAAATCCCTTCATCGACCTGTATTTGACGATCATGTCCTTGAGGATCTTGTTAAGGGCGTGACCGATATGAATATTGCCGTTGGCATAAGGCGGGCCGTCATGGAGAATGTAAGCCTTATTGCCCCTGTTCTTCTCCTGGATACGGGCGTAAATGTCGTTCTCTTCCCAGAACTTGAGCATCTCAGGCTCCTTCTGCCCGAGGTTGGCCTTCATGGGAAAGTCTGTCTGTGGTAAATTAAGAGTGTCTTTATAGTCGATAGCCATAGAATGAAAAAATAACACTAAATTGAGCATTGAGTCAAGAAAGAGGAGCATATGCCCATTGATAAAAAGAGGAATTTGGCAGTTCAGGCAATAAGATTGGGGGTGCATACCTCCATAGCCGGAGGTTTGCCTCTTTCTCTTGAAAGGGCCAGAGAACTCGGCTGTAACACCATGCAGATATTCTCTCATAACCCGAGGCAATGGGCTGTGTCGGCCATACCGGCGGATGTTTCCGAATCCTTTAAGAAGATGCGCGCCGAATTCGATATCGCGCCCGTTTTTGTGCATACCTCTTACCTGATCAACCTTGCGGCTTCAGATACTGTAATACTGAAAAAGTCTGTCGAACTCCTTAAGCGGGAGCTGGACCTTGCAGATACACTCGGAGCGGAGTATGTTGTGGTGCATACGGGCAGCGATTCACAGGGCGTTGCGACCGAAAGCCGCCTGCGGGCGGTTGATGCCATAAAGAAAATCGCCGGCAGCTGGAAGTCCCGCCTGCTGCTCGAAAACACGGCGGGTGAAAAAGGAGACATTACTTCGCAGATCGGCGACCTTGCAGAGATAATCAGGCTCTCAGATTCGGATTTGATAGCAGGCATCACCTTTGATACCTGTCATGCCTTTGCAGCCGGTTATGATCTGAGAAGTGACAATGACATATCAGCCCTTGCCGCCGAGATCGAGAAACTGCTAGGGCTCGAAAAAATAAAGCTGATCCATCTGAATGATGCCAAAAAAGGCCTGGCCTCTCACGTGGACAGGCACTGGCATATTGGTGAAGGAGAGATCGGCCTCGACGGCCTGCGCAAATTTGTAAATCACAAGGCATTCAAAGGCATTCCATTAGTGCTTGAAACACCGAAAAAGGAAGAAGATGACGATCCTCGCAACCTGGCGATTGTGAGAAATATGCTGGCGAATTGATAGACTGTCCACTGCTGTGTTGTCTTGCTCTTATGCATTTATATGTAATCGCGCCTTATTTTTTATCATACTGCCCGTCCTGATTTTTGCCTGACAACCTCGTTGTAGAGAAATTCCGCAAATATAAGCGATAATATGTAATCAGGAGGTCTGTGATGAAATATAAAGTCAGCATTTGCAAAACAGATGAAGGGTATTCTGTCTCGGTCCCCGGTCTGCCGGGATGCTGGTCGCAGGGCCTGACAGAGACAGAAGCAATGGAAAATATAAAGGACGCGATAAAGTCATATTTGGAGACTGTTGAAGAATTAACGAAAGATAAGGATTGTCGCTTTGTTGAAGTAGCTAATGCCTAAGTTGTCAGGCGTAACCCACCAGCGGGCCGTTAACGCTTTTCAGAAAGCGGGCTTCCGGATTGTGCGGGAAGGAAAGCATATTACAATGACCAATGGCGAGCGCATCATCACCATTCCGAGAGCGAACCCCATTCATGCCTTTACAATGGCTGGAATAGTAAAGGATGCCGGACTTCTTATTGAAGAGTTCAAAAACCTTTTATAGCCGGAGCACACCTTGGTCTGGCGATTATGCAATTTGATGTGCCAGCGTCTTCATATTTTATTTACAGCAATGCTATTCCCTGCTGCACTGCCAAGAAACCAGGTTACAAACACGGAGGCATGAATTGTCTGTAACCGCAACCACCTTCCCTTACTGGCTGACTGACTGGATGGACGCGCGCAAGATCACCCTCTGGGGTGTTGCAGATCTTCGTGATTTTTTGACTCCCACAGATGAAACTGGTCATAGTTTTCCTTTTGCGATTTCCTGGGTCATTCCAATGGACCCTCAAATAATGTCCGGCATCAAGACCCGCCCTAATCAGGCATACGCTGACGAGTATGCGAGGGTGAACAGACTTATCAATGAATTATCGGAAGCATTAGCAAAAGAAATTATAAGCAAAGGTCATCGCTCCAAACCGCTGGCTGCCTCTGACCGCACCGACACAATCAATATCAAAGGCGACTTTCCACAAAAGACCGCGGCCACCCGGGCCGGGCTGGGCTGGATCGGTCGGCACTGCCAGCTTATAACACGCGAGTTCGGCCCCTGGGTGCGCATAGGAACAGTCTTTACCAATATGGACCTTCACTGTGCGACACCGATAGCTCAAACGCTTTGTGGAAAATGCGACCGCTGCGTTGAGGCCTGTCCTGCCAAGGCATTGAAAGGCAACTTATGGTATCCGGGGATACCGCGCGAAGAGCTTCTGGATGTCCATGCCTGCGATAATTGGAAAAAGGAGCACTACTTTCAGTATCACAAGGGGCACAACTGCGGGATATGCGCATCAGTCTGCCCACATGGATTAAAGGTCTTGAAAGGCCGGATGGATAAGGCCTGACTACGGCAAAGAAACCCTATTCTGCCGGCAGGTTCATCGAAAGCAGCAGCATGTCAGTCATACCCGTATTCTCATACGAATGCATCTCACCTGCAGCCACCTGCACAGTCACGCCGGGCTTTGCCGCATAAGACTTTCCGCCTACCTGTACAGTCCCTTCGCCGCTGATAAAGTAAAACAGGTGCGCGTACTTGTCGGCATGGACCCTGAATTTACCGCCCGGCCCAACACGCGTAAGCACCGCCTTTACCTTTTCATCAAGCAGGGTCTTTCCGAAGACCCCCTCGGTCACCTCGGGACGTACAGGCCGCCACTCCATCGCTGATATGTCTGCAACATTGCTTGTCATGTCTAAATGATAATAGCGAAGAAGATACTTGTCAAATCCCCTGAAACCACCTTCACGTTACTGAATGCCGCGCATTGTTCCTGACCGCCATAATTGACAATAGTCCATCACTTTAGATTAAATGAAGCTATACTTGTATATGGATGTCCGATGGACGTATGAACGGCATCGGTATTACCGCTGCCTTGACGGACAATTCATCAATATAAACTCACATGGAGGTTTCTGATAATGTTATTCCTGATTATTATGCTTGCCATTGCCGTTGGGCTGGTAGTTTGGCTGATATCTGCATACAACCGCCTTATTTCGCTGAAGAATCAGACTGTCAATGCCTTCAAGCAGATCGACATTCAGCTCAAGAGACGGCACGACCTTATACCCAATCTCGTAAACGCCGTAAAAGGGGCGATGAATTTCGAGAAGGGCACGCTGGAAGCAGTCACTTCAGCAAGGACTGCTGCTGTCAGCGCTTCAGCGTCATCTTCACCAGAAACGATTTCAAAGGTCGCGGCGGCTGAAGGTCTGCTGACTACGGCCCTGGGACGCCTTCTCGCAGTGGTAGAGGCATATCCTGACCTTAAGTCCACCGGCAACGTCAGCCAGCTGCAGGAAGAGCTCGCGTCGACCGAAAACAGGATCTCCCAGGCGCGACTGACCTATAACGATACGGCGACAATCTACAACATTTCGCAGAGCCAGTTCCCGACGCTGCTTGTATCAGGCATGGCCGGGGCTGCCAAGGTCGACCTCTGGGAGATCACCGAAGAGGGCGACAAGAGCGTCCCGAATGTTGATTTGTCACTGAAATAACAATAGTAATTTCAATAATATTTCTCTGAATGTACACAGGGCGGCAAGGGCATTCGATTCGATGTCTCGGTGCCGCCTTTTTTTAGAGATTACTCAGGTAGCAAGATCATGCGTGTTTTTGATAATGCGGTCGCTAAAGGAATAGGAGCTTATTCAGCGAGACAAGAAGCGAATGCCTTTGCCAGCCCTTTTATTTAAATCAGCTCCTTTACCTTTCGGACAATAGCCTGCGCGGATATCCCTTCGAAATCTAGCAGTTCCTCCGGCTTCCCGCTCTTGGGCAGCTTTCGCACCGCAAGCGAATATATAGGGGTCGTGGAGCCCGCAAGAGCGCTTCTGACCGCCTCGCCCATGCCTCCCTCGGCTGAATGGTCCTCAACTACAATAATCGCCTTTGTAGACCGCGCCGCACTTTTAAGGGACACTTCGTCTATCGGTTTTATGCTGTAAAGGTCGATAATCCTGACCGCGATATTGTCCTTCATCAGCTCATCATAAGCCCTGAGCGACTCCTGGAGAGTGACACCTGCGGCAACAAGAGTAACCCTGTCGGAATCACTTTGCCGCAAAACTTTGCTTCCACCGATCACAAATGAATCACTGTTGTCGTAAAGTATCGGGGTTTTCATCCTTGTTGTCCTGATATATACCATGCCGTGGTGGCGCGCAGCCCCCTCTACCAGCCTCTCGGCAGACACTGCATCCGATGGATAGAGCACCGCGCAGTCCTTGACTGTCCTGAACATGGCGATGTCCTCAAGCCCCATCTGCGACGGTCCGTCCTCACCGATAGAGACTCCTGCATGAGAACCGCAAAACTTGATATTGGCTTTGGAATATTGGGCCATCCTTATCTGGTCAAAAGCCCTCGTAAAAAAAGCCGCAAAGGTAGAGACAAAGGGTATCTTTCCTCTACGGGACAGGCCGAGCGCCGTGCCGACCATATTCTGCTCTGTAATGTACATCTCGAAAAAATGGTCCGGATAAGCGTCCCTGAAAATCTCGGCATAGGTGGAATTGCTCACCTCGCCGTCAAGGACAACCATGTCAGGGAATTGCGGGAACAATCTCTTCAGCGCAAAACCGTATGCCTCACGCGTTGCAACTGGCTCGTCCTTGTCGTACGAAATCTCCAGGGCATCCATGGGACTCTTTTTCTCCGGAACAAGGTTTTCGGGCAGCGGAATTTCTCCTCTTGCGCACATATCTACAGCGCCGAGTTCTCCAATGGCCTTCTGGAATTCGTCGCGGTTGAGCGCTTTACCATGCCAGCCGTTTTTGTCTTCGATAAAAGAAACGCCTTTTCCCTTGATGGTTTTGGCGATGATCATAACAGGTTTATCTTTGACCTGCATGGCCTGCTCATAGGCCTTAAGGACTTCATCGAAACTGTGGCCGTCAATAACAATCGTCTCCCAACCGAATGCGGAAACTTTTTCCTGGTAGGCCACCAGATCATGCCCATGCATTGTCTCTCCCCTCTGGCCTAGACGGTTGACGTCAATGATGCCGATGAGATTGTAGAGCTTATAAAAAGCAGCAAGCTCCATAGCTTCCCATTGAGACCCTTCGGCCATCTCGCTGTCCCCGAGGAGCACATATGTCCTGTACGGAAGCTTGTCCAGATACTTTGCGTTCATGGCCTCGCCCACTCCTATGGAAAGACCCTGTCCCAGCGAGCCTGTGGCAGACTCGGTATACTGAAAAGACATGCCGGGGTGCCCCTCAAGCACACTGCCGAACTTCCTGTAGGTGGCAAGGTCCTGTTCGCCAAGCCGCCCGGCAGCGGCCCACAGGGCATAAAATAGGGGCGAAGCATGCCCCTTGGAGAAAATAAGCCGGTCATTGTTCGGATGGTTCGGTTTGTCAAGATCGAACCTGAATGCCCCGCCGAATAGCAATCCTGTCATCAACTCAGTGGCCGAAAGACTCGAAGTCGGATGTCCGGAGCCGGCGCTCGTTGTCGAGAAAAGGATGTAATAACGAATGAGTCTGGCTATCTTCGTCAGTTTTTCAGTATCGCTCATCTGTATCTCCTTTGCATGCAAGACGTTCTCTCTAATAATATACATAAAAAATAAGATATCGTGGAGAGTTGCCTCTCATGCCGTCAAATAAAAAAAGGCCTGCCGGTATTCAGCAGACCCTTTAAAACATAATACGTTTTCAGCGATTAATTCTTTATACTCTTCTTGCCCTTTGCCCTCTTAAGATCGCTGACAGCAGTAGCATATTCAGGGTCGGCCTTTACGGCATTCTCATAACTTCCTATGGCTTCATCCAGATATTCCATCTCGCCCGTACGGTCATACTTCTTTTCGAGCACATCACCAAGAAAACGGTGGGCCTGCCTGTCATTCGGGTTGATATCTATGGCTTTCCTGTAACATTCGATTCCCTTTTCGATGTTGCCCAGGCCGATATACGCGTCTCCCATGTATACCCATGCCTTGGCAAATTTGGGATCGAGCTCAACCGCCCTGCTGTAACCCGTGACAGCCTCCTGGTATTTGCCGGTGGAAAAGGACTTCTCAGCCTCACCGAAATATTTCATTGCCTCGGCATTTTCTGATCTCCATGCCGGCGCGGCTTTATTTGTGAGCAGGTTCAACGCGTCCTTTGCATAAGAGTTGTTCGGATTGATCCTGAGGACCTCACGGAACGGCTTGATGGACGACTGTGCGTCATCCTTAAGGATATATGCATAAGCTAGAGCAAGCTGCGCCTCTTCCGAATCCGGCTCCTTATCTACTGAAGACTTCAGCTCGGGCAGGGCCTTGTCAGCCTCTTTCCTGCTCAGGTACGCTTTGCCCCTTAGAAAAGAGGCTTTTGCGCTGCCTGGGCTCATGGACTCTATGCCCCCGGCTATTTTCAGGACCCAGTCAATTTCGTTGTCCCTGAGCAGCATCCTTCCCAGAAAAAATTGGCTCGCTGGATTATAACCTTTGCGATCGGCCTTGATATATCTGGCATAATCGACAAGCTCCATATTCTTCCATGAACTGCCATAGTCCTTGCGCGTGTATGCATTCTGGGCATTGTCGTTAAGCTTGTTAAAAAAGAGATCACCTATGTCAGCCTTGTTTTTGGAAAGGATATCTCCCCACTGCGCTTTTTGCGCAGACATCAGCTGTGAGATCAGATCGTCCGTAATAGCGGCATGAGCCGTTGCCAACAAAATAACAGGCAAAATTATTGCGGCCACCAGGGTAAACACTATATTTTTTTGCATTTATTCTCCTTTCCTGCATAGCTCCATTTTATTATCCCCGCAGTTTCGCACGGAGAGATATGCATAGGATATCATGAGATGGATATATTGGCAAGGCGTCGGCGAAGAATCGATTAAATAATCCAAAACAGCCCTGGTCGTAAAAAAAATACCCCGAAAAAAAAGACGCCGCCGTCATCCTTATTGACGGGACGTCCTTCTATGCCGGTCTTCAGTTCAGCCGTATCTCCCGTACGGCTGAAAAGCGCAAAGCATGTTCCTGCGCCATTTACATACGCACAGCGAAAAGCTATCTTGTCAGCAGCGATGTTATTGTTGCCATGCAGACAAGAGAAACCAGCGCGATACCGAACATGGGAATAACATAATACCTGATCTCCCTGGCCATAATGTCCTGTCCCCTCAGAATTCTTGATAACATTTCTCTCTCCTCTCCGCATTTGCGGCCGGGTTAATTACTATCTGAGAGAATATTACCACCTAATCAGTAAAGAGAATGTGACAACGATCACGGGAAGGAGAAATACATTCGGCTTATACGGTTGTAACTATGCCTTGCAGGACCAGACATTTACCGCCCTGATCCCGTAAAAGCTGTATTTATTTTCCCTGTTTTCTATAATCAGCGATCAGGGCCTTCATCTCCGGAGAATTGGCCTTAACGGTTCCTATCCTGTTTTCCTGACTGCAGCTCCCCTGAAATATATCGTAATCTCCGTGCTGATTGGCCACAAAGAATTTGCCATCGCTTTCATAGCAGGTAACAAGCATCTTGTTGTATAACGATCTTACATGAGTCATCTTTATCATTGAATATCCAGCCGTTTCCCTTTATCTGAAGTTGCTGAACTGGAGATGAATGCCCAGGTCCTTTTCCTTGAAAAGAGTTATAAGGGTCTGAAGATCGTCTATTTTCTTGGCCCTCAACCGCACCTGGTCTTTCTGTATCTCAACTCCGACCTTGAGTTTGGTATCCTTGACAATCCTGACAATCTCCTTGGCCTTGTCCTGCGGTATGCCCTGCTGGAGGGTGATCACCTGCCTGACAGTGCCGCCTGAAGCCTGCTCTATGCTGCCATACGTTAGCGCCTTCAGCGCCACGCCTCTTTTCACAAGCTTGGACTGGAGTATGTCAATAACGCTTTTAAGCTTAAAATCGTCATCTGATGCGACCGTGATTATGTGTTTGGCCTTGTCGAGCTCAATCGAACTCTTGCTGCCCTTGAAATCAAAACGCTGCCCTATTTCCTTGGTGGCCTGGGTTACGGCGTTTAAAACCTCCTGCATGTCAAGCTCGCAGGTGATGTCAAAAGTATGATCGTCAGCCATCGAAACCTCCCGTCGTCTATATAATAGATCCTTAAGTTTAAGCAGACCGTATAACTGCTCTCACAAGTTCCTGCAGTCTGCTTCTAATAGTCAATTACTTAACGTAATTATATCATAAAAAGGAAAAGATGCCCCCCAAAGCAATGGCCTGAAAACGCAGCAGCTCATTGACGTTCTCTCTCTTCGCAGTTATCCCTGCATTATGGTAATATTATGCATAACTACGGCAGATATGCTTATGGGAGCATGTAACAATGGATCATCATATTGATTTTGTCGAGCACGGTTATTGTCTGTTGTGGGAGCCGGAACTGGTATTGACGCATGTGCTGTCTGACATCCTTACCGGGCTGGCTTATTATTCGATCGCCTTTGCACTCTTCTACTTTGCTTACAAGAGACGCGACCTGCCTTTCCTGAAGATATTTTATTTATTCGGCATCTTCATACTTGCCTGCGGCACCACCCACCTGTTTGGCGCATTTACCATATATGTACCAGCATACTGGGAAGAGGGAATCGTCAAGGCATTTACGGCAATCGTTTCGGTCATTTCAGCAATCCTGTTTATACCGTTAATACCAAAGGCCATTGCGATGCCGAGTCTGACCCGGGCGCTGGAAGAGACCCGTGAATCAGAACAGAAATTCAGGACCCTCTTTGATAACAACACAGACGGTCTTATTATGGCGGACATCGAAAGCAGGCAGTTCATGCTTGTCAACCGTACTATCTGCGCAATGCTGGGATACAGCGAGGATGAGCTGAAAAAACTCACTGTCGCGGACATCCATCCTGATTATGCTGTTCCGCAAATTCTGAAGGATTTTGAAAAGCAGGCAAGAAAAGAGATAACAAGTGTTGAAGTCCCTGTGAAAAGAAAAGATGGGTCTGTCTTTTTTGCCGAGATTAGCGCATCGTTTTTCACTTCAGGCGGCAGGGAATATCTTTTAGGGGCCTTCAGGGACATCACCTTGAGGAAGCAGATCGAAGATGCCCTCAGGGAAAGCGAAGCCAATTACCGGTCGCTGGTCAACAATGTGAACATCGGGGTCTTTAGAACCAGCACCGTCCAGGATAGTTTTCTCCAGGCAAACCCGGCCATGGTAAAAATATTCGGCTATGATTCAATAGAGGAGTTCAAAAGGGTCAACGTGACTGCCTTGTACCTGGACTCTGAATACAGAAAATTCGTTATTGCCGAAGTGAAACGAAAAGGTTTTGTAAAGGACGTAGAAGTGTCCCTGCAGAGAAAAGACGGGACGCCCATTTGGTGTTCCATAACGGCAACAGCTCAATTTGACGAGACTGGTGAGTTTAAATGGATAGATGGTGTTCTTGAAGATATAACCGGATGGAAAAAGGCCGAGGAAGAGAAAAAGCACCTTGAGACACAACTTTTAAATTCGCAAAAGATGGAAGCCTTGGGTCAATTGGCGGGAGGTGTTGCTCATGATTTCAATAATGTGCTCAGCGCCATAATGGGGTATGCAACTCTGAGCCAGATGACGCTGAAGGATAAAGACCCTGCCATGGAATATCTAAATGAAATTCTCGTTTCTACAAACAGGGCCTCTGACCTTACGCGAAGCCTTCTCGCGTTCAGCAGAAAACAGGCCATTAATGTAAAACCGATCAACCTTAATGATACTATTCGCGTCGCAGGGAAACTGCTCGGACAGCTTTTGGGAGAAGACATACTGCTTACCATGGCGCTTTCCGAACAGGATATTGTAATTATGGCCGACACCGGACAGATTGAACAGGTGGTGATAAACCTGGCAACGAACGCACGGGATGCGATGCCTGGAGGAGGGACCCTTACCCTAAGTACACAGCAAATCGAAATGGATGCCGAATTCATAAGACTCCATGGTTATGGAGAAGAAGGTAAATATGCCCTCATTTCAATAGAGGATTCAGGGACAGGTATCGACGAACAGACAAGAGAGAAAATATTCGAGCCTTTTTTTACGACCAAGGATGTGGGCAAGGGGACCGGCCTCGGGCTTTCAATCGTCTATGGGATCATAAAACAGCACCACGGCTATGTCGATGTGTATAGTGAAGTCGGAAAAGGCACTAATTTCAGGATATATCTTCCCTCAAGAGACTTAAAGACAGCTGATTTACCTGCACCTGAATATATTCCGTTGCAGGGCGGCACTGAAACAGTGCTCATGGTGGAGGATGAAAAGGCATTGAGAAAAGCCTCCCGAACTCTGCTTGAGAAGTACGGGTACACGGTCATCGAAGCGGAAGACGGGATCGATGCGGTAAACAAGTTCAGGGAACATAAGGACGCTATAGCCCTGGTACTTATGGATGTAATAATGCCCAGAAAAAACGGCAAGGAAGCATACCAGGAAATTCTTGCCATTAAGCCCGATGCCCGCGCGATATTCCTGAGCGGATACATGAGTGATGAAATAACGGATAAAATAGTTGCTGAAGGCTGGGAATTATTATCAAAACCTGTTTCTCCGAAAGACCTGTTTGTTAAAATCAGGGCAATGCTTGATAAAGAGTAAGACAATAAAGATAATCCCTTATACCATCCTTGACTTTGAAAGTGCCTACATGTAGAATTTGCTGACAGCGAACTTAATATAAGGAGGACGTAATGAAAGGACAGATTCTGGAATATACTGTGCAGACGAATACAGGTGCAATCTCGGGTTCTGACGGTGCCAGATATTATTTCAGCGGCGCGGACTGGAAAGGCACCTGTGCGCCGGCTCGCGGCATTACGGTTGATTTCGAGGTAGATGGCAATCAGGCGCGCGCCATATATACCTCTGTCGGCAGCGCCTCCTCGTCGTCAAAAAACAAGACGGCAGCCGGGCTCCTGGCCATCTTCCTTGGCGGCATTGGAATCCATAAATTTTACCTCGGTTACACAGGCACCGGCCTTATCTTTCTGCTTGTCAACACTGTAGGTTTTCTGGTCACATGGATATTGCTGTTTATGCCCAACATAGTCCTTGGTATCATAGCCTTTGTGGAAGGCATTATATACCTGACCAAAACGGACGAAGAGTTTGAGCAGACCTATGTCGTAAACAGAAGGTCGTGGTTCTGAAAGTTACTGGCAAGAACTTTATTTGAGGGCTGGCGGCATAAAAACACCGACTTGTTGGTCATGATGTGACGGCAAGGGCAACCGCCTCTTGTCTCGCTGAATAATACCACTTTGATCTTATGACCGCATTACCTTAAATACGCAGATTACTATCTGCCGTTTAGAATCGCAAGGAAGGTCACACCGAGACATCGAGTCGGTCTCCCTTGCCGTCCTGCAGTTTGAGCTGATTTCCAAATACGGCTGCTTTCTGTTGACAATGTCCCGGACTATTCCCTAAACTTAACGGTTATGGAAAGAACACTTCGTGAAATACTCGCGCAGGCAGGGGAAAAACTGCTTGCCTCAGGCCTCGGCCCGATAGAGATCGAAATACCCAAAGAAGAAGGTTTTGGAGACCTCTCCACTCCAGTTGCCATGGGGCTTGCAAAGGCCCTGAAAAAGCCTCCACGCAAGATTGCGGAGGAATTCGTAAAACTTATTGACAATAAAAATATATTCAGCAAGGTAGAAATTGCGGGGCCAGGTTTTATCAATTTTACCTTTACCCGCGACTTTCTGAGTGATGAACTCAAAAGACTGATCACGGAACGCGACCTGTTCCTTACCGAAAATGTGGGCAAAGGCAGGCGGGTGCAGATTGAATTCGTCAGCGCAAATCCTACCGGCCCCCTGCATCTCGGCCATGGCCGCGGCGCAGCTGTGGGGGCGGCGCTTGCCAACCTGCTTAAAGAGACCGGGTTTAATATCGAAAAAGAGTTTTATGTAAACGACGCCGGCAGACAGGTGCGCCTGCTCGGCCTGTCTGTATTCGCAAAATATATGGCATCGTGCGGCATCGACTATCCGTTTCCGGAGGACGGTTATCACGGTGACTATGTGGACGGCCTCGCAGCCGAGTTCAAAGAAGTCCATGGCGATTCGTTTGCGGATAAACAGTTTGATGAAGCTTCAGAAAACTTTATCGATTTCGCTTACAAGAAAATGCTCGCCCTCATCAAGAAAGACCTTGAGGATTTCGGGGTCATATTCGACACCTGGCAGAGCGAACGTGATCTCTACAGCAACGGCGATGTAGTACAAGCTATTGATGATCTGCGCGTGCGGGGATATATCTTTGAGCACGAAGGGGCAACCTGGTTCAGGTCAACCGAATTCGGGGACGACAAGGACAGGGTCATCATCAAAAAAGATGGCGAATACACCTATTTTGCGCCGGACATCGCGTACCACCGCAACAAAATACTGCGCGGCTTTGAAGAACTGGTAGATATCTGGGGCGCGGACCATCACGGCTATATACCGAGGATGCAGGCGGTAATACAGGCGCTCGGCCTGCCCCCGGAGAGCTTGAGGGTGCTTCTCGTCCAACTGGTCAACCTGCTGAAAGGCGGGCAGCCAGTCCAGATGTCAAAACGCGCCGGAGAATTTATCACACTCAGGGAAGTCATGGATGACATCGGTCCGGACACCACCAAATTCCTGTTTTTGACCAGGAGATCGGACAGCCACCTTGATGTGGACATCGAAGTGGCAAAAGCACAGTCGAGCGAAAATCCGGTCTTTTACGTCCAATATGCCCACGCAAGGATAAACAGTATCTTTGAAAAGGCGACAGAAACAGACGGCTATGTTGCAGGGAGTCAGAAATCAGGAGATTTTGACGGCGCACTCTATAATGATGAAGAAATGCGGTTAGTTAAAAAATTACTTCTATATCCGATGGTGCTCAGGGGTGCCGCTCTGACCCATGAGCCTCACAGGATCACCTTTTACATGCAGGAGCTTGCAGGACTTTTCCATCCATATTATCACAAATACAAAGTCATTACCGGGGATGTGCAGCTTACAAAGGCCCGCCTTGCCCTTTGCGAGGCCATAAAGATTGTGCTACATCACGGACTCAAAGTTCTCGGCGTCAATGCCCCGGACAAGATGTAACCTTACATAAACCTGTTTGCAACCCGCCCAATTTCTGCGATCGGTTTTGACCCTGCAAATAAAAATTTCGTGTCCTTCCATGTCGATTAATTGACAGGAAATGTCCTGGGATAGTAGACTTTTTCAGTCGCCGCTGCTGTCAACGGCGCAATTTATACAGCCAATCAGTCTAATTTTACATACTCGGGAGGAATGATGAAAAAGCTGAACGGAGTAATCGATTCCCAGCAGTTCGACCAGGAAACCCTGAACTCAGTATTCCGTATTTCTGCAGACATGGAAAAGATGCAGTCCCATGATCTGTTAAAGGGAAAGATCATGGCCTCTCTTTTTTATGAGCCGAGTACCAGGACAAGGCTGAGCTTTGAGGCTGCCATGTGCCGGCTTGGCGGGCAAGTCATAAGCACAGAGAACGCGCAGCAGTTTTCATCAAAGGCAAAGGGCGAGAGCCTGGAAGACTCGATCCGGGTAATAAGCGGCTATTGCGACACTATCGTACTTCGCTATCACAAGGAAGGCGGCGCGGCGCGCGCGCAGCAGTTTTCAAAAGTGCCGGTCATCAATGCCGGCGACGGCAAGGGCCAGCATCCGACCCAGGCCCTGCTTGACCTTTACACAATAAAGAAATCATTCGGCAAGCTCAGCGGATTGACTGTAGCCATGGTAGGAGATCTTTCCAATGGCCGGACTGTGCGTTCACTTTCATATATGCTTGGAAAGCATTACTCTGACAACAAGATCATTTTTGTCTCGCCCAAACAGACCAGGATGGGAGAGGATGTAAAACAGTATCTGACCTCTCACAAGATAAACTGGGAAGAGACAGACAACCTGAAGGCCGCCGCACCGCAGGCCGATGTAATCTACCAGACACGAGTTCAGCGGGAGCGTTTCCAGGACGGAGATTCAGCGGTATACGAACAGGTCATCAAGGAGAGCGAGCGTTTTAATGTTAACGGCGAGCTTCTTGCGCTTATGAAAAAAGATTCTATTGTCATGCATCCGCTGCCGCGCGTTACCGAGATCAGCTACTCGGTGGACCAGGACCCTCGTGCCAGGTATTTCGAACAAGCCGAAAACGGTCTTTTCGTGCGTATGGCGCTGCTCAAGATGATACTGTCGGGTTATTAGATAGACAGAAAAGAGTACTTGTGCTCGCGTAGAAACCGGCAAGGTCAGTCGACTCGATGTCTCGGTGTTCCTTGCTTTAGATTTTAAACGGGTGAAAGCATCCTGCGCCTTTTAGAATCTGCGGTCGTTAAGTCAAAGTGATCTTATTCAGCGAGACAAGAGGCGGCTGACCTTGGCGACAATTCAGCGCGATTATTCCTCTTAAATCAATCCAGATTGCTTTTATGATGTCAGCGGCAATCGTATCTCGGCTTGCTGAATCATCGTGGGTATACTCGCTAAACGCCGGATCGGGATAGACGCTAACAATTTGTCTCTGTTTGTCATATGCAACGGCGACGCTGCGCTGTCGATCCGGTTGCCGCCGCCAGCCATTAAATAGAGTCCTTCCCTGCACAAAGAAGGAAATATTAAAGTTTCCCGCGCTTAATCGCATCCGCTACCCGGACAACCTTTGCCATCTCCTTTACATCATGCACCCGGATGATATTGGCTCCGTTCATCACCGCAATGGCGACCGCCGCGGCCGTGCCCTCAAGCCTCTCTGACGGCCCGGCATCACCTAGTATCCGGCCTAAAAAGGCCTTCCGTGACACGCCAACGAGAATCGGACGACCAAGAACCTCTAATTCAGGCAAGTACTTCAGTATCTGCAGATTATGCTCAGCGGTCTTGCCGAATCCAATGCCTGGATCGATTACTATCTTTGACCTGTCAATACCTGCATCACAGGCAATTCGTATGCTATGCCTTAAATAGTCCATCACCTCGGGCATCAGATCTGAATAGACCGGATCTTTCTGCATGTCCCTTGGTGTGCCTCTTATATGCATCAGCACGACAGGCACACCAGCTGCAGCTACCGCCTTTGCCATATCAGGATCAAACATCAGGCCACTGATATCATTTACCATGGATGCCCCTGCATCAATGGCCCTGTGCGCAACGGCTGCTTTATAGGTATCTATTGAAACCGGAATATTTATTTTTTTTGCTATCGCCTCGATGACGGGGATAACCCGCCTCAGCTCCTCATCAAGCGCAACCGCTTCAGACCCGGGTCTGGTGGATTCTCCACCGATATCGATGATGTCAGCTCCATCTTCAACCATCTGCAGGGCATGCTCCACCGCCCTCTCCCTGTCAAGAAAAAGACTACCGTCCGAGAAAGAGTCCGGCGTAATATTCAGTATGCCCATAATGGCGGTCTTCCAGCTGAAATCAAAAGAGTAATTTGACCATTCAAGCTTCATTTGGATACCCCCGTGAACCTTTGTATATTATAAACTCTGAACAGCGATCAGTCCAAAATATCACCCATAAACATTCGGCCGCTGATCACAGTAATTAAGACTTGAGTAGTTTAATTATTTATATTAAATTGATAATATCAGATAGAGGGCTGAAAGAATGATTAAAACAACAGTGAAGATAGAATTGCCTCAATCCACATTTGAAACGTGGCAGGGCATAGTCGATATTCTGGCCGAAATAGTCGGGATCCCGGCTGCATTGATCATGAGGTTAAATGAGCCTTATATCGAAGTATTTGTTTCCAGCAAGAGCAATGGAAACCCTTACAATCCGGGGGACAGGGAGCACATCTGGGGTTCCGGACTGTATTGCGAGACCGTGATCAAGTCCGAAGACAGACTGCTTGTTCCCAATGCGTTGACCGATGTTAACTGGATGAATAATCCTGATGTCAAGTTGAACATGATCTCGTATCTGGGCTTCCCTATTCTTCTGCCGGATGGAAAAACATTTGGAACAATTTGTGTACTCGACCGCAAAGAAAATCGATATTCGAAAACGGTCGAGGATTTAATATTGAAATTCCGCCATATAATCCAGACAGATCTTGAACTCGTCTATCTGAACCAGTCGCTGGGCGATAAGAATAAGCGCTTAATGGATTATTTGACGGAACTCCAGGCATTGAGGGGAGTTGTTCCCATCTGCGCATACTGCAAAAGCATCAGGGACAGTCAGAATAACTGGCATCCCATTGAGCACTATCTGATCAAAAATCCGCAGGCAGATTTCAGTCATGGAATCTGCCCCGTTTGTATGAAAAAAAACCATCCTGAATTGGAAGATAAACCTTAACAAAAAAAGGACCGTGCCCTTAATAGCACGGTCCTTTTAACTTTCTATAAGTGTCAAATTAACTTGCCTTTTTGGCTGTCTTAACGTCCTTTACCATCTGGTCAATATCGGCCAAGTCTATGGTCTCCTTCTCAAGCAGCAGCTTGGCTACTGCTTCAAGCAGGCTCCTGTTTTTCTTTAACAGTTTTTTGGACACTTCATAGGCTTCCATCACGATACGCTTGACCTCTTCGTCTATATCAACCGCCGTCTTTTCGCTGTAGTCCTTGTGGCGTGCGATTTCGCGGCCAAGAAATATCTGTTCTTCCTTCTTGCCGAATGTAAGCGGCCCCAGCATCTCACTCATGCCCCACTCGGTGACCATGCGTCTGGCGAGTTCAGTGGCCCTTTCGAGGTCATTGCCTGCACCAGTTGTCATATGGCCCAGTGCCAGCTCCTCCGCAGCCCTGCCGCCCATGAGCACATTAAGCGCCTTAAGCAGGTAGTCCTTGGAATATGTGTATTTATCATCAATAGGAAGCTGCTGGGTCACGCCGAGCGCCCTTCCCCTGGGAATAATGCTCACCTTGTGAAGCGGGTCCGTGCCGGGAGTCAGCTTGGCCACCAGAGCGTGACCTGCCTCGTGATAGGCGGTGTTCCTCTTCTCCTCATCGTTAAGGACCATGCTCCTGCGCTCAACACCCATAAGCACCTTGTCCCTGGCGAATTCAAAGTCCTCCTTGTCCACCTTGTCCTTACTCCTTCTTGCCGCTATAAGTGCGGCCTCATTGATAAGGTTGGCGAGATCAGCGCCCGTAAAGCCCGGAGTGCCGCGCGCTATCTTTTCGAGTTCAACATCATCAGCCATCGGAATTGCCTTGGAGTGGACCTTGAGTATTTCAATCCTGCCCTTTACGTCCGGCACAGGAACCACTATCTGGCGGTCGAATCTGCCGGGCCTGAGAAGAGCAGGATCCAGCACATCAGGCCTGTTGGTAGCAGCAACTATAATTACCCCTTCCTTGCCTTCAAAACCGTCCATCTCGACAAGCAGCTGGTTAAGGGTCTGTTCGCGTTCATCATGACCGCCGCCCAGTCCGGCACCCCTATGTCTTCCGACAGCGTCTATCTCGTCTATGAATATGATGCAGGGAGCGCTCTTCTTTGCCTGATCAAAAAGATCGCGGACCCTGGATGCTCCGACGCCCACAAACATCTCTACAAAATCAGAGCCGGATATGGAAAAGAAGGGCACTGCTGCCTCTCCGGCTATGGCCTTTGCGAGAAGGGTCTTTCCAGAGCCGGGCGCCCCAACCAGAAGTACTCCTTTGGGTATCTTGCCCCCCAGCCTCGAAAACTTCTGCGGGTCTCTCAGGAATTCTATGATCTCCTGGACCTCATTTTTTGCCTCTTCTATGCCCGCAACATCTGCAAAGGTTATCTTGACGGCCTTGTCAGAGACAACCTTGGCCCTCGACTTGCCAAACGACATGGCCTTGTTACCGCCGGCCTGCATCTGTCTCATAAAGAATATCCAGATCAGCACAATTATAATTAAGGGGCCCCAGGACAATAAAAAGGTCATATACCAGGGCGGCTGATCAGGCGGCTTTGCATTAATACGAACATCCTTGTCCCTCAGTTCCTTTACAAGTTCAGGATAGCTGGCGGCGTATGTTTTAAACTTGGTACCATCCTTCAGACGTCCGCCGATATTGTTTTCCTTTATCGTTACCTCTTCAACAGCACCTGAATTCACACTTGCCAGGAAGTCCGAAAAGATCAGTTCCTTGTCGGACTTTGGCGGTGTATTGAACAGATTGAAGACAAAAAACACCGACATGACGATGAACAGCCATATGAATATGCTTTTGTACATTGACGATTTACCCTGTATCATTTTTAATATTCTAACATATTGCCCGAAAATATCTCTTTTTGGACCGCGCCAAGCTCGCCTATGCCTTTTTCGGCAAGCCTGAGCAGTTCGTTGAGCACATCCTTTGAAAAAGGCTCTGATTCGGCGGTGCCCTGTATCTCTACAATCTTGCCGCTTCCTGTCATGACTACATTCATGTCAACGTCCGCGGTAGAGTCTTCAGCGTAACACAGGTCGAGCATAGGCACGCCGCCCACTATACCTACGCTTATGGCGGCCAGGCTGTCTATTAAAGGGTTTTTTGTCACCAGCCCCTTGTCCATTGCTACCCGGACTGCATCATAAAGCGCAATATAAGCGCCCGTTATCGAGGCCGTACGGGTCCCTCCGTCAGCCTGGATTACGTCGCAGTCGAGCCAGATAGTGCGCTCTCCCAGCTTTTCCATATCAATTACAGCCCTCAATGCCCTGCCGATAAGCCTCTTGATCTCAGTGGTCCTGCCGCCAGTCTTGCCGAGAGTAGCTTCGCGCGATGTGCGCACAGATGTGGCCCTCGGCAGCATGCCGTACTCGGCGGTTACCCAGCCTCTTTTCTGGTCCCTCAGAAAAGGCGGTACCTTTTCCTCTATGCTCGCAGTACATATGACCCTGGTATCACCTAGTTCGATAAGGGCCGATCCCTCCGCCGGTTTAATGTAATTGCGCCTGATCTTTATCCTGCGCAGTTCGTCATTTTTTCTTCCGTCAGGCCTCATTCATCCTCCAAATATTTAGCTGCTGGTACTGTCACAAAAGCGCCGGTATCTTTACCTTTTCGCTGTCTTTCATGTCTTCGCCGAGAAACCGGCTGCCGATTGCCCTGAATTTTTCTGCAGAATCCGTCACAAAAAACTTGTGCATGCCTGCGTTGCCACGCGTGCTGAGCAGAGGGCCTTCATCAAGAACAATTTTCAGGGTTTTCGCCGTTTCGACAGCGGAATCTATGATAACCACTCCGCTCATCACTTCAGCTATCACCTTTTTCAGCAGCGGGTAGTGCGTGCAGCCCAGGACTATGGTATCTATTTCCATTTCCCTGAGCGAGGAAAGATACCTTTCGGCAACCAGCCTCGCTACCTCCCCGTCCGTCCAGCCCTCTTCAGCAAGCGGCACAAACAGGGGACAAGCCAGGCCAAAGATATCGACCCCTTCATCAAGGGCCTTTATGGCCTTCACATACGCGCTGCTCCTTATAGTCGCCTCAGTTCCTACTACTCCTATGCGCCCGTTTTTTGTTGCTGCCAAAGCAGCACGGGCCCCCGGCTCTATAACGCCTATCACCGGGACTGAAACCCTTTCCCTTATGCCAGCAAGGCTTATGGCGGAAACCGTATTACAGGCGACTACCAGTATCTTGACGCCTTTCTTTATCAGAAAATCCGTGCATTCAAAAGAATAGCGCGCTATGGTTTCAGACGACCTGGTGCCATAAGGTACACGGGCGGTGTCGCCGAGATAGATAATGTCCTCGCCCGGCAATATCCTGCTTACAGCCCTGAAGACCGTGAGTCCCCCGATGCCCGAATCGAAAATTCCTATAGGACTATTGCCTGTTATCACGCTGTCAATAAGAGACCGATTCCCGCAGAGGAGTCATTATCATCATGTGCCCTCCTATGCTCTCGACCTCCCGGCCCTCTATAAGTATCTTTATATCTCTGACTTCAGAAACATTCGTAACAATCGTCTGATACAGCGACTTGAGCAGATAGTATTCATCTCCGTTATCACCCGAAAAATTTCTGCGGAACTCGTCAGACAGGTCTATATAGAAGACCCTGTTCCTGTCCCTGTATACTCCGCGCACTACCGTGTTTTTCAGATCAGTTTTGAATCCGCTGAAATACTCCTGCAGCACCGATTCGACCATCTTGACCGGGAGAGAACCTGCTGCAACCGTTCTTTCTTCCTTTGTTACTCCCGATTTGGCAGGATAGAAAATGGTCACCGGGACCCTTATTTCCGAAAACTGGACCGGCAGATCATTCCTGCCCTGACCCGCAATGTCCTGTATGAGGGGCATGGGTCTCCCGGGCATAAAAAAAGAGATAATCAGCCATCCGATAAGTGCTGCCGCCACGACGACAGCGCTGATCATGATTACCTTTTTCCTGATCGATGGTCTGTTTTTGTCCTTCGTGTTCTTCAATGCTATTCCTTCATTCCTTCGGTGTTATTTCCATCTTTAGTGTCCCGCTTTTGTTCTGGTGTTTTTTCAGTTTTCGTGTCCGTCTTTGTTGCCGGCCTGGCTGCCGGAGGGACCCCAGTTTTCACCTCGGATTTCAGCTCCGCTTTGACCTCGGTTCTCTGTGCGGGGGCAGGCTGCCTGTCGTCCCTTGTGCCGGCTGACAAACCTTTTATGACTGCTGACAGCATCCTGTCCCTGTTTTTCTTGTCATAGCCGAAATCGTCGGGATTCGGCAGCTCCACGATAACAGCCGGAACTCTGCTGCGCATAAGCAGGGGAAGCGGAAGCGACACCCTGACTACGCTTATAGAAAATTCTTTCTCTATGCCCTTTGCAATGGCCTCTGCTATATTCTTTGAAATCTCCCTCTTCTTCTGGCCAAGGATCGCGCCGCCGTCTTCAGTCCTGTCCGGCAAGACATAAACAGCCGGTACCTTTGTGGACGAGACATGAAAAACAATGAAGATATCCGGCATCTTCCTGTTTGCGACGCTGATCCTTTCAGCGAGAGTCATTACCAGATCAGTCTTCCTGGTAAGGACTGCATCCCTGCCGCTCCTGGCAAGTATCCCGGCAAGGTCGCGGGAGAAGTTGAGCGTAAAATCCTTTTCAACAAAATGGGTTCCCCTGATTCCATAATCGAAACCGCCGTGGCCCGCATCTATGACAAAAGTCCTGAAAGCCACCTGGTCTGCCAATGCCTTTAAGGCGGCTGACTGGCCCGTTTCATCACGCGGAGCGGCTGTAAAAAAAGCATCTATGACCATTCTCGAGGGTGACTGGAGTTTCAGCACCTTTATATCCCGGACATTGGGAACCGATACGGACAGAATAGAATCCTTGACAGCAAGGCTGACCGATTTTAATAACTCTACGGTCACCCCCTCTTTCAGGGTCCCTTTGTCGGTCTGGACAAACAGGCCATTTTTACCCTTGCCTGCAGCTGTGGCAACCGATCGGATGTCTATCTTAATGACCATGTTGCTGTCGAGCGAAGCAGAGCTTCCTTTAATCAGGCCTTCTTCTGCTGACACGACTATCCTGACAAAATCAGCATGCCGGGCAGCGCGCAGCCTGATACCGGACCCTCCATTTTCCTGTGCGGCGGAAACAGAAGTATCCTGCACATGGAAAAGCACGAGCAGGCAGATACTTGTCAGGATTATTAATATCTTGCTATGGGGCATATCCGTTTATTATAGAAGATTTCTTCCTTGAACTCTATATTAAACCACATTTATTCAGGGCCAATCAACAAAAACGCCTGCCCCGGCCGCTTCGTTTAGCGACGATTGCGCGGAATACCCATATTGACAACTCCCGAATTGCACTTTACCCCATATGTGTCTATATACTATGAGTAGAGAGGTAACGATGCCTATGGTCAAGGATAATGTACCCGAAAATTCGAACGTTACGGTCCTGATTGTTGATGACGACCCCGCGCAACTCACGCTCATGTCCGCCTTTGTCACCCAGGGCGGTTATATGCCGGAAACGGCCTCTGACGGCAATGAAGCACTCGAAAAAGCACAGACCTGCAATCCTGACCTGATCCTGCTTGATGTATACATGCCGGGCGTTGACGGCATTGACGTTTGCCGGCAATTAAAGGCCAATCCGGAAACCCGCCATATCCCGGTAATATCAGTGACCGGCAACCTTGACAATGACGTAAGACTGAGTTGTCTTAAAGCCGGTGCCAATGACTTCATCAGCAAGCCGGTAGACGTTACCGAGCTTATGATAAAAATAAGAAACATTGTCCGCTTCAAGGAATTCGAGGACATAAAGATAAAAAACGCGCTCATGGCAGAAACCTTTGAAGCAGTTGAAAGGGCAAAGCGTGAGTGGGAAGAAAGCATGGACTGCATCAGCAGCGTAATGATCCTTACGGATGCTCATGGCCGTATCCTGCGCTGCAACAAAATGCTCATTATCCTGACCGGACAGCCCGTCGCGGAGCTTGTAAGCCGTGACTGGAAGGAAGTGATGCGGCGGGGAGGCTTCTCCGGCGGCAAAGATTTTTCAGAATCCTGCGAAATCTTCCATGAGAGCGGTAAATGGTTTGAATTTTTCTTGTTTGACAACAACACGCCTTATGAATCGTCATCAGTAAAGTCGGTAATAATACTCCGTGACATAACTGAAGCAAAAAGGATCACCGGGGAGCTGCTGCAGAGCAGGGAAATGCTCAGGGTAAAAAACGAAGAGCTTGATAAGGCCTGCCAGAACCTGAAGATGACGCAATCGCAGATAGTACAGCAGGAAAAGATGGCCTCCATCGGACAGCTGGCTGCCGGCATAGCTCACGAAATCAATAATCCTATCGGTTTCATTTCGAGCAATCTCACAAGCCTCGACAAATATGTGCGCAAACTCATCTATTATCTTGACCTTCAAAAGGAGGTCATTGAGCGGGAGAATCCGCACGATTTTCTTGCAAATTTGCAAGAAAATCGAACGTCTCTAAAAATTGATTTCATTATGGATGATATCACGCAGCTTATCAGTGAATCCCTGGATGGAACAAACCGGGTAAAGAAGATAGTTCAGGATCTCAAGAGCTTTTCCCATGCAGATGGAACTGAAACGCAAGCGGCCGATATCAATAAAGGAATAGAAAGCACGCTCAACATCGTCCATAATGAAATCAAATACAAGGCCACTGTTCGTAAAGAGCTTGCCGAGCTTCCCCTTGTTAAGTGCATACCGGGGCAGCTGAATCAGGTATTCATGAACCTGTTTGTTAATGCGGTGCAAGCCATAGAACAGCAGGGAGAAATATTGGTTAAGTCATGGGCGGACAAAAATAATGTTTTCGTGTCCGTTTCAGACACTGGCTGCGGAATGCCGGATGAAATAAAAAAGAGAATCTTCGAGCCTTTTTTTACCACAAAAGAGATCGGCAAAGGTACAGGCCTGGGTCTCAGTATTGCGTACGATATAATCAAGAAACACAGCGGCGAGATAAACGTGGAGAGCAGCGTCGGCAAGGGAACAACGTTTACTATTATTCTTCCCGTTTCGGGAACCCAAAAGGATTGCGATGGAAGCGGCCAATAAAACTGAACGTAAGCCACTAGAGGAAAATGATCGCATTGCCCTGCTGGACGACTTTCCTGCCATGGTATGGCGGACCGGAACTGAAGGGAATTGCGATTACCTGAACAATGCCTGGCTTGGCTTTACCGGACGGCGGCTCGAAGACGAACTCGGCAAAGGCTGGATGGATGGTATATATCCCTCTGATTTCGACCTCTGTTTTGAGACTGTTCAGAATGCGATTAAAGATAAGCTCTGTTTCCGCCTGGAGTACCGCCTGCGCAATCACAACATGGAATACCGGTGGATACTGCACATGGGCCACCCATTTTACAGGCCCGACGCGGGCTTTGCGGGTCTTATCGGCTCCTGCTACGACATATCCGAGAGTAAACAGGCCCAGGAAATGCTAAGGGTATCCGAAGACTATTTCAGATCATTCATAGACAGCTCGCAGGACTGTATCGCCCATATATCAACAGATGGTATGTTCCTTAGCATGAATGAGGCCGGATTGCGGCTCAACGGATTCTGCAAATCAGAAGAACTCGCAACTCTCAGCATTCAGGAAATGGTCAGTACGGACCGCGGGCTTATGGAAGAAGCAATTCGCAAGGCCGGGACCGGTGAAATGATTTCGATTCGCTACATGTCGAGGGACAGGCATTCGAATAATCTCTGGTGGGACGCCAAGTTAACACCTGTCGCAGACTTCGATGGAAGTATCCGGAGTATTCTTCTTGTCTCAAGAGACATCACGAAAAGGAAACTGGCCGAAGAGGCCCTCGAGCAGAAAAACATCGAACTCGAAAAGGCCTACGCGGAACTCAAGACCGCGCAGTCACAGATACTCCAGCAGGAAAAGATGGCCTCTGTAGGCCAGCTTGCCGCCGGCATAGCCCATGAGATCAATAATCCCATGGGATTCATTATCAGCAACATAAATACTCTAAGGAAATACGTCTCCAGGATCTGGGAGTTTGCCGATGCTCAGACAGAGGTCATAGCAGGCCAGGCACGAAGTACCGGAAACGAGGCAGACCTCAGTGCCATCAGGGAAAAAAAAGGTTCTCTTAAGATCGATCTCATCAGGGAAGATGTCGAAAACCTGATCACCGAGTCACTGGACGGAGCAGACAGGGTCAAAAAGATTGTTCAGGACCTGAAGAGTTTTTCGAGAATAGATGAGGCTGAATATAAGCCTGCAGATATTAATGCCGGTATCGAAAGCACAATCAACATCATCTGGAATGAACTCAAGTACAAGGTGAATCTGATCAGGGATTACGGCGAAATTCCCCAAACCAGGTGCAATCCCGGACAGCTCAACCAGGTCTTCATGAATATCCTGCTTAACGCGGGCCATGCCATCAGGGATAAAGGTGAAATACGTGTCCGCACAAGACATGAAAACGGACGGATCAATGTAGTCATATCCGACACAGGCGGCGGTATGCCGCCGGAAGTTCAGAAACGCATATTCGAGCCATTTTTCACGACCAAAGACGTCGGAAAGGGGACTGGTCTCGGTCTCAGCATAGCGTATGACATAATAAAAAAACATGACGGCGATATCTCAGTCGAGAGCGCAATCGGCAAGGGGTCCTCATTTACCATATGCATTCCTGTTGTGGAGGCCTAGATGGGTGAATGGATAAAAATATTATGCGTGGATGATGAACCTAACGTTCTGACCGCGCTGAGACGTCTTTTCATGGACGACCAGTACACAATACTGACCGCCACATCGGCAGAAGACGGCCTCGAACTGCTCAGACAGAACAACGTGCAGATAGTCATTTCCGATTATCGTATGCCCCACATGAACGGTGTCGAGTTCCTGAAAGAGGTGCGAACCGTATGGCCCGACACCGTGAGGATAGTGCTTTCAGGATATGCTGACGCTGCTTCGATTGTATCGGCGGTAAATGAGGGCCAGATATATAAATTCGTCCCAAAGCCATGGAATGACGACGAACTGAAAATAATCATAGCCCACGCAATAGAACGTTATTACCTCTTCAGGAAAAATGCCGAGCTGACCGCTGAACTCATCAAGGTCAACTCTGAACTCAAAATACTGCTCGACGAAAAATCGAGGAACCTTGAACTAAGGGGCAGAATGCTCGAAAGCAACCAGGAAATCATATACTCGCTGCCGGTGCCGGTTATGGGCATAGGTATGGACGATGTAATTGTCCAGTGTAACGAGGCCTGGGCAGTGGAAACGGGTGACCACTGGAAATGTCTGGGCCAGCTCGTTGACCATGCTCTTTCCCCTGAATTGTTGCACTTCATAGAACAGGTGAAGCAGAAACATAAATGCGTTACAAGGACAACAATAAACGGGATTGGGGGACGGATCTTTGGTTCTTTAATGGGTCAAACCGACGGTGCGTACAAAGGCCTGATGCTCGTCTTTATAAGAGAGGACAACAGCATATGAGTGATTGCATTTTTTTCGCTGATGAGATGGCCCGGAAAGTAATACTTCCGGAAAACGGCTCCATCATAGCCCCCGGCCAACATGGAAAATAATCGTCCCAATATATCAAAGCGTGTACTGTTTGTAGACGATGAGGAAAACATACTCCGTTCCCTGAAGCGTCTATTCATGGCCGAAGGTTATGAGGTAATTACAGCCCTGTCCGGGGCAGAAGGGCTAACGCTCCTGAAAGGGACCGAAACACCTGTTATCATCTCTGACCAGAGAATGCCGGGCATGTCAGGGGCCGAGTTCCTTGAGAAATCGAGGGAGATCGCGCCTGATTCAGTCAGGATTATACTTACGGGGCATGCTGATGTCGAGGCGGCCATAGGCGCCATCAACAGGGGCGGCGCCTACCGGTATGTGTCCAAGCCATGGAACAACTCTGATCTGCTGCTTGTAGTAAAGGAGGCCCTCGACAAGTACAGCCTGGTCCAGGAGAACAGATATCTCACAGAACTCACCCTCCGGCAAAATGAGGAGCTGAAAAAGTGGAGTACCGAACTCGAATTCTATGTTCAGCAGCATACCATTGATCTGACCAGGCAGAACAAGGAATTAAAAAAACTGAACGAGAAATTCAGGAGAAACCTTGAAGAAATCATGGCATCAATGTCCGGCCTCATCGAACTCAGAAATCGGACGATGCACAGCCACTCGCACAATGTAGCTAAATTGGCTGCCATGATGGCAGGCAATATGGGGCTCTCATCTCAGGATACCGAGACGATAATCATGGCCGCTCAGCTGCATGACATAGGCAAGATCGGCGAATCGGACATAGCCATGACCAAAACTGTGGCAGAACTCTCTGCCGACGAGATGGCCGAATATATGAAACACCCGGTCAGGGGACAGGCGGTAATTGACTGCATGGAAGACCTGCGTGAGGCCGGCATCCTTGTCAGGCATCATCACGAATGGTACAACGGCAAGGGTTTTCCGGACAGGCTGAAAGCAGATTCCATCCCTCTCGGCGCAATGATAATATCCCTTGCAGACGGCTTTGACAGGATGCTGCATCGCGAGCTGCGTTCAGTTGAGAGCGCCCTCAATCAGGTCAAGACCATGTTGACATCCCAATTCGATGCTGCTCTGTATGCGCCCCTCGAAAAAGCGGCCAGGGAATTTTTCATTACCACAACCTCTGCCGATGACTGCATGGAGGTGGAACTGACCGCCAAAGACCTGAAGGACGGCATGGTGCTTTCGCGCGATGTGAGAACAGGCACCGGACTGCTTATGCTCAGAAAAAATACCATTTTGAATTTAAAAAACATAGATACTCTTACAAGGGGGTTCCATCTCGATCCTTCTAAAAGCGGGGTGTTTGTGTTCATGAAAAAGACCAGGACCTGACAGCGATGGATTCATCGCGCAAAATAGCACAGCATAAAACAGAGGGGGCCTGACATGAGAAAGGACAGCATACTCATCGTCGATGACGAGCGCAACATAATCGAGGCGCTGAAACGGACATTTATCGAAGATCCATATAATGTTTTCTCTGCTGAAAACGCGGCCGATGGTCTAGCCATTGTGGCGGCACAGAAGATAAAGGTCGTTATCAGCGACGAGATGATGCCGGGCATGTCAGGGGCCGAGTTCCTTTCAAAGGTCGGCAGTCAGTTTCCGAATGTCGTAAGAATCATGCTGACAGGCCACGCCAGCCTGGAGGCTGCCATTAGGGCCATCAACATGGGGGAGATCTACCGCTTCCTCACCAAACCCTGGAGCGAACTCGAAATTCGCTATACCGTGAAAGCTGCAATAGAAAAATATGATCTTGAAGAGGAAAACAAAAGGCTTCTTGAGCTCATTAAAAAGCACGCATTTAACATGAAGCTGCTAGAAAGGGAATTCCCCGGCATTACAAAACTCGAATATGACAATACTGGGTGCATAGTAGTGGACGATGTCTCCGATGAGGAAATAGCAAAGATACTGGCCGAACTCGATAACCACCCGGACGCAAAGTTTTAACCTCAGGCCCTCGGAAAAACCGGACACTTCTACTTTGCTTAAAAGCGGACATTTGTACTTTGCCTTGACAAACGCTGTCCGGACAGTTGACAAAGAGCGGGATATTAGGTAACCTATGAACAGTTCGGAGAAAACCCCCCTTAGCAGGGATAAACCATAATCAACTTTTTTGACCAGATACTTTCACTATTGAGGAAAATTCCAAATCTTGAGTATTAAAAGGTTCGACAATTTCTATTATTCACCCGGAGAGGAAAAAAAATATGGAAAATAACATTTCAATTTCAGAATTGAAACAAAAGACCGTTGACAATCTGGTGACCATGGCCAAGGACCTTAATGTGGACACTGCCGGCGGAATGCGAAAGCAGGAACTCATTTTCGCAATCCTGCAGGCACAGACCGACAAGGCAGGCAATGTATACGGAGCGGGCGTCCTCGAAATACTGCCCGACGGCTTCGGGTTTCTGCGTTCACCCGATTACAGCTATCTGCCGTCCCCAGACGATATCTATGTCTCACCATCACAGATCAGGCGTTTTGCCTTAAGGACCGGCGACTATGTCTCAGGACAGATACGCCCTCCCAAGGAGAGTGAGCGGTATTTCGCCCTCCTCAAGGTCGAGACCATAAACGACGAGACACCGGAAGAGAACATCAGACGTCCGCTCTTCGATAACCTGACGCCGTACTATCCGACAGAAAAAATACAGCTTGAATATGTGCAGACCGATTTTTCAATGAGGGTAATGGACCTTATCAACCCTATTGGAAAAGGCCAGCGCGGACTCGTTGTCGCAGCGCCCAGGACAGGCAAGACCATGCTTCTGCAGTCAATTGCCAAGGCAATAAGGACGAACCATCCCGAGATACATCTGATAATACTCCTGATTGACGAAAGACCGGAAGAAGTGACTGACTGGAAAAGACAGGTCACCGGCGCCGAGATCATCAGCTCCACCTTCGACGAACCGCCGCAGCGCCATTGTCAGGTATCAGAGATGGTTATAGAAAGGGCAAAGAGGCTGGTTGAAGAGAAACGTGATGTAGTAATACTGCTTGACAGTATCACAAGGCTTGCAAGGGCGTATAACGCCATAACCCCTGCAAGTGGAAAAGTGTTATCGGGCGGACTGGACGCCAACGCCCTACAGAGGCCTAAGCGGTTTTTCGGCACTGCAAGAAATATAGAAGAAGGCGGCAGTCTTACAATTATTGCCACATCTCTGGTCGATACCGGCAGCAGGATGGATGACGTTATCTTTGAAGAATTCAAGGGCACAGGCAACATGGAAGTCCATCTCGACAGGAAGCTCGTCGAAAAGAGGATATTCCCCTGCATTGATATCAATGCCTCGGGTACCCGAAAGGAAGAGCTCCTTGTTGACGCCGACCAGCTCAACAAGATGTGGATACTCAGAAAAGTGCTCAATCCGCTCAGCACGGTCGAGAGCATGGAATTCCTGCTCAGCAAGCTCAAAGGCGCAAAAAGCAACAAAGACTTCCTCGAAATGATGAACAAATAGCCACATGGATTAGTACTGAAAAACTGATGGAGCCTATTGACGATCAAAACTGTTTCGCATGCGGCAGGGACAATGAATACGGACTGAATCTCACCTTCAGCACGGCTCAGGGTAAAACCGTTTCGGAATTCAGCCTCCACAAGAGATTTCAGGGATATAAAAGTGTTGTTCATGGCGGCATTATCGCAACTATACTTGATGAAGCCATGGTCCACGCTGCTGTGGCCGAAGGCCTTTATCCGGTTACGGCCGAGATTACAGTGAGATACAAGCAGCCCCTTTTCGTGGAACGGCCCCTGGTTGTAGAGGCGGAACTGACCGCAAAAGGATCGAGAATAGTAGAGACACGGGCTTTTATTTCCGACAAGGCATCCGGCGCAATTTGTGCTGAAGCAACGGCCAAATTAGTCCCACTTAAGCAATACCCGTAAAGGCTTTGATACTGTTGACCATTTTCTACATGCCAGCAGCCAGTTCCACCTGTTTTTTTGAAATTTAGAAACGCCCGCTTCTCCATTTTAAGGGTTTTATTTCCCGAAGTAGCGTTTTTACAAAAATCTCCGATATAATATCAACTGCATAGAGTGAGAAGCCAGGCTTTTTGTCACCCCTTAAGCCGCCAGGTACCGAATTTAACAGGCCAGCCCAAAATGTGCTGGTCCGCAACAGATAAATAGAGAAAAGAACAAAAGGAGTTAACATCCATGCCTAAATTGACCTTCGGGTCCATGTCCAGAAACATCAACTGCGCTGTCATGGCGGTCGTGATCATTCAATTGCTGTCACTCGCTGCTGTTCACTTCTCAGGATATTCAGCCTATGCGTTTCTCGTGTCCGGTATCGTCTGTGTGTTCGCAGGCGCTTTCGCGATCCTTTTTTTGCGCTCTTCCACGGTAAAACCGCTAAAAAACATCTCCGCCATCCTGAAATACGGCGATCTTTCCAAAAAACTGCCGGCCTCTGCCGACGATGAAATCAGTGATATGTCGGATAAATATAATCAGCTCGCAAAAAACCTGGCCGGAATGCTGTCAGACACCAAACAGACCGGACTCAGGATGGCAGTGGAGTCTGCGAAAGTTTCAAAGCGTGTCAAGGACTCTTATGACAGCGCGAGGGAACAGGGCGCCCTGGCCGATGTAATCTTCAGCAGCAGTGACGAAGTAAGTAAGGCTGTTAATGAAGTCTCCCAGAACGCTTCGAATATTGCTGCGTCCACTTCCCAGAACCTGCAGACTGCGGGTCTGTCCCTTGCCGAACTCGAAGATGTGAAGAGACAGATGGTCGAGGTTGCAGAGAGGGTTTCAGGATTCAGCATAACCGTCAATGAACTAAATATAAATTCAGAGAAGATCAAGGACATCGTTCTTCTGATTAAAGACATCTCGGACCAGACCAACCTTCTCGCACTCAACGCGGCTATCGAGGCTGCGCGGGCCGGGGAACAGGGCCGCGGTTTCGCTGTTGTTGCCGACGAGGTGAGAAAGCTTGCAGAGAGGGTAAAGGGTGCTACCGAGGAAATATCGCTGAATATCAATAAAATGCTGCAGCGCGTTCAGGCCACGCTTAAAGAGACCGGCGAAATCAAGGAATACATGGACCGCACAAGGGATACCGTCAGCAAAACCTCGGAGCATTTCGCGGGTATGGTGAACGACTTTGAGAACAATAATGCTCAGTTAGGCCGCATAGCCTCAGCCATCGAGGAACTGTCCCAGACAAATGTCGAGATCGGCGGGCAGGTTAAAGATATCCACACATTAAGTCTGAAGGTGGCGCAGAATCTTGAGGAATCAACAAAGTTTTCTTCTGACCTCAGCCAGATAGCGGAAGGCATGCTTGAGAATGTTTCACAGTTCAGGATCGGCTACGGTTCCATCGAAGAGACCATTGAGACAGCGAAACAGTTCAGAGACCTTATCGAGAGAAAATTTCAGGAGGCCCATGGCAAAGGCATTAATATCTTTGATTCCAGCTACAGGCCTGTCCCGAATACCCGGCCGCAGAAACTTATAACCGTCTATAACGACTGGGCTGACGCTGAACTGCGTCCGGTCCTGGACAAAGGGGTCGAAGCGGTCAAAGGCTGTATCTATTTCTCTGTGTCGGATGTGAACGGTTATGTGCCAACGCATCCTACCAGAAGTTCAAAACCCATGACAGGCAATTATGAGAGTGATCTTCTGAACAGCCGCCACCAGAGGATAATGTTCAACAACGATACTGAAAAGAGAAGATCAAAAAATGAGCGTCCTTTCCTCCTGCAGACATACAGCAGGGACACAGGCCAGGTCATCAACGATCTTTCGATGCCTCTGTATATAGACGGCCGTCATTGGGGCGGTATTATCGTCGGCATAGACCCGGCGGGTTTGCTGGACAAATAGAGTTATACGCTCCTTTATTTAAAGCGAGGTATAGGCAAATTCTTTCAGGGAGGTGTTTTTCAATGAAGAAAGCAATAGGCATTCTGGTGATTGCAATACTCTGCATGGCGGTCTTTTCCCCTGTCCTGATGGCAGCTGAAAAGGGCTATGAGCTGAAAGCAGGCGCGGTATCAGTCAAGGAAGTCCTGATTGAAAATACCGGCAAAAGAGTAATCCTCCGGCTCGAATCTGGTGAGAACCTTGAAGGAACTGTGAGCAGGGTCGGAGACCTTGTCGTTCATATCTCAAAAATAGCTACCCGGGAATATTACGACGCAGTAGTCCGCATTGACAGGATAAGCGCGGTAATATTCAAAGTACGCGGCTGAGTCTTCCTGGCGGAGCGCTAACGGTAATAAAACAGAGGGGACAACTGTCCCCTTTATAATGGAAACCTTCAACTATATAAATTATCTGGTCCTTGCCCTGCTTGTAATTGCTTGGTGCGTTTTGCACAGTGCAATGATATCAATATCAGTAACGGAATATCTGGATAAATGGCGAGGACCGCTGTATCGTTTTTACCGGCTCTTTTTCAATGTTATCGCAATACTGACGTTGGTGCCCGTAATTATGTTTGCCTCGTCGGTGCGGACGGAGCCAATATTCAACTGGGACGGCTATATGCGTATAATCTAGATAATCCTCTTCGGAATATCCGCCCTGCTGTTTTTTCTTGGAGGACGCCGGTATAGTGCAGAACAATTCATCGGACTTAAACAGGTAAGAGTGAAAACCTCCGGCAGGGCAGTATCCCATGCCGGAAAACTCGATACTTCGGGTGTTTTGGCTGTTACCCGCCATCCCTGTTATGTCGCCTCCATTCTGATCATTTGGGCAAGACCTCTGGACATATCCGCAATTCTTGTAAATGTTATATTCACCTGTTATCTGATTGCGGGAACTTTTATAGAAGAGAGAAAGCTTGTAAGGGAATTTGGCGATCAATACCGCACCTATCAAAAGAGAGTATCCATATTGATTCCATACAAATGTTTGAAGCCAAAAATAATAAAACAACATAGCAACTAAAACCGTGGGCACTATAGTTGAATGCCCGTTCACGCTCGCTAAAGAAAGTAAAATATAAAGAAGGTTATACGTCAAACAAGGTGCAAAATAGCATTGGATTCTTATATAATCTTTACAAAGGCAAACATTAAATATTGTATATTAAAAGGAAGGCATGCATGGCAAATGTAAGGCAACCACTCGCTGAAGTCTTCGGCCACTTGATTAATGACCATACAGAAAAAGCCGTTAGATATCGCTCTCATCGTCTTTGTCCTTTTAATAATAAAGTACCGAATTGTACGAAAGATAAAGCGAAAGACCCTCTTGGCGTTTGCAGTATTTACCACGAAGACCATCCAGTACTAACTTGTCCTATCAGATTTCGTGAAAACTGGATAATTACCGATGACGCTGCTTCTTTCTTTTTTCAGAACAATGCTAATTGGAGTTCTTTAACTGAAGTGCGTTTGAATGACGCTCAAGGAAAGTCCGCTGGGAATATTGATGTTGTTCTTGTTGCTTATAACGACAAAGGAAAGATTTATGATTTCGGAGCGCTGGAAGTTCAGGCTGTATATATTTCAGGGAATGTACGTGAACCTTTCGAGTACTTTATGAAAGACCCAAAAGTTCGGGCATCAATGGATTGGTCTAAAGAGCCCAACTATCCCCGGCCTGATTACCTCTCATCCTCACGGAAAAGACTTGCACCTCAACTTCTTTTCAAGGGCGGCATCCTGCATAGTTGGCAAAAGAAAGTAGTTGTTGCATTAAATAAGACATTCTTTGACACTCTACCAAAGTTGAAAAGAGTCCATAAATCCAAAGCAGATATTGCGTGGCTTATTTACGATTTGGAACTCATTAAAGAAAAAGGCAATGAAGTCGGCAGATATTCGCTAAATAAAGTGGACGAAGTCTTCACCGAGTTCGAACCTGCTCTTATTTCAATAACCACAGCATCTCCTGGAAAAGTAGATGACTTTATAAAGCTTCTTCAGGAAAAACTAGACGATCAGATCGAAACGCCTCCTATTAACAAAACAATTGAGAAGCCCTTCTAAAATGACTACTCGCAAACAAACACTATTATTCCCCGGAGCACAAGGCAAATTTGAAATGCCTAAGCCAGTTAACGTAGCGTCTGTTCCACAACGAAGTCCTTTTCGGTATCCAGGCGGGAAAACGTGGTTTGTGCCGACATTCAGGCAATGGATTGCGACTATCCATCCAAAACCCACTATCCTAGTTGAACCTTTTGCAGGAGGAGGGATTATTAGCCTGACGGCACTTTTCGAGAATTTGGTTCAAGATGCAATTATGGTTGAGCTTGACGACGAGATTGCTGCAGTATGGGAATCCATCGTTAATGCTGACGCTGAATGGCTTGCGAACCGCATTCTTACTTTTGAATTATCCAAAGAATCAGTTATAAATGAGATCAGCAGAATTCCTTGTACTCAAAGAGAAAAAGCATTTCAGACAATTCTTAAAAATCGAACATTCCATGGCGGAATTCTCGCGGAAGGCTCCGGATTTCTCAAATACGGAGAGAATGGTAAAGGCATTCATTCACGTTGGTACCCTGCCACTATCGCCAAAAGATTTGTAAATATAAATCACTTTGCTACAAGAATCGATTTCCGTTGCGATGACGGATTAAAGGTAATACAAGAATTTTCTGACAGAAAAGATGCGATATACTTTATAGACCCTCCATATACTGCCGGAGGGAAGCAGGCAGGCAAGCGATTATATAAACATTATAGTCTCGATCATGAGCAATTATTTAGTTTATGTGAAACTTTGAAGGGCGATTTCTTAATGACATACGACAATGCAGAAGAAGTCAAGAACATGGCTCGACGCCATAGTTTTCAAATGCGCTTAATCCCAATGAATAATACGCACCATGCAACGCTGGAGGAATTGGTAATTGGTAAAGATTTATCTTGGATGGACGCTTTTCCCTCGGTCCATGAACCTGAAACTACATATGTAGCCCAAAAAATCAGAAAAAAACGGACTACCAAACCTCTGAAACCGGATGTGGCATAAAGTCGTCAACCCGCTTAGCACAAGAATAATCTTGCACCATCTAAATTACCTTTTCAATAAGGGTAGTAACAACTAATATGGGATACCGGGAAATCACGCTAAAACTGCCCACGGATTACTCTGAGGAACAACTCAGGGCTGAGATTGCGAAAGAACTGATTATCAGGGACTTCACATACCAGATAGAGAATAAAAGTCTTGACGCCAGAAAAAAAACGAATATTCACTGGCTGCTGCGCGTTGGCATCATATCACCCGAGATAAAGAGCGGAGAACCTTTCAGCCCGCCATCACTGGATATACCCCTTAAGAAAAGAACTGCAAAAGCTGTTGTCGTCGGAAGCGGGCCGGCTGGTTTTTTTGCGGCAATGGTGCTGCAGAAAGCAGGCATCAATACGACCCTGATCGAAAGAGGGTCAGAGGTAGACAAGAGGGCCAGAGACATAAGGGAGTTTGAGACTGCCGGCACATTCAGCCCTGTCAGCAACTATTCTTTCGGTGAAGGCGGGGCCGGGACATTTTCAGACGGCAAGCTGACCTCGCGCACCAAATCCATCTCACTCGAAAAACGCTTTATCCTCTCCAGCTATGTCGATGCGGGCGCTCCGGAAGAAATAAACTACATGGCGCATCCCCATCTTGGCAGCGACAACCTCCGCGCCATCATGCGCAACCTGCGGAAACAGTTTCTTGAAATTGGCGGAAGTATCCGGTTCGAAACCATGCTTGAAGACCTGAACGTTGCTGATGGCAGGGTGCAGGCGGCAGTAACCGGCTCCGGACGGATCGATGCAGATTATTTCATCATCGCGCCCGGACATTCGGCTTATGAAACATATCGCATGCTCATGAAAAACGGGGTACTGTTCCGCTCCAAACCTTTTGCCATAGGTTGCCGGGTGGAGCACCCGCAGGAACTCATCAACATGGCCCAATGGGGCCGGGCTAAATTGCCGGGGGTAAGGGCCGCCGAATATCGCCTGACCTCTCCGGGAGATGGAAACTTGCCCGTTTATACATTCTGCATGTGTCCTGGCGGAAATGTCGTGCCTGCGACAGCATATAAAAACACGAACATCGTAAACGGCATGAGCCGGTTTAAACGGAATGGGAAATTCGCCAATGCTGCCTGTGTTGCAGGGCTCAGCCTGTCAAAACTTTTTGGCAGGGAGATCGGACCATTGGAAGCCCTTGACTGGCTCGGAGATCTGGAGGAAAGTTTTTTCCAATATTCCGGCGGATATCAGGCCCCTTGCTGCGGCATTAAGGACTTCATATACAGGAAGGCGTCTTCAAAGAACTTTGAATCAAGTTACCCGCTCGGGCTGAAACCGGCGGCATTATGGGAGATGCTTCCTGCTGCGGTAAGCGATTCTATTGTGGATGGTCTTAAGGACTTCAGCAGAAAAATCAGGGGTTTCGAAACAGGTATTATCATGGGCCTCGAAAGCAAGACTTCTGCCCCGATTCAGGTCCAGAGGGAATCCACCGGCTGCTGTACAGGGTTTGATAATTTATATGTGGTCGGAGAAGGAAGCGGGTATGCCGGGGGCATCATTTCGAGCGGTTCAGACGGTATAAGGGCGGCAATGCATATTATCCAGCGAACGTCATAAAAACAGACGTTGCATCCACACTGTCTTCGAAGGCTCTGAATCTCGCCTCCGAAGACATCCCTACCAGTAAACTTTATTGTCCTCAGTAAGACGGCAGGGACAGCCGACTCGATGTCTCGGTGTGACCTTGCTTTAGATCGTTAACAGCCGATAGTGTCATGCGTCTTTTTGACCATGCGGTCGTTAAGTTAAAGTAGTCTTATTCAGCGAGACAAGAGGGGGGTGTACCTGCCGTCTTTTATCTTATGTTACTGTATACTTCTTAATACACAATTACCGGTTATAATTAAGAGAAGGAGATAAAATTGAATTTACTAGTAAGAAATCTGTCTATTAAAATTACCGAAAAAGAATTACTGCAGATCTTCCAGAAGATCGGGAAGGTGATCGCGCATAACATAGTCATGGACAAAGACACCGGCCGGTCGAAAGGTTTTGGATTCGTCGAGATGCTGAATGATTATGAAGCCCTGGCAGCCATAAAAGCGCTTAACGGCAAGCGTATCAGCGGCCAGATTATAAGGGTAAAAACTGCTAATAAAATTGATTATTCAGCCCCGGCAAATGCTGACCGACCCCGTCCGGCGGTTCGGGCTCCGAGGGAAATGAGGGATACTGGCAGAACGAAAAACACCACTTCGCAGGGTGTTAAGCGCCCGAAGGCCATCCGAAAACAAAGAACTTGAGGCTGGCTCACTAATAAGGCGCTGGCCTCGCCCTCTTTCAACCTGAATCTCGTTTCTTTCAAGCTTGACAACTCCTGCCACCTTCCGTAAAATGTTAGTAAGCACTTACAAACATATGCCTGCGAAAGTCTGAGGGCCTTTAATGTCGGAAGTACAGCATTCTACACGGGAAAAGATACTTGAGGCGGCTCTGCGTCTTTTCTCCCAAAAAGGTTACCTCGGAGCAACCACCAAGGAGATTGCCGCCGAGTCAGGGGTCGCGGAGGTCACACTTTTCAGGCATTTCTCTTCAAAAGAGGCCCTGCTCGAAGATGTGCTCACATCCTACACTTATTTACCGGCTCTTAAAGAGATCATCCCCTCTGTATCCAAGCTGCCATATGAAGAAGCTCTTGTCGAGATAGCGAGGGGGTTCCTGATCACCCTTGATCTGAGGCAGGATTTCATAAAGATAATACATTCCGAGAGGCATCTTTATTCCGAAAAGCTCCTCAAAGGCTATCACTCCACCATCAATGAAATATTCGTAACTCTTGCTGCATATCTGTCGGACATGCAGAAAAGCGGGACCTTGCGCGAGTTTGACAGCTTTCTTGCCGCACGGGCCTTCTTTGGGATGTTCTTTTCTTATTTCACACAATCTCATTTATTAATGTTCAAAAAATATGGTCCCAGCGAAACCGATCATCTCATAAAAGAGTATGTAGGCTTCTTCGTGCGAGGAACTATTCGGGAGGGGTTAACAAATAATGATTAAACTTTTGTCCAGAGGCCTGTATGAATAAGGACAGTTTATTTGCGCCAAAATGCGCATGGCTCATGAAGGGATTGCTGCTGGTCCTTTCAGTAATGCTGGCTGCCTGTTCGTCGAAGAGCGCCCCGCCTGCGCCTGCTGCGCCTGTAACCGTGGCTGCCGTACTGCAAAAGGCCGTGCCATACGAAATCCGCACCATAGGAAACATCGAGGCCAATGCGAGCGTCATAGTAAAGTCGCAGATAGGCGGAATACTTTCAAAAATCCACTTCCAAAAGGGACAGGCCGTCAAAAAAGGCGCCCTGCTATTCACTATAGACCCTCGCCCTCTTCAGGCAACTCTCATGCAGGCACAGGGCGCGCTTGCCCGCGATACAGCGCAATTGACAAATGCCCGTGATGATGAGAAACGCTACGCCGAACTGGTAAAAAAAGGTTATATATCGAAACAGCAATACGACCAGCAGCGTACGGCGGCTGATGCGCTTGAAGCTACCGTAAATGCCGACAGGGCCGCGGTAGAATATGCCAAACTGCAGTTGAGCTATTGCTTTATACACTCGCCGATCAGCGGATTTCTGGGCGACATACTCATCGACCAGGGCAATATTATAAAGGCAAATGATGATAACAAGTACCTGACCACGATCAGGCAGGTCCAGCCGATTTCAGTCACTTTTTCGGTCCCTGAAAAATCCCTTGCCGAGATCAAGAAATACAGGGCGCAAAAGCAGCTTGCTGTTGAGGTCTATTTTGACGATCCGGCCCAAAAATCCGAAAAAGGCGTCCTCTCCTTCATAGACAATACAGTCGACACCGCCACCGGCACCATTAAACTCAAGGGGACCCTCAACAATGAAAAGGGCCGTCTCTGGCCGGGTCAGTTTGTTAATGTGCTTCTCTTCCTGTACACACAACAGGATGCCGTTGTAATACCGTCCCAGGCAATACAGGCCGGCCAGATGGGTCAGTATGTTTACGTGGTTAACGAGGCCCTGAATGCTGAAGTGCGCCCGGTTGTAGTTGCACGGACCTACGGCGGCGAGTCAATTATAGAGAAGGGGTTGAAACCGGGTGAGCGAGTAGTTACCGACGGTCAGCTCCGCGTTGTGCCCGGGGGGAAAGTACAGATCAAGGGTGAACCCGAAGCTGCCAAAGAGAACGGCACCCCCGCCCCGGAGCAGAAAAAAGAAGGACCTGCTGTACCGGCAAAAACTGAAGAGAAGACGGGGAAATAAGACAGGTGAATATATCCGACATCTTCATACGCCGCCCGATAATGACTACCCTCGTCATGATTGCGATCCTGCTGTTTGGTCTCATAGGATACCGCCTGCTGCCGGTCAGCGACCTTCCAAGCGTTGACTTCCCAACCATAAACGTAAGCGCAAGCCTGCCGGGTGCAAGCCCCGAGACAATGGCTTCATCAGTTGCCACGCCGCTGGAACGACAGTTTTCGACAATCGCCGGCGTTGATTCCATGACCTCTACCAATGCCCAGGGCATAACCAACATAACGCTTGTCTTCACCCTCGACCGTGATATCGATGCCGCGGCGCAGGATGTTCAGGCAATGATATCCAAGGCCGCAAAGCTGCTGCCGCCGAATTTACCGACACCGCCTTCTTACCAGAAGGTCAACCCGGCGGATTCTCCAATCCTTTATCTTGCAGTCAGCTCAGCTGTCCTGCCTCTTTCGCAAGTACATGAATATGCCGACACCTTTGTAGGCCAGCGCATATCGATGATAAGCGGCGTGGCCCAGGTATCGATCTTTGGGTCGCAGAAATATGCCGTCCGCGCGCAGCTGGACCCCAAGGCGTTGGCCTCGCGCAACATCGGCATTAACGAAGTGGCAGCCGCTGTGCAGAAAAGCAATGTCAACCTGCCGGTCGGGACCCTTGAAGGGCCCTATACCAATACCAATATCCAGGCCACGGGGCAGCTTTTTACAGCTGCGGACTATCGGCCCCTAATAGTCAGCTACCGCAACGGCATGCCGATACGCCTCAACCAGATCGGCAAGGTAATAGACAGCGTTGAGAACAGCAGGATATCGGCCTGGTTCACAGACACCAGGGCCGTAGTCCTAGCCATACAGCGCCAGCCCGGCACGAATACCATCGAGATCGTCGATGCCATTAAAAGACTGCTGCCCACCTTCAGGCAGCAGATACCGCAGGCAGTAAACATTGATATACTTTATGACCGCTCGGACTCGATCAGAGACTCTGTGGCTGACGTTAAATTCACCCTTTTCCTGTCCATATGCCTTGTCGTGCTCGTCATATTTATCTTCCTTCGTAATCTCTCGGCTACCGTAATCCCTAGCCTTGCCCTGCCCATGTCCATTGTCGGCACTTTTGCGGTCATGTATATTGTGGGTTACAGTATCGACAACTTTTCGCTCCTCGCATTGGTCCTCGCAGTAGGTTTTATCGTGGACGATGCCATAGTCATGCTCGAAAATATAATGCGGCATGTAGAAAGCGGTGAATCAGTGCTCGAAGCGGCCTTTAAAGGGGCCAAGGAAATCGGGTTCACAATCCTTTCGATGACGCTCTCACTGGTTGCGGTTTTTATTCCTGTGCTTTTCATGCCGGGCATACTCGGCAGGCTGCTGCATGAATTTGCGGTAGTAATCGGCACTGCAATACTGGTATCGGGGTTTGTCTCTCTAACGCTGACCCCAATGCTCTGCAGTCGCTTCATAAGACACAGCACCGGCCAGGAGCACAACAGGTTTTACAATTATGCAGAACGCTTTTTTACCGGCATGATAAACGGCTATGAAAGAAGCCTGCGGTTCGTACTCGGCCACAAAAAAATAGTGATGATGGTAAATGGAGTGATACTCCTGCTCACAATACTTCTTTTCCTCTTTTATCCCAAGGGATACGGCTTCATACCGACCGATGATACGGGCCGGCTGCTCGCCTTTACCGAGGCACAGCAAGGCATATCTTTTGAGTCCATGAAGGCGCACCAGCAGGCCCTTGCGGCCATAGTAAGAAAAGATCCCAATGTTGAGAATTTCATGTCGGCTATTGGGCCCAGCGGCGTATCATCTACAGGCAATGTGGGAAGGATATTCATGAAGCTGAAAGACCGCAAGGACAGGGACCTGAGCGCGGACGAGATGATCCAGAGACTGATGCCGCTTGCAACCGGCGTACCAGGCATAAAAATGTTCATCCAGAACCCGCCCCTGATTACGATCGGCGGGCGTTTGACAAAGAGCCTTTACCAGTTTACCCTGCAGAGCACCGACACCGAAGATCTTTATAAAAATTCGGTCATATTTGAGCAGAAGATGGCGGCCCTGCCAATGCTGCAGGACGTAACAAGCGATCTGCAGGTGAAATCTCCCCAGGTGAATGTGACCATAGACAGAGACAAGGCCGCGTCGCACGGCATAACCGCCCAGCAGATAGAAGACGCTCTATCCACGGCCTACAGTCAGCTGCAGATATCAACGATCTACGCGCCAAACAATCAGTACCAGGTAATAATGGAGCTTGATCCTTCATACCAGAAAGACCCTTCGCTGCTTTCGCTTCTTTATATAAGGTCTTCCAGTACCGACCAGCTGGTTCCCTTGAGTACGCTGACCAAATTCAGCCAGAGCGCCGGCCCGCTTACCATCAACCACTCAGGCCAGTTCCCTTCGGTCACGATCTCCTTTAATACTAAACCGGGTGTCTCCCTGGGAGAAGCGGTAGCCGCAGTCGGCAAACTCGCTCATACCTCGCTGCCGGCCACCGTAAGCACCAGTTTCCAGGGCTCGGCCCAGGCATTTAAAGATTCACTGCAGGGCATCTGGCTGCTGCTGATACTTGCAATCGTAGTAATCTACCTGGTGCTCGGCATCCTTTACGAGAGCTTCATACATCCCATCACCATACTTTCGGGCCTGCCATCCGCCGGACTGGGTGCGCTTCTCACATTGCTTATATTCGGCTATGAGCTGAACATATATTCTTTTGTCGGCATAATATTGCTGATCGGTATAGTTAAGAAAAACGCCATCATGATGATAGACTTCGCCCTCGAAGCGCAGCGCACGGAAGGCAAATCGCCTGAGGAGGCCATTTTTCAGGGCTGTCTTATCCGGTTCAGGCCTATCATGATGACGACCATGGCCGCCTTTATGGGCACACTTCCAATAGCCCTCGGAATAGGTGCGGGCGCTGAATCCAGACGGCCCCTCGGTCTTGCAGTTGTCGGGGGCCTGCTCTTCTCTCAGCTTATAACGCTTTATCTGACGCCGGTCTTCTATACCTATATGGAATCTTTTCATGCATGGTGGTCGAGCAGAAGGACCGGCAGGAAGACAAAAAAAGTTCAGGCGGCCAGGGGGTTATCATGATCCAGGAGAACTTCATGAATAAAGTCATCTCGTTTATTATTACTATTTTCTTTCTTTTGCCTGCCGGCGTAATGGCGGAAGAGCCTCAGCCTGCCGGGGACCTGTTCAGGAAAGATGAGGTCCTGACGCTCAGCCGTTGCATAGAAATAGCATTGCGCCAGCAGCCCTCAATGCTGGCTTCCACGTATACAGTAAACGCAATCCAGAGCAGGGTTGGCGAGGCCCAGTCAGGCTATTTTCCCCAGGTGAGTGTCTCTGGCGGGTATAACAGGATCCAGCCAATGCCCGGCTCGTCAAATGCTACGACCCCGGGCCTTGTAACGACAACCCGCGTCAATACATTTGATCAGTACTCCGGCACTGCTGCCCTGACCCAGATGATATACGATTTCGGAAAAACGCCGACCCAGGTCAGCATAGCGCGATTGAATCTCGATGCCTCCCGCGCAGACCTCGACGCCACCCGCGCCCAGACCATCCTTGCCGTCAAACAGGCTTATTTCGGCCTGCTGAAAGCGCAAAGAAATCTGGAAGTCGCAAAGGAAACCGTATCGCAATATGTTCAGCACCTCGATCAGGCAAAGGGTTTTTTCGAGGTTGGGGTAAAACCTAAATTCGATGTAACAAAAGCCGAGGTTGACCTTAGCAACTCACAGCTTAACCTGATAACCGCCGACAACGCCCTGAAGATAGCCCGGGTAACACTGAATAACGCGATGGGCCTGTCCAACCCGTCCGAATACAGGATCGAGGATTCCCTGTCCTTTGTAAGAAAAGATCTGACCCTTGCAAAGGCCATTGATACGTCCATGCAGAACAGGCCTGAGGTCCTTGCAACAGAACGCCGGGTCAGAGCTGCTGAAGAGAATGTCTCTCTTGCAACAAAGGGCTTCTTCCCCGTAATTAGCGGCAGTGCGGCTTACAGCAGGGCTTCTATAAATGAAGTCAATTTAAAACAGGACGGCTGGAATGCCGGCGTATCTATCTCTATCCCGATATTCAGCGGGTTCCTGACATACCATCAGGTGAAGGAAGCTGATGCAAACTATAGCGCCGCAAAGGCAAATTTTGATCTGCTCAAACTCAACGTCGTGCTCGAAGTCCAGCAGGCTTATCTGAATCTCCTGGCTGCTGCCGACAGGATTCCGACTTCAGAACTTGCTCAGAGGCAGGCCACAGAAAATCTGGAGATCGCCAGCGGCAGATATGGAGCAGGGGTCGGCAACCCCATTGAGGTGACCGACGCGCAGGTCACTTATACCAATGCCAAGACCACATACACGCAGGCGCTGTATGATTACAACATCGCTGTCGCGAACCTGGACAAATCCATGGGGCTTAAGTGAGAAAATACGGAAAAAGAATAATCATCGCAACGGCCGTCGTACTGCCGATCCTCATCCTGTTGTCGCTGTCGCCCTCATCAGCCGACGAAACAGGCATCCCGCGGCTGGCGCTTTCAGACGGCCTTAAAATCGCCACTCAGGATAGCAGGGTCATGAAGATCGCGGCTTTCTCAAAAGATATGGCTGCGCAGGATATAAACATCGCGCTCTCCCGCTATTTCCCGTCTGTCAATGCCCAGGCCAGCTATACAATGCTCGCCTACCAGCCGGGCGCCATATTCGGCGCAAACAAGGTGCCTACTTCCAACCAGGACTTCCCGTCCTACGGGGTAAGTTTCCACCAGACACTCTTCGATTTCTTTGCGCGTGAGTCCCTTTACAAGGCATCAAGGGAGTCTTTTGAGCTGTCACAAAGAGACATCTTCAGGACAAAAAATATTATCGCCCTGGAATTCGTCAATGCTTATTTAACACTGCTCGAATCAGACCAGATGATAATTGTAGGACAGAAAGAGGTTGAGGCGCTCCAGTCGCACTCGCGTATGGCGCTAGATCTCTTCGACGCCGGTACCATCACAAGGAATGATCTGCTGCAGGCCGAGGTCAGGCTTTCTGACGCGAGGCAAAGACTTCTGACGCTGAAAAACCTGAGGTCCCTTTACGCATCAACCATCAATAAAATACTTGTGCGACCCCTAAACCAGCCGGTCACGCCGGTAGAACCTTCTGAAGTAATCCTGCCGCTTCCCATACTCGAAAAGGCCTGGGAGGCCGCAGCCATAAACCGGCCTGAGATAAAAATCACGGACCATGAGCTGAGGATAAATGAGCTGAAGGAGAATGCCAAGAAATCCGAATTCCTGCCGTCGCTCTTCGCCCAGGGGGGATACGATTATACAAAAAACCAGTACCAGGTACATGAAGACAACTGGTCTATAGTCTTCGGTCTGAAGTTCAATATCTTTAATGGCGGGGCCACGAAGGCCGAGCTGTCGAAGCTGAAATTGCGCTCAGAGCAGATTCGGGAAGACCGAAACCGGATCACCGATGATATAAAACTTGAAGTAGAGCGCTATTATCTTGATGAAAAGAGCGCTGCAGAAAATACACTCGCCACAAAAGAGGCTGTCACGCAGGCCGCTGAAAACCTGCGCATCAACAGGGTCCGTTATGAAGAAGGCGTCGGAACAGCGACTGATGTGCTGGATGCCATCTCACTTCTGATTCTTGCTGAAAGGAACCATTACAAGGCAACGTACGACATGAAGCGGGCACATGCCGGACTGCTTTACGCAACCGGAGAAGATTTGACGATTTCATATAAATAGAGGCGGAAAATATATGGCAGAGACAAAAGGCGAAACCAGTAACAACGGAAAAAAGAAAAAGATAGCAGTCCTGATATTCGCGGGCATTGTGGCAGTCGGGGCGGTCATACTCTACTTTTACCTTGACTACAAATCCACCCACATAAGCACAGATGACGCGTATGTTGACGGCAGGATTTATCCGGTGGCCCCGAGAATTTCCGGCACAGTAAAGGCAGTTTATGTTGATCATAATCAGGTAGTGAAAAAAGGCGATCTTCTGCTTGAGATAGACCCGGCAGACAATGACGCAAGACTTAACGAAGCGGCTTCTTCCACGGACGTGGAAAGAGCAAAGCTTGCCGAATCGGAGGCGCGTAAGAAGGCGGCCTCTGCCCAGCTCGAGCTGAAAGGGGCTAATATGCGCCAGGCCGAGATAGATATGAAGCGGGCTGAGACCCTTTTAGAAAAGGGCGCTATTTCGAGAGACCGGTATGACAGGACAAAGACCCAGCATGACGTCGCTGCCGCTGACTTCAAGGCCGCCCGTGAGCAGGTGCGCCAGGCTGAATCAGGCATAATCTCACAGGCCTCGCTGGTCAGAGAGAAAAGAGCGAAGCAGCTTACCGAAGAGCTGAATATGGGTTATACAAAAATATACGCTCCGGCGGACGGGCTTGTAACCAAGAAGAATGTCGAGAGCGGCAACAGGGTGCAGGCAGGCCAGCCTCTAATGGCAATCGTGGCGCTCGATGATATATGGATCACTGCCAACTACAAGGAAACGCAGCTCGAAAAGATACGGCCGGGACAGAAGGTAAAAATAGAGATAGATACGTTTTCAGGAGAGACCTTTTACGGAAAGGTGGACAGCATAACGGCAGGGACAGGCGCAGCTTTTTCTCTTTTTCCGCCTGAGAATGCCACTGGAAACTATGTGAAGATTGTGCAGAGGATACCCGTAAAAATAATCCTTGATAAAAAAGCTGGTGCGTCGCCCGTCCTCCGCGTGGGCATGTCAGTAGTGCCGACAGTAATCATCGAATAGATGAACAAATGGATCGTTGCACTGACCGTGATGCTGCCCACGCTCATCGAGATCGTGGACACCTCGGTCGTCAATGTCTCGCTCGACCATATACGCGGCAGCCTCTCTGCCGGTATCGACGAGTCGACATGGACCATTACCTCCTACCTGGTCTCGAACGCCATTATCATACCGATGACAGGCTGGCTGAGCAGGATGTTCGGCAGAAAAAAATACCTCCTCTTCTCGATAATCCTGTTCACGGTCGCTTCATTCCTTTGCGGTTCGGCGTGGAGCCTCCAGAGCCTCGTCGTCTTCCGCATCCTTCAGGGCATTGGCGGAGGAGCCCTTCAGCCGATATCTCAATCCATCCTCCTTGAGACTTTCCCCCCGAAACAGCACGGCATCGCCATGGCGGTCTTCGGGGTGGGCATCATGTTCGGCCCGATCATCGGCCCTCTCATGGGTGGCTGGATAACTGACAACTGGTCCTGGCACTGGATCTTCTATATCAATATCCCGATCGGCATAATATCTGTCTTCATGACGATGATGTTCATCAAAGACCCCTCTTATATACAGAGTTCAAAAATGAAGATAGATTACTGGGGACTTGCCCTCCTCTCTCTCGGTCTCGGCTGTCTCCAGATAGTCCTTGACAAGGGCCAGCAGGACAACTGGTTCGATTCCGGCTTCATAACCGCGTTGACCGCCGTATCCGCGGTCTCACTCATAACCTTTGTAATGGTCGAACTTTTCTTTGCAGAGCACCCGATAGTTGATCTCAGGATATTCAAAAACATCTCCTTCGGCAGCGGTAACCTCGTCATGTTCATCGGCTTCTTCAACCTCTTCGCGAGCATCGTGCTGCTACCGATCTTTCTGCAGTCACTGATGGGCTATACCTCATTCCTCTCGGGCTATGTGCTCGGTCCCGGTGGAATAGCCACGCTCATAGCACTTCCACTGGCCGGGCGACTGGTCACAAAGGTAAATCCGAAATACCTGCTAACCTTCGGCATAATAGTCAATGCCTACGCCACATATCTCATGTCCAATTTCACCCTGAACGCGGACTTTGCAACCGTTATCTGGCCCAGAATCGTGCTCGGCGTCGGGATGGGCTTTTTCTTCATACCGCTTACTACACTTACCATGTCGGGGATACCCAAAGAAGAGATGGGCAATGCCACGAGTATCTTTAACCTCGTCAGGAACCTCGGCGGCAGCTTTGGAGTCGCCTTTGTCACTACCATGCTTGCCCGGCGTGAACAGTACCATCAGGCGCATCTTGTCACTAACCTTACACCTTATGACACCCAGTACCAGATGGCCGTTCAGCAGGGTGCGGAGCTTTTACAACAGAGAGGGCTGGAGGCGACCCAGGCCCAGTACGGCAGCCTGGCCAACATATACCAGGAGATGCTGCGACAGGCCGGCATACTGGCGTTTAACGACGCCTTTTTTCTGGTTTTCTGCATCATGCTGGTCGTGCTGCCGCTTGTCCTGCTTATGAGGGTCAGCAAGGTCCCGGGGCCGCCCGGACTGCATTGAAAATCGGCCAATATGGTAATATATCAAGTATGCTTGAACTTTCACTTGACGGTATAACAGTAGGGGCCTCGTCCAGGATACGCCCATTCCTGACCGAAATACTCTCACGCTTCCCGGACTCGATACATTCGATCTACGTGACCGGCAGCGCACTGACACCTGACTTTAACGAGAAGAGATCTGACGTCAATTCGCTTATAATGCTCAACGAGATGAAGCTGGAATTCCTCAGGTCTCTTGCTCCTCTCGGCAGGAAATTCGGGGCAAAAGGTGTGGCGGCCCCTATCCTGATGACGCCGGAGTATGTGTCGCAATCCCTCGATGTTTTTCCGATGGAGTTCCTGGAACTCAAGATGATACATAAAACTATCTATGGCAAGGACATACTCGAAGGCATAGAAATAGAGAAACCGCTGCTCAGGCTGCAGTGCGAGCGCGAGATAAAGACACGCCTGATGGGCCTGAGGCAGGGATATATCTCAGTGCTCGGCAAGGCCGACAAGGTCTCCCGCATTCTCTCGGGCTCAATTACCGGCTGCATCCCCCTGTTCAGGGCCGTGATTTATCTGGAAGGCAAAGAGCCGCCTGTCACAAAGGCCGAAGTAATTAACGCCCTTGCCGAAGCAACCGGAGTCAAAGGCGGGGCATTTGCAAAGGTATTGTCGCTGCAAGACAAAGATGGTGACGACGCGCTTTCGCTCTTTGAAGAGTACTACTCAAATCTGGAATCTGTCTCAGCTATCATCAACGCCCTTGAGCAGTAAAAAAACCATCATGCGCCATCTACCCTCAAAATTCATAGCACTTGCAACGATATGTCTGCTGCTTTGTGCGGCAGCAGCATTTGCGGTAACGCCGCAGCCGCCTGCGACTCCCCAAACATATGTTGTCGACCTTGCCGGTATAATCCAGAATGACTACAAGGCAAAGTTGACCACATATCTAAGGGAGCTCGAACAAAAGACAACCGCACAATTCATCATACTTACTGTCAACAGCCTTGACGGCGAGGACGTCGCCGATATTGCCCAGCGCACCTTCGAAAAATGGAAACTCGGCAAAAAAGGAAAAGACAACGGCCTTCTCATGGTTGTCGCGTTAAAAGATAAAAAATACCGCTTCCATACAGGATACGGCCTTGAGGGGGCGCTGCCCGACAGCATGCTCGGCTCAATAGGCAGGGACTATCTTGTGCCCTATTTCAGAAAGGGTGATTACGGCGGCGGCATATTCAACGCAACTGTTGTAATCGTCAGGACCATCGCGGGTGCCGAGGGAGCAGAGATTACCGGCATACCTAAAGCAGCAGCAAGGCCGCAGGCCAGGCCAAAAAGATCTTTTAGCTGGACGGACCTCATCTGGATCGCTGTCGGCCTCGTGTTTTTTGTCCCGTTTCTGATATACAGCCTCTTCCGCAGGGCATCAGGCGGCAGTCGCTGGGGCGGCGGTTATTGGGGAGGCGGGTATGGCGGCGGCTTTGGTGGCGGAGGTGGCGGCGGCTTCGGCGGTGGCGGTGGCGGTGACAGCGGAGGCGGAGGCTCATCAGGCGGCTGGTGATAGTATCCATTCAGGGAAACCGGATGGCTGGATCAAATAGAGACTTTAAAAGGTTGAATAACGAATCCAATTCACAACAGGAGGTTTAAATGAGTTCAGGAGCAAAGATAGCGATCGTAGTCATAGGAGTATTGGTCATAATCGGCATAGGTTTTATTGGTTACGGCGTAAGCCAGTACAACCACGCGGTATCACTTGATGAAAAAGTGAAGGCACAGTGGGCGCAGGTGGAGAACCAGTTGAAAAGGCGCTACGACCTGATCCCTAATCTCGTCGAGACTGTAAAAGGCTATGCGACACATGAGAAAGAGCTGTTCGAGAATATAGCAAACGCAAGGACAAAATACTTTCAGCCTAATCAGACTACTGACCAGAAGATTGCCTCATCCAAGCAGCTGGAAGGGTTCCTTTCCCGTTTGCTGGTGCTGAAAGAGACATACCCGCAGCTAAAAGCCAATCAGTCTTTCCTCAAGCTTCAGGACACCCTGGAGGGTACAGAGAACAGGATTGCGGTTGAGAGAAAGCGCTACAACGATGTAGCGCAGGAAGTTAATACATTCCGCAGGTCGGTCTTTGGTGGCATCTTTGCCTCAATGGCAGGCGTAAAAGAGGCTGCCTATTACGAGATCCCTGCTGCTCAGAAAGAAACGCCAAAGGTGCAATTCGGAAAGTAAAACAGCAATAAAAGGCAAAAAAAGGGACTGACACCAGTCCCCTTTTTTGCCTTTTTAAGATAACGCTATTTGCCGCGATTTTATTAATTGCCTATGCCAATCTGTTTCATATAGGTCGCGTTGTCCCAGTAGAGCCATTCCTCTATCATGACTCCGTCTTTCCAGTGTCCGATCGTGCACATTGGAATGCTGAACTTCTTGCTCGTTGGCTGGATGAACTTGCCGTCACCGACAGGCATGGGCTTTGTGAATGTCCCGGTCATGATCCCGGTCACGGCAGTAAATTCGCCTGAGCCGAACCGGACCGGATGCACCTTTATACTTGTATCAGGGGCATATACAAACATGGCCTTCAGGTCTTCGATATGCCTGTCTATGCCGTCCGTGTGATGCCCGTCGGGCCAGTTGACTTTTACGTCCTTTGAATGGCTTTCATGAAGCCTTACCCATTCCTGATTGCTGAAGACGACGAAATCGAGCGTGTCGAAGGTGACGAGGTTCTTTTCTACCATCGCCTTCTCATCTTTGTATTTCTTGAGTTCTATCTTCATCTCTCTGATCTTTGCCTTCATTTCGGGTGAATAGCCGTCCTCTTTCGGACCGGCTGCAAAGGTCAGTGGGATAAACACAACAAGGGATACTGCAACCAAACATACACTTAATGCCGATCTTTTCATAGTGCTTCTCCTTTCGTGAATCATAAACCCGCAAAGTCTATTTATGTTTTATGAATGTCCCATTTCGATACTCATCAAACGCCTGCCGTATTTCTTCATCGGTGTTCATCACTATCGGGCCGTACCATGCAACAGGCTCTCCAATAGGCTTGCCTGATATAAGCAGGAACCTGACTTGTTCGTCTCCTGCCGTGACTGTTACCTTATCGCCGTCCTCAAAAAGGCAGACTGTTCCGTCAACAATGCTCTTATCAGTCTGCCCGTCAAAGCGCCCTTTGCCTTCTATGACATAGGCGAACACTGTATGACCCCGTTTCGTGGCATGTGAGAATTCAGCCTTTGCCGGGACCGTCACATCCAGGTATTCAGGATCGATGATTATACCGGTAACCGGGCCTTCCTGCTTGCCGATCTTGCCTGCTATGACCTTGATCTTCACCCCGTTTCCGAGTTTAACCTCCGGTACAGCGGCGCTCTTTATGTCGCGGTAACGCGGCTCCATCATCTTGTGTGACCTTGGCAGGTTGGCCCAAAGCTGGAATCCGTCCATTCTGCCTTCCGCATCGCCCTTTGGCATCTCCTGATGAATAATGCCGCTGCCTGCGGTCATCCACTGCATATCACCCGAGGAAATAACGCCCTTGTTGCCCATACTGTCTCCATGCTCCACATCTCCGGCCAGGACATATGTTATCGTCTCAATCCCGCGGTGCGGATGCCAGGGGAAGCCGGCCAAATAGTGGGCCGGGGTGTGCGAACGGAAGTCATCCAGCAGCAGGAACGGATCAAAAAGCGGCACCTCGTCGTTCGAGAATACCCGGTTCAGATGAACGCCGGCGCCCTCAAGGGTCGGCCTGCTTTTGATAATCTTTCGGATCTTTCTCTCTTTTGTCATATTATCTTCCTTAGACTTTCCCCGCTATTTTCCTGTCCATAGACCATTTCCCACCACCGCTGATCATAAGGGCGAGCGCGATGGCGACAACCAGGATATGATATTCAAAGCCTTCGCCCTTCTGGTTTCCGTACCAGTTCATGAAGAACCCGTTCTGCCAGTGGTTCAGATAAACACAGACAACCATGTTCACCGCAATTCCCAGAGCGGCTACGCGGGTGAGAAGACCTGTAATCAGCCCGAGCGGACCGAGCGTCTCCGCGAGAATCGCGCAGAATGCCAGCACTGGCGGAATTCCGAGCTGTACGGTAAAGGCATTCATTATTGCTGAAAATCCGACAATTTTCTGAAGCCCGTGAGGGATGAATACGGCCGCTAATATAACCCTAAGCAAAAGAAACGTGATATCATCCTTTGTACCGAACAGCTTCCTGAACATAGCGCCTCCTGAAATCGCTTTTCCCTGTTGTCCCTGCGGGACGCCTCTTAAATTTGCCTGAACATCGATCAAGCAATCGACTATGATCTGTTTCTGACCATATGATAAGCTTTTTTGAGGCTAAGGCAAAGAAATCCTATTCTCCATTGTTATTCAGATAAAGCGCTCCGCACCTCCGCCTCCGCTCTTCAGGATAGCTTTTTGCTTGCAGGTCTATTTTTCAATAAAGGGAGCTGCGTCAGGTGCGCTGAAAAGTAGGGCTGCGAGCCGGCCGCCCTTGCTCCTGCAACCGTGACCCAGGTGGGAGGCCCTTCTGCCCAGAGTATATACCAGCTGACAACCTTCATTTTAGCCTCGGGTATATCCACAACCGCAAAACCGACTTCAGCATTCTGAAGTGACTCAATAGAGAAACTCTGGTTTGGAGCGGCTCCCTGTTTTGCAGCCATATCGATATTGAGTTGCACTATATCCTGCCAGACCTGCTGCCTCGGCTGGTCGAGCTCCGTGAATTTCCATTTGAGATAACCTTTTTCAAGTAGCTCCTTGTGAGCATCTGCAGGCAGACCCGCAAACAAAATAATCAGTTTGCTGGTATTGGGATCATTCATCTGCATGAGAAGAGGATGGTCGCCCCTCTTCAGGTCATCCGTGTCATATGAGGAAAGCTGCCCCTTGCCCGCCTTGATAACAAGGGCCACCTCATCCTCAAAACCCGTCTGTTTTGCGCATCCAAAAATCGAAGCGGCCAAAAGAATCAAAACTGCAGCTAACTCAACTTTTGCGATATTCATGATATCCCCCGGATAAAATTATCGATGCATATTCCACTGTAAAACGTCATCAAATGATGCTCATCACAAAACGGTAAAAAACTCAATAAATAGTAGCATATTAAGAACTTAAATATTAAGAGCCCTCAGACGGTTATAGCGAATAAATAGTGGAGAAACCCGATGATTCCGGCAACTCGTTCTGGAGCAAACCCACCATCTCGGGCAAAAGCGCATCCTTTCACCGAACCATGGACGGGACAGTTACTTCCCAGAAGTATTCACAGAGTGTCTTGCTCAAATTTGCGCATGTCTGCTGAGAGCATTGATTTTTGCTATTCTGAGACATCTGCTGATTTGCAAAAGAAATTGTGATATTTTCGTGTTTCATCATTAGCATGGGAGATATTGACACAGTACTATTATTGATACTATAATTAGATATGCCCAACATTGCAGAGATAGTTAAACATATGAAAAACAATCCAACCAATGTCAGGTTTGTCGAATTATGTGCAGTCTGTGATCATTATTTTGGATCTGCCAGACAAAAAGGGAGCAGTCACAGAATATATAAAACACCTTGGCAGGGGGATCCGAGAATCAATATTCAAAACCACAATGGGATGGCAAAAAACTATCAGGTCAAGCAAGTGCCTAAGGCAATTGAAATTCTGGAGGTGACTCATGGAACTTAAAAATGATCATTATACGTATAGGGTAACTTGGTCTGCGGACGACAAAGAGTATGTAGGGTTATGCGCCGAATTTCCGAGCTTGAGCTGGCTGGCAAAAGATCCAGAAGCGGCGCTGAAAGGTATCCGCAAGGTTGTTGCAGAGGTGGTAGGTGATATGAAAAAAACGGGGGAACCCATCCCGGAACCGATTGCCAATCGTAATTACAGCGGGAAGTTTGTGGTCCGTATTACGCCGGAAACACACCGACTCCTTGCAATCCAATCAGCTGAAACTGGAGTAAGCCTGAATCGTCTTGTCTCCGCCAAAGTCAGCAGATAAAGCTTATCCCATCCGGTTTGATACGGACTGCTCCTTTCTACTGATAATCTTGATAATTGCCATTTCGCGATGCTTATCGATTTCTGAAATCATATGTGAATCCGATTGAAAGACGCGTCTATCTCTTGAAACGAAAGGATCATGGTCATTAAGAGGGCTCTCTGGACAATTATGTCGTCTCTTGCGACCTTTCTTTTAAGTCCTTAATATTTGCAGATGCGAAAATGTGAATGTAACCCCTATTGTTATTAAACGACATTATTCATTGTTAACAAATTAGCTACATCGTGGTATAATTGTGACATATTTACGGGGGAAAGTGCAGTTAAGAGGAGACAATGGCAGACGGATGGCTTGAAATAGTTAAAGAGGCGGTAAAACTGCCCTCATTACTCACAGACATATATGGAGATCTCTTGCGGCCGGGAGTCAAGCAGGTTGGCAAGGCTCTTGAGACTGTAATGGGACTCGGGAACACCATTATGTGGCCATTAGCACTGATAAACGAAAAAGCACGTCTCACTTTGGAACGAAATCTTGAAAAGTATCGAGAGCAACTTGCTGACACGCCTGAGGAACGCATCGTTCCCGTCCTGCCAGAGATTGGCGTGCCACTTGCCGAAAAGATGTCATATGTCGTAGACGAAGAACTTAGCACGCTCTATGTCAACCTGCTCGCGAAGGCATCCACTGAAGAAACAGCTAAATTTGCCCACCCAAGCTTTGTTACTGTTATCAGTTGCCTTTGCCCAGATGAAGCTATTCTTCTCAGAGAGATGTATAAACGAAATCCAGTGCCTTTTATCGCAGTGCAGCTTAAGGTCAAAGGAAAGGAAGGTTTTAGGCCAATCGGCGATGTCCACACAGGCATCGAAAAGGAAAACAACATTAGATTATTATTTCCCAGCAACACTCAAGCATATATCAGCAATTTCGAGGGTCTCGGGCTGATCCATGTCCGGCGCGACATCTTTCTTGTCGCTGAAGATCGATACGCGACTCTTGAGAAGGTCTATAAACCGCAATATGAATCATTGCATCCTGACCGAAAGAAAGAAACGATTGAGTTCATGCGGGGAAAGATCGATGTTACGCCATACGGCCTTCTGTTTATGGAGGCGTGTCTCACTGGATTGAAGAAGAGCTAAAGATTAGGTGCACCGAACGCCGCAGGCCGGCACGCCACGCCGGTGGCCATATGGTTACACTGCGAATGACAGTTAGCTGATCCGAGAAATTATTGCTGCGTATTTCCATTCAAAACCGTCACAGTTCTGGGCACGTTATGAGCTGAAGATTCCTGTGAGCTATCAGTGCCCCCTCATAGAAAGATCGATATTCAAGATTATCAGGTGATACAGATAAAGGGGCGATGCATAGAACCGGGAAATGTGACATTTTGCAACGGAACGTGGCATACCACACCCTGCCATTCTGTGATATAGTGTAAAAGCGTGTTATATGCGTGCAGCTCGATCAAAATGAATATCAGACAAACGGGGAGGCAATCCTAAGATGGCAAAATACAAATGCAGCATATGCGGTTATGTTTACGATCCGGCGATTGGCGACATTGACAACAGGGCTAATCCCGGCACCAGTTTTGACGATTTGCCGGCCGATTGGGTCTGCCCTGTTTGCGGGGCCCCGAAGGATCAATTCGAAAAGATTGACTGAGGGAAGAAAAGGCGCGGTATACAGAATATAATAACTCTGTCCTGCGCAGCGCTTCTAGTGAAGGTCGAAAATGCATCCCCCTCCGGCCGTTGGGCCAAAGTGGATGAGGTGCAGCTTGGAGCAATTCTGACACGAAGCAGCGCCATGTTCCTGGTAAAAAGAACGCCTGAACTTTTTATAGCCTTCGCTCCACCAGATATTCGCGATAGACTGTTTGGTGATATTCCCGAAGGTCAAACGCTCCCTGAGCTCGGTATTTTCTGTCTGTCCCCGGTCCTCTGATACCGGGATACTCGCTGAAACACAGGGCAGCACGTCCCCCGTGGCGGAAATGACCAGTGCTTTTTCAATATTCTCGCTGCAGAATGATCTTCGGTGACCGCCATACCCGATCTGATAGTGGATAGGCACTCCCATCTTCGCTCCATCTGCCTGCACTTCATCCAGATAAGTTCTCAGGCTCTCAAACTCTTCTTTAGTCTGTGGGAACAATTCCTCTTTTCTGAGTTCCGGCGTCGGGATATAATCGAGTGTACTTATGACCACCTCGCTGACGCCGAGTCCTTTCAGAAGGGACGGCAGCCTTTTAACATCGTCCTTGTTCGACTGCAGCAGCACATACGCCACATGAATATCAGGCTTGTCAATCCCGGCCCGCTTCTTCGCGGCGGTCAATTCCCGTATCCTGTCCAGGACGGTTTCAACAGGGGCGCCCTTCCTTACATAATCATTGCAGGGGTCTGTATTCGCAAGCGAGAATGACAGTATGTCCAGGCCGGATTGAATAATCCGGTCAATCATGCGGCCGTCAAGGAGCATACCGTTTGTAGTAGTTCCCACCTGGCAACCCGCCTTTTTTGCCTCTTCGACCATCCTGAAAAAAGACGGGTTCAGCAGAGGCTCGCCCCACCCCTGAAGGTAAGCAAGCTTTGCATTCTTAAGCGCTGGAATGACATGCCCGAAGGTCTCCATGGTCATGTGCCTGTTCACCCAGCAATGACGTAAAGTAGTGTAAGGACAATATATGCAAGCGGCATTGCAGAACGAGGTCACCTCAACCTGTATCCAGTCAAAGGTCGGAAGAAAGAAAGAATGTATATAGCGCCGGATCCTTTCCATATTCTATAGCCCGATCAGCTTCATGCTCAATTCCCAAAGCCGTCTGCGGGCATCCCTGTTATGGGCCTGGGGATTGGGCTCCGCAACCTTCTTTCCATCGAAATATTTTCCAGTGACACCTTCGAGGGCAGGAGAGATTGCCAGATACTCAACGGCCTTTGCTCCCTCCTCCACCGTACTTGCAGGGATGTCGAAAAACGGCGAGTCATATACCAGCTTTGTGTTCATAAGGGTGGCCGGGTGTATGCAATTGACCGTAACGCCGCTTCCCTTGAGTTCCCTTGCCATGTCGATGGTAAACATTACCTGCGCGAGTTTGCTCTGCTGGTAAGCATGCCAGTCGTCGTAGTCATTTTCGAGCATCACATCCCCGAAATCTATCGATTGCTGACCGGCCGAGGCGACATTGATAATCCTGGAAGGCGCCGCCCTCTTCAGCAGCGGCAGCAACCTGAAGGTGAGCAGAACGTGGGACAGATAATTGACCGCAAAACGGAGTTCATGGCCTTCGGAACTCACCTCGCGCTTCGCCTCAAGGGTCCGCACGCCGATACCGGCGTTATTGATCAGAACGTCAATCTGTTGATGATCAGCCAGAATTTGGTCCGCCATTTCGCGGACATCACTGAGCGAGGCAAAGTCAGCATTAAAATATCTGAGGTTCTGGTTGCCTGTCTTCTCCATGAGTTCAAGTCTGGCAGCTTCTCCTTTATCCATATTACGGCCATGCAGCAGTACAGTTGCCTGCTGCTCAGCAAAATAGCTGGCAACTTCTTTTCCGAGCCCGTCGGTCGCCCCGGTCACAAGGATTATTTTATTGCTGAATGCCTTCATGTCCTGCATATTCGTCAATGTATCACATTCATTCTGAAATTTATCCCGGTTATGCCGCATCATCCGCGGTCGATATTTTTTTCATATTCCTCTCTGGTCGGAAGCTTTATGATCACAGTCGTGCCGCCGGCAGGCGCGGCGAAAATGTCCATGACTCCCTGATGTTGCTGAATGATCCCGTGTGCAACGCAAAGGCCCAGTCCCGCGTTCTGGCTGATTTCCTTAGTGGTAAAAAACGGGTCGAATACGCACGGTAAATTTTCTTTCGAAATCCCAGACCCGGTGTCGGTAACAGATACCTGCACCATATCATTTTTCTGAACGGTATAAATTCGCATCCTGCCGCCTTTCGGCATGGCCTCCACTGAATTAGTCAAAACGTTGACGAAGACCTGCGCGAGCTTGCCCTGGTCTCCCATGATATTCTGAACGGGCACGTCGTTTCTTTCGAGGACAATGTCCTTCATTTTATGCTCAAGAAGCTTCAGTGCAGCTTCAACGACACTGTTGATGTTTACAGGCACAAAGTTTTCGCCTTCCCTGCGGTAAGACTGGAGGAGTTCTCCAGCAATCACTGACGCATGAGCGATGTTCTTTTCAACCGCCTCGATCTGTTTTGTCACCGCGTCAGGCGCAACACACCCACCTGTCAGGCTTTTCTTCAGCATCTTGATGCCTTGTGAGGCATCCGTCAACGGATGACCGATCTCATGCGAGATGCCCGCCGCAAGACGGCCCAGCGACGACAGTTTCTCCGACTGGACGAGGATTCTGGTCTGCTGCTCGATTTTTTGTCTCATCTCGATGTTGAAAATATTCAATGCCTTAAGAATAAAAAAGGTTATAAAAACAGCCGCCAGCCCGCGCAGGAACGACGCGATCAGGTGCAGGTCAAACGATGTAGTCTGGAAAACAAATATCCCGCCGAAAATGCCGTAAAAAGTGAACGCCGCACCGGCGTAAAAGAAATTCACCGAAACGGCCCTGCTCAGATTTTTTGTCTGGTTTGCATAGGTGATCAGGCCATACGCGGTTGTAAGTCCGGCCATAGGCCCGAGGGTATATCTTATACCAACCTCAACATGCCAGAGGAACAGCATGTCCACATGTGATCCTTGCGCCCAGATAAAGGCAGCCAGCCCGAAAACAGCAACAAAGAGGACCGCCCTGATCCGTTTCATTTGCCTTTCATCGAAAGTGCTGAGCAGCGAGAGTCCAAACTGCAGGAGAAAATATAATGAAAAAATAAGCAGATAAAGCAGAATCATCCTTACAAGATAGATTTCCTGCAGCGATAACTGCTCACCCCGGATCAGGGGGTAGACGTCGAGCCATTCGTGGGCTCCGTATAAAAACCCGAAGACTCCGAGCATCCAGAGACCGTTTGCGAGTTTAAGGTCGCTCCCTTTCATGTTTGTCACGGAAATGGAAACGCCGAGAAAAAGGAACGAGGCCCCATAAAAAAAATAAAGCGGGTACTCTATGGGAATGCCGGATAAAAGATTATAGAGGGCCATCAGCGTCGTCATGTACAATGTCCCATACTATTCCTCCCTACCATTTGACAGAACAGCTACGGTTCCCGGTGGCAGCGCGAACAGCTTTTACTGTCCTTTACATCGAATGCCTTCTGCCCATTATGGCATCCGCCGCAGAACATTGCCTTGTTCATCTTGTCCATATCCATCTTGAATGATCCATGGGCCATCTGAAAAAACTGGTAATGACAGTCCGCGCACGAGATCGCTTTTCCTTTCAAATGCTCTTTGTGGCTGAAGACAACCGGTAAAGTATCCTTCGGTGTAAAGGTAAGGTCTCCACCTCCCACCTGCGTCAGGGCGGCAATGGGTATCGATAACAAGAACGCGAATAAGACCACTAAATACAACCTTTTCATATTCCTGCTCCCCCCAACACAAAGCTACTCTTCTAAATTTAATACTAATGATTCGGCTTCAGATATGCAAGTCTTATTGGCCGGTTTTTCAATTCACAAAATGGCATAAATCGGGTTACAGTCTCCGCAATCGCTCGGGCTTTAACCTTGAAGCATTGCCCTCTCGCGCGACTTCACGGATCATCTTTACAGTCTCGTCCCGCTGTACCGGCATTCTGACCATCACCGGCAGGTAGTTCGACGCGTGATTCGCAAAGAAAAGCCCCCTCATATCGGTATGTTCTATCATTTCCGCAAGCTCGTCCAGGATAGCAAAGGAGTCAGGCAGCATAAAATCACCCGATTCCTGGAGCAGATGAAGCGGCGTACCGGGGACCACCATGGTGGTGAGCGCGCCCACATAATCCGGATCGATCTCCGTAAGCATCTTTCCGGTCGCGCGCGCGTGTTTGATGCTCCCGGATCTGCCGCCAATGCCGAGCAACACCGTTACCGACAACTTGATGCCTGCCTTCTTTACCCGGCCGGAAGCCTCAATCATCTCTTCTTCGGAAACTCCTTTCCTCATCCAGGCGAGTAACGCGTCGTCTCCCGACTCAACCCCGAGGTAGAGGATGCCGAGACCTTGCTCACGAAGGGCCGCAAGTTCTTCCAAGCTCTTGCCAAGAATGCTCTGCGCGTTCGCGTACATGCCGATACGCTGGAGCCTCGGAAAATTACGCCGGAGAAGCGTGAAAAACTGGAGCAGGTCCTGCTGCGGGGCTGCAAGTGCGTCGCCGTCAGCAAGAAAGATCCTGCGTGTGTCTTTAAAGTCCTGGGCGCACTCCAGGATCTCCCGTTCCATTTCCTCAATACTGCGGATGCGAAATTTCTTCTGCTTGTAAGCAGGGCAGAATACGCACTGGTTGTGGGAACACCCAACGGTGTATTGGAGGATAAGGCTTTCGGCCTCGCTCGGAGGCCGAATGATAGTCCCTTCGTATTCAGGCATCAAATATTTTTACCTTGTTGAGACAGGGTTGCTGTCCTGCCGTGTTAGTGGTAAGTCACACCCGAGTCGATGACAAGAACCTGTCCAGTCGTGCTGTCGCTCCGGCAAAACTCCACGACCTGGCGGGCCACATCATCAAGGTCGGCCGGCTTTTGCAGTGCAGAGGTCTGGATCGTCTTTTCAACCGCAACAGGGTCGAGCCGTCCCGTCATCCGGGTACCCATCATCAAGCCCGGGGCCACCGAGTTAACGGCTACATCCGGCCCAAGGGCAATAGCCATGCACCTGGTCAGATGGATGAGCCCAGCCTTCGAGACAGCGTAGGCGATACTGCTGCCGCGGGGCGCCAGCCCGGCAACCGACGCGATATTCACGATCCGCCCTTTATGCTGCTTCTGCATGATCGGCGCCACCGCCTTGATGCACATGAAAGGGGATGTAAGGTTGGACAGGAGGATGTTATTCCAGATCTCCATCGTCAGTCCGTCCAGGTCCTTGAAAGGGACCAGCTGATTGTGGGCGGCGTTGTTGATCAGGATGTCGATGCGGCCGTACTCTTTCATCACGCGCTCGACCATTCGCTGGATCTGGTCCTGATCATTCATGTCGGCCTGCACGGCGATACAGCGGGGGCCCAGGGCAGACCACTCCTTCGCAAAGGCTTCAGCCTCGGCCTGGGACTTCACATATACTCCAGCCACTTGACTCCCCTGCTCTGCAAATGCCCGGCCGATGCGCTGGCCCAACCCGCCTGTGCATCCGGTCACAATCGCAACCGCGTTCCTGAGATCCATAATAAGTTTCCCCCTTTGAATTGCCTGAAGTAATTGATTGCAAGACTTGTATTGTAGCCTTGGCAGCTCAAATATAACGCTTTATTGATGGATTACGCAATCTGAAGACATATAATGAAACAAGAGCAATCATAATTATCAAAAATGGCGCGGTTGCCGGAATCAGGACTGCAGGTCATGATCAAACAAATGATGGCATTTACGCTTCCCGCCCCTTGGCGAATAAGCCCCGAAAAAGCGTATAGAATTTGAACATATGATATAATATTATCAGTAAAATGCTGTAAAGGACGGTTACCATGGCTCAGATAGACGCACTAAAAAACGCAATTAAGGCACTACCAAACGCTGAGTATGTCCAATTGAGGCGGTGGTTTTGGGAGAAAGACTGGCAGGAGTGGGACAAACAGATCGAAAAAGACTCGGCGGATGGAAAACTTGATTTCCTTGTGAGAGAAGCGCTTGACGAGAGAAGCAAAGGCAAACTCCGGAACCTGTAGATGCATCGAACGACTGAGCGATTTTGGAGATGTTTTGACAAACTTCCAGAAACTGTTCAGGAACTGGCCAATCGCAATTTCAAAATCCTGAAGACAGACCCTAAACATCCATCTCTCCATTTCAAAAAAGTGGGCACTTTTTGGTCAGCTCGAATAGGCCTTGATTATAGGGCGCTTGCAGTTGAGGACAACCCAGACTTCACATGGGTATGGATAGGCACCCACGATGAATATGAACGACTGATCAGCAATAAGGACTAATCTGTAGCTTCTTCTCTTCATGCTCATCCTTGCACCTATACACTCCTTATGAATACAATGACAGTATGATTACAAGAATCGATATACCTGTAACCGGAATGACCTGTGCGGCATGTTCTGCTGCATTGGAACGGGCTATTCAGAAGCTGGATGGCGTGAAGAGCGCTGCCGTTAACCTTCCCCTTGAACGCGCTACTGTTGAATTCATTGATCCTAAAGTTCCTATACCTATAACCGCTGTCATCGACAAAGTAAGAGATGAAGGGTTTAATGTTGTGACCATAAAACTGGATATTGCTGTTGGCGGCATGACCTGCTCTGCCTGCGTAAGCGCGGTCGAGCGGGCGCTGAAAGCCGTTTATGGTGTTCTCAATGCCACTGTCAACCTTGCAACCGAAAAGGCATCTGTCGAGTATGTCCCTACCATTACAGGCTTCGAGGACTTCAAAAAGGCGATAGAGGAAGCCGGATATTCCGCCCATATAGTAACAAAGGAATTTGTCGATACCGAACGCGAGGCGCGCGAAAAAGAATATGCCAAATTGAAAAAGCATCTCATCATCAGCGCCCTACTCGCAGGCCTGATAATGATCGGCAGCATGTTTGATCTTCCTGTAATCTCGAACTGGATAACATTGCTTGTCCTCGCAACTCCCGTTCAGTTCTGGGTAGGCATGAGATTTCACAGGGCCGCCCTGTCAGCAATCAGGCATGGCGGAGTGAATATGAACACCCTCATCAGCGTGGGCACCAATGCCGCTTATTTTTACAGCGTGGCCGCTACCATTAATCCGCAGCTATTTACAGCCGGGGACATTGCCCCGCATGTTTACTTCGATACCTCTGCCACCATCGTAACCCTGATACTTTTAGGCAGACTGCTCGAAGCAGGCGCAAAGGGCAAGACGTCAGACGCGATAAGAAAACTTATGAAACTCCAGCCCACGACCGCGACTGTTGTGAGAGGTGATATTGAACAGGAGATAAATATCGACGAGGTCGTTATCGGCGATATCGTAATCGTCCGGCCAGGAGAGCGCATTGCTGTCGACGGCGTGGTAGTTGACGGTCTTTCAGCTGTTGATGAATCAATGCTCACGGGCGAAAGCCTGCCTGTCGAAAAGGAGCCGGACAGCATGGTCTTCGGCGGTACGGTTAACAGCGCTGGAAGCCTCAGGTTCAGGACAACACGGGTCGGCAGCAATACATCGCTCTCGCGAATAATCAAACTCGTTCAGGACGCGCAGGGCAGCAAAGCCCCTATTCAGCGGCTTGCAGACAAGATAGCCTCGGTCTTTGTCCCTGTTGTAATCGGGATAGCGGCGCTTACATTCTCACTATGGCTCATCTTCGGCCCGCAGCATTCATTCACGCTCGCCCTGATGAATTTCATAGCCGTGCTGATCATAGCCTGTCCCTGCGCACTCGGACTGGCGACCCCGACAGCAATTATGGTGGGCACCGGAAAGGGCGCTCAGATGGGCATACTGATAAGAGACGCAGCAGCGCTTGAGCAATGCCACAGGATAAACACCATCATCCTCGATAAAACAGGCACCATTACAAAGGGAGAGCCTGAGGTGACCGATATAATCGAATTCAGCAGGCAAGGGTCGCAAGCAGGGATACGGAAGACCAATAATTTCGATCTGGATGTTCTGAGCCTTGCCGCGTCAGCAGAGAAGCCCTCAGAGCACCCTCTTGCAAAAGCCATTGTACGGAAGGCCGAATCTGAGGGCATTACTACGATTGACGCCAAATCATTTCTTGTCTCTCCAGGCGGAGGAGTCAAGGCAGTGATTGCAAAGGGTGATGTTGAACAGGAAGTGATAATCGGCAATGAACGCTTCATGGCTGAGAATAAAACAAACCTTTCAGCTGCCTCGGAATATTCTGCACTTGTTTTCTCGGAAGGTAAGTCGCCTGTCTACATGGCCGTTGATAAAAGACTCGCCGCCATTTTCGCGATAGCCGACAGCGTGAAGGAAGATTCGGGCCGCGCCATAGCCCGGCTCATGAGCATGAATATCGAAGTCATCATGCTGACCGGAGATCATAAAAATACCGCTGAGACCATTGCCCGCAAGGTCGGCATCACAAGGTACTTTTCGGACGTGCTGCCTGACAAAAAGACCGCTATAGTGAAGCAGATAATGGCAGAGGGAAAGATCACTGCCATGGTTGGCGACGGGCTGAACGACGCCCCTGCACTTGCTTCCGCTGATGTAGGCATAGCAATCGGCACAGGCACAGACATAGCGATAGAGGCCTCTGACATAACACTCATCAAGGGCAGCCTTATGTCGCTGGTCGACGCTATACAACTGAGCAGGCTCACCATCAATACCATAAGACAGAACCTGTTCTGGGCCTTTATATACAACATCATCGGCATCCCGGTTGCAGCTGGAATCCTGTATATATTCGGCGGTCCGATGCTAAACCCCATGATAGCATCGGCAGCCATGTCCTTAAGCTCAGTGTCTGTGGTCGCCAACTCTCTCACGCTCCGCGGGAAGAAACTGCAGTGACCGGGCTTTACAAACACCTTTAAATGGGTTAATCTATCAACGGATATTCATGCGCAACTACTTTAAACTTTTGCTGAAAAGGATAATAAAACCAGAGGCTCCTGAACCGCAGGCTGTCGGTTCACTCCTTGTAATTCCCCTTGGCGGCGTTGAAGAGATCGGCCTGAACATGACCGTCTTCCAGTATGGCGACGATATTGTCATCGTCGATGCGGGCCTGATGTTCCCTGAAGAGGAAATGCTCGGGGTCGATATAGTCATCCCTGACTTCACCTATATCCTCGAAAACAGGGAAAAGATCCGCGCCATAGTGCTTACCCACGGACATGAAGACCATGTGGGCGCCCTTCCTTTTCTGCTTAAAGAGATCAACGTACCGGTCTTCGGCACTGCACTCACCATTGCCCTTGTAAGAGAAAAACTTAAGGAATTCGAGATAACGGATATCCCGCTTATCTCCGTCAAACCTCGGGACATCATAACCCTCGGCGTCTTCAGGGTCGAATTTATAAGAGTCACCCACAGCATCGTTGACGGCGTGGGCCTAGGCATACAGACACCTCTTGGCAACATCATCCATACCGGAGATTTCAAGCTCGACCCGACACCTGTTGACGGAGAGCTAATGGACTTCCACAAGTTCACCGAATACGGCGAAAAAGGCACCATGCTGCTTATGTCGGACAGCACCAATGCCGAAAAAGGCGGCTTCACCTTTTCCGAAAAAGAGGTAAGAAGGGGCTTTGAAGACATATTCTCAAAGACCTCTGGCAGGATCATCATAGCGACCTTTGCCTCCAACATCCATCGCGTGCAGCAGGCTATCGACGTGGCCGTGCAGCACGGGCGCAAGGTCATCATGTGCGGCAGGAGCATGATATCGAACTCGGCCATTGCGCTGGAACTCGGGTATCTAAAGATGCCGCCGGACACCTGGGTCAAGATAGAAAACCTTAAAAAACTGCATGATGAAGAGGTCGTGATCATCACCACCGGCAGCCAGGGAGAGCCGATGAGCGTGCTATCCAGGATCGCGATAAATGAGCACAAACAGATCAAGGTGAAAGAAGGCGATACCGTCATACTCTCTGCAAAGGTAATCCCCGGCAATGAACGCTCAATAGGCAGGATAATCAATCACCTCATGAGGCGCGGCGCTGACGTAAAGTATGAGAAGGTTTCGGACATTCATGTCTCGGGCCATGCCTCAAAGGAAGAGCTGAAACTGATGATGAACCTGGTGAAGCCGAAATATTTCGTTCCTATCCATGGCGAATACCGCCATCTTAAGTACCATTACAGGCTCGCCGAAAAATCGGGCATCCCCCAGGAAAACATCTTTATGCTCGAAAACGGCAGTGTGCTCGAGATCAACGAGAGCGGGGCGTCTATCAGGGAAAAGGTCACTTCGGGCCGCATATTTATCGATGGCCGCGATGCAGGAAGTGTGGAGGACATCGTTCTCAGGGACAGGCGGCGCCTAGCGCATGACGGGATAGTAATCATACTAGTCGGCATAGAAAAAAGCACCAAGAAAATTATTTCGGGTCCCGAAATAATTTCGAGAGGCTTTGTGTTTGAAGATGCGTCGCAGGACATAATAAACGAGGTGCGGGCCCTGATGGACGGCACTCTTAAAGACCTTGATGACGATGTCATTGCGGACGTTTCCCTGATGCAGGCAAAGATGAGGTCCACCCTCAAGAAATATCTGCGCAACACCATGGACAGGAAACCTATGATAATGCCGATCATCATGGAAGTCTGACAGTACCTGCAAACCACACTCTTCCGGCAGCTGCCTGCTTGCAAATCTTTCCGATCTGTGTATATTTCTATAAGAAAGGCCTTTGTGCCAAATAATCAATATCTGAAAGGAGACAATATATGCTGTCAAAAAAAATGGAAGAAGCCCTGAACGAACAGATCAACCGCGAGATGTATTCGGCCTACCTTTATATGTCCATGTCATCGTACTGTACCACTGTCGGACTTAAAGGTTTCGCTAACTGGTTCATGGTCCAGTATCACGAAGAGATGCTGCACGCCATGAAACTTTATGAGTATGTCCTGGCGCAGGGAGGCCACCCGATACTAAAGGCGATCAAGCAGCCCCCTTCTGACTTCGAATCCATGGCTAACGCCTTCAACAAAACGCTGGAGCATGAGCAGTTCATCACAAAATCGATAAACGAGTGGATGGATCTTGCGATAGCCGAGAAGGACCACGCGACTCAGATATTCCTGCAGTGGTATGTGACCGAGCAGGTCGAAGAGGAAGGCAATGACAATGATATCATCGCCCAGCTGAAGCTGATAGGTAAAGATACGCAAGGCCTGATACTCCTCGACAGGGAACTCGCCGGGCGGATCACTACGGTGCCGACCGAGTTCAGCAAAGGCATAGCAGCCGCAATGAAAGGTACTGCCGGGTAACAGCATACCGGACCAAACCATTCAGTTAAGCCAAAACCGAGGCCCCCTGTTTCCGGCCATGGATCAGGGGGCATTTCAGCAGTCAAGTTCATTTTTTTTCGCCTGATAAGTTATCCTAATCTTATATCATTTTCGGAGGTAATTTTGGACCCAGAGATTTTGCAGGCCATTGTCCTTGGCATTGTTCAGGGGCTGACAGAATTTTTTCCGGTCAGCAGCACCGCCCATCTCATACTGTTTCCCTGGGTTTTCGGCTGGCATGGGCAGATAGACACCCTCGCCTTTGATGTTGCGTTGCATGGCGGCACTCTTGTCGCCTTGCTCGTCTGTTTTTACAGGGAATGGATAGATATGCTGACTAAAAACCACAAGGCGTTGCTGACGGTCATGATCGCGGCAGTTCCAGCCGGCATAGCCGCGCTGCTGCTGCACAAGATAGTCGAAGAGACCCTTCGCAATCCGCTTGTAATAGCAGTAGCGCTTGTGGTCTTCAGCTTTGTAATGCTCTACGCCGACCGTTTTGCTGACCGCCATAAGGCAGACTCCAAATCAGAACCTTCCCGTACGGATGCCTTAATAATAGGGATGCTGCAGATCATTGCCCTGGTGCCGGGTGTTTCGCGCTCAGGCATTACGATGTCTACCGGCATGTTCACCAAACTTACCCGCGAGGGCGCGGCTCGCTTTTCGTTCCTGGTCTCGACGCCCCTGATCGGCGGAGCGACCGTCTGGGAAGGCCGCAAAATATTCGGTCATTCCGAGGCCTTCCGTCTTGATGTAGTCGCAGTTGGTGTAATAACAGCCGCGATATCGGGTTTTTTTGCAATCCGCTTCCTGCTCAGTTATCTGAAGACCCATCGTTTCGATGTGTTTGTATATTACAGGTTCGGACTTGCTGCTATAATATTAGCATTATGGCTGAAAGGTTAATCACGCCTGACGAAGAAGAGCTGCTCAATCCGTCATCTCCGAGGAGAAGGCAGTCATCTGGCAGCCGCAAAAATCAGGACAGCCGGGCAAAGAAAATCCGGTGGATCACCGGCGTACTCGCGATACTCGGCAGCATCTATCTTGCTCTTACCCTGATATCTTTCACCAAATGGGATCCGTCAATATTCACGTACTCCAACAGGCCTGTACAGAACTACGGGGGCATCGTAGGCGCGTATATTTCGGACCTGATACTCTCAACTATCGGAATTACCGGATATCTCCTGCCACTGTTCCTGATCGGCTACGGCGTCAGGAAGATGCTCGGCGGAGAGAGGAATCTTTTTCATATTGCAGGCTTTATACTCTTTATCCTTGCGCTTGCGATGATGGCCGAGCTCATCTCCCAGTCCACAGCGAGATCTCTCGATCCGTCCGGGGGTCTCTCAGGCCAGCTCCTGGCCGACCTTCTGGTAGGCCTCCTCTCGATTACAGGCGCGTATATAAGCTGCGTAGCGCTCCTGTCCGTCTCGCTTATCCTCATCATCCCGGGATCGGTATTGACCATGCTCACCGACAGGAAAAAGACCTCCAAAACAAAGAAGGAACGCGATGAAGAGGATGAGGACGACGAACCGGTTTTCGAGTCCTACCCTGAAGAGCCTGTTGAATTCACGATACGAGAGCCCAAGCCTGCCGGCACACTAACTTCGCGGCCAGCGCCCAGACGCATCGATGAATCCGGGTACCAGCTGCCTCCCCTCGATTTCCTTAAGGACCCCGAGGAAGTCCCCGCACCGACAAAAGAAGAACTTACGGCTGCGGCAGTCGGGCTGGAGCGGAAACTCGCGGATTTCGGCGTAAACGGCAAGATCAAACAGGCCCATCCCGGTCCTGTGGTGACCATGCTCGAGTTTGAGCCGGCGCCGGGGGTGAAGATAAACAGGATAGTCTCTCTCTCTGATGATCTGGCGCTTTCGCTGCGTGCTACGAGCATAAGGGTCTATCCGATCGCCGGCAAGGCGACCATAGGGCTCGAAGTCCCGAACAAACATCGCGCCAATGTCTCGCTTAAAGAGATCATCTCTTCAGAGGCCTTTCAGAAGAGCACCTCGCTGCTTACTCTCGCGCTCGGCAAGGACATCTTCGGCAACCCGGTGGTGACCGATCTGGCCAGAATGCCGCATCTGCTTGTCGCGGGCGCGACCGGCTCAGGCAAGAGTGTATCGATAAATGCGATGATCACCAGCATACTTTACAAGGCGACTCCGAGTGAGGTCCAGATGCTTATGATCGATCCCAAGCTGCTGGAGCTCTCTTCCTACTATGACATCCCTCATCTCTTTGCGCCGGTGATAACAAACCCCAAGGAGGCCTCTGAGGCCCTTAAAAAAATGGTCTTTGAAATGGAACGCCGCTATATGGTGCTGGCCGCACACGGTATGAGGAACATTGAAAGCTACAACAGGCAGGCGCCGCCCGCCGAGAGGATGCCCTATATAGTCGTATTTATCGACGAGCTGGCCGACCTGATGTTTACGGCGCCGGCCGATGTCGAAAATGCGATAGCCCGGCTTGCCCAGATGGCGAGGGCCTCGGGCATACACCTTATACTCGCTACTCAGCGTCCTTCAGTGGACGTTATAACAGGACTGATCAAGGCGAACTTCCCGGCAAGAATATCATTCCAGGTCACGTCCAAGATCGATTCGCGCACAATCCTTGACTCCATGGGGGCCGAAAAGCTGCTCGGCATGGGAGACATGCTCTATATGGTGCCGGGTGTAAAGAGCATGAGAATTCATGGAGCGTTCATAAGCGATACCGAAGTGAAAGATATAACAAAGTTTGTCAAAGAACAGGGAAGCCCTGATTACAGTTCCTTTGAGGTAATCTCCGCTGTTGACGGTCATGCAGGGGGAGACGGCCGTTCAGGGGACAGGGACGAGATGTATAACAAGGTGATAGAATTTGCGGAATCGGCCGGAGAGGTCTCGATCTCTTCCATCCAGAGACGCTTCAAGATAGGATATAACAAGGCGGCCAATATCATGGAGCTGCTTGAGGAAGACGGATTTGTCGGCCCTCCCAGGGGCGCAGGGAAACCGAGATCATTCATAATGAGGAGAAGATAATGAAAATACGGAATACTGAAGTGACTGGCCGGAAGTCAGGAGTGCCCGGCTGGCTTGAGAAGATAAGGCACCTGGCCTTTATGTCCTTTGCTGTGCTGCTGCTGGCTTCAGTTTCACCGGCCGCCGGGCCGGAAGACCAGGTAACAAATATTCAGAAAGCTTACGAGGGCATGAAGGACATCAGCGGAAGCTTTGTCCAGAAGAGCCGCATAAAGGACCTGAAACGCACAGACACATACCGGGGCAACTTCTTCATCAAGCCCCCTAAACTTAAATGGGAATATACGGGCGACAAGCCTCAGGCCATCTACGTGAACCGTGACCAGATAATGATATACCATAAAAAAGAAAACCAGGTCTTTTCATCCAAATTCGACGGGGCAACATACGGACAGGCGCCCATCGCACTCCTTGCGGGCTTCGGCGATATACGAAAAGAATTTGACGTGGTATCGAATTCAGCGGAACTGCTGGTGCTCAAACCTAAACACTCAATGGGCAGTATCAGCCGCATAGAGATAAAGCCGGCAGAAACCGGTTTCCCGATAAAGGCCATCACCATCATCGACAACCTTTCAAACAGCGTGGATATTACGCTTGCGAATGTTAAGATGAACACCGGACTCAAGGACTCTCTCTTCCACTTCACGCCGCCCAAGGGCGCAACAGTAATGGAGTTCTAGCCCGACAAATTTAACTTGAAGATATGGGGAGCAAAGGTCCCGACAATGGAATAGACCCACCGCAATTCACGCTTTTTTCGTTTTTCTATATTCTGCGATGGCCCTTTCTCCGCATTCGGGGCACATGCCATGTGTAAAAGCGGCAGATGTTCGCTCTTCGATATAGGCCTCTACACTTTTCCAGTAGCCTTGATCGTCGCGTATCTTCTTGCACCAGGCGCAAATAGGTATCATGCCCTGCAATGTCTTTATTTCTTTCAGGCTTTCTTCCAGTTGGACAAGAAGTTTCTTCCGCTCGATGGAATAGAGTATGGAACGCACCAGAAGATTGCTGTCAAAGCATCCCTTGACAAGATAATCCTGCGCGCCTTCGCGTACGGCTTTAACTGCAAGCTCCTCGTTGTCGAGCCCGCTGAGGACGATCACCGGGGTCGTTCGGGCCATCTCCTGAATGCTGAAGAAGGTGTCCATTCCCATGCTGTCCGGCAGACCGAGGTCGGAAAGTATGATATCATACTTCTCTTTTGATATACGCTCAATGCCCTCTGACAATCTCTTCGCACGCTCTATTTCTGCCCGGATCTTTCCTGAAGACACAAGGCTTTCACTTATCAGTACAGCATCCGCTGCGTCATCTTCCACCAGTAAAATCCTGATTGGCCGTTTGTCGATCATATTGGTCACCGCCAAATTATTTTCTGCCCATCGCGGCGTAATAATTTCACCCGACAGACTCTTCCATCCGGAAATAATATATTTATTCTATCAACAATGCATCGCAACCCCAATATGCGCAATGCCTGCTGTTCTGCATTTTCCGGAAGACAAAGAAAGCGCTTTATGATTATAATTGAGGCATATATCAATAAGGAGGCTTCTGCTGACCACGCCTATGCAAATCCCGAAAAAGATAGCTATAACTATTGGTGATCCCGCGGGCATCGGCCCCGAGATCGTTCTGAAATCGCTTCTCTCCAGGGAAGTTTCACTGATATGCAAACCGGTCATTATCGGCGCGCCGAGTGTCATCCGGGAGGCAGCCGAAAAGCTCAAGATCCCCTTTGACCTGGCAACCTGTGACATCCTTCATCCCGGAGAAATACGGGACCGTACTTTTGCAAAAGGTAAGGCCACGGCCGAAGGCGGCAGCGACAGCATTGCCTATATAAAGAAAGCGGCCGAACTCGCCATGCTAAAGGTTGTCGATGCCATAGTGACGGCGCCTATCAACAAGGAAGCCCTCAAGCTGGCCGGCTGCAAATGGCCCGGCCATACTGAAATGCTGGCTGAGATCTCCGGTACGAAAGATTTTGCAATGGTACTCTGCGGCGGTCCTATAAAGGTAATATTGGTCACAATTCATACCGCACTCAAAAATGTGCCTGGTCTGGTTGCCAGAAAAAATGTTTTAAAGACTATTATCATGGCAAATAAGACATGCACTCTGATGGGACTAAATAAACCGCGGATAGCTGTGGCAGGACTTAATCCTCATGCAGGTGAAGCCGGCATTTTCGGCAGGGAAGAGATCGATGAAATAATCCCCGCTGTCATGGAGGCCCAGGACATGGGCATTCCTGTTTCCGGGCCCTACCCGCCCGATGCCTTGTTCCATAAGGTCTATAACGGAGAATTCGACATCGCAGTCTGCATGTACCATGATCAGGGCCTGATCCCCCTCAAAATGATCGCGATGGAAACGGGAGTAAACATGACTGTGGGACTCCCTTTCATACGGACCTCTCCAGATCACGGCACTGCTTACGATATCGCCTGGAAGGGGACCGCTAACCCTTCGAGCATGATCGAGGCCATAAAAATGGCAGTACAGCTCGGAGGCAGGCGTCAGAATGAAACTCTTTGAACCCTTTTCACTGGCAGGAATTGATCTGAAAAATCGCATCGTGCGTTCTGCTACCTACGAAAAAAGGGCCGATCCCGATGGTTTTGTGACCGATTCGCTGATTGGTCTCTATAACGACCTCGCGCGCGGAGGCGCGGGGCTGATCATCACCGGGAACGCGCTGGTCCATATATCGGGCCGGTCAGTCCCGCAGATGCTATGTGTCCATAATGATCATTACATCGAGCCGCTCAAGAAATTGACCGGCTCCGTTCATGACCTCGGCGGCAATATCGTCATGCAGCTATCTCATGGAGGCAGGCAGTGCTTCCCGTCGCTCCTGGGCGGTGCGCAGCCGATGGGACCTTCCGCGGTTTACGATCCGTCCACGAAGATCACTCCACGGGAAATGGACGACAGCGAGATATGGGAGATCATTGACGCGTTTGCCGATGCGGCGTGGCGCGCATTTACGGCCGGTTTTGACGGCATCCAGATACATGCGGCCCATGGTTATCTCGTCAATCAGTTCCTTTCACCCCACACCAACAGGCGACTCGACTATTGGGGCGGAGATGAGGAAATGCGCTTCCACTTCCTGAGCGAGATCATTGAGGCGATAAAGAAAGAGGTCGGCGGCAGCTTTCCGGTCATGGTCAAACTTAATTCCGATGATTTTGTGGGCGGCGGCCTGAGACCCGAGGAGGGCCTGCGTATCGCGAAAAGGCTGCAGGGACTGGGGGTCTGCGCCATAGAGGTGAGCGGAGGGATGATGGAGGCCGGAGCGATGACCATCCGTTCCAATATAGACAGCATCGAAAAGGAGGCTTATTTCAGGACCTCGGCAGCATATTTTGCAAAGGAGCTGGACATACCGGTAATGATCGTTGGAGGTATACGTTCGAGGGCGGTTGCCGAAGATGTACTTCATACCGGGGATGCAGACCTTATATCTCTTTCGCGCCCTCTGCTTCGGGAGCCGGACCTGCCGAACAAATTCCTTGCGGGCAAGGAACGGGCTGACTGCACCTCCTGCAACAACTGCATGCGCTTCCTGAAGCTCGACTGCATACGCTGTACCCAGATCAAACAGGCGACATCATAAATTTTCAATAGATGTGTCAGTCTGATACAAAACTCTTCGTCAGACGCAGACCTACAATAAAAATAGCCTTTATCCGCTATTCTTCCGGGTGAAATTAAGTTATGCTTATTTACATGGCCTGTAAGGATAAGCCCATTGAAGTGTGTTCTAATGCTTATTCGGCATCCCTAATCTGAAATATGGTGAAAAGAGAATGATTTTTATTGTAGATGACAATCCAAGCGATATAGAGCTTGCGAAAATCGCGCTTAGCGCGAATGGGCGCAAGGTAAGTATCAGCACCGCTACGGATGGCGAGTCAGCTCTTGCAATGCTAAGGAGCGGTCGTTTGCTGCCTTCCCTGGTATTACTCGATCTGAATATGCCCGGCATGGGCGGCATCGAAATGCTCCGTGAAATGCGTGCCGACAATTTCCTCAAGGACCTTCCTGTTGTAGTGGTCACATCTTCATCACTCGAATCCGACAAGAAAGATGTAATCGCTGCTGGCGCCAATGACTTTATCCGGAAGCATCTCTCTTTTGACCGATTCAGAAAAGATTTGGAATTTGTTCTGCGGCGCTTGCTCCCGAATTTCGCCTGATACTACCCCGGAAGATTTTTTTATTCATATCGGATTACATTATTGCCGGTAATCGCCAGGCGATTCCTCTCTTGTCCTACGAACTGCGAAGATGTTTTCCTACACAATAATCAGTGCTTGCCCGATACCGGATACTGCGCTTTTAGCTGTATATTTGAAGTACAAGCATCTCGCTAGGGGCAAGGAGGAGAACATGTGGTACGTTACAAAATCGGCGATCTATATCATCTCACTCAGCATGATGTCCTGGGTTTGGCTTGAAATGCTGAAAAGACTGCTGTTCCGTGTTTAACTCATAATCCGGAGATTGCCAGAGCGGCCTTTTTTCGAACTCCTTTGGAATGAAAGGTGCTCCCGCTTCCCTGTCGTTATTAGTTTCCATCAAGTCTCCAAAACCTCTGACAGCCTGATATTTCAGTTCTGTTTTCACAGCTGATTATTTATATCCGGCATTAGCGCGGATTCATGGATCGCAGCGAAATGCCTGCCTGACCGTATACCACACACAGAAACAAATCATCCACCGGGACAGTTCTGCTTTTTTTGTTATAATAGGAATCGCCTCTTTCATTGCAAATGAGATTGAATAAATGAATAACAAAACCAATTTCGCCTTTTCGCTTTTATTGAGCATTGGGATTTTTATCCTGGACATTCTAATGCCCCTTGGATATGCAGTCTACCTGCTATATGTCATTCCTCTTTTTATGGCTGTTTCTGCGGTAAAAAGCATTTACATCTATATTATTAATTACGCATACACAATACTCATAATTTCGGGCTATTTCCTCGCTCCTTCCGGCGGTGCTTCTGCACGGGCGATTTTCAACCGGGCAATGGGAATTTTTGCGCTATGGACAATATCGTTCCTCCTCAGAAAAGGCAGACAGGATACAGAGTCTCTCACACGTGCGCTTCAGGAACTGCAAAGCCGGATTGATGAGCAGACATCTGCTGTGGCACTGCTGCAGGTCGAAATTGCCGAGCGCAAAAGATTAGAGGCACTGCTCAAACAGCTTGAGGCTGAACACGGGAAGCTGATTGCGAAAATAGAGAAACGCTCGGACTCTTAATCGGGAGACGCACCCTTTATCCGCTTTAGTCACGGGAAAAGTTTGCATGGCAAGCAAATTTTTCCCATTTATTCTCTGCCCGGACGCGCTGTTCTGCTCCACTTTGTGGCCCTGCAACAGGGAACTATTGAAATAAAACAACATCTTTTGGACGCGTGGCCCTCCTTGGCATTAATGTTGCTATTACATATACCTATAATAACAAACCATTACTGCGAGGTATCCATGTATATCATTATGACTCTTATATTTCTTGGGGCTTTGGCTATGTTCTCCGCAACAGTCTTCAGGAGCATCGGGCTCTCTGTCATCTTCAACGCCGATGCGCTGATGATCGTCGGCGGCGGGACAATCATCGCTGTCTTTCTCGGCTTTCCTGCGGGCCGCCTGAAAAAGATGGTTGCCGACGTTGTCGAATCATTCCAGCCGCTTACAGACAGGCAGGAACTGGCAAAAGAGATGCTCGATCTCGCAAGGACTTCAAGAAGGGCCGATATACAGGGGCTTGAAAAAAAAATACGAACCATAACTGACGATTTCCTGCGCCTGGGCATGAACCTTCTGATCACCCGCCGGGAAAGCCATGAGATCAGATCTGCCATGGAACAGGAAATGGCCATGCGGGCGATGGATGCTCATTTAAGCCAAAATGTGTTAAAAGCCATTGCACGTCTCACTCCCTCGTTCGGCCTGGCAGGCACAGTGATCAGCCTCATCAAGATATTCAATACCAGCCAGTCCATTGATGATATCGCTCCCCTCATGGCCGTTGCCATGATGTCCACGTTCTACGGTGTGATCATATCAAACCTGTTCATGCTCCCTCTCTGCGCGAAGCTTGAAGAACGCTCGCTCCAGACCGAGGCGCTCATGTACGGCATCGTGGAAGGCATAGTGGCAATGAACGACCTGCAGAACCCTCTGCATGTTGAAGAACGGGTCAGCGGAAACTATGAAGGCGAAGCCCCTGTTTATACCACAGTCGACTCCGCTCTGGCGGCTTCAAGGCTGAGACACAGCATGCATACGGCCTAGGTCAATGCCTTGTTTCGGAGAAGGGAATGAAAGAACAGAAAAAAAACCCGGGCGCGGCAGCAGGCAGAATGAGGTCGTTTCCGGAAAAGATGCTGAGGCGCGGGTCGGCTTCACAGAATGATCTGGATGCCAACTGGCTCATTACGCTCAGTGATGTCCTTTCCCTTCTTCTGGTATTCTTTGTGGTCTTCACATTCGTATCCAGGAGCAGCAAGGCAACCGCATCCAAAGAACCCACCAATAAGAGCGAAGGAGTTGCGACGGCCCGGACTCAGGAGAATACGGCCCTCTCACAGAAGAAGATGGTGGACGAAATGAGCGTCACCATTAAACGGCTCGAATTGGAAAATGATGTTTCTGTCCATGCCCTGGACAGGGAGATTATAATCACACTTAAGGAAAAGGTCACCTTCAGGCCGGGCGAAGCCGAAACACTTAAAAGCTCTGAGCCCATACTTGACGGTATAGCGAGAATCATCCGTCAGCATCCATCATTCCAGGTCGATATCGAAGGGCATACGGACAATGTTCCGATCATGACCCAGAAGTATCCGTCAAACTGGGAGCTCTCTGTTGCCAGGGCAACCAGCGTGCTGAAATATTTCATAAACCGCCACGGGATAGATTCCTCGCGCCTCTCCATCAAGGGCAATGCCGAACAGAAACCGCTGGCCGGGAATGATACGGCTGACAACAGGGCCAAAAACAGGAGGGTCGAGATCCGCCTCAAGGAAAAGGGCGCCTGATTTGACCTGACGTCAGCTGTCGTTTTAATATACCTACTATGCTATCACCCGATAAACAGCTCGAAACAATCAAACGCGGCACTGTGGAGATCATTCAGGAGAAGGAACTGCTTCTGAAGCTTGAGAAGTCAGTTAAGGAAAACAGGCCCCTCAAGATCAAGGCAGGTTTTGATCCCACAGCCCCTGACATCCATATCGGCCATACGGTATTGCTCGAAAAGATGCGCCAGTTCCAGGAGCTAGGACATGAGGTGATATTCCTGATCGGGGATTTCACCGGAATGATCGGCGATCCTACAGGCAAGTCCGAGACGAGGAAGCCCCTTACAAAAGAGGAAGTGCTCATAAACGCGGAGACATATAAAGAGCAGGTCTTCAAGATACTCGACCGTGAAAAAACGAAAATCGTCTTTAACAGTGTCTGGCTCGAATCAATGTCCGCTGTTGAGCTTATCAAGCTCCAGGCAAAGCTGACGGTTGCCCGAATGCTGGAACGCGAAGACTTCAAGCTGCGATTCCACAGCCAGACGCCTATCGGCATCCATGAATTCATATATCCGCTGCTGCAGGGATATGATTCGGTAGTGCTTAAGGCTGATGTCGAACTGGGAGGTTCGGACCAGCGCTTCAACCTGCTTATGGGCAGGGAACTCCAGAAAGAATACGGACAGTCCCCTCAATGCGTCGTGATCATGCCGCTGCTTGAGGGTCTGGACGGCGTCAAGAAGATGTCCAAAAGCCTTGGCAACTACATAGGCATATCTGAATCACCCAGGGACATATACGGCAAGACCCTTTCTATCACTGACGAGCTGATGATCAAGTATTATGAACTGCTCAGCCATATCAGTAACGATGAACTCGATGCCCTTAAGGAAGGACTGAAGGCAGGGACGGTGCATCCCAAAAAGGCCAAGGAAGACCTTGCCATGGAGCTTGTGGCGCATTTCTGGGGTAAAGATGCAGCGATTCATGCAAAGGAAGAATTCGACAATATATTCAGGGACAAGGGTCTGCCTGACGAAATCCCGGAATTCGGGATAGTATGGGAAGAAGACGAGATGTGGCTGCCCAAGATCATGAAGATAGCCGGTCTTGCCGCCAGCACCGGCGAAGCCATGAGACTGATCAAGCAGGGCGCCGTGGCTGTGGGCGACAGGAAAATTGATAATCCCGACGCCAAACTAAGCCGCGGAGAATATATAATCAGGGCCGGTAAAAGAAAGTTCGCAAACGTCAAGTCCTTATAGTCGCAGCTCTTACCCCAGTTCTCAAATTTCGGGGCGGCAAAACTTCTTTTGCCGCCCCGCTTGTTCATTCAATCCGACAGAATGATATTTCTACTTTTTTGCCACAGCAGGTTTATGAACCTTGACAGCAAAGAACGCCACAATTGCTCCTGCCAGGGTCAGGGCCGCCAGTGCATACAATCCGCCCGTGAAGCTGTTTGTGGCCTGTTTGGCCCAGCCCACCACGTAGGGTCCTGCAAATCCGCCCAGGTTGCCCAGAGAATTGATAAGCGCTATTCCGGCAGCAGCACCCGCCCCGCTCAGATATGAGCTCGGCAGCGGCCAGAATGGTCCCTTGCAGCCCATTATCCCGATCGTCGCTATTGATATCGCAGCAATGGCGCCAACGGTACTGCCAAGAAAAGCGGCGGTCCCGAGTCCGGCTGTAATTGTCAAAAGAGCAGCGATAAGATGATATTTACGCTCCTTGAACCGGTCAGACGAATATCCTATGGCAAGCATTCCTATACATCCCGTTATATACGGAAGCGACGAGATCCATCCGACTTCCATGGTAGTGAATCCTTGCGCCTTTACGATCTGTGGCAGGAACATCGACAGGCCCAGATTGGAGCCCGTATTTGCAAAATAGATAAATCCAAAAAGCCAGATTATGGGGTTGGTAAGCACCTTCCATACCCCGGCCTCTCTTCTTTCAACTGCCACATTTTCACGGTCTGTTTCGAGCTCCTTCAAAAGCCAGCGCTTTTCGTCATCTTTGAGCCATGACGCATCGGCCGGTTTGTCAGGCATAAGCATGAGCACGGCAATTACCATCAGTACGGCCGGCAGTCCCTCGATTACATAGAGCCACTGCCATCCCTTGTATCCAAGAGCTCCATCGAAAGTCTGGAGTATCCAGGTCGAAACCGGCGCGCCTACGGCAAGTGAAATAGGAATCGCTATCATGAACCTCGAGATTATCCTTGCCCTGTAACGCACGGGAAACCAGTAGGTAAGATAAAGTATTACTCCGGGGAAGAACCCGGCCTCGGCCACACCAAGCAGAAAACGCATTGTGAGAAAACTTGTGGCTCCCTGTACAAACGCCATGCCGCAGGCGATAAGGCCCCATGTCAACAGAATCCTGGCTATCCATCTCCTCGCGCCTACCTTCGCCAGTATCAAATTGCTCGGGATCTCGAAGATGCAATATCCGATGAAAAAGATTCCTGCTCCCCAGCCATAAGTGTATGCATCGAGCCCGATATCCTTGTTCATCGTCAAGGCTCCAAAACTGACATTCACCCTGTCAAGGTATGCTATTATGTACAAAATCATCAGCATAGGCGTCAGCCTGAAAAAAAGCTTTCGCATGACCTTCTTCTCTAAGGCCTGTTCCATGTTAGTCTCCCCCCTCGGTATAATTATTCGTACGCTTTTCAATTAGGAATGCGATAACCCGCGGCTGTCAAATTGACAAATCCGGTTTTGCTGTATAATTATAAGCAAAAAGGTGCTGTGAAGTGAAGTTAAATATATTGATAATACTTATACTTGAAAAGATAAGGAGAAACTGAATGCTGACGCTTAAAGATCCCTCGCTTTTTCGCGAGCAGTGCTATATCAACGGAGAGTGGGTTGACGCAGACAACAAACAGACTGTAGCTGTTACCAATCCCGCTACCGGCGAAACTATAGGCACTATTCCATCCTCGGGTACAGCTGAAACACGCCGCGCCATAGAAGCGGCCAATGCGGCCTATCCGGCCTGGAGGGCCAAGACCGCAGGAGAACGCTCATCGATACTCCGCCGCTGGTTCGAGCTGATGCTTGCCAACCAGGAAGACCTTGCCGTAATCATGACCTCGGAGCAGGGCAAACCTCTTGCGGAAGCGCGCGGCGAGATAGCCTATGCCGCCGCATTTCTTGAGTGGTTCGCGGAAGAGGGAAAAAGGATCTATGGCGACACCATACCGCAGCACCAGCCTGACAAGCGTATTGTGGTCATCAAGGAGCCCATCGGGGTCTGCGCAGCAATAACTCCCTGGAACTTCCCGTCCGCCATGATTACCCGCAAGGCAGGCGCTGCCCTGGCCGCAGGCTGCGTCATGGTTGTCAAGCCTGCAACCCAGACACCATACTCTGCACTGGCCCTGGCGGAACTTGGCGCAAGGGCCGGAATACCTGCCGGTGTGTTGAGCGTAGTGACCGGGTCAGCCGTCGTTATAGGCGGGGAAATGACCAGTAATCCTATTGTCCGCAAGCTCACATTTACCGGCTCTACCGAAGTCGGCAGAATCCTTATGAAGCAGTGCGCAGGCACGATCAAGAAAGTATCACTCGAACTGGGCGGGAACGCGCCGTTCATTGTATTTGACGATGCGGACATTGACGCCGCGGTAGAAGGGGCCCTTATCTCCAAGTATCGCAATACCGGTCAGACCTGCGTATGCACAAACCGCTTCCTTGTGCAGGAAAAGGTGTATGACGCCTTCACAGCGAAGCTGCTTGAGACCGTAAAAAAATTGAAGGTGGGTGACGGTCTTAAAGGGGATGTACAGCAGGGACCTCTTATAGACATGAAGGCAGTAGAAAAGGTAGAGCAGCATATAGCCGATGCGGTGTCCAAAGGCGCCCGAGTCATCACCGGCGGCAAACGCCACGAGTTAGGCGGGACCTTTTTCTGCCCGACCATCCTGGCTGATGTAACTCCTGATATGGTTGTTGCCCGCGATGAGACCTTCGGGCCTTTGGCAGCGCTCTTCCGTTTCAGGACCGAGGATGAAGTTGTTAGAATGGCCAATGACACCGAATACGGTCTTGCCGCCTATTTTTACAGCAGGGACATAGGCCGTGTATGGCGGGTTGCCGAGGCCTTGGAATACGGCATCGTCGGCATAAACACCGGGCTGATCTCTACGGTAGTCGCACCCTTTGGCGGCATGAAAGAGTCGGGCATAGGCCGGGAAGGGTCAAAATACGGGCTCGATGATTTTCTTGAAATCAAATATCTGTGTATGGGCGGTATTTAAAACAGGCAGCTATAGCTATGTCCTGTATTCCGCGTTGATCTTCACATAATCGGCGGTCAGGTCGCAGGTCAGTACCTTGGCATTGCCCTTCCCCATATGCATGTCAATAAGGATGTTCAGCCTGCTGTTCTTCATTGTTTCGTTCGCCTCTTTATCTATGCCTGTGGCCAGGCCCTTCTTTGCGACCAGAAGGCCGTTAAGGTAAACATCCGTCTTCTCTTCCTTCATGTCAATGCCTGAATAGCCAAGCGCTGCCAGCAGCCTGCCCCAATTGGCATCGTTGCCGTATATGGCAGTCTTGACAAGCAGGGAATTGGCAATAGCAAACGCGCCCTTTTCAGCCTCTTTATCGCTCCGGGCATTCCTGACTTCGACTTCGACCAGTTTTGTGGCGCCCTCTCCATCTCTTACTATCATCTCACTCAGCTCATAAGTCAGCTCTGCGAGTGCCCCGGCAAATGCCTGGCAATCCTTTGTCTTCAGCCTTACAGCCCTGTTTCCGGCAGAGCCGTTGGCCATTATGAGAACAGTATCGTTCGTAGACATGTCGCCGTCAACGGTAATCCTGTTAAAGGACCGGCTCACCGCCTTCCGCAGCGCCGCATCGAGCGCCTGTTTTTCAATATCTGCATCGGTAAGAATAAATGCAAGCATGGTAGCCATGTTGGGCTGGATCATGCCCGCGCCTTTGCAGATGCCCGAAATGGTCACGGTCTTGCCGCCTATCACAAGCTGCCTTGCCGCTATTTTTGGAAAGGTGTCGGTGGTCATTATAGCTGCCGCAACATCGCAAAAACTCATCCTGCCAATGTTTTCCACAAGCCCGGAAATGGCAGGCCTTATCCTGTCCATTGGCATAGGCGTACCGATAACGCCCGTTGAGCAGACATATACCCTGTCGGGCCTGATACCTTTGCTCTCAGCCACAAGTCTGCACATCTCGGCAGCGTCTTTCATGCCCTGGCTGCCGGTGCATGCATTGGCGTTTCCGCTATTGACGATAATGGCCTGGCCCTTGCCCGCTTTTATCAGCCTGGCATCGAGCCTTACCGGCGCAGCCTTGACCTTGCTGGTCGTAAACATTCCGGCCATTACGGATTCCCGTTCCGAATAAATAAGAGCTATATCCCGCCTGCCAGGTTTTTTTACAGCGGCCTCCGCAGCCGCAAAGAGAAATCCGGGGGGAATTGCGGTCCCTCTATCTTCTATGGACATATTGCCAATCCCTCCAGCGCTGTTGTCTCTTCAAGTCCGAGCATGATATTCATGTTCTGCACAGCCTGCCCTGATGCCCCTTTTACCAGATTGTCTATAGTGGATACCATGACCAGTGTGTTTGTCCGCTCGTTTACCCTGATACCTACCAGGCAGTAATTGCTTCCCCGCACATGTTTTGCATTAGGATAGAATCCCTCTTCAAGCACTTTCACGAAGGGCTCCTTTGAGTACCTGCGGTTATAATAATTGAGCACGTTCGCCGTGCTTAATTTTTTCTTCAGTTGCGCATATGCTGTAGTCACAATTCCCCTGTCCATAGGCACCAGATGGGGGGTGAAATCGATCATTACAGGTTTGCCCGCAATATGCGACAGTTCCTGTTCTATCTCCGGCGTATGCCTGTGAGTTCCTATACCGTATGCCTTGAAACCCTCGTTGACCTCGCAGAATGAGATCGAGACATCGGCCTTCCTGCCCGCGCCCGAAGTGCCTGATTTGGAATCCACCACTATTGTATCGATATCAATAAGACCGTCCCTGATTGCCGGATAGAGCGCAAGCACCGCGCCTGTCGGATAACATCCAGGGTTGGCAATTAAACGCGATTTGCGTATGGCTTTCCTGTAAAGCTCCGGCAGTCCGTAAACCGCCTTCTTTAGCGTGGTTGGAAAGTGGTGCGGCGTCTTGTACCACTTTTCGTATACAGAAATATCAGAGAGCCTGAAATCGGCGGACAGGTCAATTACCTTTTTCCCTTTGCTGAAAAAAGCCTCGACTGCTTCCTGGGATTCCGCATGCGGCAAAGCCAGGAAAAAAACATCGGCCTTTGAGAGCAGCCTTGCCGGGTCCATAGGTTCGTAGACCAGTGTGCTGTATTTTAAAAGGTGCGGAAAAATGTCGGTTACACGTTTCCCGGCTGACCTCTCGGACGTAACTGCAGTTACCTGCACGCCGGGATGCTGCGCCAGTATCCTCAGGAGTTCGGCCCCCGTATAACCACTCCCACCGCAAATAGCCACCTTCACCATAAAAATCCACCTCTCAATTTGGTCAATAGCTGCGAAAGTCAATATCGAATATTTTACAACATATCAGCGATATGATACATATTTTTATATATAAAAAAAGGGCCCGTCAGAAGACAGGCCCTTTTCAAAGTCGTATATCCGACTACGATTATCTCTTTGAGAACTGGAACCTTGCCCTCGCACCCTTCTGGCCGAACTTCTGTCTCTCGACCTCTCTCGGGTCTCTGGTCATAAGGCCTTCCTTCTTGAGCTTGGTCTTCAGGTCTGTATCGACTACAACAAGGGCGCGGGATATGCCATGCCTCAGGGCGCCTGCCTGTCCGCTGAGACCTCCGCCCAGTACATTGGCCTTTACATCATACTTTCCCAAAGTGCCGGTGACCTGAAACGGCTGCCTGATGATCATCCGCAGGGTCTCGCGCGGGAAATAGGTGTCGACGTCCCTGTCGTTTACAACTATACGACCCGTACCCGGCGTCATCACAACGCGGGCTACCGATCTCTTCCTTCTTCCTGTTGAATTGTAAGTTATGGCGGCCATCAGTTTACAAACTCCTTATTTCGTAATTTTTATAAGTTCCGGTTTCTGCGCAGTATGTCCGTGGTCGGCGCCAGCGTACACCTTGAGCTTCTTTATCATGGCCCTTCCGAGCCTGTTCTTCGGGAGCATGCCCCATACTGCGTGCTTTATCACTTCATCAGGGGAGTCAGCAAGTTTGTCCTTAAGCGTCTCCTCCTTGATGTGACCGATGTATCCGGTATGGTGATAATACTTTTTGTCCTCAAGTTTGTTGCCGGTGACCCGTACCTTGTCGGCATTGATCACTATAACAAAATCGCCGGTATCAACATTGGGTGTAAAGATGGGCTTGTTCTTTCCGCGCAGATAATCTGCGATCTTAACAGCCATCCTGCCCAATACCACATCCTTGGCGTCAACGACAAACCATTTACGCTGGATTTCCTCTTTTTTTGCGAACTTCGTAATCTTCATCCTTATTTCACCTTCCTAAAATACCCGGAATAAGCAATCGGGGAAACGTTATCAAGACAACTAAGATACTAAAAAACAGTCTTATTTGTCAACATTACATATGAATGCTATAATACAACGATTATGAAAACGGCCCTGACCATAGCAGGTTCCGATCCAACTGGAGGTGCGGGGCTGCAAGCCGACCTGAAGGTCTTCAACAGCCTCGGTCTCCACGGCCTTTCGGTTGCCACGTCCCTTACCGCCCAGAACACGGTCGGCGTAGAGTCTGTCCTTAGGGTGGATGCGGCCTTCGTAGAGGCTCAGCTCACGACCCTTCTGAATGACATCAGGCCCGATGCCCTGAAAACTGGCATGGTCTATTCACTAAACGCTGTTGCAGCCATAGTACATATAGTGAGGGGCTTTGAACTCGAAAACCTGGTAATCGACCCGGTCACCATATCGTCATCCGGCATGCAGCTTATGGAAGACGGCGCCCTGGACCTGCTAAGGGACCAGCTTTTTCCGCTCTCAAAGGTGATAACTCCAAATATTTCAGAGGCATCTGCCCTTTCAGGGATACCCGTAAAAGATGAAAAAAGCATGGAACAGGCCGCCATTTTGCTGAAAAAGACCGGGCCTGAGGTTGTGATCATAACCGGAGGGCATCTCGAGAACGAGACCCTCGACCTGATATACGACGGCGCATGTTTTGTGAGACTGAGGTCCAAAAAGATCAAAGGCGAATTCCATGGCACCGGCTGCACCTTTTCCGCAGCAATTGCCGCCTATCTCGCAAAAGGGGCATCAGTACAGACAGCCGCTGAAAAGGCCAAGGCCTTTGTTCATGAGGCCATAATGAAATCCTATGCCCTCGGCAGAGGGATGAAGATACTGCATGTCTAAAATAAAGACCGTATTCCAATGCCAGTCCTGCGGGTACAGCAGTCCCAAATGGCTGGGTAAATGCCCTGACTGCGGGGCATGGAACAGTTTTTCAGAAGAGAGACAATCGCCGAAATCCCTGAAATCGTTTGCAGCCGATAATGCCGGGCCGATGCCCCTGAACGAGATTTCCGGGGGCAATGAGAAAAGGGTCCCAGTAGGGATAGCTGAACTCGACAGGGTGCTTGGCGGCGGACTGGTCGCGGGCTCCGTGATACTCATTGGCGGCGACCCCGGCATCGGCAAGTCGACCATCATACTGCAGGCAATATCTATGATCGCTGCAAAAACCGGTTCAGTCCTTTATGTGTCGGGAGAAGAGTCTCCCGAGCAAATAAAGCTCAGGGCAGAGCGGCTGTCAATAGATTCCGATAAAATATTACTGCTTTCTGAAACCGTTGTTGAGCAGATCATAGCAACTTCTGCAAAAATGAAACCTGCCACCCTGGTTGTGGATTCGATACAGACTGTATATACCGAGGAGATGACCTCTGCACCAGGCTCTGTCGGCCAGATACGAGAGTCGGCCGCAAAGCTGATGTTCTACGCGAAGAGATCGGGCACCCCGGTATTCCTGATTGGCCATGTCACAAAGGAAGGCGCGATTGCGGGACCGCGCGTGCTGGAGCATCTGGTTGATACCGTTCTGTATTTTGAGGGCGACCGGGGCCATCCATTCCGTATACTCAGGACAGTCAAGAACAGGTTTGGCTCTACAAATGAGATCGGAGTCTTTGAGATGACCGACGGCGGCCTGAAAGAGATCAACAACCCGTCGGAGCTCTTTCTTTCAGAACGCCCGCTTAATACATCTGGCTCAACCGTGCTAGCGAGCATTGAGGGTACGAGGCCGATGCTGATTGAGCTGCAGGCTCTGGTGTCGTCTACTACCTTCAGCGCGCCGCGCCGCACCAGCATGGGCATAGACTTCAACAGGCTTAACCTGCTTATTGCAGTGCTCGAAAAAAAGGGCGGACTTCACCTGGGTGGAATGGACGTATTTATCAATGTTGTGGGCGGACTAAAGATCAGTGAGCCTGCCGCTGACCTCGCTATTATTGCCGCGCTCACCTCATCCTTCAGGGAAAGGCCGGTTGACCAGCATACGTTTGTCTTTGGAGAAGTCGGGCTGTCTGGAGAAGTTCGGGCCGTTGCACAGGGTGAGTCGAGGATCAAAGAAGCGGCCAAGGTCGGGTTTAAAAGGGCCATTGTCCCACAAGGAAATGCAGAAAGACTTAAAGGTAATTTCGGGATAGAGATATCTGGAGTAAAAAACATAAATGAAGCGATCGAACAAATTGGCATATAGAAACCCTGAAACACGAAGGCGCCTTCGTGTAGCTTTCATCGTGCTCGCTTTTTCATGCCTTTTGCTTGCATCCTGCGTTCCACAAATACAGCCTGAAAAGCCCAACTTTGAACGCCTCTCCCTGGATGACGCACTCGCACAGTATAAAAAAATATCTTCGATTAATACTGTTCTCGGCATCGAATACGAAAAAAATGGTGGTGTGATGCAGGGGGATGGATCACTGATCATATCACGCGACAAGCTGTCTTTACGCATTTACTACCTCGGCTTCCTGCAGGGCGAGATAACCGAGGAAAAGGGAGAGGTGAAAAGCAAACCCAAGATTGACCGCAACAAAAGCGACCTCCTTGTGAATGGACTCAAGAGCAGCCTTTTCTGGTGGAACATAAACGACTACGTCAGGACGGAAACGGATGACTCATATGAATTGCGGAACAACACAAGGAAAGTGGTAATCGACAAACAGAGCCTTCTTCCCGTTGAACAGACCATTGAACTCGAAAATGGAGATGAGCTTGTCATCACTTACGGCAGGCCCGCGCAGAGACTGACTGAAGACGGCAGGGGGATTGACGCCGATTCGCCCCTCGGCTGGTATCCCGGCAGGCTGAATATACAGCTCAGAAATTACGTTGTTCGCATCACCGTCAAATCATACGAGATAACCAGGTGACGTCGAACTTGAGGACTTGTCACGGCAATGACTAGAAAATCGCTCGGCCAGAACTTCCTCTTCGATCCAGCCATACTCGACAGCATAATCGGTGCTTCCGGCGTAACGCAAGATGACACCGTTGTTGAGATAGGTCCGGGCCCCGGCAGGCTAACCCTGCTGCTCGCCAGGGCCGCGCGAAGGGTAATCGCTATCGAACTCGACCCCAAGCTGTATGGCAAGTTGCAGGGAGAGCTAATCGGGCGGGAGAATGTCGAACTCATACTGGGTGACGCGCTTAAATATCCTTATGGAGAACTTGGCCCATTCAAGGTGGTTGCCAACATCCCCTATTACATTACAACCCCATTGATATTCAAGCTTCTCGAATCCAAAGCTGATCTTCGATCCATGACACTGACAATCCAGAAAGAGGTTGCCCAGCGCATTGTGGCAGGCCCCGGCACAAAAGATTATGGCGTGCTTTCGCTCGGCGTGCAATACCATGCCATACCCGAGATAAAATGCATTATCCCGGCAAGCGCCTTCCGTCCGGTGCCAAAGGTAGATTCCGCGGTCATAAGGATGGACATTCGCAAATCACCCGCGGTTGAGGTGGCTGATGAGGCGCTTTTTTTCAGATTGATCAGGGCCGGCTTTTCGCAGCGGCGAAAGACCATGTCTAATTCCTTTAAGCCGCTCTATGAGAATATAAAGGAAATTTTGCTCGAACTCGGTATCGATCCTGGCAGAAGGGCCGAGACCCTCAGCATGGAAGAGTTCGCGCGGCTTGCCGACCATCTGCACAGTAAAATATAGAAATCACTCCGGACAATTCCACCGTTTTTTAAGACCTTTCGCTTTCGGTCCGTAATATCTGCAAATACGAAATAGTGTATTTATCACCCGTTGATTTTAAAGCGATTCTTTATTAACAAATTCGCTTCATCGTGGTATAATTGGGACATATTTCGGCAAAAGGGATAGTTCGAATAATCATTGTTATGTCGAGAAAGGAATACAAAAGACAATGAACATATTATTCCTGATATTAATAGTCTTCCTAACTGCGACCTCTTCCAATGCTAATGATAAATTTATTGAAGAAATGGGAATTGGATGTGGCAAGGCAGTTCCTGTCAAACAATATTCATTTACTGTTGGAAAGGATGAGTATGTTATTCCGAAAGACCTTATTGTAATTAAAAACGATAAGGTTATCTTCTCTGATGCTAAGCCAAATGACTTAAGAGAGCCATTCAACGGTGTAATGTATTTTATGTTCAACGACAACATATTTTTGGAAACTTTTGATGACGATTGTGTAGATTTGCTATTTAGAAGAATAATCTATTTTTCCACAAAAAATGATCGTTTTAAGCAATTTAACATACTTACTAGCCACCACGAAGATGTGTTATTTACGTATAAGAATAAACTATATTATTGGAGCGAATGGTTTTGCATGGATGACTACAACAATGACAGCAATGGAAAAGGGCACTATATATTTGTTTTCAACGATAAAAGCATAGAATTTACTAAATTGTATTTCCCTGAAATAAAATCTTGTGTTCCAGAATACTTGCAAAACGCGATGAAAAATAACCCCATAGTTTATGGAAAGATATCGAAACAGCCATAACAATGCGCTCAAGTCGGACGCGGCTATGCCGTGCCGCTTACATTGAGCGTTAGATGTTTATAAATAGTGTAGTGGCCCCCGTTTAAACCGGACATTGTAAAAACCAAAAATAAATTGTAGTCTTATGATTACACATATGACTACAACGAAGAAAGGGGCTACGATGAGACCGGTTGAGGTCATAACCTCGGTAGAACGCCGAAGACG
>CAIJNL010000003.1 GCA_903822005.1 uncultured Nitrospiraceae bacterium
ACTGATGAAAGCGCTGCCCGGGATGTTTGCGGATTACAATGAGAATGCACCTCACAAAGGGCTCAAGATGCTGTCGCCAAGAGAGTATCGGCGACTTCAAAATAAGTTAGAAGGCTGTCCGGTTTGATAGGGGCAACTCCATACCCCCCCTGTCAGATGCCTGATAGGGGGGTACTTAAATACTGAACCAGGCTTAAAGCTCTGAGTCCCTGATATGGTTCGACTGTAGCAGAATTGCAGCTATTTATGCCCTTGCAGGCATTTTACCACTCACCTCTTGCAACTTAGATTAGGCTGTGCTATGATTTGAGGCAATAAGACCATAATGCTTCAAATGACCATTCTATAGCGTGGTAAGAGCAGTGGAGGGCAATTATGAAAACTGATATTCAAAGGCCTGACTCCAATGTTTCAGTATTGGAATCAAATAAAAAGGATCTTTTAAGCATTCTTACTCAGGAAGCATCGTTCTCTCAAGGTATGTCTAACCTGGCCGGCGCAAGACATATGCACTGGCATAATATTGTGGTTTTTGACACTCTAGTGAAGCAATGTGCTGAAGACCCAAATTCAGTAGAGCAAAGTATTCGTGAAAATATTTCTCAAATTAAACCCGATCAGATAGAATGCTACAAATATATAAGCGATTGTGCACATCTTATATATATAATTTCAGTTTTCGACTCGCTCCTTTCCGATGTTACTAGGTTTTTGATTATGCGGCATCCAAGGACAATCAAAGAATCCATAAATGCAAATTATGACCAAATATTTGCCGCTACAAGCTTAGCATCTTTAAGAAATACTGTTATTGACGCCAAGGTTCGAACACTGAGCTATGAGTCTTTCAAGGATCGAATCAAGGTAATTAAAAAAATGTTTGGAATTAAGCCAGATATAAGCACGCAGGATTTAGCTGATTTGGAAAAGATTTCTGAGCTCAGAAACGACTTGGCTCATGGACAATCGTTTTGCAGGTTCACGCTTGAAGAGAACAATGCTATTAAATCTGAATTGATTTCACTCGATGCGCAACGTATGCGGATCAATGACGAAATAATTAAGAAAGCGTTCGATGTAATTGATCGAATATCGAAGGCTATTCATAAGGCTGTAAGAGATTCAATTATCCCCAAGTCGACCTAATAGAGCTGCGTCGGCTGACGGATCTTGCGATACTTTCATTGTTAATCCCTTATTAAGGATTAAGAAAAAGGGGGAATTCTGTTTTTAATAGAACCTTCCTCTTTAATTTTTTATGTGGCCGCAAGTTCGAATCTTGCAAGGGCATTTCTTTACAAAGAGTCTTTGCCGCTCAGCGGCAGCTTTAGCTTGCCTTTCAGCATGATATTTCTTGCCCCCCGATTGTAGCTGAAATACTGAAATGCCCAGCGTATGAGGACGATGACCTTATTCTGAAACTGGACCAAGAGAACCAGGTGGATAAAAAGCCATGTGAGCCAGGCCAGGAAGCCTCCGAAGTGCCACCCGCCTATGTCGGCCACCGCAGCATTGCGGCCTATGACAGCCATGGTACCCTTGTCAAAATAGCTGAATGACCCCATCTGCTCATGGCCCGCCAGACGGTCTTTTATGGCCTTGGCCACGTATCGTCCCTGCTGGGTGGCGGCAGGTGCGAGACCTGGAAGGGGGGTGCCCTTTTTCGACTTCACATGTGCCATGTCGCCTATCACAAAGATGTTGCTGTTGCCTGCAAGGGTGAGGTCCGGGTTCACAACGACCCTGCCGGTCCCATCTGTTTCCGCCCTGGTCTTTTCAGCAATTATGCGGGCAAGGGGTGATGCCTTGACCCCCGATGCCCAGACTATAGTCCTTGCGGGAATTCGTTCCCTTCCCTGCGGCGCTTCAACGGTGACTCCCTGGGCATCTATATCCACAACCTTCGTATGAAGACGCGTCTCCACTCCAAGGCGGTTAAGTGCTTTTTCCGTGATCTTCGAGAGCGCCTCCGGATATGTGGGCAGGATACGGTCGGCCGCATCCAGGAGAATGATGCGGGAGGCCTCCGGCCGTATGGACCGGAATTCCCCCTTCAGGGTGTTGTGAGCAATTTCCGAGATCATACCTGAGAGTTCGATGCCTGTGGCTCCGCTGCCGATGACCACGAAAGTCTGCCACTCTTTTCTCTTCTCCGGATCGCGCTCGCGCTCGGCCACTTCGTAGGCGGTGAAGATGCGCTGCCGTATCCTGACCGTGTCCTCTAGGGTCTTCAGGCCGGGGGCGTACTTTTCCCATTCGTCGTGGTCGTAGTAGTGGGTCACCATGCCTGCGGAAAGTATGAGGGTATCGTAAGGCACCTCGCCGTCGGCGAGCATGACGCGCCTGCCTGCCGTATCTATATCAACTGCTTCGCCAAGGAGCACTTCGACGTTCTTCTGGTGCTTTAGAACGTGCCTCAGCGGAGTTGCCACTTCGGAAGGGCAGAGGAGGCCGGTTGCCACCTGGTAAAGCAGCGGCTGAAAGAGATGGAAGTTCCGCTTGTCGATGAGAGTTACTTTCACGGGCAGTCCTGCCAGCGCCTGCGCCGCGCACAGCCCGCCAAAACCTCCGCCGATGATCACCACCTGATGCGGCAACAGAGGACAGGGCCCCATCAGGCTGCTCCGCCTGCCTGATCAATAAGCATTGAATCTGCTGAAGTTGTTGCATGCGGCGCATGTTTGCTTGGATTTTTCAAAGTCGGCAACAAAAGACATGGGCACCGAACCTTTGGACAGGTCGTATTCGTTCAGCCTCTCCATGTGCGGTTCGTTGAAGTGCGGACAGTCACTTAGATGCTGAAAAAAGCCTTTGCAATTGAAACAAAATCTCTCAAACATATTGTCCCCTTGAAAATGATGGAATACTGTTACAGGGTAACAACTTCTTGAGCTTTTGGGAAGAGTGTCACGTCCCAGGTATTTGGTACCAGTTCAATCCCAGGTAATGGAGACCACCATTGTTAGTATATTATTGCTTCCTTATTTTTAAGTCAACGTTTTTGACCTCAATTTTCCCTTTCAGTCTGTAGCTTCTTCCCTTGA
>CAIJNL010000004.1 GCA_903822005.1 uncultured Nitrospiraceae bacterium
AAAATGTAACGATGGTCAGGATAAAAAATACGATAGCCCTTGGCGAGATAGAAATATCCGAGAACCTGATACCTCTTGCAAAAGAAAATAAATATCTTGAAGTGGTCGGGACTCCTTATGCATTGCCTTTTGACAAGAACGGGAATCTCTTTTAACTGATTCTACATGCGTAAAAAAGTTGTTTCTGAAAATTGAAAGTGCCGTAAATTTACCGCGGCTGAACAGGAGGGTATTGAGCTATGGAATTAAAAGGTGTATATCCGGCAATGGCGACCCCGCTGACCCCGGAAGAAAAGGTAGACAAACCCGCGATACGCAAACTGGTGCGGTATCTGCTCGATGGCGGAGTGCATGGAATAGTGTTGCTTGGCAGCACAGGTGAATTCCCTGCCATGACCACTTCAATGAGGCAGGTTATCATTGAAGCGGCATTGGACGAAATAAACGGGAAAGTTCCGGTCATGATTGGCTGCGGAGAACCTGGTACGCAGCGGACTTTAGAACAGGTGAAGGTCGCGATAAAGACAAAAGCTGACGGCCTGCTCGTGGCACTGCCCTATTATTTCCAGTTGGACCAGACAGCAGTGATCAGACACTACCAGATGGTGGCAGATGCATCAACTCTGCCGGTCTGCATGTATAATTTCCCGCAGATGACCAAGATCACCATGACAGCTGACACAGTGGCCAAACTGGCAACCCACAAAAATATTATCGGAATAAAGGACAGCTCCGGCGATTTTGTGGGCATGCAGCGTTATATCGATGTAACGTCAGGAGAGGATTTTGCCGTTATGTCCGGCAACCCTGCCCTGGGCTTCTCGGCGTACGAACTCGGGGCAAAAGGCGGCATATATGCCGGCTGCAGCCTTTTCCCCAGACAGTGTTCGGACGGTTACAACGCCTTTGTCATGGGTGACAGGGTTGCTGCGATTTCTATTCAGAAGAAAGTTTCGCTGCTGACGCTGATGTCAGGTTTCGGACCGAACGCTGCGGTAATCAAATTCGGTCTGAGCAGAATGGGAATATGCGGCCCGACCGTTTCTGCGCCAATGGGACTGGCAGCAGGACAGGACGACAAAATAGTCTTCTGGATGCGCAGAGTCGGACTTGAAGTATAACAATCGATTCAATCAAGTCTGTAACCTTATCAAATGTTCTGACTGTTTAGCGGCAGGGCATACCACCATGATGGCATTTGTGGTGCCGGGGAAGTTTATTACGCCTGAATCAAGAGGAGAAGCAATATGTTAAAGCAGCAAATTCAGGATATTTTTAACAAAGCCATTTTGGCGGCAGATCCGTATAAGGCGGTATTGGCGCAAAAAGAGCATATTCTTGCAATTTTCCAGGGCAAGAAGCTTGAACAAATCAACCTTGTCGCCTTCGGAACAGCTGCTGTACCCATGGCAAGAGCACTGTCGGACAGCCTTGGTCAAATGATCACAAAGGGAATAATAATAACGAAATACGGACATACTGGCCGTAAGTTTCCAGATACTGTTTGGGCCTATGAAGCCGGACATCCTGTTCCCGATGATAACGGACTGGAAGCCACGCAAAAGGTCATGAAACTGCTGGATGAAGCAGACAGTTCCACGCTGGTAGTATTCCTGATTTCGGGCGGCGGGTCAGCGCTCCTTACTTGTCCATATGAAGGCATAACGCTGCGTGATAAACAGGTGGCGACCGATATGCTGCTAAAAGCAGGTGCGAATAAACACGAGATAAATACGGTGAGAAAGCATATCTCAGCTGTCAAGGGTGGGCGGCTGGCAGAAATAGCATATCCGGCCAAAATAGTGTCACTGATCCTTTCAAATGTTATTGGAGATGCACTGGATGTGATCGCCTCCGGCCCGACATCACCCGATGGCTCGACATATGAACAGTCCCTGAATATTATCGATAAATATAATCTGAAGTCAGGCATGCCTTCGCGCATCATCGATCACATGGTAATGGGCATGCGGGGTGATATACCGGAAACTCCCAAAGAAGGATCTCAGGCCCTGCGTGGTGTCAGAAATGTAATCGTGGGCAACAATATGCTTGCTATCAATGCGGCAAAAAGAGCGGCAGAGGAAGCCGGGTACAGGACTATAGTTCTGGCGACCGATCTCAGGGGAGAGGCATCTGCCGTCGCAAAGCAGCTGGCTGCAAGGGCGCGGGAATTCAAAAATAAAATGAATGTGGGAGAAAAGCTATGCCTTATTTCAGGCGGTGAAATTACAGTAACAAGCAATGGCGACAGTAATAGCGGCCGCAACGCAAAGCTTGCTCTGGTTTTCGGATTGGAGATACAGGGGGAATACGGCGTGACTTTCCTGTCGGCCTCAACCGATGGCTATGATGGAGCAACGGATGCCGCAGGTGCCTTTTCAGGCGGACGTATGGTTGATATGGCCATACGGATAGGCTTGTACCCAACCGAATACATGAAAAGTAACGATTCCTACACGTTCTTCAAGAAAAGCGACGGCTTGCTCATTACCGGACCCACCAAAACAGATGTAATGGACATGCAGATAATATCTCTCGAAAAAATGAAGGCTTCAGCACGCGAGACCTTTAAAGTTTATGGCGAAGTAATGGGGGATTAAGCTTAACGGCCAATTAGCAATTCGGTATGCAAAATGGCGCCATGGTTATGCAGAACTGAATTTAACATACAGCAGGTTGCTGCTGGGAGCAAAATAAACAGGAGGAATGGAAAAATGGAAAACGTAATTGAAAAAAAGGTCATGCGGAAGCTTTTTTTCAGGCTTACGCCGTTGCTGATGTTTCTGTATATCATAGCGTACGTTGACAGGGTCAATGTAGGATTTGCCGCTCTCACCATGAACAAGGACATAGGAATCGATGCCTATACCTATGGATTGGGGGCCGGAATATTTTTCCTCGGATACTTCATCTTCGAGGTCCCGAGCAACCTGATTCTTGCCAAAGTCGGAGCGCGCAAATGGATCGCGCGTATAATGTTTACCTGGGGTTTGGCAGCCTCTGCCATGGCCCTGGTACAGGGAAGCACAAGCTTTTTAGCGCTGCGCTTCATACTGGGTGTTGCTGAAGCAGGTTTTTTCCCGGGCGTCATTCTTTACCTTACTTTCTGGTTTCCTGCCAGATACCGTGCCAGGATTATTTCACGCTTCATGCTGGCGATTCCTCTTGCCCTTGCCGTAGGAGCGCCGGTTTCAACATGGATTATGCAGCTTGACGGAACGCTCGGTTTGACAGGATGGCAGTGGCTCTTCCTGCTTGAGGGACTGCCGGCAGTATTTATGCCGATTGCTATATTGACAATGCTGCCTGACAATCCTTCCAAGGCGCCGTGGCTCAGCGAAGATGAAAAGAAGTGGATCGAGCGGGAGCTGGCTACCGATAGAGAAGCGGTTACGGTAAAAAAGACAGAATCCAGTGCATTGAAAGCTTTTGCCAGTCCAATGCTCTGGGCTTTCTGTTTCATCTATTTAGCAAATGTAGGCACCAATTACGGTATTTCGATGTTCCTGCCGCAGATCATCAAACAGCAGGGCTTCTCAACCATGCAGACCGGCTTTATAATGTCAATTCCTTATATAGCGGGCTGTATAGGAATGCTGGCCATCGGTTATTCCTCTGACCTGTTCAAGGAGCGCAAGTGGCACTTGATCGGCAGTCTTATGATTACTGCAGTGGGTCTGGGTGTTGCCGGATGGCTCGGCAGCACAGTCGGCGCTATTGCGGCTATATGTTTTGGCGCCATCGGCATCATGGGCTGCAAAGGGCCGTTCTGGCCTCTGCCCTCTGCCTATCTGAGCGGAGCAGGCGCCGCAGCCGGCATTGCCCTTATTAACTCAGTGGGCAATCTTGGCGGTTTTTTCGGCCCTTATATGATCGGCTTGCTGAAACGGGAGACAGGCACCTTTGAGAGCGGTCTCTATTTTCTTGGGGTCATTGCTTTTGCAGGGGCGCTTCTGACACTTATTGCGGTCAAGGTTGCAAAGAAGGATATTAAACCTGCTGTTTAACAAATAGACTATTCATAGAGTAAAAAAGATCAGGCGTTTTGTGCCTGATCTTTTTTATATTAGGTTCGGCATCCCGTTATTCGAAATCAGCGAATAATTCTCCGAATTTGATGCCACCGACAACTTTCTGCTTGTATCTTTCTTTCAGTCTGTTCTTTGCTTCCTGCAGGTCGAGTGAGGAGAGGCCGTTCTTCAGGGCCATGAAGGCCTCTATAAAAGCCGCCAGTTCATCGATCGTCTTAAGAAGCTCGCCGTCCCTTGGATTGAATTCGTCGCTGTTATATTTGGCGCCGATCTCATCGATGGTTGTGGTAATCTGTTTCCCTTCCACAGTCACGATATCGCTGAACTCGTCTTCTGTGAACATGCGCATTTCGCTGTGCCATTCTTCCGGTATGAGCCCGTAGACCTCTTTTTCCATCTGCTCTTTCTCGTACTGCTTAAGCAGCTCTTCAAGGCCCTCGATTGAACGCTTTACCGGCGAGATAATGTCGCGGGTCAGCACCTCAGGGAAGTCATGAAAGAGGCCCGAGAAAAAATTGTTTATGAGCCTTTTCCTGCAGGCACCGATTTCAAGTGAAAAAAGGTAGGATAGCATCCCTACGATCAGCATATGCCCGAGCACCGAGGTCTTGGGCACACGGTTTACATGGCTCCATCTGATCTGGAACCTCAGTTCGCCGCAGAGGTCTATAAAGTCCCTGAATTTGGGATAGAGCACCATCTTCTGCATGCCCCTGAGGTCGTAATATTTTTCCTGTTTTTCCTGGATATCTTTTTTTATCTTCGGGATTTCGTAGCCGTTCGGATTGGCGCGCTCGATGATATCAAACTCCCATTTGGTCGCGTAGAAGTGCGAAGCGTTCAGGATACGCCTGTTCAGGGTCTCGTGCTCATCTTCGAAATATGCCCTGAATCTCGCGCAGAATCCGTCTCCGAGCGGGGATATCAAAGGTCTGAGCTGTTCATATACCCATCTGTTGAGCTGGGCATATCTGACGCGGTCCTCTTTTATCTTGTAAAAGATCTGGGGCTTTAGATCGGTAACCACGAGGCGCTGCAGGAACTCGAACATTCCGCCCTCGATCACCTCTATCCAGTCAAAACCTTCAGTATCTTCTTCGCACTTGCCGATCAGATAGGCGATGACCATTTTATGCGCCTGCTTGTCCAGCTCTCGCAGCTCCACCGGCCGGATCTTGTCGTTCCAGCGCTGCATGTTGGCGGCATCGAATATCTTCAGAAGAAGCGGTTTTCTAAGCATGGCAAATTTAGTTCTATTTCCCCCATTTTTCGCTGAACTCAGTATAACTCATTTGAAATGCCATAGTGAATGCCTGGTTGAGATCACTGCTCTTAGAGAGCGAGATAAGCATGTCCTTCATCCGGCCTGGGCCGAATTTCTCCATGAGATAAGATACGGCCGAATGGCTCTGCATATACGCGAGCTGTATCAGCCTCATGTCGCGCTGGCCGAAGGAATTGTCGAGATAGTTGAGAGGGATGGATTGTCCGACTCGCTGGGAAGGACCCTTTGAATAATACTCGGCCATGCCCTCATGCACCCAGAGGGGGCAGCTCTTTGCGATCGAATAAATGAGTGCGTGCACGTATTCATGAAAGAGGACTGTCTTTAACAATGCCTCTTTGCCTTCAGCCCCGCGCACAGGCACCCTTATTTTGCCGTCCTTTAAATCAAAGTAGCCGCCCGACCAGCCCGGGGCGTGGGTGACGTCCCTGAAGTCCTGGTTGGTATAAAGGATGACTGTAATCGGCTCTGAAGGATAATAATCAAGGTCCCTGCCGATCTGGGAATACGCGTCTTCAAGTATGCCTATAACGGTGCGGCTAAGGCCGCCATGCTCGTATCCGTCAAATTGGACCTTGAAATGATTTGTACTTTCACTTGCGAAATTACGATGGGCGTTTTTTTCACGCATGAGCCTGGCATGGAAGGAGACCAGCTCATTATCTTTATTGATAGCAAGCGCCTTTTCAGCGTGCAGAAGGCCCCTGTCAAAGTCATGCTTATAGTAATAGGCGAAAGCGAGATATCTCCTGCAGGCATATTCGTTAGCGCCTGCCTCGAGGGCCTTTTCAAGATCGGTAATCGCATGAGGATAATCTCCCATTAAAAAAAACGATATGCCGACGCAGAGATGGGCCTTGCTGTTTTTTTCCGCTAGCTGCCTGCAGAGGTCAGCCGAAGTTTTGTAATCCTTTTTCTGGAAGCTTTCCTGCGCCCTTTTTGCGAGGGCCGAGTTGTCAATTCCGGGAGTAAGGATTTCTTCAGGGCGAGTTTTTGGCGGTTCAACGGGCGGTAGCTGTTCAACTCCGGGTGCGGAAGGGGCCTCGGGGGGTGCGCTTTGAACGGCAACCTGGTCTGCTTTCAGGCGAGCTTCATCAGACCGCTTGACCATGTAGAAATGAAAATTGACCGCGACAAGGACGGCAATTAGCAGGTATGCAACAATCCTGAAAACAACTGCCAGTAGGTGCATAAGATATATTACAACATTTGCTTTGCAGAGAAAAGAAAATTAATTTGAAATAGCTGGTTTCGTATTGTTATTCTGTTTATTACACTTGTGCTTTGGAGGCCATTAAGTGAAGCGCACATACCTTGATTACGCGTCTACAACACCGACCGATCCGGCAGTCGCTGCCGCAATGCAGCCGTACCTGACAGGTATATTCGGTAATCCCTCAAACGCGCACTCCTTCGGCAAGGAAGCCAGAAAGGCGGTCGAGGCCGCACGCAGGTCTGTGGCTGGTTTGATCGGCGCGAAAACGCATGAAATCGTATTTACGAGCGGCGGCACGGAGAGCAACAATACGGCCCTGAAGGGTGTGGCGCACGCGAACAGGAGCAGGGGCAATCATATAATCACTTCATCCATAGAGCATCATTCCGTGCTCGGTTCCTGTGAGTTTCTCGAAAGCACAGGGTGCAGTGTCACATATCTTCCAGTTGATCCCGAAGGAATGGTCGATCCGGAATCGGTCCTTAAGGCCATTACGCCAAAGACCATCCTGGTATCCATAATGCATGCCAATAACGAGATAGGGACAATACAGAACATAGCAGAGATCGGCAAGCTGGCCCGCGAGAAGGGCATCACGTTCCACACGGACGCGGTGCAGACTGTCGGCCATATACCAGTAAATGTGGACAGTCTGAATGTTGACATGCTGAGCGCTTCAGCACACAAGTTTTACGGGCCAAAGGGTGTCGGCTTCCTCTATATCAGGCTCGGCACCAGGTTCAGCCCTTTTATGCATGGCGGCATGCAGGAAAAGAGCAGAAGGGCCTCGACCCTAAATGTCCCGGGCATCGCCGGCATGGGCAAAGCAGCTGAAATTGCGTCTGGGGGGCTTGGGGAAGAGATGCTTTATGTTACGCTGCTAAGGGACAGGCTGATAAAAGGGATTGGCGACAGCATATCGCGCGCACACTTGAACGGGCATCCGTCACTGCGGCTGCCGGGCAATGTCAATTATTCATTTGAGAATGTTGAGGGCGAGCTGCTGCTCCAGCATCTTGATGAAGAGGGGATTGCCTGCTCCTCCGGCTCGGCCTGCAGCGCTGACAGCAGTGGTCCTTCGCATGTGCTTACAGCAATCGGACTCTCTTCAGAACTGATTGCCGGATCCCTGCGGATATCGCTCGGGAAATATGTGAAAGAGGATGATATCGATTACTTCCTGGAAGTTCTGCCCGAGGCCATAAAAAAGGTCCGCTCGCTGACTGAGGTGATTGAGTAAGGTTTAATCATATATCAGGGAACCGTTCCGCAATACTCCTGAACTCCTCATGAATCGCAAGGAACGCATCCGCCATGTCAGGGTCCAGATATTTCCCGCGGTATTCAGCAATGATGGCTACGGCCTGTTCGTGGGTAAGAGCAGACTTATAAACCCTCCGCGAAATCAGGGCGTCATAAACATCAGCAACGGCCATTAACCTGCCTGGAAAGGGAATGTTGTCGCCGGAAAGGCCATAAGGGTATCCTTTGCCGTCCCAGTGCTCATGGTGGGATATCGCCATGGCCTTTGCCGTACTGAGAAACGAGGTGTCGAGTCCCTTGCCGTAAAGCTGCTCCGCGCGCTCAATCGCCTGATAGCCATAGACAGCATGTTTTTTAATCTCGTCATATTCCTCTTCCGTGAGTTTGTGCGGGTTATGCAGAAGGCTGTCGGGCACGCCGATTTTGCCGATATCATGGAGCGGCGCCGATTTGCTTAACTGCTCGATTTTGGCAGCATCAAGACGGGACGAAAATTTATGATTGGAAGAGAGTTTCCGGCAAAGCGACTTGATGTAATTCTGGCAGCGCATCGTATGGTTGCCAGTCTCCCTGTCGCGGGTCTCGATAAGCGATGACAGGCACAGGATTGTGAAATCCTGCGTAAGCATAGTCTGTTTGATGCTTTCCCTGATCTCATGCTCTTTGATCCAGTATTTGAACAACATCAGCAGCGACAATATGCTTGCCATGGCAAGCAGCGGAATAAACGGGGAAACAAAGAATCCGTTGATTGTGAACATCCATTCAGCCCCAAGGCCGATGCAGACAGACAGGACGGCCAAGACAATGAAACTGCGCCACGCGCCTGACCCTGCAATGAGAAAAGTAAAGATGGTCCCGATCAGCAGCGTAAGGCCTGCCTCAAGCCCACGCATCCAGCCGGGACGTGAAAGGTAGTCCCGTCTTATGATATTGTCTAACAGCGCTGCATGCACTTCAGTCCCCGGCGTAAGCGCGCCATGGGGCAGCGTGTACAGATCACCCAGGCCGCCGGCATTGACCCCGAGAATAACGATTTTGTCTTTCAATTGCTCCATGCCGGTTTTGCCTTCCAATACGTCGGCCGCCGGGATGATGGTGAAAGAATTATTTTTGGGGAACTTTATGAGCAGATTGCCCTGGGGATCAACCGGAATGGATGCGTCGTCGAGAATCACAGATTCAAGGCCGTAATCCGACATTCTTAAGGTCAGATTATCCATTTTCCCGGCGGTCATTATCGCGGCAAGGACCAGGCTCGGGTAATATCCGCCTTTGTATTCAGTCACAAGCGGCACCCTTCTCAGAATTCCGTCATTGTCGGGCTTGGCATTAATAAATCCGGAGCCGGCGGCCTTTTCGGCCAGTTTGGGCAGGCTGCAGATAATGCCCGAGGCCTCATAAAGTTTCCGCAAACTGCTGTCTTCGCCCTCAGACTGCCTGATGATAGATGTCCCGACCGGGCGCGGGTTACAACCCGGGCCAATCTGTTTATTGCCGGTAAAAGTAAATTTGTAACCAAGGACAAAAGGGCCTTTTGACAAGGTCTTTGCCAGTATCCTGTCGTTGTCCAGGATATGAACAGGCACATCACCCAGTTTGATTTCCACATTCAGGTCCCGCTTCAGGTCCCTTTGAAGCACAATCGGCGATGTCCTGTCCTGCTCGGCAAAAAATACATCTATCAATATGCTTGAAGGGCCCGCATCCCTTATCTTTTCGAGCAGCCGGGCAATGCGGTAGCGGGGCCAGGGCCACTGGCCGTACCGCGAAAGGCTCTCTTCATCAATATAGACTATGACCGGAATCTTAGAGACAGTGGCAGGGATGTTGGCGGTCAGCAATGAGTCGTAAATCTTGTTGTTGATGAGCGACAGAAATTTCGGCTCAATGAGCGAGAGCACCGAAAAAAAAAGTGCGATCAAAAAGCCGAACAGATAAATCCAGATGCTGCGCGTTTCAAGGTTTTTAACGAAGGCTTTTAACGTGTGGCGTAAGGTCATCAAATTTTACCGTCAATCTGTGCAGCATGAATGCATGCCGTTATGGAACAGGCGGTCCGTCATGGCATGTAAAGCAGAGTTACATGTTAACGAACAACTGCTTCTACACGGCGGTTGCGGGGCTCGGCAACATTGTCGGCCGTCCTGATTAACGGATTGTCCTTTCCATGAGAAGTGACTTCAATGATCACGGGATTAACCCCGGAGCCTATAAGTATATTTTTTACTGCAACTGCGCGTTCAAGACCGAGTTCATAATTGGCCTTGCTGGTCCCCACAAGGTCTGTATGGCCTATAATGGCGACGGCAGCGGGTTTGAAGGTTTTAATCTCGGTCAAAAGCCCGTTCAGTACTATCTTTGATTCGGCAGTCAGGTTGTCGGAGTTGAATTCAAAGTAGAGCGTGAAATGGATGGGCTTGCGGGGCTGGGCGTCAAGCGCGCGCCCGAATATCTTGCGTATATTTTTCTCGTCTATGGATTTCGGTTCAGACGGCTTTGTTTCAGCTGAATCGATGCTGCTTGCCTGGTTGGTTTTGTTTATAACCTGAGTGCCGCCTTTGTTCGAAACAGCTACGATGCCTGTCTTGCCGTCCTGATCAGGCAGAAGAACGACAAGATTTCTCTGAGAGGCGCAGGACACCAGCAGCAGGACGAGCGGCGCGACTAATAATAACCTTTTTAGCGATATCATGTTGTCCCCCCTTCAAGTCAATTAGCAGTTACGTGTGACGCCGCTGTTATTTCGTCCCGGAAGAAGGCGCGGCCTTCTGTTCCACAGGGTCGCTCTGGTCATTTCCCTCTACCTTGATCGCAAACTTAGTGCCTCGCACTCCTATGCTCGCGACAGGAGTTTCGACCGTAACCGCCTCAGGCGACAGTTTGGCGATTATGCCGGACAGATATACCAGTGTGCCTTTAAGCATCTTTACGACAATAGAGAGTTTATTCTCGGCTGGTGAAAAGAGGAACTTGCTTATAACAAGCCTGCTGTCGGGGCCGAGCGATACCAGCGTATCGTCCTTGAACACCACCCCGATGGAACTCTCCGCGCCGGTCCTGAGTATGTCGTTAAGAAAAATGGCCTCTCCAGCAGCCGGGTTTATGGCCATGTTGTTTCTCAGGATAGAGACCTTGCCGGATATAGTCTTGACGTTTCCTACAGAGTCGTCTGCTGCAAAGGCGGCAGCAGAGATGAAAAGAGAAAAGAGAACGGTCAATATAAGAGCTTTCAGTTTCATGACACCCCCCCCATTTAGCGCCCGGCAAGTCAGCCGATCAGCACCACCCGAAACCCGGAGCGAATAAAAATGCAATCTTATGTGACCATCAACAATTTAACTATACTTAATGGCGGCGTCAATGTCAAATTGAACAGCCTGTTCACACATCGACGTCCAGCATTGGCAGCCCGAGCCTTTGCCTTTTGTTTTCGCCTTTGAATAGTTCCTGTTTGCGCTGCGGTGTATCGCCGCGTTCTCCCTCATGCTGCGACTGTGTATTTGTCTGCAGGCTTGCCGCATGCTGCACAGTGTACTTGCCAAATTTTTCTGATAGCATGTCAACAGCGTCATAAACCTTTGACATTTTCTCTATCTTTGCGGTGTCGTCAAAGAACGTGTATTGAACCTTTGTCTCGGCTACAAGTCCGGCAAGCACCACGCCCGTCTGGCGGTATAAGGTATTCGGGCGGTAAATATTCTCGAAGCCCTCCCGCAGGGGACCGAAGAGGTCCGATGGATGGGCGCTTGGGCAGGTGAGTTTCAGTTCAGCCCCGCTGTCAGCAAAATCCTGCCGCCGCAGGAAAATGACAAGCCTTGTTGCTGCGAGCCCGTAGCGACGTGCCTTGATGCAGGCGTTTTCAAGGTTCCTCGAGAGCTGGGCAAAGACAAAGGACTCTTCTTTTGATGGAGGAGTGAAGGTCTTGGCCTTGCTTATGGACTGATAGCTGCTCTTTGACTCTTTTATAACAGGATAAATGCTCCTGCCGTTCAGTTCATGCCAGATCTCGATGTAGGGTTTCGAAAGGTGCTTTGTGACAAACGCCTCGTTCTTCTGAGCAAAGTCGAGGGCCGTGGTTATGCCGAACTTGCGCAGAAAGGCCGCTGTATTAGGGCCGATGCCCCATACGCTCCCAATTTCCAGGTCTCCGAGATAGCGATGGATCTCTCTGCCGGGTATCATTGTGATGCCGCGCGGTTTCCTGTGCTTTGAGCCGATCTTCGCGAGTACCTTTGAGAGGCTCACCCCTATGGACACTGTAATGCCTAGCTCTTTCTCGACCGTATCCTGCATCTGCTGTGCAATCAGGTCGTAAGAGCCGTGGAAGTGTCTTCGAAGGCCGGTAAGGTCCGCAAACGCCTCATCTATTGAGTACTCCTCGACATCGGGCGTAAAGCGCCTGATGATGCTGAACATGCGCAGGGAGAAGAGGCTGTAGGTTTCGTAGTCGGACGGCAGGATGACAGCATCGGGGCATATCTTCTTTACATCAGAAAGCCTGACCCCGCGCTTTATGCCCATAGCCTTGGCTTCATAACTGGCCGCGGCCACTATGCCGCGCTCTTTGCCGGTGATCACAGGGCGGCCTTTCAATTCAGGATGGATTGCCTGCTCGCAGGATGCAAAAAAGGCGTCGGCGTCCAGATGCAGAATTGCCCGCGGCCATGAGTGGATGGTTATGGGGTCAGAGTTCATAAAATTAATAGATTGTCTGATTGTAAAATTAGGATGCTAATGTGACCAGATCAGGCGCTTTCAAGTTCTTGGTTAAAATAATGGTGTCCGACAGGCGTCGCATCCCACGTTCTACCGTCGAGCAAGCGACCATTGTGCTTTTTGGCCCGTTTTTTTCCATCAGCCCCCCAGCCGCCCCACTGTTTGAAAAAGAAGGCAACATTTTGTTGCTCACATTGAAGTTTTATGTTTAACGCCCATTCCCGTTTCATCGGCCTGGCATTGGGGCCGGACTCTCCGCCTACGATAACCCAGTGAATCCCATCCAGATTAATCTTGCCCAAATCCTCCAGCAGAGGTTCCACAGAAATAAAGCGAATAAACGCCGGGACTTGACGAAGCCAATCAAGACGTTGAATGCCGTGCTTTTTGTCTTCAACGGTCACTCCCATCCATGCATTACGAGGAGGCTGATAGTGTTTAAAAAAATCTGCCATCCGTTCGGCCCTTTTTGTGAGCACCTGAAAGGTATGCTGCGGTGCCTGCCGGATTACATCAAAAACTTGGCGGATGTAATCGTCAGGGATATTCTCGTGAAATAAATCGCTCATGGAATTAACAAAGTAAACAGTCGGCTTTGTTCTATTTAGCGGCTCTTCAAGTCGATAAGGCAGTAAGGTAAGCTCGAATCCCTTTTCATAGCCCTTAACTCCCATTGCTTTAAGCCTTCGCGCCATAACTTCTGCATAGCAATGCGCGCATCCCGCCGAAACCTTACTGCATCCCACTGCCGGGTTCCATGTTTGTTCGGTCCATTCTATAGATGTTTGTGTGCTCATAGATTTATTTTTATTAACCTTTCACTTTTTTCAAAGTTAACTGCATTAACAGGTCGAGCCCTTTTGGCATCAAGATTCTTTACCTTATCATCTTTTTCAAGCTCTTTGAAAGCCTGTTGAAAATCACTTATAAACCAGCCGGTCTCTTCCAGCATATCGGACAATTTTTCTATATCAAATACTGCCGGTTTGCTTGTTAATTTGTTTAACCAATATCGCTTAACTATGAACAGATCAACATGTCCATCTTTTTCAGGTGCATGATTGTATGCGGTAAAAAGCTCTTCTTGGCCGCTTTTAGAAATTCGTTTATCCTGCTTTGCCTGTGAGCGGGCCTTCCACTGTACTATATCAAGGCCTTGCGATGCTTCCATAAATTTTACAATTCCAAGAGGATGGCGAGTCAGATAAACGAGGTGATAAAGCACGCGATCTTTTGTTGGTTTTAATATCCTTACATATGCAGTTCGTGGAATGCCATCAGTGGAAGAAACGATTTTCTTTAAATTAATTCTGTAAAGATTAATAAGATGCTCTTCTTTTTCCAGCGCAGTCATGTCATTTGTAATGGGAGTTTGACCAAAAACTTCGATCATGTCACCTGTAAATGGTTTCTGGGTATGAGTGCGCAGCAGAAAATCATACATGAAATTTATAAGGAATTCAGAATTGGAACGCTGCAAAAGAGGCTTGAGAGTAGATGGTTCGACAGCTTCTTTCCAGCCAGTCGGGTCTATAAAGAAAAATGCAAAACTATCTTTGCCGCACCAGTCAAGAATTTGTTGTCTTAAAGCAATAAACTCTCCGTGCATTGGTTTTACTTCGATCCCTTGTAAATTAATGTCTGTAAGAAAAGATTCCAATTTTTGATATGCTTTTTGATTCTCCTCAATAAACAGGGCCTTGAATTTGACATTTTTGCCAAGCTGCTTTAACCCTTTTTGGCATTTTTCAATGATCTTTAGAGCAATGACAATTGATGTGTCCTCAAGGTTCTCGCTTTTTTCCTGCCAAGGTCCTGCAAAACAGTCGACATAACAAATAGTATTGTGATACCGGCCAACAATCATAAACAGACGCTCAAGATAGGCTTTGAGTAGGCTGTGTTTGATATATGCTTGTTCTCGTCCCTTATAATGTGCAGGCAGCTTTACGCTTTCGGCATTAACCATCATTTGCCTCTGATGAGAATTATATTGGCTGCAACGTTAATAAGTTCTCCATTATACCTTAAAATGACACTCATATGCGTAAAATAGCATTAGCGAAATGTTTTCTATTTATACTTCCTTACCACCGCCGTCACTATGCCCGCAATCTTCAATTCATTCTTCGGTTTGATAGGGCTATATTTCGGGTTAGCTGCGACAAGAGTTATGCTTTCGCCCCGTTTACGCAGGTATTTCATAGTCCATTGTCCGTCCACCTCGGCAATAACTATATCTCCGCTTTTGGCTGTCTGGCCCCTGTCGACGATCACCATATCGCCCGGCAGTATGCCGGCCTCGGACATCGAATCCCCCGAAACTCTCAGCATGAAGGTTGCGTCAGGGTTATCTATCAGCAGATCGTCGAGTGAAAGGGTGTCGGCCAGCTCCTCTTCAGCCGGGCTGGGGAAACCGGCCTCTACAGCGCCGAGTATCCTGAGCGGTGCCGTGAGTGCCCTTGGGATCAGCCTGCCCTTGTCATCCCGTGCTATTATGCGCTGCTGTTCGAGCCTGTCAACGAGTTTAGAGACCGCGTTCTTTGAGCGCAGGCCAGTAATTTCACCAATCTCGGAAAAGCTTGGCATTCTTCCCTTTTGATGATAAAAGAGAGAGATCTCCCTTATTCTCGACTTTAGTCTGTCTTCATTCATATCTTCGGGCATGAGTATAGTATAGGTGAACTATCGTTCACTGTCAAGGTCCGAAAAAAGGGCATTCCTTTCCGCAGAGGGACAAGGCAAAGTAGCATTGCTTTTAGTCTGTTATTTTGTTTAAATACGTGCGCTTACCAAAACAGCCAAATCCGCAAAATATATTAATAAAAAATTATTCAGGAGGTTCAAGATGGCAGAAGTAAGCAAGGTGGCTGACACAACTGCCAATCCGGCGCCGCTCGGATTGATGGGCTTTGGTATGACCACGGTACTGCTGAACATTCACAACGCGGGCTTTTACCCGCTCGACACGATGATCCTTGCGATGGGTATTTTTTACGGCGGTATTGCACAGATTATCGCGGGGATCATGGAATGGAAAAAAGGAAACACCTTTGCCACAACCGCTTTTATCAGCTATGGTTCATTCTGGCTCACACTCGTAGCCCTAATACTGATGCACAAGGCCGGCATCGGCATCGAAGGCCCGGTCAAAGAGACCGCTTTTGCAGCTTATCTGGCCATGTGGGGTCTGTTTACGCTGGTACTTTTCTTCGGCACTCTTCGCCTTAACAAGGCACTGCAGGTAGTTTTCGGCTCTCTGGTGATTCTGTACGCCCTGCTGGTTGCCGCTAACATTACCGGCAGCAAAAACATACTTGTTTTTGCCGGATGGGAAGGCATCTTCTGCGGCGCATCTGCTATTTATGCGGGTCTGGCACAGGTGATGAACGAAGTGTATGGCAAGGTTGTGTGGCCGCTTGGCCCGGTACAGAATTAGGTCGTAAAATACAAGATATAGGTAACCGACAGCCCGGGGCGGATCAGCCGCTCCGGGCTGTTTATGTTTATCAAAAAGGCTGTATAACTCCGCCGCCAAGAACAATGTCGCCATCATAAAATACCACGCTCTGTCCCGGCGCAGGCGCCCATTGCGGCCCGTCAAATTCGACCTCCACTGTATTGTCATCATTCAGCCTGAGCGAGGCGGGTTCATCTTTCATCATTGAGCGCACCTTGACCGTCGCCCTGATGCAGGATGATGCGGGCTCGACCAGCCAGTTGATATCCCGGACCATAAACTTTTTCATCATCGCCATCTCTGCCGGCCCGATATAAACGTTGTTAGTCAGCGTGTCTACCCTGACAACATAAACGGGTTTGCCGGTGGCAGGCAGCCTTTTCCTCTGGCCGATGGTGAAAAGGTGGATGCCTGAGTGGCGTGCAAGCACCTTGCCTGTTTCTATGTCGATAATATCACCCTCTGAAGCGGCAGCTTCTCCGACAGACTTCATGAAATCTATATAGTTGCCCGCCTCAATAAAACATATCTCCTGGCTCTCTGGTTTTTTGGCGGAAGCCATATGGAGTGATGCCGCAATCACGCGCACTTCTGTTTTTGTCTTTTCACCAAGAGGGAGTATCAGGCGGCGGATAATCTCTTTTGGCAGGGAATAGAGCACATACGACTGGTCTTTTTTGGTGTCCGCTCCGCGCATCAGAAGCGGTGTTTCATTATCGATCTTCGCATAATGTCCGGTGGCTATGAAGCCGAAGCCACGCTCGTCGGATGCCCTGATGAGCGAAGGGAATTTGATATGCCTGTTGCAGAGGATGCAGGGGTTGGGCGTAAGACCTTTTTTATAGGCTTCGATGAAAGGGCGGATCACCTTTTCAGAGAATTCGTCGCGCATGTCCATGCAGGTATGTTTGACGTCCAGGGCATGTGCCGTCTTCATCGCATCCGTTGCGGTTTCAGCGGAGCAGCAGGGGGCCTTGCCCGCAGGGTTTACGCAGCCCTTGTCAAAGAGTATCAGGCTGACACCTTCTACCTCAAAGCCCCGCTCCTTAAGCAGATGCGCAGTCAGCGACGAGTCCACCCCCCCGCTCATGCCGACGATGACTTTCTTGTCCATGTAGCTATTTTGTCAGAGCGGGTCGGTTTGCGGCAAGTCAACATGGAAGTGCGGGAAGTAAAAATGGCGCGTCGCAAAAGATCATATTTACAATCCCAGTCGAGGTCTATCTCTCAACTCTTGACATATCTGCATGCTAATCCTTACCATAAAGTAAGGAAATAATTTAATGAAAGGAATAAGATTATGCCTACATCGATGATAACATCCAAGGGGCAAACCACCATACCAAAAGAGATAAGAGACTACCTCCATATACAGCCCGGAGACAGGGTGGATTTTGTTGTAGCAGAAGATGGAAGGGTTTCACTTGAGCCTACAACCTTAGATATTAAAGAACTGGAGGGTGCGTTACACCGGCCAGGCATGAAAGCAGTTTCAGATGTTGAGATAAAGGCTGCCGTGAGAAAACGGTTTGGGGTGAGAAAATAATGACGGGACTTGATACCAATGTGCTTGTCCGTTATTTTGTCAAAGATGACCAACAACAGGCTGAGAAGGCATCTGCTTGTATCAAAAAGATAGTCTCAGGCGGAGGCAACTGTTTTATCAATCTTATGGTTTTTTGCGAGCTGGTATGGGTCCTTGAATCGGCTTATGGATATGGCAGGCAGGATATTACAAGTTTGCTTGAAAAGATGCTCGCTACCCGGCAATTTGACATAGAGTCAAAAGATATAGTCAGGCAGGCAGTTCATGATTACAGTCGAGGCAATGCGGATATGGCTGATTATCTGATCGGAAGGGTGAATAATTCACATGGCTGCGACCGCACGGTCACTTTCGATAAAGCCCTCAGAAACTCCGGTTTCTTTGATGTTCTGTCCTGAGATATAAACTGTTAACAGGGGCGCATCCATTGTTCTATGAACCGGATACGCCCCCGTTTTATAAACATCCGGAAGCAAAGTCAGTCTTGTCCCGCCATCTACTCCCTCTTCTATTTCTCGTTGGGATTGAAATAGAACGTCCCGTTTTTCAGGACAAGGCATCCTGTTCCGGCAGGGGCAAGGGCGATAACCACAGTGGTTGAGGTGGGGTCCTCATATACGGGCACGCCGCCGAGGTCCATATAGAATTTCCAATCCTTGAACGTGGTGTCTCTAAGTTTGGGGCATGTTTCGGTAAAGAAAAATATCTGTGTGAAGGCCGCATCGCATCCCCCATCAGGTCGCAGGGTTGTTGTAAGCGATGCATACGAATGACCGTCACTGTAGGGTTTGACCGTAAAGACTGTGGCCGCATGCGTATCCGCCCCTTTTACATTCCATGTATTGAGATAGGCAAAGTCATCGTTTTTGTGCAGGAATTTCAGAACGTTTGATGCGTTGCCTGCGCAAGTTGTGAAGCCCTTGCCCTTTAGGGCCTCAATGGCCCTGTAATCTTTTGCTTTCTCCTTTTCAGGTTCCTGCGCCGGGGCTACTGTGCATAGGGACAATAAAGAGATAGCGGCGACCGTGGTCAAGAGGGACTTTAACATGGGTTCTCTCCTTTATTAGGGACGGTTTTTAATTGAATCGTTTCATGGGCCTTGCGGCCAGGCCGTCAAGCCCATGTCCCTGTAATATTTATATTATAAACAATCTTTCAGGCGGTAGCACTGCTCCTCCGGCATTTTACCATCTTCTGCACTTAATATGCGCCGAATGTGCATTATGCGTCCCATAGCAGTGAGCTCGCCCGCTTTTTTTCATCAGGAAGCATTCGCTTTACATTTGTCATTCCTATCCGTTATTCTTTTTAAATAATTATATGATTGACTTGCATACTCACAGCATATTCAGCGATGGAGAACTCATTCCTTCCGAACTGGTCCGCCGGGCCGTTGCGAAGGGATACAAAGCTATAGCCATTACAGACCACATTGACCATTCCAATATCGATCTTGTGGTCCCCCGGATATTGAAGGAACTGCAGATATTGAAGGACTATATGCAGATTACCATGATTGCAGGGGCGGAGATCACTCATGTGCCTCCTGCGCTTATACCGGATCTGGTGAAAGAGGCGCGCAAGATGGGGGCCCAGATAGTCCTTGTGCATGGCGAGACGATTGTCGAGCCGGTGATGGAAGGTACAAACAGGGCCGCGATCGAGGCCGGAGTTGACATACTCGCCCATCCGGGCCTGATCTCTGAGGACGACCTGCGTTTCGCAAAAGAGAAAGGTATTACCCTTGAAATAACCGCCCGCAAGGGCCATAGCCTTTCTAACGGACATGTCGCCAGGAATGCCTTGCGTCTCGGCATTCCCCTGACGATCAATACAGACAGTCACGCGCCGTCAGACCTTATAAGCCGGGATTTTGCCATGAGGGTGCTTCTCGCGGCAGGGATAGATATGGACAAGACAGAGGGGATATTCAATCATTCAAAGAATATTGTCCGGAAAGCAATTGGAGGAAATTAATAATGCCTAAAGTTATCAAGAAGCGCAATGTGCAGCATGCCGGTCAGGAAGAGAACCTCAGGGGTACTGTTGATGATATCAGGTCGCGGATAAAAGAGCAGCAAAAGCTGCTCGTAATTACCCTGGGAGTGTTTCTTTTTGTGCTGATTGCAGGTGGCGGTTATTTCATTTACAGCAAGTCGGCAGGCGAAAAGGCAGAGGTCTTTCAGCGTGATGCATATCGCGCTTTTTACAGTGATGGGGCCGGACTGCCTTCAGCAAACGGAGAGAATTATAAAAAGGCGCTCGACCTTTTCAGGAAGTCATATGACGAAAAGAAAAAGGCGGATGTGCTCCTCTATATCGCATACTGCCAGTACGGGCTGGGCAATTATGACGAGGCAATTACGACTCTCAAGGACCTTACTGCGAAATTCAGCGACCCTGCTATCGCACCGCTCGCCTATTATAAACTTGCCGAGACCTATCTGAAGAAAGGCGACCAGAATAACGCCGTTGCAGCCCTTAACAGCATCGTCGGGCTGAAAGGAATTTATCAGGACATGGCCCTTATGCAGCTCGCCAAGATATTCGAATTGCAGGGTAAAGTCGCCGAGTCCAGGGCCAAATACAGTGAACTGGCCGTAAAGTTTCCGACTTCAGCCCTGGCAGCGGAAGCAAAAGCAAGGGCAGGCCAGTAGGTCAGACTGCCCTGTCAGGCCTTTGCAGCATGCTTTTTAACTGTCTTTGTGTCGGTATTTTTAACTTTCTTGCTGTGTTTGACCTGTTTTTTCCGGGCGTTCTTTTTGGCCGTCATCCTGTCGTCTATGTCGGCAAAGTATTTGCCCTGCGGCGGCAGTTTGATTTCATGCCCAGACCTGAGATTATCTATGCTTGTCAGTGAATTCAGTTCGATTATGGCGCTCACCGGCACCTTTAGCCTGGCAGCAATCTTCTTCATGGTATCGCTCTTTTTTACGACGTATGTATCGTAACTGAAAAGTTTATCATCAGGCACTTTATTGAGATTTTCGATAAAAGAGTCGGCTTTCCCGGCAGGAATGCGCAGAGAGTACTCTTCCACATTCGGCGGCGTGCTCCATCTCCGCAGTTCAGGATTGAGTTCCCTTATATTGTCTACATCAGTTCCGGAGCATTCGGCAATTACATCCAGATCAACCGGCAGATAGATAACCACCTCGTCATACTCAAAGGGCTTATGATAGGCGAGATCATCGAAACCGTATTCCTTGGGTGACTTGGCGATCATGGCTGCGGCAATATACTGGGGCACATAATTCTTGGTTTCCTTTCTGATGTGCTTCGTCCCGAGCAACTCCCAGAAATCTTCTGATTTGGATTTTCTAAGGGCTTTTGCTATCCTGCCCTCGCCCGCATTATAGGCGGCAAGCGCGAGACTCCATGAGCCGAACATATTGTAGAGGTCATTCAAATATCTGGTGGCTGCTATTGTCGATTTGATGGGATCTTTCCTCTCGTCTTTCCACCAGTCAATTGCCAGGCCGTAGCGCTTTGCCGTTCCAGAGATGAATTGCCATGGTCCGGCTGCCCGTGCCCTTGAATAGGCCTTGGGGTTAAAGCCGCTTTCAACAATGGGAAGGAAAACAAGCTCAACGGGCATGTCTCTCTCTTTAAGTATTTCCTGCATTGCTTCCACATAACGGCCTGACCTTTCGAGCCACATGGAGAACCGCGGCTTCATCGACTGGGTGAACATTCTGAAACTCGCCTCTATCGCAAGATTTGCCTTGTGGTCATTAGGAGAAACAGAGATCGAAAGGGGCCTGGCTACGCCTCTTTCCTCCCCTGTTTTAAGCAACCGGGGCGATTCGATGTCAGGCACGAGTTCCGACGCCTTCAGCATTGGATTCTCTGGTCTGGTCTCGGCCAGGGCCATACAGGGCAGCATGAAGAGCAGAACCAGGGGCAAGGTCACGCAAAGTTTATGGAAAATAGATATTATTCTCATCTTTTTATTACAAACGATAGGTACAGGCAATGTCAATGTATATTGCTAATTGCGGGGAAACGAGAGGTTTTTTTCTATGACTTTTGCATATTTGAGAAAGGTCTGCACCGCATAAAGAACCGCCAGGATAAAGCCGTGGGCACCGTCCCGGAAACCCTGTCTCAGAAAATACATTTTTATAAATACCAGAAACGGATTGATCAGCAGTTTAAACCCCGGAAACAGGCCCTTACTCTGTCTTATCTCTTCTGCCGACAGAGTAGAATATGTCTCCATTTTTTTCATGTAATCACTGATAGTGCGGTATGTATAATGGAGCATAGGGCTGTTCAGATAGGCTGTTGTGCCGTTGACAATGACCTTTTCATGCACCTCTCGCGGTTCGACGTATGAGAGCTCTTTTCTGAAAAGCCGCAGTGTATAGTCCGGCCACCAGCCGCTGTATCTGATCCATCTTCCGAGAAAGAAATTTTTCCTGGGGATGTAGAAGCCGGAATGCAGGGAAGCTGATATCTCCCGCATCATCTCGGCCTTCAGGCCTGAGGTGACGCGTTCATCAGCGTCCAGGATAAAGACCCACTCGTTTTTCGCATAATCGACCGCCCTCTGTTTCTGCCTCGAAAAACCGGACCATTCGTGACGATATACACGGGTTGTGTACTCTCTGCAGATTTCGGCAGTCCGGTCCTCGCTGAAGGAATCGACCACTATAATGTCGTCGAAATCACGGACGCTCTCGAGGGCGTCCTTTATGTTGCGCTCCTCATTCCTGGTTATGATTACTACTGATATCGGAATGCCGGCGTTCAATCTATCCCCCTATTTTGGACATCGGTTTCCTGCTGTGGGAGATCTTTTCTCCCGACAGTTCATGTCTGTCAGGTTTTATCTCGACCCCGAGCCTGAGCAGTCGTTCGATCTCGCTGTCGGCCGCCCCGCAGCGCAGCGCGGACCTGAGGTCGATCTCGGTCTCTGAAAAGAGGCATGGCCTGAGCTTGCCGTCCGATGTCAGCCGCAGCCTGTTGCAGTATGAGCAGAAATGGTGTGTCAGCGGGCTTATAAACCCGATAACCCCCGGTGCACCGGCGAACCTGAAATAGCGGGCAGGACCGTTTCTGCGTATCTTCACGGCCTCAAGGGGTCCTATTTTTTCGACGCGTTCCTTTATGCTGTCCGTCGGGATATATTTTGCTTCGCTCCAGAAGCGCGTCGCCCCGATAGGCATGTACTCAATGAATCTTACATGCGTCGGGCCGTTAAGGGTAAGTCTCGCGAAGTCTTCTATCTCGTCATCATTAAGTCCATTGATCGGCACCATGTTAATCTTTACCGGATTCAACCCCGCCTTTTCGGCGGCCGTTATTCCGGCCAGTGCAGCGTCCAGATCACCACCGCGTGTTATCTCGCGGTAACGGTCTGGTTTCAGCGAATCAAGACTTACGTTTACCCTTCCCAGTCCCGCTTCAGCAAGCAGATCAGCCATGCTCCCGAGCATCTGGCCGTTTGTCGTCAGGCTTATGTCCTCGATCCCATTTATTTCGGCTATTGACGATATCAGGTGTACCAGGTTTTTTCTGATAAGCGGCTCTCCACCGGTCAGCCTGATTCTGGTCACTCCGATCCCGGCCGCGATACGTGCAATCCTGGTTATTTCCTCATAGCTCAATATTGCCGTATGATCGAGTGGCTCGATTCCGGCAGAAGGCATGCAGTAGACGCATCTGAGGTTGCAGCGGTCAATGACAGAGATTCTGAGATAATCTATGACACGGGAATACTGGTCTCTGATTTCGCCCATAATATAGTTATTATTGCGCTATCAGACGGTGTTTGACAACCCCCGCTGTTTTTATTCGCTGCTGATGCAGTAATGAAGTCAGTTTCTTTTTTTGGATTTAGTGGTCGGCGCCGACTTTGATGTTGATATCTCTTTGATCTTTTTCTGGGCAAGCGCGGCCTCTTTGGATTTCGGGTACTTTTCTATAAGGGTTTCGAGAATGTCTTTGCCCGCGAGCTTGTTCTTGCTCCCGCCGAGTTCGATAAAGGCGTACCCCTGCTTGAGCATCGCGCCACGGGTCTTGTCATGGTTGGGATATTTTTTTATGAAGTCTTCATAGGACAGGATGGCGTCTTCATATTTTTTTTCAGAATAGTACGACTCGCCTATCCAGAAAAAAGAATTGGAAGCGAGGCTCTCCCTGGGATAATCTTTAATGAAACGTTCGAACATCCTCCTTGCTTCGCTAAACCTTTTTTCCTTGAGGGCGATATGGGCCTCGTCGTAAAGTTTGGCCGCCAGTTCCGGCCCCTTTGCCGTAGGCGCACTGTTATCCGCGACTGGTCTGTCGGCAGTGTCAGCAGGAGGTTTCGGGGCTTCGGCCTGCTTGGCCCTGATCTCCTTCAGCTGGCCTTCCAGTGACGTGATCCGTGACTTCTGGAGTTCCAACTCGGACATGATGTCCTTCATTGTCTTGTCCTGAAAATACTTGTTCTCGTCGAAGCGGCCCCTTAAGGACTGGAGTTCTTTTGAATAGTCGGACGTCTGGGAGAGAATTGTGGACTGGCTTTCCCTTATGGCCACAATGCTGCCTGTCTGCTCTTTCAGCTGGCTGATTTCCCTGTTATTGTTAGATACCTGTATCTGCAGCTGCGCCAGGCTGCTTTGGTTGTTGGCAGTTTCTTCGGTAATTACGCAGCCTGCCATGACGAGCATGGACAGGAGCAGGACGGGAAACAGGAAACGTTGAAGGACCGCACTGAGCGGTAATGACTTTCCGGATGCAATCACCTTTCCTGTCCCCCGTACTTTTTTCATGGCTACTGGCCCGCCTCAGGTACTACAAAGTGATCACGCCTGTTTTTGGCCCAGCAGGCTTCCGTGGACTCTGTGCACATCGGCTTTTCTTTTCCGTAGCTGATGGTGCTTACTCGTGCTGATGCAATGCCGAGTGATACGAGATACTGCTTTGCAGCGCCGGCCCTCTTGTCTCCGAGTGCGAGGTTATATTCCTTTGTCCCTCTTTCGTCGCAGTTGCCCTCGATTGCAACGCTGACGTTTCTTTTGCCGAGCATGGTCGCCAGGCTTTTCAGCGTTGTTTTGGCCTTGTCGTCGAGATCATACTTGTCATAAGCGAAATATACGTCCCCGATCTTGGTCTCTATCTCCTTGACTGCTGCTGCTATCTCTGCGGGAGTGGCAGGGGTTGACATTCCGGGCTGCTGGGAAGTGCTGTCAGTAGCCTGTGAAACCGGCTGCTCGGGCGGAGCTGCTGCCTGCTTCTGAGCGCACCCTATCAGGGCCGCTATCATGAATACTGCTAAGATGACGGTTACAAACTTCCTCATTTAATCATACCTCCTGTATAGTTTATTGGTCCGACAACTGCTACTTTACCAGATATGGGCTTTCAATGCAAATTCCAAACAGGGGGAAAAGAGGTGCAGCCGGTGCAGGGGCCGCACCCGACAGGCCGACTCCATTTCAGGGGACATCGCTCTCTCCCCTGCTTACCTCTCCGATGCATTTTATCAAAAAAACCCGGGACGTAAATGCCCCGGGCCTGCTCATCAAACAGGTAAACTGTCTGTCAGTTGATTATTTAGTTATCAGCTCGATAAGGGCGTCGGCTTCAAGTGCTCCCGATGCAATCTTGCCGTCCGAAAGTACGCTGGCAGGCGTGCCGCCTATCCCCAGTTGTGCCGCCAGTTTTATATTGTCGTCCACGGCCGTGGTTGCACACTCAGCTTTCTCGATCTGCTTCTTTGCGAAATTGTCCTCTAACATCTTCAATGATTTTTTACAGACTATGCTTTTCGCCTTCCAGTATGCGTCCGGATGCATGGGCAGAGGAAACATCTTGATCAGAAACACTATGTCCTTGCGCTTTTCGAGGACCTTCTTCATCTCTCCATGGAATTTTCCGCAATACGGGCAATCCGGGTCGGTAAATACGATGACCCGGTATTTGGCTTTTGGATCACCCATTACAAGGGCGTCTTCAAGGGGTATCTTTGAGACATCGACCTTGTTCAGTTCGTCAAAGCGGTCCTTGGTCAGATTTTTCTTCTCTTTCAAGTCGATGATCGCCCCGCTGAGAAAGGTCTTTTTTGAATAGTCGATATAGACGAGCCCCTTGCGGTCGCCGGACTGTATCATGACCTCCCAATAACCTTTTACCGGTGCCTGGCCCACATTTAATATTTTGACTTCAGGGATGGCGTCCTTGAGGATTACAGCGGCATCGGTTCCATTAAGCATATGGCATTTCGCGCAGTCATGCGCGTCTTTGTCATAAGTTGTCGGCGAAGCTCCGCATGCCTGCGCGAATATAAATGTCGCTGCAAGCAAAAAGAATATAGTCTTACGCATTTAATACCTCCGTTTCGATTTCGAACATGTTTATTTGCACAATAATATCATAACATCAAGTCCGTGGCAAGGATAGCGGGAAGAGCTGGTACGGCAGTTGCGACTGGACATTTTTTGCCGCGCAGTCTGATTGCGGTCCGGCTTCTGATTTTTATTAGTAATATTGACATTTATCGGGATTATGTAGTACCATACAGGTCGTTTACTTTATCAAACAGTGACTTATAAAACTGAAATTGCAAGGGGGGATGAAAGATGACGCCCAAAAAAGTCTTCTTCACTAAAGGTGTTGGGGTGCATAAAGATAAACTGTCATCCTTCGAGGTTGCGCTGAGGAATGCCGGCATTGAGAAATGTAATCTTGTTTACGTATCAAGCATATTCCCGCCTGAATGCAAGATTCTTTCAAAGTCTGCGGGTCTGAAACTTCTGAGGCCTGGTCAGATTACATATTGTGTAATGTCCCGAAATGAGACAAGCGAGCCTAACCGTCTTATTTCTGCAGCAGTTGGGTTTGCGATGCCCAAGCGTCTCTCCAAATATGGATACCTTTCTGAACATCATGCTTTTGGTGAAAAAGCCGCTATCTCCGGAGAATACGCGGAGGACCTTGCCGCAACAATGCTTGCCACAACGCTCGGTATTCCCTTTGATCCTGATCAGGCATGGGATGAGCGCAAGCAGGTCTATAAAGCGAGCGGCCATATATTCAAAACTCAAAACATCTGTCAGTCTGCAGAGGGCAATAAAGACGGTCTTTGGACCACAGTATTGGCAACGGCAGTCTTTATAATTGACTGAAAGGCCGGCCTCTCCAATGAGTTTCTGCGGTTTGCCCAAAAATAATATTGCATATGCGCAGGCCGCTGCCATAATCCTTCCGATACCGTTTGATAAAACCAGCACATGGCTTAAAGGCGCTGATAAAGGCCCCGCAGCAATAATCGAGGCGTCAAAATATCTCGAATTCTACGATATAGAGACCGATAGCGAGGTTTATAAAAAGGGTATCTTTACCGCAGCCCCGGTCCGGGCTTCTTCCTCATCTGTTTTATTAAGAAAAACTGAAGCTGCAGTCTCCGGTTATCTCAGGGACAATAAGCTGGTGGTCAGCCTTGGAGGAGAGCACTCCGTCTCCATTGGAGCGATCAGGTCTTACGCAAAGCATTACAGAAATCTGAGTGTATTGCACCTCGATGCCCATGCTGATTCCCGCGACTCATATGAGGGGACCCCTTACAATCATGCCTGCGTTATCGCGCGCGCGCGGGAATTTACGGAAACTATCGTTTCTGTCGGGATAAGGAGCATGGATGCCTCGGAGCGTGCCAATGTCGACAGGAAGAGGATGTTTTTTGCCCATGATATACACGAGTCCGACAAATGGATAAGTAAAGCGGTACGCCGGCTGACTGATAATGTCTATATCACTATCGACCTTGATGTCTTTGATCCGGGCATCATGCCTTCAACAGGCACTCCTGAGCCGGGAGGTCTGGGATGGTATCAGGTCATGAAACTGCTGGCCGCTGTTTCCAGGTCAAAACAGATTGTCGGTTTTGATGTTGTTGAGTTATGCCCGTCCAGGAACAAGGCCCCTGATTTTCTTGCCGCTAAATTGATATACACACTTTTAAGCTATATCCATGCAAACAAACCGCGTTCCGCGGGCCGTTCAGGTCCCTGATCAAGACAGCCTGTTCCTGTAATCCAAATAGCCAAACTTTTTTACCACGTCTATCTTTCCGCCATTCCTTATCACCGCGATGTCCGGGAGGTTTATTCCGTTGAAGGTCGTATTTTTAACAATACTGTAAAGCGCCATATCCGTGAAAACTAGCTTGTAACCCCTTTTCAGCGGCTTGTCAAAAGAATAATCACCGATGGTGTCACCTGCAAGGCAGCTTGGTCCTGCGAGCCTGTATCTGTATTCCTTTTCATTCTTCGCGCCTGATCCGAGTATGTGGGGCCTGTAAGGCATAAGCAGAACATCAGGCATATGAGTTTCCGCAGAGGCGTCCATTATTGCAATCTCGGTCCGGTTCTTAACAATATCCAGTACCGACGATATCATTACCCCTGCATTGTATACACTCGCTTCCCCCGGTTCCAGAAATACCTGCACCCCGTATTTATGTTTGAAGGAGTTTATGAGATTAATCAGCAGCTCTATGTCGTAATCATCCCGGGTTATATGATGACCGCCTCCGAAATTGACCCATTTCAGGCCTTTGATATATTCTCCGTAAAGCCTTTCGAATGATTTCAGTATCCTTTTTAGCACATCCGAATTCTGCTGGCACATCGCGTGAAAATGCAGCCCGTCCACAATGCCCTTAAGCTTCGGGAATTCCTTTTTGAAAATGGAGTGGACTATTCCCAGCCTTGAATGCGGCGCGCAGGGATTGTACATGTCCGTAGAGACCTCGGCATGTCCGGGATTCACCCGCAAACCGATTTCAACCTCGCTTTTCTTTACAGTTTTCCCGTATTTCCTGAGCTGATAAAAGGAATTGAATATTATGGAGTCCGAATATTTAACTATCTGATCGATCTCGTCTTCCCTGTATGCTGCGCTGAAGCTATGGACCTCTTTGCCAAATTCCCTGCGGCCGAGCATCGCCTCATTCAGGCCGCTTGCGCATGTGCCGTCCAGATATTGGGACATCATCGGAAAGGTCGCGAAAGAGGCATAGGCTTTGAGTGCATGAAACACCTTGCAGCCTGTGCGCTCCTTCACATAGCTGAGGACCTTCATGTTTTCTTCTATCAGGGATTCGTCCAAAAGATATACAGGAGTCTCAATGGGTCCCTTTGCTATCCTGAGGAACCTTTTGTTGGCCGGCTCAAACTTCATCCGGCATGCCTTCATGTTCAACTATATGCCAGGGGAGCCCGTATTTGTTCAATGCCTCCATGAAACTGTCGGGGTCGAGCTGTTCCATATTATAAACTCCGCTTCCCTGCCAGGCCCCCGTGAGCATCATCATCGCGCCTATCATTGCGGGAACACCGGTCGTGTACGCAATAGCCTGGGTACCCGTTTCCCTGAAGGCTTCCGCATGGTCGCTGACATTGTAAATATACCTGGTAATGATCTTCCCGTCTTTTTTCCCGGTCATTATGTTGCCGATAACGGTCTTTCCCGTATATCCTGTTCCAAGAGAAGCTGGTTCAGGAAGCAGGGCCTTCAGGAACTTTACCGGTACAATTTTATGCCCTTCATACTCGACCTCGTCTATTCTTGTCATGCCCACGTTCCTGAGCACCCTCAGGTGGTTAAGGTAATTTTCAGAGAAGGTCATCCAGAATCTTGCCCTCTTCAGTCCTTTGATATTCCTGACAAGCGACTCAAGCTCTTCGTGGTAGAGAAGATAGCTGTCCTGCGGACCGGCTACCGGATAATCAAAGCTGAAGTGAACGCTGCCCTTCTCAATTATCGCGGGCGTCTCGATCCATTTGCCGTTTTCCCAGTGTCTTACCACCTGCGCCACTTCCCTGATATTGATCTCTGGGTTGAAGTTTGTGGCAAACGCATGACCATGGCTTCCGGCATTGCAGTCGAGTATGTCCAGATAATTTATCTCGTCAAATATATGTTTTTGCGCATAGGCTGTAAATATATTGGTTACACCGGGATCGAATCCGGAACCGAGGACCGCCATGATACCGCGCTGCTTAAACTTCTCCTGATAGGCCCATTGCCAGCTGTATTCAAAGTGGGCCTCATCCAGGGGCTCGTAATTGGCCGTGTCTATGTAGTGCACGCCTGTTTCCAGGCAGGCATCCATAATATGAAGATCCTGATAGGGCAGGGCAAGGTTAAGCACCAGGTCAGGCTGAAACTGCTTTATCAGCGCGGCGAGTTCAGGCACGTTATCGGCATCCACCCTGGCTGTCCGGATCTCTTTGCCGTATCGCTGTTTGATCTCTTTGCCGATCGCCTCACACTTTGAGACTGTCCTGCTCGCAATCATTATTTCCCTGAATACTTCAGGAACCTGGGCGCATTTGTGGGCTGCAACGGTTGCAACACCTCCGGCCCCGATTATCATTATTCTGCCGCGACTTTTTGTATCATTCATAAACCCTCTCCTCCGGCGGGACTGATGTTACTTTATCTTATCGCTTAGTGCTGATATGCCCGGCAGGTCTTTGCCCTCGAGCAGCAGCAGGGAAGCGCCGCCGCCTGTCGAAATAAAGGTTATGGCGTCGCCCACGCCCGCCTTGTTTACGGCGTAATCGGTATCTCCGCCCCCGACGATCGTAAGGGCGTAGGCATCGGATACCGAGTGCGCGATAGCGTATGTACCGCGCGAGAAGGCGTCCAGTTCGAACACACCCATCGGGCCGTTCCAGATAATTGTCTTTGCGTTCTGTATCGCCTCCGAGAAGAGTTTGACTGATGCCGGGCCTATGTCGAGTGCGCGCCAGCCTTTGGGAATTTCCTGTGTTGTTACTATCTTTGTTTCCGCGCCTGCCTCCATTGTCTGGGCCACGACACAATCTACCGGCAGGTAAAACTTGACGCCATTCTCTCTTAATTTCCTGATGATGTTCCTGGCCAGGTCTATCATGTCAGGTTCGAGCAGGGAATCTCCGACCTCATAGTCCATTGCCTTAAGGAAGGTAAAGGCCATGCCGCCGCCGACGATTACCTTGTCCACCCTGGTAGCCAGATGTTCCAGAACGCCTATTTTCCCCGAAACCTTTGATCCGCCGAGTATGGCCACAAAAGGCCGTATGGGGTTTTCGACAACACCCTTCAGATACTCGATCTCCTTTTTCATCAGGTAACCTGCCGCAGAGGGCAGGAACTTTGTGATGCCGACAGTCGAGGCATGCGTCCTGTGGGCGGTGCCAAAGGCGTCATTTACATAGTAGTCGGCAAGTTTTGATAGCGATTTTGCAAAGGCCTCTTCGTTCTTCTCTTCTTCGGCGTGGAAGCGCAGATTTTCGAGGAGCAGCACATCGCCATCCTTCATCTTGGCTACGGCGTTTTCGACCTGCGGGCCGACGCAGTCCGGCATAAAGATAACTTCCTTGTTAAGTCTTGCGGCAAGGCGCTTTGCGACCGGCGCCAAACTGTATCTGGGGTCGACCTTACCTTTCGGCCTGCCGAGATGCGACGCGAGTATGACCTTCGCGCCTTCGTCTATGGCGTAGTTTATGGTAGGCATTGCAGACCTGATCCTTCGGTCGTCTGTAATGACCATGTTGTTGTCGAGCGGCACATTAAAATCCACCCTTATAAAGACCCGTTTGCCCTTTATAGGCAGGTCTTCTATGGTCATCTTGCCGAGTATGTCTTCCACACCGGGAATTTCAGTCCTTCGGGCCACGTCTATTTCTTCCCCGCCACACAGATCGCAAGGTCTCTCAGGCGCGCGCTGTAGCCTGTTTCATTGTCATACCACGCGAGCACTTTAATAAGACGGTCCCCTATCACCCTGGTGTTTTCCGCATCCACAATAGCTGAATACGAGCAGCCGTTGTAGTCGATCGATACGAGAGGCTCTTCTGAATAAGAGAGTATTCCTTTCATCGGCCCCTCTGAAGCTTTTTTGAGCGCGGCATTTACGGACGCCACTGTAGCATCCTTTGAGAGTTCCGCGGTGAGGTCAACGACCGAGACATTGGGTGTCGGGACCCTCATTGAAAAGCCGTCAAGCTTGCCTTTCAGTTCGGGCAGCACAAGACCGACCGCCTTTGCAGCACCGGTTGTCGTAGGTATCATCGACAATGCCGCTGCGCGGGCCCTTCGAGGGTCCTTGTGCGGAAGGTCGAGTATGCGCTGGTCATTTGTGTATGCATGAATGGTCGTCATGAGTCCGCGGAGGATGCCGAATTCATTATTGATGACCTTTGCCACCGGCGCCAGGCAGTTAGTTGTGCATGAAGCATTGGATATTATTTTATGGACCGCCGGGTCGAGTTTGTCTTCGTTCACACCCATGCAGATCGTGATGTCCGGATCTTTGGACGGGGCCGAAACTATTACCCATTTCGCGCCTGCATCCAGATGCTTTGATGCCGGCCCCTTGTCGGTGAACCTGCCGGTGGATTCGATCACTATGTCGACATTCAGTTCTTTCCAGGGCAGTTTTTCAGGCGCGGTCTCTGCAAACACCCTGACCGGTTTTCCGTCCACTATGATCGAATTTTCGCCTGCTTTTACATCAGCCTCAAAGGTGCCATGCACCGAGTCGTACTTCAGCAGATGGGCCAGCGTCTTGGCATCGGTAATGTCGTTGATGGCGACTATCTCGATGTTGTCAAATCCCCTGCACTTCCTGAAAAAAACCCTTCCAATGCGGCCAAAGCCATTTACAGCAATTCTTATAGGCATAATCTCCTCCTTGTTAAAGCTCGAATTTATTTATTACCATCCCGGTCATGAGCTTGGGATAGAAGTATGTGGATTTTGCCGGCATGCGAAGGCCCGCCGCCGCCACCCGTTCGATATCGCCGGTGCCGGTCGCATTAAGGACAAAGACCGCATCGTAGCTGCCGGTTTCTGTTTTCTTCACGGCTTCATCAGCGCTCATCTCATAAGCAAGGTCGCTGATGCCTGCCTCCAAGTTGAGTATCAGTTCGCGCAGTATCACCACATCGAGGGCCTGGAGCGCCGGGTGCACATTTTTCAACTCACCGCCGCGGTATTTAAGCAGGGACCATTTATGCGTTTCGCCGAGGTAGAGGCCGAAAACATGCTTGCCGGCCTTCATGACCTCTCTGCTGATATCAATATTTCCAGGCAGTTCCGTTATGCTGAAATTGGCGGCAAGCTTTGCAAAGAGCGCGTCTGAGGGAGATATTCCCTTTACCATACGGTGCGTCGGCAGTATGGTGATGCCGCTGTCGGACATGTCCGCAAGGAACATCATCACATAGTCCCAGGGCCTCGGGCTGTTATCGCTCCGGCCGGTCTTCCGGTCCATCTCTTTTTTGAACTCAAGGGCCACCTCGTAGCGATGATGTCCGTCGGCAATGAATATGGACATTTCCGAAAGCTCTTTTGAGATAAGGGCGGTCTGTGCCCGGTCGGTAATCCTGAAAAGCCTGTGCAGGGTCCCGTCTTCGTCAGAAGCGGAAATATATGGCTTGCCGCTGACAGACGCAAGCAGACCGGCTGTCGCCTTTTCACTGCTGTTGTATATCGAGTAAACGGGGCTCAGGTTTGCCATGCAGTGCCTCATGATCTCGAGGCGGTCGGCCTTCGGCTTGGCGCGCGTCTCTTCATGCGGCCATACTCCCTTGCCGGGTTCCACTATCTCGACCAGTGCGAAGACCCCCCTGAGAGTTTTGTTCAGGCCCGCGGTGCGATAGTCCAGCTCATAAGCATAAAAGGCGGGCTCGTCGTCCCTGACCAGGATTTTTTCTTTTACCCAATTATCGAGCAGCGCAGCGGCACGCGTGTAGCGGTTGCTTTTCTCGTTGTCGTCGGGCAGGTCCCTGCCGAAATCCATACGCACAATGTTGTAAGGACTTTTGGAATAAAGCGCGTCCTTTTGCTCCGGCGAGATGATGTCATAAGGCGGCGCGATGACATCGCTTCCTGCAACCTTGCGGGCGTTAAAGAGCAGGCCGTTAAACGGAATAATTTTTGGCATGGCGTAAGATTCCTTTATTGTTGATTCGTTAATAAGCTATTGCGTCCAAAGGAAAAATTATTGTATCATGCGTAGGATTTAAATTCAAACTGCAAGTCGCACTTGTGCTGGCCCGGGACATTGTTTCCATTAAACACATAAATCGTCAATATAAAATCATTATAATAGAATCAATGGCGATCAGCTAGTGAGGGAGGCAGCAGTTTGACAATGGGCGAGAAACAGTTGTGCATTATCTGCGCCTGGCGGCAGACCTGCCAGAAACAATTTTTGATGAAGGCCGGGCAGAAGTGCCCCGATTACTGCAGGGACCTGACTCTAAGACAGGAGAAAGCCCCCGATGAGGATGGCAAGCGGAGTCCATAACATGCAGTGGACGACAAACGGAATGAGTATTCAGGGAAACAAGCAGAAATGAGGTGTATAAAGGGGATATGCAGTTGGCCTGTATGAGGCTGTTTTGTACGAACCAGCAAAAGGTGTTGTTTTTACTGAGGCGACACGAAGGAGAAAGAGAATGAAAATCAGATTTGCTTTAATTAGTTTGGCAGCGGCATTTGCGGTATTTATCTGCGGTACATTTTCAGCCATAAGTGCGGAAGATATTAAAAACCCGACACTTAAGGACTTGCAGGGTCACTGGCAGGGGACCTTGCGTGTGGACAAAGCAATGGTTTCTTCCGGAACCAGGACTGTCCAGATGTCATTCTCAGGCACCAAAGTTACCTATTCTTCAGAAACAGTCAGCTATGTTGCCAAAGCAGCGATTAATGGAGAAGAAATAAATATTACCGTCGCCTCCGGCAAAAGATCGGATACCTGCAAGCTTAGTAAAGAAGCAAATACCATGATCCTTAATTGCAAGTGGGACATGGCGGCTAACCCTCAAAAGAACGTTAGCAAGGCGTCTTCCGGCACTATGCGCCTTGAAAAAGACAAATAAGGACCGGCAGCCCGGTCAGCCGAAACAAAAATGAAAATATGGGAGAAGCAGGCATTATGCCTGCTTTCGCCCAAAAGGCTTCAGGCGTTTCAGTAACTGGTCCACTTCAAGCGTGTTGAGGACATCTTTTTTTTCGAGCCAGCCGCGCCTGGCGATTGATACCCCGTAATTCATAAAATTGAATTGTGCTGTAACATGCACATCGGTGCTTATGGCAACGGGCACGCCCATCTCTTTTGCCCTTTTGACGTATGCGTCGCTCAAATCCAGGCGAAGCGGATGGGCATTGATCTCGATCGCGGTCCCTGTCTGTCTTGCCGCCTTTAATACTGCATCCATGTCCACCTCGTATGCTTCACGCTCACCGAGCAGCCTCCCTGTCGGATGCGCGATGATACTGACAAAAGGGTTCTTCATTGCTGCCACAATGCGTGACGTTATCTGTTCCCGAGTCTGCCTGAAACCTGAATGTATTGATGCCACTACAATATCGAGCATCCCGAGGGCATCGTCAGGCAGATCGAGAGAGCCGTCACTCTTTATATCGACCTCAGTGCCGTGAAGAATCCTGAAGTTTTTGATTTTTTTGTTCAGGGCATCGATCTCTTTCTTCTGGTCCATCAGCCTTTCGACTGTCAGGCCATGCGCGACGCCAAGACTCTGGGTGTGATCGGTCAGCGCGAAATAGCCATAGCCATGATTTCTGGCTGCTTCGACAAGCTGTTCAAAGGTATGGCTGCCGTCGCTCCATTTTGAATGCACATGAAGGTCGCCCCTGATGTCCTCAAGTGCGACAAGCTGCGGCAGTCTGCCTTCCATCGCAGCCTCAATCTCGCCGCGGTCTTCGCGCATTTCAGGCGGAACATACTGCAGCCCGAGTATCCTGTACGCGTCCTCTTCATTTTCGCCGCCAAGCTTTTTGTTGTCCCTGACCCTGAATATCCCGTATTCGTTTATGGAGAGCCCTTTTTTCACAGCCATCTCGCGCAGCCTCACATTGTGCTCCTTGCTTCCGGTGAAGTAAGCGAGGGCGGCCCCGTAGGATTCTGGACCGACTATGCGCAGGTCGACCTGCAGGCCTTCCGTGAGAATGACGCTCGATCTGGTAGGCCCATGCATAAGCACATCCCTGACATGCGGAAGGCTGATGAAGGCCTGCATGGCAGCTTCTGGGTCGTCGGACATCGCGAGTATATCGATGTCCTTTACAGTATCTTTCCATCTGCGGATACTGCCAGCGATATCGATCTTTTTGATACGCGTTTTTTTCGTGAATTGTTCGACAATGTCCTGTGCCAGGGGAAGGACCCTGCCCAGCGGTTGGCGTTCCATGCCGCGTTTCAGCATTGCGATCCCCTTCAGTATGTTCTCCTCTGTCTTTGCCTTGATGCCCGGCAGGCCGGCAAGCTTATGTTCAGCCGCGAGTTTTTCAAGTTCCTCAATGCTCTTTATGTGGAGTTTGTCATAAAGAAGCATGGCGGTCCTTGGGCCGAGTCCGGGAATAGTCTCAAGTGTAAGGACTATCTGAGGTATGTCTTTTTTCAGTTCCTCATGCGCAGCCATCTTTCCGGTACTTACATACTCGATGATCTTCGCGGCGAGGTCTTTACCGATGCCCGGCACTTTTATCAGCTCCTCTTCCGGCAGGTCTTCTATATTGCCGGCCATCCCCTCAACATTTTGAGCGGCCCTTCGGTAGGCCCTTATGCGGAACCGGTTATCGTTCCTGATTTCGAGAAGGTCTGCGATCTCGTTGAATATATCTGCTATTTTCCGGTTCTTCATGGCGTGTCCTTTCTTCCTCTTTTTCCCCTCTTCCGATATTATACAAAGGTATTGAAATCAGGCATATAATAGGTATAGAATTCGCGTAAGACAGTACAGGCAATATTTGAGGGAACTAATTTGGCACAGGCAATGTCTAAACTATCAGAGAATGCAGAAACAGGCTTCATGGATGAGGACAGGGAACTCGTCCTGCGCAGCCAAAAAGGGGATGATGATGCCTTTGAGCAGCTTGTGCTCAGGCACCAGAAAAAGATGGTAAACATTGCCTTCAGAATAACAGGGACGTATGAAGATGCGTGCGATGTTGCGCAGGACGCCTTTGTCTCGGCCTATAAGGAGATACAGCGGTTCGAGTGCAAATCGCGCTTTTCGACCTGGCTGTATACCATTACGGTAAACCTGTCGAAGAACCGTCTCAAGCAGATTATTACTGCAAGGAACAGGCACGAGGTCTCGATACATGCGGAAGAGGGGGCCATCAGCATCGATCCTCCGTCAGCAGACCCAAACGCGCTCGAGATGCTCGAAAAGCGTGATATCAAAAAGGGCGTGCAGGACTGCATAGCAAAACTTGAGGAAGACTTCAGGGTAGTTGTTGTACTCAGGGACATTCAGGGCTTTGCATATAACGAGATTGGTGCCATGCTTAAAGTGGCAGAGGGCACGGTCAAGTCGCGCCTTTTCAGGGCGAGAGAGATGCTAAAGAAATGTCTGAAGGGAAGGTTTGGAGAACTATGAAGGGCTGCTCAAATATCCGCGAACAGCTTTCCGCTTACATTGACGGCAAACTTTCAGCCGAAGAGGTGAAGCTCGTTGAAGGGCATCTTGCTGAATGCCCGCAATGCTCTGCCGCGCTTTCAGATATCAAAAAAGTAGTCGCGCACCTGCAGGGGCTAGAGCAGGTGGAGCCTCCTGCCTGGTTCACCCAGAAGGTCATGGCCAGGGTGCGTAGCACGGAGCGTGCTTCTGAGCGCAAAGGCCTGCTTAATTGGTTCTTCCGGCCGCTTTATGTAACTGCGCCGATTGGCGCCCTGGCAACCGCGCTGCTGGCAGTAACTACCTACTTTATATTCCAGGGCGTTATTGGTGATATGCCGACTGAGCGGGCGGTGCGTGACTCTGAAATACCGCAGCAGATTGCCGTGCCTGAGAAAGCGCCGGAGCAGAAGCGCGCGCCTCAAAAACCGCAAAGGGCAGCCGAGGGTGTAACAAAGGAAGAGACAGTCGGAACGTATACGAAGGCTTATGAGCCGGCGATAAGGGCTGAAATGTCCGCGCAGAAATCGAGAGGGGATGCCGGGACAGGACCGGGGGACAGCTATGCTCCAGCTCCAAGGACGAAGTATCATGTTGCAGGGCCTGCTTATGCTCCAGCACCTGCACCCGAAATGAAGGTTGGCGTTGCCGCAGCTCCTGCCACATCCGCAAGGGAATCGGAATACAGGGCGTCAGGCAATGTTACCAAGGCCAAACACGCCATGGCTCCCGGGGTATCCCGGTCACAATCTTATGACAAGGCTGCGGTAATGCGTGATGAAGACACTTACGCGACCTCAAAAAAGTACAAGCCCATGATGGTTGAAAAGGCGCCGGTCTCGTTTCATATTGCGGCTGATGATACCGCGGCAGCGGGAAAAGTAGTTGTTGCGGCAGCCAATGAATATCATGGCAGCAATATTAAGACTGATATCATCGGAGACAAGACTATTGTACGCGCTGAGCTGAGCGTGTCATGGCTGCCCATGTTTTTTGAGAAGATCAAAAAGGCGGGAGTGGTGCAGGAAAAGATGGCGCCCATGTTCGCGGATGTAAGCAGCGTTCAGATTACGGTCGAGATAATCGGGTCAAAGTAGGTACAAAGGTTAACTGGGCTGAATGCCTTGAGCGTCTTTTCCCGGCCATGCCTCGCCAACGGCCAGCCGGATCTTATCCGCAAGCTGAGTTCTTATCATGAAGGGCACATCTGGCACCTTCGCAAATCTGAAACTGGTCATCCTGAAGAAGAAAAATTTCTGTTCTGTTATTGTTATGTCCGACCACGGAATAAACAGGGGCGGATGTCCAATGCGGAACATCCATAGTACAGCTAAATAGATGCCTTTCCGGCTGGCCGTGATATTCAGACAATTGCGATACGCAAAACCCAGACGGGTAGAGCCGCTCTGCCAGGACCATTTGGTCCCTTCTATCTTTTCTTCGGCCCGGTATGCCTTGCCAAGCGCCTGCCAGCCTCCGACCACTGACAAAAGAAGACAGACAAAAATCCACATTCCCAAAAAGAATGAAATAAATATGAGCGGTAACACTTCCGGGCTTATTGAATTAAATATCATTCTCCTTTTCCACTCCTTGGTTGCTCACGATTGAACGGTCGCCGCCCATATTCTTTCAAAGACTCTCGGTAACTGTCAAGGCAATGGTACGCTTTACTATTCCCAGCAATGAGGCGATAATTGAGAGGATTAAAAAATAAGGAGCCAAGCGGTAATGCCACTCTCATTAAACTATTACCCCCTCTTATCTCAAGAGGGGGTAAAAACCGATGCGAAACTCTGATTATATAAAGCATTTCCTCTCTTTTATCGGTCCCCCCTCTTAAGATAAGAGGGGGCAGGGGGAGTTATGAAGCCTTTGAGCGCGCAAATCATTTCCTCAATCCCCGGGGAACTTTTTCATGGTATGAACTGTCCAATAATCAGAAGTCGAATAATCAGGGGGTTTTATCATGGCACGTTTTTTTAAAATAACAGCTGTTTTTGGGATTTTACTGCTTCTTGTTGCTCTGGGGGCAGAGGCAAAGCAGATGATTGCGGACAAAAAGGACGACAAGACCCTGTCGCCCTACTTCTTTGTCAAAAGCGATGACCCTTCAGTTGACCAGCTACCGCTGAAATCGACCTCGGCGGAGGTAAACATATCGGGCGTCATTGCTGATGTCAGGGTCACCCAGGTATACAAGAACGAGGGCAAGCGTCCCATTGAGGCCATCTATGTATTCCCTGCCTCAACCCGCGCCGCGGTATACGGCATGAAGATGACCATAGGCACGCGTACCATTGTCGCAAAGATAAACAAGCGCGAAGAGGCCAGGAAGGAATACGAAAAGGCAAAGCAGGAGGGCAAGAGCGCCTCGCTGCTTGAGCAGCAGCGGCCGAACGTGTTTCAGATGAATGTGGCGAACATCATGCCCGGAGACAACATCAAGGTCGAGCTCAGCTATACCGAACTCCTTGTTCCTGAAGACAAGGTTTATGATTTTGTTTATCCGACGGTGGTCGGCCCGCGTTATTCAAATCAGCCTGCTGCAACAGCTCCGCAGCAGGACAAGTGGGTAGAAAACCCGTTCACGCATTCGGGTGAAGCCCCGGCATATGCGTTCGACATTACAGTAAATCTGGCAGCAGGGCTTCCGGTAAAGGATATTCACTGCACCTCTCATAAAGTGAATGTGGCCTTTGACGGTCCGACTACCGCTGCCATAAAGCTTGATGCTTCCGAGAAGAGCGGCGGCAACAGGGACTACATACTCAAATACAGGCTCGACGGCGACAAGATCGAATCAGGCCTGCTCCTCTACAAGGGAGACAAGGAGAATTTCTTTCTGCTTATGATGCAGCCGCCAAAACGGGTGGAGCTTTCAGAGATCCCGCCGAGGGAATATATCTTTATCGTGGATGTTTCTGGATCGATGTACGGTTTTCCGCTCGAACTCTCCAAAAAACTGCTTAGAGACTTGATCGGCAATCTCAGGCCCACGGACATGTTCAACTTGATACTCTTTTCGGGCGGTTCAAAGGTGATGTCCGAAAAGTCTGTTCCGGCGATCAAAGAGAACATAGATAACGCGCTTTATGTAATCGACAAGCAGAAGGGCGGGGGCGGCACAGAACTTCTGCCTGCAGTAAAGCGGGCGCTCGCAATGCCGCGCACTAAGGGTTTCTCACGGAGTGTTATCATTGCGACTGACGGCCTCGTAACTGTCGAGACAGAGATATTCGATCTGATCCGCAAGAACCTTGGTGACGCGAATATGTTTACCTTCGGCATAGGATCGAGTGTGAACAGGTATATCCTCGAGGGCATGGCGCGCGCGGGCATGGGCGAGCCGTTCGTTATAACCACAGAGGCCGAGGCAGCAGTGCAGGGAGAGAAGTTCCGCAAGATCGTGCAGACCCCTGTGCTCACAGGCATCAAACTGAATTTCGGAAAGTTTGAGGCATACGATGTAGAGCCGATAAGTATACCCGATATTATGGCTGACCGTCCTGTGATCGTATTCGGCAAGTGGCGCGGCAGTCCAAAGGGTATTATAATCCTAAAGGGCAAGGCAGGCAACAGAGATTACACGGAAAGTATAAATGTTGCAAAGGTCAAAACCGTTGAAACAAATTCGGCGCTCAGATATCTCTGGGCCCGCCACAGGATAACAATGCTTTCGGATTACAGCTTCCTGAAGCAGGACGACAAGAAAGAGAAGAGGGTCGAAGAGGTGACTCAGCTCGGCCTGAAGTATAACCTGCTGACAGCTTACACATCATTTGTAGCGATTGATTCCGAGGTCCGCAATAAAGAAGGAGATTCCGCGACAGTAAAACAGCCGCTGCCAATGCCGCAGGGCGTGTCGGATTATGCGGTGGGATCATATCACGCGGCCCCTTTTGTATCAGGAGGGGTAAGGTACAAGGCGAGCAGGCCGGTTGCGGATGCGCGCAAGGGATCTGCCGGATACGCGCCCAGTGAGCCAAGGGAAGACTTGGCTGCCGCGCCTGAGACAAAACCGGCTGATATTTCGAGGCAGCCCCGGGTAGTGATCGAAAAGATAGAGGTTTCGGACAGCTCAACAAAAGGAACTATTTCAAAGACCGCATTTGGACATATACCCGAGCTGCAAAACTGTAATGCCGCCGGCCTGCGCGGCAAGATGACAGTAAAGGTCACAATCACTCCTGAAGGCAAGGTAAAGAGCGCTGTCGTAACTTCAGACGCAATAAAGAACGCTGCCCTTAAGAAATGCGTTACTGACGCGATCCTGAAATGGTTGTTCACAGCACTGCAGACCGGCACTGATACAACAGCAAGATTAACGCTGGTCTTCTAGGAACCTTCACGCATATGACTCATGAAAAGGCCCTGCTTAGGCAGGGCCTTTTCATGTCCTGCCTGTGGTATACTGATGCGAATAAAACCACACAGGCAAAATTACAGACATGATGTCATCGTGATTAGCGCAAGGCCTTGCCTGCGCTGAATGCGGTCCATACCGGATTGAGATGACACTTATACTGCTGGAGGATAAAAAACAATGACGGACAGGATCTGGAGCATGAAGAAAGTCGCGGCCCTGACAATATTCATTTTTGTATTCGCTGTCAGCTCTATGGCGGGCGCGGTAGTAATGAACGGCAAAGAGGTGAAGCAGCATGTTGGTAATATTGTGTCTCACAATGACAGGACCGGCGAGGTCGTTATCAAGACCGACAGCTCGACAGGCCACTGGAAGGTAAGCCATCGGACAGCGGTATTTTTCGGGAAGGACCGGTTGTCACTTTCCGATATCTGGGGCAAGACAAAAAAAGTAAGGGCCCATGTTTCCCAGGATGGAGAGATCCAGAGGATAACAGTCCTGGAGTGGAAATAGCATTTATTCCGCAAGACTGCTGTCTTTTATGACGCCTGAAGTCGTATATCAGCGCCCGGGCAAAGCAATCAGTTAAAAAGCCGCATGGGCGTTTGACAATGAAGTCCGGGTATTTGTTATATTAAAAAGTTACGGATAAACCTATTCGTGCAAGATAATATACAAGGAGGGAACAACATGTATTCTGTTAAGGTTGATGTTAACAAGTGTAATGGTTGCGAAGAGTGTGTAAACACCTGTCCGACTTCCGTATTCGCAATGGAGAACGGCAAGAGCGACCCTTACCAGGCCAGCGAGTGTGTCGGTTGCCAGAGCTGCATCGGCGTATGCCCGACTGAAGCGATCACTGTTACTGAAGAGTAATAAACAGGAAAATTTCGAAACAAAAAGGAGCGCCGCTGCGGCGCTCCTTTTTTAATGTTTTTTTAGCGACATCCCGCGTCAGGTCTTTTTAATGAATAACTCCCACCTGTCGGCAAGTTTAACGGCATCAAAGGTATAACCCATCTTTTCCGCATAGCGCGGTATGCTGTCTTCAGCGGATTCGGGCGCGTCGCAGAGTATCTTCAGCACCTGCCCGTTTTCTGCCTGGTCCATTTTTTTCTTTGTCATATATAGCGGGAACGGCAGCGCCTTTCCGCGAACATCCAGAGTCTCGAACGGGGCCTGGTCTTTCAGGTCAGCCATGCATACCTCCGTAAATCAACCTCTCTTATTCTAACATCTTTTTTGCGCCAATTTCCGCTGGCACGACAATCAGGACAGGATTTATTCTCCCGCTCGAAATACGCTTTAATAACAGCGTAAAAAAACGCTTGACTTATTTTTGAAACTTATGATTTGGTTGATTAAAAAACCTTGCAAATTGGTCTGACAACTGCTTACAATGTATTTTAAAATGCTAATGAAAATTGTTATTGCAACCAGAAACAGGAAAAAAGTGGAGGAGTTCAGGCGAATCCTCGATGGCACGTGTGTGGCGATCCAGACCCTCGAAGATTTTCCGGATTGCCCGGAAGTGGATGAGGACAGGGACACCTTTGAGGGCAACGCCATAAAAAAGGCGGTTGCAGTTTCGGAGTACACGGGAATGGCCGCGGTTTCCGATGACTCTGGCATCGAGGTGTATGCGCTCGACGGTGCGCCGGGAGTGAAGTCGGCCAGATACGCCGGCGACGGGGCTTCCGACCGGTCCAACCTGGATAAATTGCTTGCTGAAATGAAAGGCCTGCCGCAGGCGGACAGGGGAGGGCGCTTTGTTTGTGTGCTCGCACTCGCTTTTCCCGGAGGCAGGGTAGAGACCTTTGAAGGTATTGTAGAGGGAGATGTCTCTGAAGGACCGGTTGGCAAAGGCGGTTTCGGTTATGATCCGGTATTCCGTCCCAAAGGATTCGACAGGACATTCGGTGAGATGAACGCGGCAGAGAAGGATGCCCTTAGCCATCGCAGGATAGCTCTCGACAAGATGAGCAGATACCTGAAGAGTGGCGTAGTATAGGCGCAACTAAAATTGACTATTGTTATTGACTATAAGCCGGAGGTTTTTTTATGAGGATTGTTCTTCTTGGCGCGCCGGGTGCAGGCAAAGGCACCCAGGCCAAAAAACTGATCGAAAAATACGGTATCCCGCAGATTTCGACGGGAGATTTGCTGCGTGCCGCTATAGCTGAAGGCACCGCCCTCGGTATTGAGGCAAAGGCGTACATGCACAAGGGCGAACTTGTGCCTGATGAAGTAGTCCTGGGCATGGTGCAGGAAAGGCTTAAGCAGGAAGACTGCAAAAAAGGTTTTATACTTGACGGCTTTCCGAGGAACACGGCCCAGGCAGAGGCTCTTGACAGGCTGCTCCTTGAGTTGGGCATGCCGCTCGGCGCTGTATTGAGCGTGGATGTGCCGTTCGAAATACTGATGAAAAGACTTACGGGCAGGCGCACCTGCAGGGGTTGCGGCCAGATGTACAATGTATTTTTTTCCCCTTCGGCAGTGGACAATACCTGCGATAAATGCGGCTCAGGGCTTTACCAGCGTGATGACGACACGGAAGAGACGATCAGCAAGAGGCTTGAAGTCTATAAAATAAAGACTGCCCCGTTGATGGATTATTTCAGGACAAAGGGTATTTTGAAGCGGGTGAGCGGGGACGGAAGTATAGATGAAATATTCAGCCGTGTCAAGGCAGCCATGGACCTGGAATAAACGTTGTAAAAACAGAGGAAAAAAGACTTGCAAACATGGGCTCTGTTGCCTATAATATATACCCCTACTAAGTATAAAAGACATTTGTTAATAGTTGATATAATTTAAAAAGGAGAAACAAAATGAGTGCAAGTCCAATTCTGGTTCTTGCCCTTGCGGCAGGAGGCTGCGGTGTGCTTTACGCCATAGTCAACGCGTACTGGGTAATGAGACAGCCTGACGGGTCAGACCGCATGCAGGCCATTTCGGAGGCGATCAAAGAGGGCGCGGCTGCGTTCCTCAAACGAGAGTATACTACTGTTGCAATGGTGGCGGTGGTAGTAACGGCAGTATTGGCATATTTCCTTGGAGTATGGACTGCTTTAGGTTTCACCAATGGGGTGGTAGGTTCCGCTCTTGCAGGCTACATAGGCATGCTGGTCACTGTGCGGGCCAATGTGCGGACTACAGAGGCTGCAAAAAAAGGTCTCGCCGAGGCACTGAAGGTGTCGTTCCGGGGCGGCTCTGTTACCGGGCTTATGGTGGTTGGTCTTGGATTGCTCGGCGTGGCAGGCTTTTATATTGTTGCAAAGCAGTATGCTGGTGAAGAGACATTCCATGCGCTTATAGGTCTCGGCTTTGGCTGTTCGTTGATGAGTGTGTTCGCCCGTATTGCAGGAGGCATATACACAAAGGCTGCCGACGTCGGCGCAGACCTGGTAGGTAAGCTCGAGGCGGGAATTCCGGAAGATGATCCGAGAAATCCTGCGGTTATAGCCGATAATGTCGGAGATAATGTAGGCGATTGCGCGGGCATGGCAGCGGACCTTTACGAAACCTATACCGTTACAATTGTTGCCGCGATGCTGCTGGCAAAGACTGTCTTTGGTTCGACCAGCCTCTGGGTAGAATTCCCGCTGCTGATCGGGGCGATCTCGATAATAGCCTCTGTTATCGGAGCTTACTGCGTAAGGCTCGGGAAAAAACAGTACATAATGGGCGCTCTGTACAAGGGGCTCGCTGTTTCGGGTATACTTGCGGCAATAGCGTTTTACTTTGCCTCACAATGGTTCCTTGGTATGCCCGGAGTTGAACAGAAATTTACCGCATTGGGTGTATTCGCCATAGCGGTGATCGGGCTTGTGCTTACAGGCCTCATTGTCGTCATTACCGAATATTTCACATCAACAAGCTTTAACCCTGTCAAGCATATTGCAAAGGCGAGCCAGACGGGCCATGCAACCAACATCATTGCCGGTCTTGCTGTCAGCATGAAGTCGACGGCACTTCCGGTCTTCTGTATCTGCGCTGCCATTTACGGCGCATATGCCCTCGGCGGAGGTTTCCGCGGGGACCTGAGCAGCGGTCTTTTCGCGATAGCCCTGTCAGCCGTTGCAATGCTTTCCATGACCGGCATTATTGTGGCAATTGACTCATACGGACCTATTACGGACAATGCCGGCGGCATAGCCGAGATGGCTGAACTTCCTGCGAGTGTCAGGGAAGTAACGGACCCGCTCGACGCAGTCGGCAACACGACCAAGGCAGTCACAAAGGGTTATGCCATCGGGTCAGCGGGGCTGGCAGCCCTTGTCCTTTTTGCGGAATACTCACGCTCTTTCAGCAGCGTGCTGACATTCGATCTCTCAAATCCGAATGTAATAGTGGGACTCTTTCTCGGAGGTATGCTTCCGTACTACTTTGACGCGCTCCTGATGGAAGCGGTCGGATTTGCAGCCGGCGGCGTGGTTGAGGAGGTCAGGAGGCAGTTCAGGGAGATCCCCGGAATCATGGAAGGCACTGCAAAGCCGCAGTACGGCACCTGCGTGGATATTGTCACAAAAGGCGCTATAAGGCAGATGATGTTTCCTGCCCTGATACCTGTGGTGGCCCCGATCCTTGTAGGTTTCATTCTCGGCAGGGAGGCACTCGGAGGACTCCTGATCGGCAGTATTGTTACCGGGCTCTTTCTTGCCATTTCCATGACAAGCGGAGGCGGAGCATGGGACAACGCCAAGAAATATATAGAGGACGGTAATTATGGCGGCAAGGGTTCTGAGGCACACAAGGCTTCAGTTACCGGAGACACGGTCGGCGATCCTTACAAGGACACAGCCGGACCTGCCATCAACCCGATGATCAAGGTCGTCAATATCGTGGCCCTGCTGATCGTTCCGTTGCTGTAACAACGTATATCAACCGGCCGGCAGGTTTGTAATCCTGCCGGCCTTTTTTTAATCAATTTAAGAGTTCAGGCGCTGGCAGCACTATCCCGAACGGCGCTCATTTCTGGCTGCTTCTATCAAACGGGGCAATAGCTGCTTTTTGCGCGACATGGTTCCGGGCAGATATACTACCCCCTCCTTTACCTCATCACCGAAGGCCAGGCGCAGCAAGCCAATCGCTTTGCCTGCATAGAAAAGGTGGGTAGATTCGGTCATTATGTCCGTGGCCATGAGGGCCGCCATATCGTAACCGGCCCGTACGCGCATGGCTTCGAGAGCGTCTATAATCATGTCGCGTGCGATAGCCAGTGTCTCAGCTACATTCATGGCAAAGGTCTGGCTTATTGCTATGCTGTATTCGCCAATCTGAAACTCCTTGAGATCGCCCGCTATCAGATCATTTACAGGGAGGTCGCCCGAAACAGAACCGGCCTTTAATACATCCATGCCGAACTGTTCCAGATCGAGACCGGCAATGGCCGCAAGCCTGTCCGCTGTCTGCCTGTCCGCTGGTGTTGTTGTCGGCGATTTGAACAGCAGGGTGTCCGAGATGACAGCAGCCAATAATAGTCCGGCGATGTCAGACGGTATGTCTACATTGCGGTGCCAGTGCAAATTGGCCACGATGGTGGCTGTCGAACCAACCGGTTCGTGACGTATGAAGATTGGTTCGCTGGTTTCAAGGCCGCCAAGGCGGTGATGGTCGACTATTTCGACTATCTGAACTTCTTCTATGCCGTCAGCGGCCTGGGAACGCTCATTATGGTCGACCAGTATGACTTTATCGCGCGCGGGCACAATCAGGCTGTCACGGCTGATCATACCCACCAGTTTACCCTGGTCCACCACAGGGTAGTTGCGATAGTTGGTCCGGCTGATGATGTTTCTTATATCGCTGATCAGATCGGCTGGTTTGAAAATGACCATATTTTTCTGCATGACCATGCGTACGGGAATGCTCTGGGTGATTAACCGTGCGCATGTATAGGTGTCGTAAGGGGCTTTAATTATTACAACGTCATGAGCGTCTGCAGCCTTAAGGACCTCTGGTGCAACATCGGCGTTGCCGGTCACTATCATGCAGTCGATTCCGCAGGCGATGCATGTCAATTGGGCATTGGTGCGGTCACCGACCAGAACTATGTCGCCTTTCCCGATTAACTGTTGGGCCGTTTGCGGGCGGGCGGCAATAATCCATACCCGGCCGGCAACAAGGCGGCTTGTGTCCGTTCCATGCAGCAGTTCACCATCAACGACCCGCAGGATGGAGTCGAAGTCGACCCCGGCCTCCCGCAAGTCGGGCATTGCGAGTTCATCGAAATAGCGTTTGGCCAGATCGCCCAGAGATACCATGCCGACCAGGATGTTGTTTTCATCAACGACCGGCGCTGATTTGATCTTGAATTGTTTTATTATCGTTCCCAATTCGCGAAGCGTATGCCCCGGGAAGACTGAGACCGCGGTTGGAGTCATGATATCTTCGGCACGAGGGTAGAGATCGGAAATCAGGACCGGCGCTTCCACCCCAAAGAAATCGAGCACATATTTGGTCTCTGCGTTCAGTTTTCCGGCCCGGGCCGCTACCGCAGATTCGCCAAGGGCCTGTTTCAGGTGCGCGTAACCGATGGCGGAGCATACAGAGTCGGTGTCGGGGCTGCGATGACCAAGTATATAAAGAGGCTTTGGCATTGGACTCCTTCCGGATATATTAATATTAATAACTTATTGTAACCATTATAACAAAGAAAAATTACGGGAATCCTGGGCCGGCTGATATTGAGGATTATACCTGTTGCAAAGTGCGCGATCATGGGAATAAAATATCTAAGAGAATATTATCACGGATGAATATTCCGCTGAAAGATGGAGGGGGGGAACTGTGGCAACCGAAGAGAAAAAATATGAGGGAATCGGCGGCTGGCTTATACTGGTTGGAGTCGGCCTTACTTTTTCTCTTATAAGGTCAGTCTATTTTATATTCACGACCTATCCGCCATTTTTTACTAACGGGATACTTAAGGCGCTGATAACTCCTGACAGCGGCACATATAATCTGTCTCTGGCTATATTTGTCATAGGCGAGCTTGTTGCGAATGTCGGGCTTATGCTTTCATCCTCTTATCTTGTTTTTCTCTTTATGAAACGGCGCGTGCAGTTCCCTGCATGGTTCATCGGGGTAATGGCCGCCAATCTTGTTTTCATTGTCCTGGACCCTTCCATACTCAAATTAATCAGGCCTGAATACCCGGTATTTGAAGAAGCTGTGCTTGTGAGTATCGGAAGAAATGCGGCAGTCTGTCTTATCTGGATACCATATATGCTCAGGTCGGAAAGAGTTAAGGCCACCTTTATCTATTGATTTGGCCGGCAGTACATCAATCTGACGGTTAGTGCCGCCGGAGAGACCATGATCCATTTTTGAATAATCCATTCCCAGCCCGTTATAATAACGCGATCATTTTCTGAGAGAGAAAAGGGGTTTATGGCAAAGATAAACAGAAACGTTTTATTGCTGCTGTTCGCCGCGGTGCTGCTGATAGCCATGTTCAGACTTGGCGCTGTGACTCTCTTCGACGTGGATGAGGCGGTCTTTTCGACAGCGACAAAAGAGATGGTCGAAAGCGGTGACTGGATCACGCCCACCTATAACGGCGACATCCGGTATGACAAGCCGATTTTCTTTTACTGGCTCATGGCCCTTTCGTACAAGGCATTCGGCATCAATGAATTCGGCGCCCGTTTCCCGTCGGCAGTGGCCGGTTTCCTGCTGGCGCTGTCTCTCTTCTTTTTTGTAGGGCGTACCTGCAACGAAACCAGGGCTTTTCACGCGGTCATTGCGATCTCTCTGAGCGCCTATTTCCTGGTATACTCGCGCTCCGCTGTGACCGATATGGTAATGAGCCTGTTCATCACGCTTTCGCTCTTTTCTTTCTATCTGTCAGTCAGCCAAAGCAGGCGTTTCATATATGGCTTCTATTTTTTTTCCGCCCTTGCTTTTTTAACCAAAGGGCTAATAGGCATAGTCTTTCCGTTCGGCATAGCTGCCCTCTACCTGCTGATCAGCGGAGGGTTCAGGGAGCTTGTGAAGATTTTCGATCTGAAGGCCGCGCTGCTTTTTCTTGTTGTATCGGTCCCCTGGTATGCTGCGCAATTCGCGATCAACGGCGACGATTTCTTTCAGCAGTTTTTCATGAAGCATCATTTCAAAAGGTATACGGATGTCATCTCAGGCCATAAAGGCCCGTTTTATTACTACATTATCACTCTCGCCATCGGCATATCGCCCTGGATTGTGTTCCTGCCCTCAGGTATCATGAAGGCTGTCAAAGAGAGGGCAGGTCTGTCGCTGTTCTCGATTATCTGGTTTGGTGCTGTCTTTATTTTCTTCTCCTTTTCTACCACCAAACTGCCAAACTATATTCTATCGGCCCTGCCGCCGGTCGCCATACTCATAGCAGCCGGCATGTCGGATATGAGGGTCCGCCCGCAAAGGGCGGCCTGGCTTGTTATTGCTGCAGGAGCGCTTCTGGCAGCCATAGGTGTGCTGTTTCTGCCCCCAATCCTCGTTAATAACGACATCACCGAGACCGACTGGACGATGTGGGTGGCAGGCATACTAGTCATGATGTCCGGAGTTGGGTTTTATTCGGTGCGCCTCTCTAAACCACTCTATACTCCATTGGCATGCGTAATGTTTATTTTGCTCACTGTTCTCCTTACCTCGGCGCTTCCGATTGCTAATCAGCACATGCAGGGTGCTCTTTACAGGTTCAGCGTTTATGCCAGGGAAACGGCCCAGCGCGATGAAAAGATAATCTCTTACGGCATCAATAATCCGAGCATTGTGTTTTATTCTGATCACAAGGTCGCGAATATAAGGGGACGTGACTCGCTGATGACTCATGTAAAAGAGAAAAAAGACAGGATAGCAATTGCGCGGCCGCGGGATGAAGATGTGATGAAAGAGGCTGGGTTCACGCTGCTGAAAAAGGAAGGCGGCTATGCGCTTTTCGAAAGAGATTAAATACTATCTCCTGTTCCTCGCCGCCATACTGCCGGTTTTTCTAATCGACCAGAGTGTGACACTCTGGTTCAGGGAGTTCCGCAACGCTAACCCTGATATCACGCAAATACTGAAATATATCGACCGGGCGGCATATTATGCGGCCCACGGCACGCCGCTGATCGGCGGAGCCCTGCTGATCTATCTTTTCGGCAGATATTACGACCGGCAATGGACCATGCAGTTTGGCAGGACGCTGCTCATCGGCTTTATCAGCGCCGGGGTATCAGTTCAGGTCATCAAGCACATTCTAGGCAGGGCGAGGCCACGGATAACAGATCAGCTGCTTTTTATCGGCCCTGCGTTCAGGGGCAGCTATGACTCTTTTCCGTCGGGCCACGCGGCCATGGCCTTTTGCCTTGCGTACATATGCTCAGGTTATTTTCCGCGCTATCGGGCGCTTTTCTATCTGTATGGCCTGTTTGTATGTTTTGGCAGGGTAGACAGCGCCTCTCATTTCCCGGCTGACGTGCTCGGAGGTGCGTTGCTCGGCGTCATAGTGGCCCGTATAATTGAAAAGAGATTCGGGATGCAAGGCACAGAGAAACCGGCCTTTAGAAGAAAGACTGAACATGCTGAATAAAAGGCTCGCAATCTGCATAATCTTTCTGCTGGTACTTAGCTCCGGTTGTATAGCAAAAGAAAAACTCTATTACAGCGCTTCGTTCTCCCTTTCCGAAACTGCAAGGGAAATGAGAAGCCCCGGATTCTGGACAAGCCGCCATCTCTTTGCCGACAGGCTGCTCATGGATCAATCTCAAATCAGGTCCTTCAATCAGCATATCCAGAATGATTTAAAACTTAACCGGGATATTGCCGCGCTGGGCAAAACGTTTCCTGGTGAAGAAGTCGTAAACGGTATTAAAGCATCTTTAGCTTCATTCAGCAGCCGTAATTATTACCTTGCTTCATCAGTGCCTGCCGACACGGCATTCCTGATGGAGATCGAAAGAAATATGGGGCTGGACAATGTCCCGTCAAAGATCGAAATTAAATACGGATTGACCAATGGTTATGCTGACCAGCGGATATTGCCGGTCAAAGAAGGGTTGTACGAGGACCAGGGAGATACAAATTTTGATGAACTCCAGAACAGCTCGCTTGACCTCGGAACACCGCTGGCGGTCCTGCATGAAAGCGGCGACGGAAAGTGGCTTTATGTTCTCGGGCCCTCGAGCGACGGCTGGGTCGAGAAAAAAAGGGTTTCCATGATCAGCCTCCTGGAGTTGAAAAAATATCTCGATCAGGAGAATATTGTCGTCGTCATAAGTGCAAAGGCAGATATATTTCTGGATCCAAGGTTGACTGTCTATCACGATTTAGTCGGGATGGGCGCAAGGTTTCCGCGTGGGCCGACCAAAGGCACCGGGGCCGCAGAAATAATTATTCCGTATCAAAAGGCAGACGGTAACTTCTCACTTAAGAAGGCATATGTGAAGAAAGAGTCTGTCAGTTCAGGCCATCTGGCATATACACCGCGCAATATAATCGACCAGGCATTCAGGCTTCTCAATGCGCCCTATTCATGGGGCGGCGCACAGGGCGAGCAGGACTGCTCAGGCTTCATAAAGCAGGTCTTTTCTACGGTCGGAATAAATCTGCCGCGCAATTCCCTGGCACAGGCCGCAGTCGGAGTACCGCTTGGCAAATTTGAAAAAGGGTCCGCGGATGAAGAGAAGATAAAAATATTGTCAGGGAATGCCGCTGGCGGAGCAACATTAATATACATGGATGGTCACATCATGCTTTTCCTCGGTATGCATGAAGGCAAGCCATACGTCATTCATGACATATGGGGTTACCGACAGAATGGGGCAAAAGGTGGTGAAGCGCTTATTATAGGCCGTGTGGCAGTGACCGGGCTGGACCTTGGAAAAGGTTCCAGCCGCGGATCGCTGCTTGAGAGGATAATTTCAATAGTGAGCGTCAGCGCTTCTCCGCCGGTTGAAAGCCTGCGGCCTTAAATGCCGCACGTCCCTCCGGAGAATCGAGAAAAATAATAAAGGCTTTAGCTGCATCGGGCGACTTGCCTGTTTTGAGTACCACTGCTGCGTAAGGAATCTCGCTCTGAATGCCCTTTGGCAGCGGGCCGACCAGTTCTGCTCCGGGAACTGCCACGATCTCGCTCGACTGTACTACCACGATCTCAACTTTCCCATTCGCCACGAGGCGGACAGCATCCTCGCCCACAGCGGTCAACGTGCTTTTCTTCTGCACCTGTTCTGCGATGCCTAGACGCGGCAGCACTACCTTCTCGAAATAGGTGCCTGATGTCCCGCCTTTGGCCGGATCTGCATAAGTGATCGACTTTGCAGCAAGGAGAGTGGCCCTGAGTTCTTCCTGAGTTCCTATTTTCGGTCTGAGCGTTCCGGCCCTGATACCGACACCGACGCCGACACTGCCCACTTCAAGCCTTGAGCCGGGCATGATAATTCCCGTTTTTTCGAGTTCGGACATCCCCTTGGACGGGAGAACGGTAATGTCGGCAGGGGCGCCGGCCGCTATCTGTTTCTGAATACCGCCGCCTGTGCCGAACGTGAACTTGAAGGTATGGCCGGTCTGGCGTTCAAACGCAGCAGCAGCGCCCTGAACTGCTGACCTGACGCCACCAGGAGCGTAAACGCTTAATTCAGCAGCAGCTGCCCACATTGCAAAGCATAAGAAGGCAGCTGCCAAAACAAACACTCTGCCAAGAGATTTTACGGTCGTCATGCCCATCTTTCTTCCTCCAGCAAGTAATGTTATCTGCGGTTTCATAAATGCAGTTCAACCCTCAACGATTGACCCGCAGCAGGCCGACTCCGAGCATGGTGCACATGGTGGCAAGCACTTTCATTGGATCGAGCCGCTCCTTTAGCACAACTACGCCAAGCAGCAGAGCAAATATGATGCTTGTCTCGCGCAGGGCAGTCACCAGGGCGATAGGCGCTACCGTAAATGCCCATGTAACAATCGCGTACGCAAAAAAGGAGGCCCCGCCCCCGAAAAGGGCAAGGCGCCAGTTATGACAGATCACTTTTATTACAATACCGGGCCGCATGGACCGCATGATGACGGCAAACACTATGCCATTTATGGCGGAGAGCCAGCCGTAGAACCCGAGGGCAGTGCCTGCTTCACGCGCCCCCAGCCCGTCTACCAGCGAATAGGACGCGATGAATCCGCCCGTAATTATTGCCAGCAGGGCAGCCTGCCCGTTGCGGAGCCCGTCACTGCGGCGTACCAGGGCCAGGCTCATGATGCCCGTACCGATAGTTATTACCGCGGTCAGTTCGATCCAGGAGAGGTTAGCGCCAAGAAGAAATACAGAAACACCTGCAACAATAAGGGGCGCGACTCCGCGTGCGAGCGGATAGACCTGGCTCAGGTCTCCAACGCGATATGAGGCCAGCAGGAACAGTTGATAACCCACATGCAGCATCACGCCCGCGAGCAGATATGGCAGAGATTCAACACTGGGCAAAGGAGCATATAGAAGAGCTGCCACGGCAAAAGGGGTATGCCCCAGCACCACGGCACTCATGCTGAGGTGTTTGTCATCCCTGCTCTTGACCAGAAAATTCCATGAAGCATGCAACAGAGCCGCGAACAGGACGAAAATCATAACGGTAGGAGACATAAAAAGGCCTGCCTTTCTTATTTATGAAGTTGATCCAGTCTGAATCCGTCAATCTTCTAATATAGCATTGACCGGGTTTATGATCAACACTGTATGCGAAAACAGAAGCTATTATTGACCTCTTATTATCCGTCTCTTTCCTGTTACGGCAATATGATAATGTCCTCTTATAGCAATATAGAAATGTCCTCATAAGATGCTATTATGCCTCTTTTTTGGAAGGGGGCGAGATGGCGGAAGAGGACAGGATCTTTATGAGCGCAAGAGAGATCAAGAGGCTG
>CAIJNL010000005.1 GCA_903822005.1 uncultured Nitrospiraceae bacterium
CAGGGTTACTCATCATTGTGATATCATCGAAACAGGAAACGACAGTTGGAGAATAAAAACACGAAACTCTAAAAAATGACCGTCCGGGGTGGGTCAAAATTGGACGCCGATGCCGGGTCAATATTCAATGCCGATCTACATATTTACTCTTCCATTCGTCGGATGATGCATTAATTACTTCTTTTATTGATATTTTGTCTTCTTGCTTTTGCCGTCCAATGCTTAACATTTTATCCATCAGAGCTGGGATACTGATGGGACCAGGAAGTTTTCTTGTCATTTCCGCTAGCTCTTTCGCAACAATCAGACTAGCAAAAGGCAAAGGGATGGTAGACATTTTCTTATTCAAACTATTGCTGCACTCTCCCATAACCCACCATAACATTTCTGTTTCTTCTTGCTGTAGAAGCAAAGAGTCGTCAATTTCCGATGATATTTTGTTAACTTGTTTTATTACTTCAAGAATAATTTCCTGTATTTTATCAAAAAGGGCTCCCATAGGAGCTTGCGTAGAAGGGAGGTTATTCTGCGGCAATATCGTCAACAGTGCATCTTTCGGTGTTTTAAAATCAGCGGTGCTAGCTTTAAGACTTGTCGTCCTCGCCCGTGAGCGGATCGAAATGGATAGATTTGATAAATATTGTTTTGCAGCATTTGATACCTCATTAAAAATTGGCACATCAGTAGATCCCTGAAAACTTACACAAACAGCTGACATTGCAATCTTAAACCTATTATCATTATTTTCAAGGCTTACGATTATTGAAATGCCCGCTAGAAGTTGCAATTCCAATTCATTACCGCTCATCCTAAATGTTTGGTCGGCCTTTTGAAAGATTCCTCTAAAATCATCCCTATAACTATCATATCGGGTGGGCTTTCCCAAATAAAGTCGCACTAAATCCAGACACGATTCCTCATCAAGACCATTAACAATATTTTCTATTCCGAGTTGTCTCTTAGTTACAGTATCCTCAGTAAGATTAACATCAACGATGCGCAACCAGTCACTTAAACATTTATGCATGCTGTTCCTCCTCAGATTCCCTTAAAAGAGTTTTTGCTTATGTCTCGATTTCCATGTGCTTCTTCTATCTTTTGCCAAAGCAACTCCAATTTTCTTTCATCTCTAGCTCTTAAAAATATATTCTTGAATAAATCTGCATCTTCTATACCTTCATCTTCATCTCTAACAAGATGCAGGTCCAGTGCTATTCTGTGACGGACATTGAAAGCTAGTTTATGAAACCTGTAAACCAACTTCCTATAGGGGTTCTCTATCCCCCCTGCGGAAGTGATTATTCCATTGCTTATTTCATCACAATTCTGTGCCTCTTTTGCAGCAATGCTCATTTTACTCCTATCCATTTCAAATTCCAATAATGGAAGATCCAAGGCGTATTCTCGAACAGGAGAGCCGTTCAAATCAAAATCAGGTATGAATTTAGTATCGACCTTACTCCATATATATGTATACACATTTACTATAAGTTTTCTAACAGAAGCCTGATTAGACACAGATAAGCCGAGAAAATTATAACGTGGCAACCAACTTGAATCCTCTCTTTCAGGATGCGTAGCACCCGCGACAATGCGCACGAACTTGTTCGTTGCCATTATGAATTGATTGTGTTTGTGTCCGAATAACTGAATGACAGCTCGATTATTTAAGTATACTTCAACCGTATCTCTATCCTTCAGCCAATCTAAAGGATGATGGCACATTGTGAGATAGCAGACTCTTTTGTCACTCATTGGCAACTGAACTTGTTTTTCTCCCAGAAATAATTTATTCTCTTCTGCATTATCTATCTTGCTAGAAACAAGAGTGGAGTTTAAACCACGTATCCTGAGCAACGATCCATCATTAAGTGGGAGATCATATTCCCAGTATAAAGATCCATCTTTCTTTATGCTACCTTCATAAAGCTTATTAAACCCCATATAGTTATGAAGTGGTCTGTGCATTAATTCTGCAGCTGATTTATCAATACAGAAATATTTCTCTATTCCACTGTTAATCTGACATACAGTTTTATTCGATCGCAGATCTTTATGCGCACCTTGAAGTAAAGGACTTCCATCAACGACATCCCAATCAACATCATGATTTCCGGGAACAGTCCAAATGTTCTCTTCGGGACAATTGAGTTTTTCACACAATGAAGTTAACCAATTCTCCGCTTTTTCATACTCCATTTTCTTTCCGGAATATACGACGTCGCCAGTAATTATTATCCCATGAACCCTGCCGCCTTTTTTTTTGATAAATTCTCCTGCTTCAGTTTCCATTGAAAGTCTAAGGTCAACGTCTAAATCGAAAGAACACCCACTTCTTTTATGGAAGTGAATATCGGATAAGTGAAGCAGCATTAATTCAGTTTCGCTCATACTTTTTGTCCCTCCCTTAAGAGGTACTTTTTACTCAATTTTTAAGCTATTCCCGAAATTAGGCTTTAACAAGTTGAATTATAACAGATTTAGGTGTTTTTGTGAGACACAACAATTTCGACAGCTCGCATGTGAAAAATGAAGGAATTGAAGAAACAAAGATTATTAATATGCCTCCAAACCCTTCCTCAAAGTTCAATATTCCCTCTACAGCTGCAGCTTTGCACAAACCGTTTCAGTTGTGATTACTATCCGTCGTTATCATTATACTTCATCTTTTTCATATATACTGGACGTATCACATTGAATTGCAAGCAAAATAGTGTTATGCATAGCGTTATCTATTCGATAGTAGGAAAATTTAAGCATAATTTGGCCAAGATAAAATTTAAGCATAAACTGGCCAAACGGCCAATTTATGCTTAAATAGACACAAAAAAATGGTGGCGGTGCAGGGATTCGAACCCCGGACTCTGCGAATATGAGTCGCATGCTCTACCAACTGAGCTACACCGCCATTTTGAGAATTGTTATTATATCAGACCGTCCCCGATGCAGGCAAGGCCGCCCCTGAAATAGCCGAATTTGTAAACTTATGATACAATTAAGCACTTAAATGGAAAATCTGGTTTCCGGGAAATGACTATGGATGATTGCAAAATGGATGCCCTAGAAATAGCGCGAAGGGTGCTCAGGATTGAGGCAGATGCAGTGCTGGCGCTTATCGACAGGCTGGACAGCAATTTTGCCAGGGCCGTTGATCTTGTTTTCAATGCTAAAGGCAGGGTAGTCATTACCGGCATGGGCAAGTCCGGGCTGGTAGGCAAAAAAATATCGGCGACCCTTGCTTCTACCGGCACTCCTGCTTTTTTCCTCCATCCGGCAGAGGCAAGCCATGGAGACCTCGGAATGGTGACGGCCCAGGATGTGGTCATAGCCATATCGAGCAGCGGGGAGACAAATGAGCTGACCGATCTCATACCTTTTTTAAAGCGCTTCAGTGTCACAATCATATCGATGACCGGCAATCCAGATTCGACCCTTGCAAAGACCTCGAACGCGCACCTTGACATCTCGGTCAAGGAAGAGGCCTGTCCCCTCGGCATCACCCCGACCGCATCCACAACTGCTACACTTGCCATGGGCGACGCCCTGGCAGTGGCCCTGCTCGTGAGACGCGGATTCCGGCAGGAGGATTTCGCTACCCTTCATCCCGGCGGCAGTCTTGGCAAAAAACTTTTTGTGAGGGTAAAAGACCTGATGCATGTGGGCGGCGCCCTGCCTGTGACCCCGGCCGGCACGCCGGTCATGGATGCGGTCATGGAGATATCTTCAAAAAGGCTCGGGATCACCGTCGTTACCGGCGCAGGCCAAAAGATGCTCGGCATTATCACTGACGGGGACGTTCGCCGCGGCATACAGAAGTACGGGAAGGATTTTTTCGAGATGAAAGCCGAGGAGGTCATGACGAAAAGCCCGCGGACAATCTGTGAGGACGAGCTTGCCGCAACAGCCTTGTCCCAGATGCAGAAGCATTCGATCACCTCCCTCGTCGTACCGGATTCAGAAGGGGTTGTAACAGGTATAATACATCTGCACGATATCCTTAAGGAAGGGATTGTTTAACCCTCTGGGCATGGAAAAGAAAATGGACCGCCGCAAAATCAGTGCCGCCGCGAAGAAAATCAGGCTGCTGGTCCTCGACGTCGACGGGGTCATGACAGATGGACGCATCATTCTGGACAACGATGGCAACGAGTTCAAGGCCTTTCATGTGCGGGACGGTCATGGTCTCAAGCTGCTCGGCGATTCAGGAATAAAAGTCGCCCTTATTACGGGGCGCAGTTCACAGGTTGTAGCAAGACGTGCCGCTGAACTAAGGATAACAGATGTTTATCAGGGCTGCCACAACAAGACAGAGGCCTATGAACAGCTGCTCGAAAAGTTCGTACTTAAAGACAATGAGGTGGCGTATGTGGGCGACGACGTTGTTGATATACCGATCATGAAAAGAGTCGGCCTACCCGTTGCTGTGGCCGACGCCGTTTATGAGACAAAGAAACATGCCCTGCTCGTTACGAAGAACCCTGGCGGCAGGGGTGCTGTACGGGAAGTGACCGATCTTCTCCTTAAGGCTTCCGGCAAGTGGAAAGAGTTGATGAATGAGAACAATAAAACTTAATATCCCGACGATACTGACGTTCAGCAGAATAGTACTCATACCTTTTTTTGTTTGGGTAACGCCGACAAGCCCGATGCTGGGCGTCACCATATTCCTGATTGCTGCTGTCACCGATTTTCTTGACGGTTACCTGGCCCGGAAAACCGGTCAGATTACCAAATTCGGCATCATCCTTGACCCTATCGCGGACAAGATCCTCGTAATCTCTGCGCTGATACTGCTTGTTGACATGGTCAGGATATCGGCGTGGATAGCCATGGTAATCATTGTCAGGGAGTTTGTAGTCACGGGGATCAGGGTAGTTGCTCTCTCAAAGGACATAATCATTCCCGCTGAGACCGGCGGCAAGATCAAGACCGTAGCGCAGATGGCCTCTGTTGTACTCCTCCTCCTGCCGGGAGGACTGGGGCCTGTTGATTTTTATGATATCGGACTCGTGCTGATGTACATCTCCGTTGTTCTCGCGGTTGTCACCGGCATAAAATACGGGATCGCGTTCTGGAGGCGCCTGCAGTGATTGCGGCTTTGCTGATCGGGGCCTTTATTATAGGGTCTGTCCCGTCAGGAAGCCTGATTGCCTCGATAAAAGGTATTGACCTGAGAAACGCCGGAAGCGGCAACATCGGGGCGACCAATGTAATGCGAACAATGGGCCGTGGCGCCGCCCTGCTGACGCTGGTATGCGACATGGCCAAGGGCATGCTTCCGATAATTGCTGCGAGGGCCCTTTCCCCTTACTCCGGCGAGCAGTTCACCGGGATTGTTTCCTCCCTGCCCTTTCACATCATAAATCCGGCCGTGGCGCTGGAATGCGTTCTCGGCATAGCTGCTATACTCGGACACATTTTTTCAGTCTTCCTGAAATTCCGCGGCGGCAAGGGCGTCGCAACCAGTCTTGGAGTTGCGCTGATTATTTCTCCGATTGCTGCCCTGTTTTCCGCGGCAATCTGGCTGGGCACCTTCATTATATCGCGCTACTCCTCCCTCAGCGCCCTTATTGCTTTTGGGTCCTTCCCTTTCTGCATATACATACTCGACCCCTCAGTAGAAAAAATAACCATGGCTGCGATTATTGCCGTCATCATATTTATAACTCATTGGCCTAATATTGCCCGCCTGCTGGCCGGGACCGAAAATAAATTCACGAGGAAACAACAGTGAAAAAAGCCGTAGTATTATTGAGCGGCGGCCTGGATTCTGCTACAACTCTTGCCATGGCAAAGTCAGAGGGATACGATCTATATGCCATCAGCTTTGATTACGGCCAGAGACACCGGATTGAACTTGAAGCTGCGGCACGGGTAGCCTCTAGCCTCGGTGTAAAAAAACATCTTGTAACGCAATTTAATCTCAGAGACATAGGCGGTTCTGCGCTGACGGCAGACCTGGACGTACCGAAAAACAGCCCTATGGCGCTGCCTGGTCCTCCGGACCAGATTCCTATCACATACGTTCCTGCCCGGAACACAATATTCCTCTCCTTCGCGCTCGGCTGGGCCGAGGTACTTAATGCCCCTGACATATTCATCGGCGCAAATGCAGTGGATTACAGCGGTTACCCCGACTGCAGGCCTGAATATCTCGAGGCCTTTGAGGCCATGGCCAATCTCGCCACAAAGGCTTCTGTTGAAGGCAATATCAGGTTTGCAGTCCATGCCCCGCTGCTGCGATTGACCAAATGCGACATAATAAAAAAAGGAATTGGGCTGGGAATAGACTACGCCCTTACTTGGAGCTGTTACGATCCCAAAAGGGTCAGCGACGCGGGCATTAAAGACATTTCATATGTTCCCTGCGGAAGGTGCGACAGCTGCATGTTCAGAAAAAAAGGATTTGAAGATGCCGGAGTTTCCGATCCACTCAGGTATGCCTGCTGATTGTTTTTTGCATAACTACACTTTCGGGACAGGTTGCAGGTATATTATAGTAGCTTTACTTAAAAGGGGTAGACATGATTAACATTCTTATTGCAGATGACCACGTAATCGTGCGCAAGGGGATGATACAGGTGCTCTCTTCGGCGCCGGACATAGTGGTTGCGGACGAAGCCGGCACCGGTCATGAGGCCCTCGACAAGATAAGGAAAAACAGATATGATGTCGTTGTGCTCGACATTTCTTTGCCCGGAAAGAACGGCCTTGAAGTCCTTAAGCAGATCAAACTCGAATACCCGGCCCAGCCTGTTCTTGTTTTAAGCATGTATTCTGAAGACCATTACGCCGTGCGTGTGTTGAAAGCAGGCGGTTCAGGTTACATTACCAAGGAAAATGCCAGTAATGAACTTGTCGCTGCCATCCGGATTATTGCCCAGGGCAGAAAATTCATTACGCCCTCACTGGCAGAGAAACTGGCCGGAGAATTGCATCCGGCTGATGACAAGCTGCCTCATGAAAAACTGACAGGCCGCGAGTTCAATATACTATGTCTGATTGCCAAAGGCAGGAGCAGCGGCGAAATTGCGGATGATCTCTCGCTAAGCGTGAAAACAGTTGCAACCTATCGTACGCGTCTCCTCGAAAAAATGGGCATGAAGTCCAACTCCGAAATAACTTATTACGCAGCTCAAAACAGGCTGGTTGAGTAACATCATGAAAAGATACGTTCTTGCTATTACCGGGGCAAGCGGCTCCATTTTAGGTATTCGCCTGCTCGAAGAACTGCTGAAGACCGCGGAAGTGCATCTCATAATATCCCCGAACACCTTCCCTATAATATTGGATGAAACCGGCCTTGATTGGGCAAAGGAGACGGAGAAAGCTGTCAGGAATCAGTTCGCTGCCGACAGGCTGTTCTTTTATCGGGACGGACAGATGGACGCGCCGGTGGCAAGCGGTTCTTTTAAGACCGACGGCATGTTTATTGTGCCCTGCAGCATGAAGAGTCTTGCGGGCATTGCAAACGGCTATGCAAACAACCTTATTGAAAGGTCGGCGGATGTTGCCATGAAGGAGGGAAGACCTCTGCTTCTGTCCCCGCGAGAGATGCCCTTCAACGCCATACATCTTGAAAACATGCTTAAGCTGGCGCGTATCGGCGTCCGCATAGCGCCGCCCGTTCCCGCCTTTTATCACGGGCCTGCTGATATTGCAGACCTGGTGGATTTCATGGTCGGCAAGATACTCGACAGCTTCGGCATTGAACACAAACTCTTCAGGCGCTGGGGCAGTCAGCGGTAAAGGCGGAGATTGAATTGTAATGCCGTTGCCTGTCCGTTTTGATCTTGGACTTTTTACATCTTGATATGGAGGACAAAATGTCAAAATGCTATTCTCTTATCCCAACCTTATTATTGCTTCTGTTGTCTGTTCTTCTGTTGTCTGTTCTTCCCTTGCAAGCCCAGGAAACAGGACAAAAGTACTTCGAGGAGACATCAAGATTCAACGCGCCCGAGGCCTTTCAGGGGGTAGGCGTTGATGAAAACCATTTCTATGCTGTTACTAATCAGGCCATCGGCAAATATGAAAAGAAGACCGGAAATCTCGCCGGCCAGTGGAAAGGCCCGAAAGACGGGCCCATAATCCACCTTGACAGCGCGGTTGTTGTTGAAGGAAAGCTTTATTGCGCCCACTCCAACTATCCCGAGTCGCCCATGACAAGTTCAGTAGAGATCTGGGACACAAAGACCATGAAACATATCGGGACCCGCAGCTTCGGAATCCATTGGGGTTCGCTTACATGGATAGACCGCTACAATGGCTCATGGTGGACTGTTTTCGCGAACTATAACCAGATATTCGGTTCGAGCCAGGCAGCCTATGGCAACACGCGCTGGACAACCATGGTCAAATTTGATGACAACTGGCAGTGGCAGCAGGCATGGGTCCTGCCGGCAAAACTCACACCGAAGTTCGGCGTCATGAGCAATTCGGGAGGTTCCTGGGGTCCGGATGGACTGCTTTATCTTTCAGGACATGATCCTGCCGAGGTCTACGTAATGAAGCTGCCCGAGGCCGGTTCGGTCCTTGAATGGATAGACACTATCCCTCTCAATATTGCCGGCCAGGGCATTGCCTGGGACAGAAGCGATCCCGGAACAATCTATGGCATTATTCGAAGCAAACTCCAGGTAACATCCTCAAGGCTGAAATTCAAGTCGAGATAAGATAGCTGGTATTGACCCGGCAAAAGCTTTCAGGTCGCTTCGTTAAAGACTTCTACGCGATTGCGGCCTTTTTCTTTTGCGCTATACATGGCGCTGTCTGCCTGGTTAATCAGTTTTTCATATGAATCAGCTTCAATGACGTCGGCTTCTGCAACGCCAAGGCTGATGGTGACAACCTCAGCGGATGTGGACTTTTCGTGCGGTATCTGTAAATCGCTCACATTTTTTCTTATTTCTTCAGCAATAAAACATGCCCCGTCCCGCGTGGTATATGGCAGCACGATTACAAATTCTTCTCCGCCATATCTCGCGCAAAAATCACCCGGCCGCTTCAATGTCTTCTCAATGGCCTGTGCGACCTGCCTGAGACATTCGTCCCCGCGGATATGTCCATACGTATCGTTGTAAGCCTTGAAGTGATCTATATCGCCCATTATTATCGAAAATGGGTATTTCTCTCTTTTGCTGCTGTTGATTAATGTAAGCAACTGGTCCGAAAAATAACGGCGGTTCGCAATGCCCGTTAAGGCGTCAATCACGGACTGTTTTCTTATCACTTCGTAGGCCTTATTAAGTTGTATGCCGCAGATCACAATACCGATCAGACCCATAAGGCCTATGACAACATGGCCAATGAAGATGCGCTTCAGCGGTATTTGAGCTATAAAAGGCAGCGTCACACTAATACCGCCCCTGACATCGCCTTCTTTATACCCCTGCCTTGCGTGGCACTTCAGACATGACTTTTCGGTTTCGAGCGGCGCCATATAAAAAAAGCTTTTTTTCTGCCCGTCAACAATGAATTGACCGATCTCCCGCGTCCCATTTTCAAAGGTTTTTAAAGCGCTCTCTTCACGGGGCGTCGGTTTATTTTCAGGACGGATGGGTTTCAGGCTGGTTAAGTGAAACTGTATTCCTCCTCGCTGGACTGATATTTCCGCAAGTTGCCTGGTCATGAGAGCAGGATTGACCTTGGTAAGTTTCAGACTCTTGCTTATTCGGATTTCACTGAGCGGGTCGTCCTGATACTGATTGGGCTGCGTATCGCCTGTCACAGGAACGTAAACCCCGCCATGCACAGCATTCCAGGCCCGCGATGTTATGATCTGATTAAAAAAACTTCTTGCGGTAGTAAGCGCGATCTCTTCCCGTGCCTCTCTGGCATTCTGATAATCCCATACAAAGGAGGTGGCAACGAGAAAAAGCCAGATGGAACTGAATATAAGTAATGTTCTTTTCATGCGTTATGTCTTACGTTGTCCTCGGTGCAAACTCAGAGGTGACGGGCCTATTTACTATATTTGCTAAATAGGCCCGTCACCTCTATCGAACTGAATTAGTGGTTACTTGTCAAACAGCTTCTGCAAAGCATCCGCATTTGACGTGGTCTGGAGACCAAGCATTAGCAATAATCTTGCCTTCTGCGGAGGAAGGTTATCAGCAAAAACAGCCCCTGCATCTTTCAGTGTCTTGCCTCCACCTATATATCCATAATGGGGAAGCACTCTGCCGTTCGGAACCCGGGTTGAGATGACTACCGGGATACCGTTGGCCAGCACCTCTTTTATGGCCTCGTACATGGGGACGCCGACGTTACCCCAGCCCAATGCCTGAATAACTATTCCCTTTACACCGGCCTTCGCCGCCGCCCTGACGAGTGAGCCGTCTGCGCCGCCATAAGCCGCCACGATTTCGACGTACGGAAGCTTATCCTGTTTGACCGGAACATACTGTCTCCGTAGCGGCGCGCGATAGAAAATCACCCGGTCAGCGTCCGCGTTGCCAAGGAAACCGTAATCCCCTGATTTAAACGTTTCGACATCGGAAGTGTGGGTCTTGGTCACTTCTCGGGCGGCATTTATCTGGTTATTGAGGACGATCATCGATCCCTTTCCCTTTGCATCAGGAGAGACGCAGATACGCGTGGCGTTGAGGAGATTTCTCGGCCCATCAAAATCTTTTTCTGATGCATTCCGCTGAGCGCCGATGAGGACTATCGGCTTGTTGCTGTTCACTGTCAGGTCCAGAAAATAGGCTGTCTCTTCGAGAGTGTCCGTGCCGTGGGAAACTATGACACCCGCGATTTCAGGCCTGGCCAATGCTTCATTTACGGCTTTCTGCAATGCCACCCAGCGCTCCGGGTCCATATAACCGGAAGGAACGTTTGAAATATTCAGCACTTCTATCCTTGCAACCGACGCTATCTCCGGGACTGTGGCCAGAAGGTCTTCTCCTGAAATGGCCGGCACAGGCGCCTTCTTCACAGGATCAATCTTCATTGCAATAGTGCCCCCGGTAGCAATGAGCTTGACAACCGGAAGTTCCGCCGATGCGATGACAGGGAATACCAGGAATACCGTCAACAGCACGGCACTAAGAAGAAGAGCTGTTTTGTTACCTGTTTTTTTCATGCAAAAGCCTCCTTATACTAAACTGGTTTATAACGAACTGAGCAAAGGCCGGATTGCTCCCATTCCCTTTCCCGCCCTTTATTTAACTGCCGCCGGAGGTGCGACCGATACCCCGGTAATCCCGCTCTTTTTCAGCGACTCGGCGACCATACCAGAGGCCTTCGCGTCCTCTATAAATGCGCGCAAGTAAAGTGCCCCGGCCTCACGGCCTTTTGGAACACCCGAGGCCTGATTGATCACCATGAACCGACCCTCCAGTACGCGCGATCCAGGAATCTTTGCCGCGGCCTCAGCAAGCGGCTGTTTCACCCCGGCCAGCACATCCAGCTTGCTGGTCAAAAAGAGATCTATCGTCTCCTCGAACGTAGCCGCCCGCATCAACCGGGCATGCTTGAGATTGCGGCTCAGGAAAAGGTCATAAGCGCTTTTTGCCCCGACCGCTATTCGCACTCCCTCGCGGTCCACCTCTTCAATGGACCGGATGGGAGATCCGGCCGGCACAAGATATGCGCCCTCGATCTCGACATAAGGGGCCGTGAAGCTTATTTCAGCTGCCCTCTTTGGGTCTACGGCCAGAAAAGCGACGTCCCATGCACCGGTTTTCAGGGCATCGGTCATCTTGCCTGCAGCATCATAAAAAACGAATTCGAGCGGTACCCCCAGCCTCCTGGCAAGTTCGCGGGAGAGGTCTACGGCAACGCCGCGGGGTTCTCCTGTGGCCGGATCTTTCTGGGCGAGAATCGGGTTTCCATAGTTGATTCCGACCCGCAGCTTGCCTGTCGGCGCGATGTCAGAAACCACATCAGGTGATACCGGCGGCATGGCGGCGCAGGCAGCGAGCAGTAGAACACCGGCAAATTCCAAAACCATTTTTATCATGGGTGAACTCCTTTCTATATTATTAGGCCTGACCGGCCTTGTTTAGCATCAGTATAACACAAGAAATCATGCGGTCAAATTCATGCCTTTTCGGCCATTTTTGCGCGACTGACAAAAGGGTTAATAAAGAAAAAAAGCCCTTGTAAACACAAGGGCTTTTTTGAAAATTCAAGGCGGAGAAATACTGTTAGAACCAATACCTCGGATATTTGTTTTCCCGTGTCGCGTTATTGTAAACGAGCGAAATAGCTGTTATGATCACAGCCCCGAACAGGGTGGGGAAAAAAAGAAAGCTCCAGTCCGGCTGGGACAGATAGACTATGACCGGGTTTGCGCCGGCAGGCGGATGCGCGGTGCGGGTCAATATCATCAGGGAGATCGCTGTGCCTGTGGCGAGCGCGACAGTCCACCAGTGCGGACCGAAGATGGAAAGAAACGCCAGGCCGACGAACGAACTCAGGAAATGACCTGCGATAACATTGCGGGGCTGCGCAAACGGTATGTCCGGGAAACCGAACAACAGCAGGCACGATGCCCCAAATGATCCGAGCACGAGCATAACGGACATGGAACTGGACAATGTAGCCACTGTTCCGATAGCCAGACAAGCGCCAACCCCTGCCAGGGCAATCGCCCGTAATGGTGCTTTGGGAGGCAGCTTTTCGCCTGCACCTTTGAACTTGCCAATAAACGATGTCATTAGGTTCCTTTTTAAGGCATATCTTTTATAATGTCGGCCCGGCAATGCCGGGGCCAATTCAGGCAAAGGAAAACTTCAATTCTCCAAGTTTCTCTATCACCGTGGTTACCTTATCACCGGCCTTGAGCCAGACCTGCTTTTCTGGCGGCATGCCCAAAATTACTCCCTCTGGCGTACCGGTGAAGAGCATATCTCTCGGTTTCAGAGTCAAATGCTGGGAAGCGTAGCTGATGAAATTAGCCACGCTGAAGATCATGTCATCGGTATTGCTGGACTGCCGCAATTCGCCGTTCACATAGCATTCGACCTTGAGCTTGTTAGGATCGGGAATCTGGTCTGCAGTTACCAGGTAAGGGCCCACCGGTGCAAAACCATCGAGGCTTTTGCCGAGCAGGAACTGGCTGGTCTTCATCTGCAGATCGCGGGCACTGAGGTCGTTGCCGGTGCAATAGCCGAATACATATGACAGCGCTTCTTCTTCACTCACCCTGAAGGCAGTCTTGCCGATAATCGCAATCAGTTCAACTTCATAGTCAAACTTTGTCGCCACATGCGTCGGCAGCTTGATGACCGCTTTATGGCCGGAGAGAGAGTTATTGAATTTCGAGAACAGAACCGGCGAAGCAGGGATCGGGGTATTTGTCTCGAAAGCATGCTTGCGGTAGTTAAACCCCATCATCAACAGCTTCTCAGGGTTTGTAACGCACGGCCCGAACTCTATTTTATTTTCATCAAGAAAAACCTTCTTGGTCTTCGTGCTTTTGAGCGCTGCCCGCACCAGCGCAGTAAGGCCCTGGTCTCCGCCTTTGATCACATCGTCGATAAGTGTTGGGACCTTCTTTTTCAGGAGCTTAGACGCAGCCTTAACATCCAGAATGCCTCTTTCGGTCTTGACCCCAAGACTATATTCACCTTTCCTGCTGATCGTAACAAAGGTCATGCCCTTTGGACTTTCAGACATGGCGGCCTTTGCACTCCTCGAGACACCTTTTTTCTTTGTTACAACCTTTTTTTTGACAACCTTTCCCTTTACTGCCATATGCCACCCTCCTCGAATATGGTTGCTGAATAAGGAACAATAAGAACGCCTGATAGCAGTTCGGGCATTTGAGGCGCGCCCGGCTACATACCCATTTTGATCAATATATCACATGTGTCTTTTACATAGTTGTTGCACTTCTGTGTTAATAACATTTTTTCTTTAAAATATTTTCTGCCCTCTTCAGTGCCCAGATCGCACCCCAACAGCTCTGTACAATTAAGCGACCCATGCTTTTCGATAAACAATTTGCAGAATTCATTCACCTTTGTGTAGGTCAGCTCTTTTGCGTCTTTATTCTCTACTTTGGCCATGCCGTATTTCAGGCCTATTACCATGAACGCTCCCGAAACCGCGCCGCAGGTCAGGGACCGCCGCGCAATTCCGCCGCCGAACGCGCATGCTATGCGGTTTGAGATCTCTTCCGTCAGGCCCGCCTCTTTTGAAAAAGCGGTCAATACCGACTGGGAGCATGAAAATCCGGCCTCAAAAGCCTTAAAAGCATCTTCAGTTTTTGTCACTTCTGTCACCCTTTCTGTTTCTTTGTCAGTCTGAGCCCTTTGGCTCATTTTTTCGCTTCATATAATTATATTCTTCGGCCGGAATTAATTCAAACAGGATGGGTTTTAGCAAGTTTCTGAACATTATATCTTCTTAATTGCGAACCCTTAACATGATGTACTGCTGCGCGTAAACTAATCGGCTTCCGGAAGCAGGAAATTATTTTCGTAAAATTGCCATAATAAGGCCTGAGTTTATTAAGTTTAACTGGGAGGATCGTAAATGACCAAAACTTCATCGGGTAAGAGAACAAGCTACCGCTGGGTAGTAATGGGACTGATTTTTGCTGTATGGGCACTTGCCTGCGCTGACCGCGCCAATCTTGGCGTGGCCCTGCCGTTTATGAAAAAAGAATTCAACATCAGCAATACCGAGGCAGGAGCCATAGTCAGCCTGTTTGCCTTTTCTTATGCGGTAGTCCAAATCCCTTCCGGATTATTTTATAAGAGAGTAAGCGCCATAACCGCCAACCGGATATTTCCCATATTCCTGACCCTGGTTTCCGTGTTTACCGCTCTTATGGGTACTACTTCTTCTACTTTCCTGCTGAAGATGTACCGCGTGGGCCTGGGAGTAGCAGAGGGTCCGCTCGGTATTGGTTGTACCAACATCATCAACCGCTGGTTTCCCCCAAAAGAAAAGGGAACTGCATCAGGGCTATGGATAGCCGCTTCCAAACTCGGCCCGGTCATAGTGCCGCCGGTCTGCGTGATAATCGTAGAACTATATGGCTGGCGTGAAATATTTTTCTTTTTTGCCATCCCGGGAATATTCCTTTCCATTATGTGGTACTTCATGGTGACCGTCAAACCGTCTGACAGCAAATTCTGTAATGCCGCTGAAGTCGATTATATTGAAAAAGAACAGGCGGTGGCTGTCATCGATAAGCCGGCACCAGTACGGGCAACGCGTGATCTGGGCTGGCTGGACAAGATCAACCGGACCAAGAAAGTTGTGCCGCTGAAAACTACCGGCGAGGTATTCCGCTCCTGGAACGTGCTCGGAAATGCGATTGGTTATGGCTGCATGATAGGCATCAGCAATACCTTCATGCTCTGGATACCGAGCTATCTCATGAATGTGAAAGGGTTCACATCCATAAAAATGGGCTTTCTTGCCTCGGCGCCGTTTCTTGGGGCAGTAATCGGAAATACGCTTGGCGGCTGGATGTCTGACAAGGTTTTCGACAAACGCAGAAAACCAACCATGATGATCGGAGCCCTGTGCACTATCGTCATGATGGCTGCGTTGGTGTATGCTCCTAATAATGCGGCATACCTGGGTGGGGTGCTTCTTCTCGCCGGACTGCTTCTCGGGTTCGGATATGCAGGATTTACCGTTTATCCCATGGGCCTCACAACCAAAGATGCGTACCCCGTTGCTTTCAGCCTCGTCAATACCGGCGGACAGCTTGGCGGCGCATGCGCCCCGCTGATAGTCGGAATAATACTTGATGCCTACAGCTGGAATGCCGTCTTTATTTACCTGGCGCTCAGCTCGGTGTTATGCTTCGCGGTCCTGGCTACTATTGATGAACCGGTTGGTGATGTTAACGCGGCTCAATAGAGAGTTGCCGGCATAAAATAGTAATTGCACAACGGGCGCATTCTTTGCCTCAGGCAAACCAATGCGCCCGTATCTTTGAATGAGTCCGGCCTTTTTATTTGAAGCTGTTCGGCGTCTGCTTCTCGATGCGCTGAACGTAGCTGTCAGTTCCCTTGCCTTCTACCAACTGTTCCACAAATTGCCCAGCGACAATCAGTTTATTCAGGTCAATTCCGGTTTCGATGCCCATGCCCTTAAGCATGAATACGACATCTTCGGTGGCAACATTGCCTGTTGCGCCTTTAATGTATGGACAGCCGCCCAGTCCGGCCAATGACGAGTCCAGCTTTGTAATCCCCGCGCACATGGCCGCCACTACGCCCGCCAGGCCCATGCCATGCGTATTGTGCATGTGCAGCATCCAGCTTACCTGCGGAAAGATATTCCGCAGTTCCATGGTGCGCTGATAGATTAATTTAGGATCTCCGAGGCCAGCTGCATCGGAAAGAGATATTTCGGTTATGCCGATGTCCAAATAAGACCGGACAATTTCCTTTACTGCATCAATTGGAATAAGGCCCTCAAAGGGGGAAATGAAAGGCAAAGATATCGACCCTGCCAGCCCGATATCATTAGCTTGGGCTATTTTCACACACTCGGGAAAGCGGCTCATCGCCTCCTGCGGAGAAGAGCCTGTCCCTGCCTTGTGATGCTCCAGGCTGGCGGAGACATTTAATTTTACCTTCCTGCAGCCGCAATCAGCGGCCTCCTGAACTCCGTCAGGCCCGAACACCAGCGCCCTGTATTGAATATCCGGCCTCTGTTTCAGTTTTCTGAAGACCTCATTTGTGTTGCGCATTTTCATCATTGCCTCAAAGTTTGAAAAAGCCCCAACCTCTATGCATTTGACGCCCGCGTCCGCTATCATGTCCAGCAATTTCAGCTTGTCTTCAACAGAGACGATCTTTTCTGTGCTCTGAAAACCGTCGCGCGTTACATCCTCACATATTCTGACCTGTTTTGGAAATTCCATGATATAAATGTCCTCCTGACGTTTATTATGCTTTACTTATTTCAGACCTTACACCGGCGCTCTTTATCCGCTCATTTGTCATGAACTAAAACTATCACGGCATTAGCAAATGCGTCAAGGAGAATGCAATCATGACAAAAAAGGCCTGACCCCCGAAAACTGAGCCACTTGTAATTAGAATAGTGTGTGCCATATTTTCTCGCCGTTTCATTGCATCCACCAACTGCTTATTGTATAATTGCATATGAAAAATATGCAGACGATTCAACCTAAATTTGCTGTTGGACTTTTAACCCTTCTGGCTGTATTTCTCTATATAGTAAAATTAATTATTTCAATTCGTGGTCTATTCGCAGCTGTTGCAATTTATCTTATTCTTCTTGCCTTCGGCTTGGTCGAAACAGTTCACGATGAGAGCTTGATTACAAAGATATGGGGTCTCCCGAAAGAATACCAGATAGCAGGACTGTCTGCAATAATGACAATAATTGGTTTTTTTGTTGCCTTGAGTATCTCCGGGTCGAGTTGGAAGGCACAATTGAGAGGTAAAATCTCAGCGGATGCGGCTTTTGATATTGACAAGAGTTACAGCGATGCAACAAAACTTATAACAGAAATGCGAATTTTTTGTGAAACGACTCTTCGTGTGGTAAATTCCATAAAAGCAGCCACTCCCAGACAGGAAGTAATCTTGCATATTAACTTTGTTAATGGCCAAATCCCAAAGTTTTTTGAGGCTCGGGATAGGTTTTCAAAGTTGGCTATTGATGTTTATGACTTTGAAAGTCGCTACGCTGTCATATTAGCATCTTTGTGGAATGCAATCAATATGCTCCGCAAGGCAAACACCGCTATCGGCGATGTTGCAAACAATATGTGGATAATTGTTCCATCCGTGGATACAAAACATCCTGATTCAATAGAACATTTCCTAGTTGGGGTAAACGAGGGAAAATACAACAAACTGATAGAATCCTGTAAAGAAGGGCATTCGTTAGTTCCTGGATTGGCTGGTGCTGTAAAAGGCCAATTGCTTCACCCGATAGTGATTATTAATTTGCATACTATCAGGTACTTGATACATTCTTCAGCGAATATTCGTCAGTTTATTTGTAAATTGCGAAAATAAAATTAATCGAAACACAATTTACCTATTAATAGAATTATTTTCTCAACACGCCTTATTCTTTAACATAGTTTCGAATAGCTCGGAGAATTCCATGCGAGTGCCGTGGTCACATTGTACAGATACAGTTACTTTATCGAGCAATTTAATGATTTTTTGTGAGTATTCTATTTTTGAATGTAAAGGATAAAATCCTTTAAGTCTGTTCTTTGCAATTTTAAAAACTATTTTAAGAATCGTTTGATTATGTAAATAAAAAATACTCGGTATCATCGGTTCATCATTAATGAAATCAACATAAAAGCCTATCTGTTTTAATCTTTCTAGTGGAAGTTCTTTAGGGAACCGGTATCTATAAATCTCAGCCATTTCTTTAGGCAAAAAAGACTTCCCATAGCTTTGCCAAACATGTTGTTTGGTTTGGTGTGAATGTATCATTTTCCAGAATTTTATCCATATCTTCTTGTCGTCTTTATTCAAGCAAGCCCCGTTTAGGATAAGCGGGATTTTTGCCAATTCCTCGAGGCAAAGAACACATAATGAAAAGGCACGAGCGTACCGTTTATTTTCCAATAATATTTCAGCATCCTTATATAGCTCCCGCGCGTTAACATAACAGAAGTGCATGCACTTGGCTAATTGCTCTCTTGAAAGAGGATTGGCCATACGCTTGCCTAAAGAAGTAACAAATAGTTTATATTCCTCATCGGTTTGTAGCATTTCACTAATAGCCTAATACCTCCCAAATAAGGTCTTATCTTGAATCTATATTTGCATATTATCTATCTGCGATATTTATTTCTTAGGGCAAAAACAAAAAAAGCGGCTTGAACTGGAATAAGCACCTGCGCCAGCACTTTGAGAAATTTGCCCGCTAATGTTATAGGAATGAAATCGGGACTCCTATCGAACAGAGCGAACTGAAGGGTACCAAGTATAAGTTTGCCCAAGCTGACCCAATCAACTTGTTCGCCAGACAATGTTAGCTGCATTGCCGCATTCATGCTTTTGTCTTCAACGCCTTCTAATCCAAGAAACACCGCTAATGAGATAATGAATATTAATAGTGATATAGCTGCACGAAATGGCCGTTCTCCGTAGCCGCTAAATAACCAGTATAGATTGAGGGGGCTCAAGGGGAAGAATCTTTGAAAGAGGCTGCATTTTCTCTGCATCTCTTTTTCTCCATAATGCCAATTTGAAGCTTCTATTTCATTATGTTCTTCTTTATACTTTTGCTTGAGGAGGCGATACTTATTTTCGACTTTCTGTATATCTGCTCCTGAAAAAAAAGTCATGCTAAACTTTGGGGAAATAGAGCCTAGCTTGCGATATATCCTTGTTGAAAGTTTATATTCGCGGTCTTCGAATATGCTTTTATCGACTTCACGTTGCTGGCTTGCCAATAGAATCTCATCATAAAGTATAGTGCGCCCATGAGAGGTCGGCCATTGAGAGTTAACGAAGTTAATATTTCTCATGTCAGTGTCCCAAAAAACTGCTTTACCTAAATCTACTGAGTGAAACTGCAATCGTTCTTTTATAATAATATGCTCAAATCTCGCCTCTCCAAGAAATGTATTCCCCCAAAAACCAGACAAGCCGTTAAGCATCAAATCTAAAAAAGCAGCGTCCTGATTAACGGTAGTATCAAGAAACTTCAGAGTGTCAAAAGTACATCCACTAACTCTTGCCTCATTAAAGGAACAATCGTGAAAGCTACTGACTTTTATGAACGTGGAGTCAAGTAACCCAATAGTGCCAGTCAAGGAGGTTTCATGAATTGTCATGCCGTCATGAAACGTCGAGCCAATGATATATAAATCAGCAAGTTTAGCCATGAGAAAGCCAAATGATTCATGAAACACAGAGTCAACAATTTTAAAGTAGTCATTAAAGGATACTCCCGATAAATCAAGGTGCTCATGAATTTCGACATTTTTTATTGTGACTATTGAAAGGAACGTTGCATCAGAAAAAGATATGGTACCTATGTTTTTACAATTTTGTATTCTGAATTCATCATTGAAGAGCGACTCATTCAAAAATAACTCTTTTCCTCTTTCAAGCCCATACCCATCTGTAAGAAACAAAATACCTTCAAAATTTGTTCCTGATAAATCACACTTCGAGTGCACTCTGGTCTCAGCTTGTATCCTCTGACGAACTCGTTTTATAAATTCATCTGAGCTTATACCCTTTTTCCCTTTTGGAGCGTGAAAAACGCAGTAAGCATTCCCTTCGCCATCTCTATAATCAACAAGAGGGACACTTGCACACCATTTGTATTTATCATTCTTGCAACAGCGCAATGCATTCTCCTCTGCCTTATTGCATTTATCTATAAGAGTATTCCATATTTGGCGGCATAAATCAATTAATTCTGCGGTCGAAAAGAGCACTGGAAAAGGCACTGTGAGAGCATTCTTAAAATCCAATTAAATAAAAGACAATTATTGTTGCATTGAATACAAGAATGTACAAGAATGGGGTCAAGTCTTGCAATACCATATTCCCATGCCCCCCCTAACTCTACAGCAAAAAACACAAAAGCCGAACCTACAAAGGACGGTTTCCCTTTGCCGACCCGGCCAATCCATTGAACCTTCTGCCCCCCTCCCAGAAGCATCCAGCCGTCTCTTCTACAATAAATAAAGCACTACAAATGGCGCAATAACGTCATCATGTCACGCTCAAATGCGTCAAGAAAATAATGTTTGAACAAAAAAACAGGATTGTTGAGCTGTCGGGCGCGTTGCTGTTTAAATCAATCTGCTCTACTCTACATCTGTCTCTTCCCTTATCACTCTCTCCGCCAGTTCCTTGTCTTCATCCCTGACAAGGATCTTAATCTCGCCCATCTTGCCGACATTGACAGGATAAGGACCGACCTTTGATGATCTGAGGACAACGGGTATGTCACCACTTTCGAGCAGGTCTTTTATGATCTCTGCCTCCATTGTGTCGTACGTAACAAGGACTACCGACCAGGGCTCATCTTTCACAGGGACTCCTTGTAATGATGATGTATGAGGTATTCAGGCTTTCGGCAAAAGAGACCAGAAAACAGGCAATATAATTCCTCTCTGTTTAGTGTGCATCTTCGTTTTTTCCAACTGCCAACGCCAAATAACCGGGCCTTTTTGCCTCAAGCCTTAACACCTCATACATCCGGAAAGGGCCGCGCACTCAGGCCCCTGAAACAACTATTTACCAGCTTTTACCTTTTCATAGTCCTGCAGAAACTTCTGGAGTCCGATATCTGTAAGCGGATGCTTTATAAGCTGTCCAATAACGCTATAGGGAATTGTCGCAATGTCAGCTCCTATCAGGGCCGCGTCTATTACATGCAGCGGGTTCCTGATGCTGGCCACAATAACCTGCGTCTCGAAATCATAATTCTCATAGATGGTCATGATGTCAGAAACTATGTCCATGCCTATATGGCTTATGTCGTCGAGTCTGCCCACAAATGGGCTTACATAAGTCGCGCCCGCCTTTGCTGCAAGCAATGCCTGGTTAGGCGAAAAGATCAAAGTGACGTTGGTCTTGATCCCCGCGGTAAAGAGCCGTTTGACTGCCTTCAGCCCTTCTTCGATCATGGGTATCTTTACAACAATATTTTCATGAAGCTTTGCAAGGGCTTCCCCTTCTTTGACCATTTCGTCCGCTGTAATGCTTACGACCTCAGCGCTTATCGGTCCGTCGACTATCGCGCATATTTCCTTGAAGATGGTCACAGGGTCTTTCTTTTCCTTAGAAAGAAGCGAGGGATTAGTGGTGACCCCGTCAATTACACCAAGTTCCCATGCCTTTTTGATCTCTTCGATGTTTGCAGTATCAATAAAGAATCTCATTTTATCCTCCCGAGTTTATTTGATATTCCGGAACGGTCCGGCTTTGGCCGGCATTACGGTTCCCGTGACGCGATGCTGAGCCGACATATTTACTCAGTTCCTCTCTTTTCCGATGCCTGCGGCTATTAATTCTATTATATGTTTTATCGGCCTCTCTTTGAAGCTTCCTGAGAGCTGAAGAACACAATTGGGACAGGAAGTAACAATCATGTCAGCACCTTCAAAGGCCGCAACTCTTTTTTCCCTGATTGCGCCCGATACATCATCGTGCAGTAGTCTAACAACACCGCCTAAGCCACAGCAACCCCCTTCAGCGGGTTCTTCGAAATTTACTCCCAGCGCGCGCAGTACCTTGCGGGGTTCTTCGACCGAGCCGAGATAGTTGACTGTATGGCAGGGATCGTGATAAAAGACCCTGCCCGAATTTTTCGGAACGGGCTTTATGGCACCGATCAGCGACGAATCGCATATGAATTTCGATATGTCCGCTGCATTCATTATCCCTTCCCCGATGAGCCCGGGATAAATGTCCCTGATAAAGTGAGCGCAGGTCGGGCAGAGGCTTATGACAGCATCGACCTTGAGCTGTTTGAAGGCATTGATGTTTTTTCTTGCCAGGAAAGCGGCCTCGTCTCTTAGTCCCATGCTCAGCAGCGGGGCCCCGCAGCAGACCTCGCCCTTTGGAAGTACTACCTCAAAGTCCATGGCATTCAGGGCGTGAATAAACGAGCCCCCCATTGAAGGATATAAGAAATCTACAGTGCAGCCGACAAACAGGGCGACCCTTCCCCTTGGTTCCGGCACCTTGAATACCGAAACATCTTTTCTGAGCCTGTCGTCAGGCAGCTTCAGTTTCAGTTCTCTCATGGTACTGAAAGGTTTGATGCTGCCAAGTGCCGTAAGCAGGCCGGCCTGCTCAAGAAACTGGATTGCCTTGTACGCAAGGACCGGATTGCTGAAGGCATATTTTATGGCGGCCCTGTACAGCCGGTGTTTTTTCCATTTCAGCGCGAGCCTTCTGCGGGCCTCATAAACAGCCCCTGTAACCGATATGCCGCGCGGGCAGTTCGCGTCACAATAGCCGCAGAGCAGGCATGTATATATGCGGTCATCCAGGAGATCAGACGGATCAATATCATCAGAAAGAAACCTTTCCGCCAGTTCCGCCCTGCCGCGTGCGCTCATCCCCTCATTCGCAAACTCTATATGTGTCGGGCAGAGGGCCTTGCAATTGCCGCATTTGACGCAGTTATTCAGGTCGGAGGAGAGGGATGCGGGAAGCGCTCTATTCATTCAGGTTGCCGCTGCGAAAACCTTCTATGTCCACGGTTATATATTTAAAGCCGAGTTCCCTGAAGCGCAGCGCTATTTTTGCCCTGGTCTCTGTTTCCATCAGTCTGTCCAGATCGGTCCTGGGGACCTCAATCCTGGCGAGATCATTGTTATGATTCCTGACGCGCAGTTCCTCGAACCCCAGGCTTTTCAGGAATGACTCCGCATCCTCGACCCGCCTGAGGCCGTCCTTTGTTATCTGCATCCCGTATGGGAAACGGGATGAGAGGCATGGAGAAGCAGGACGGGACCATGTCGGAAGCCCGAGGCTTTTTGAGAGCTGCCTGATCTCCTGCTTTGTCAGGCCGGCATCTATCAGTGGGCTTTTTACTCCATGCTTGGCAGCTGCCCTTCGTCCGGGTCTGAAGTCCGAGAGATCATCGGCATTATTGCCATCGAGAACCACCGCATAGCCCTCCTCCCCGGCAATTCTGAAGAGCTTGCTGAAGAGTTCATCCTTGCAATAGAAACAGCGTTCTTTCGGATTTTTAGCGAATTCGGGATTATCGAGTTCTGATGTGACGAGTTCCCTGAAAGGCACGCCTAAGTGGGCCGCCATCTCCTGCGCGCATTTAAGATCGCTCTTCGGCATGGTCTCGGAGACGGCCGTAACGGCGATCATCCTTACACCTGAATCCTTCAGCGCCTTCAGGAGAAAGGTACTGTCAACTCCGCCCGAGAAGGCGAGCAGCACAGAGTCCATCCCTTTCAGGATTTCGAGCAGTTTATTGTATTTTTCGTCTATCGGCATGACATTGGCAGGTTTCACTTGATTACGCTCCGTATCTTATAAATTCAATCCCGTTTAAGGGGAGTCCTAAAGGACCGTTATCTCGTAATGCTCCTGATGAAACTTGAGGTCTTCCTTGACTATAAGTTTGATCCCGAAGATATCTTCGGTCTCTTCGATAGTATGGCGCTCTTCTTCAGCAAGCAGTTCAGCCACAGCCGGGTTGGCCGTTATCACCGCCACTTTAGTGCGAGGCAGGCTCATCCTCCTCAGCTTTCTGAATATCTCGTATGCCACGGTTCGCGCGGATTTGACAAAACCTTTTCCTTCGCAATACGGGCATTGTTCGCAAAGCACCCGGCCCAGGCTCTCCCTGACCCGTTTTCTCGTCATCTGTATGATGCCGAGTTCGGAAATATTGTATATAGTGCTCTTGGCCCTGTCTTTCTTCATTATCTCGACCATGGCGTTGAAGACCTTGTCCCGGTTCTCGATTTTTTCCATGTCTATGAAGTCCATGATGATGATCCCGCCGAGATTTCTGAGCCGCACCTGATAGGCGGTCTCTTTGACAGCCTCCAGATTCGTTTTGAGGATAGTATCTTCGAGGTTCTCCTTGCCGACGAACTTGCCGGTGTTCACATCAATTACCGTCATGGCCTCGGTCTGGTCTATGATGATGTACCCGCCTGACTTCAGCCAGACCTTTCTTTCGAGGGCCCTCGCCACATCATGCTCAATCGCAAAGGCATCGAAGATCGGCTCGCGTCCGTCGTATAGCTCTATCCTGCTCATAAGTCTCGGGAAATAGGTACTGACGAAATCGCAGAGGCGCTCGTAATCCTCATAGGAGTCTATTACCAACCTTTCTACATCCTGGCTCATGAAGTCCCTTATGGACCTCGATACCAGGTTGAGGTCGCTGTATATGAGCGCCGGGGCCGATGCCTTGTCCTTTTTCGCCTGCGTGCTTTCCCACAGATGCAGAAGGAACTCGAGGTCGCGCTTTATCTCCTCATCAGTCGCATCTTCGCTGGCGGTCCTCATGATGAGACCGTAACCCTTTGGTCTTATTTCAGCCGCGATATCCTTAAGCCGGTTCCTGGTCTCTTCGCTCTCGATCCTGCGCGATATCCCGACATGGTCGACATTAGGCATTATGACCAGATATCTGCCGGGCAGGGTAACGTAAGAAGTTACACGCGCCCCTTTTGTGCCCATGGGGTCTTTGGCGACCTGCACAAATATTTCCTGGCCTTCCTGCAGCAGCTCCTCGATAGGCAGGGTCTTGAGCGCCTCGGGCTGAAGGGTCGGATTGTCTGGGTCCCCGTTGTTGGCTTCAAGAAACGGAGCATAATAGTCTTCCAGATTGGGCATGATGTCTGACACATAAAGAAAGGCGGCCTTTTCGAGCCCGATATCGATGAATGAAGACTGCATGCCCGGAAGGATCTTCAATACCTTGCCCTTGTAAACATTGCCGACAAGGCTGGAATCCTTATTGCGTTCTATATATATTTCGACGACCTGGCCGCTTTCGAGCAGCGCTACCCTGCTTTCTTCCCTGGTCACATTTATTATGAGTTCACTGATCACAGCGGTCTCCTCCATCCATCTTTCCAGCCGTACATGCCAGTGCGAATTATCTCAAGGCTTTCCATCTTTTTCCCGAGCAGGGCCAGGGAGATCTCCCCAATCCTGACCCGGACGCTCTCTGTTTCCTTCAATATCAGACGCCATGCCCATGCAAGCTCCAGGTCCGTAACCGCACGGAGCGCCCCATCGCCAAGCTCTACCCTCTCTATCGACTCTATACATGGAGAGATGTCTGTCTCTTTCCCGTCGCGCATAACTATAATCGGCTTGCCCGGGTCCTGCGGGACCGGCACTGAGAAGTCCGCCTCGTCCGCTTCAGCCGGAACAGGGCAGCAGACTAAAAACTCATACCTGCTGACAAATCCGGTCAGGGAAGGGTCAGCAGCCGGTATAACCTGCATGTCACTGATCCTGATACCGTCCGGCAGTGTGCCATTCAAGAGTGTACTATATAATTGTACATCAAAGGGGGCAAAGACCTCCATGTCGAAAAACTCGGAAGTACCGGCAACCCCGACATTTAGGGGCGGGCCGAAAGAGACCTCCGGGTTCGGATGGAACCCTTTTGTATAGTCAACCGGCACCCCGGCCCTTCTCAGTGCCCTCGTAACTGTCGTGATCAGTTCGAGGTGGGAGAGATAGCGGAGCATGCCTGTCTTGGAAAAACAGGACCTAATGCGAAGCTTAGGCCTGAGTTGCGGCTTGACCTGAGCTGCTGCATTCGAAGCCGCATCAGAAGGTGCGCACTCAGCGGTGATCGCGGAGACTTCCTTAACACGGCATTCTAATCCGCATGAGGAGCAGGTCTTGTTGCAGCCCGGGGTCATTGTTTCATCAACAGCTTTTGTATATTCCCTGAAAAGGAAATCCCTGCTAACCCCGATGTCAATATTGTCCCATGGAACCTTGTCATTCTGCTCAAAACGTCTCTCGGCATAACCGGCCCCGTCAATGCCCGTTCTTTCCATGGCTTGCTGCCATTTGTCGAAGTTAAAGAACTCTGACCATCCGTCGAGCCTGCAGCCACCGCGCCACGCTTCCTCAATCAGTCCGGCGAGTCGTTCATCGCCGCGCGCAAATACCGCCTCGAGAAAACTCATGCGCTCGTCATGCCCCTTGTATTTGAACTTTTTGGTGCGCATCATCTGCCGCAGATAGCCGAGTTTCTGCCGCATCTCATCAAGGCTTATCTGCCCCTGCCATTGAAAGGGAGTATGGGGTTTGGGAATGAAAGGCGAGACCGTTATGTTTATGTTCACGAATTTTCCGCTGTTCTTTTTTGCTATCCTGAGCGCCCTCATCGCCATCTCGCTTATCGCGCTGATGTCCTCATCGCGTTCTGTGGGCAGCCCGATCATGAAATAGAGCTTCAGGGTGAGCCATCCCTCTTCGAAAAGCGCGATCAGCGCCTTCTCATAATCCTCGTCGGTAAAGTCCTTGTTGATCACGCGGCGCAGTCTTTCGGTTGCCGCCTCGGGCGCCATCGTGAAGCCAGTCTTGCGCACGGACCGGATCTCTTTCAGCACGTCCCTGCTTACAGAGCCGACGCGCAGGGAAGGCAGCGAGACAGCGGTCCTCGACTGTCCGAAGGAGCGGTTAAAGCCCCTGATGAGCGGGAGCAGGCAGCTGTAATCACCCGTGCTCAGAGACGAGAAGGATATCTCATCATAGCCGGTATTGTTGATCGCATTGCGTGCGATCTTCAGCACATTTTCGGGGCTTCTCTCTCTTGCAGGCCTGTATATCATGCCCGCCTGGCAGAACCTGCAGCCCATTGAACAGCCCCTGGCAACCTCTATGTTTACCCTGTCATGAACAATAGACGCGTAAGGGACTATCTGCTTTTCAGGGAAGGGGCTGGAATCAAGATCTGCGATAAATCTTCTTTTAATCTTAGTTGAATTGCCGTGTATGTGCGGCACAAAAAAACCGTCAATATTCGAGATGGCCCGCAAAATGCTCTCGCGGCCTTCACCGTTTGCCTTTGCCTGCCTAACTGCGTCAAGCATTTCAACGACTGCCTCTTCCCCCTCTCCTATCAGAAAAGCGTCAATAAAGGGTGACATCGGCGCCGGGTTTACTGTTGAGGGGCCTCCCGCGATGATTATCGGAAGGTTATTTTTTGATTCTAATCTTTCTGATGTCCTGAAAGGGATGCCGCCAAGGTCGAGCATGTCCAGGACGGTAGTATACGAGAGTTCATACTGCAGGCTGAAGCCGACAATATCAAAATCGCGAAGCGGCCTCTTTGTTTCGAGAGATGCGAGCAGCATATCATGCGCCTTCATATATTCCCTGAGATCAGACCAGGGAGCGAAGGCGCGTTCAGCCGCGGCAAAGGGCAGGTTGTTGACGATATCGTAAAGGATGCGCAGCCCGAGATGGGACATGCCGACCTCATAAGTATCCGGAAATGCGAGGGCAATCCTTACATCTACGGGGCCGGGCTTGGGCCTTGCATTGAATTCACTGTCTATATAGCGGGTCGGTCTCTGAAAGAGCGCAAAGTTCATCCTTATAAAATAACATCCATTTGCAGGAATGGGCAAGGAAAAGGGAAGGGGGCGGCAGAGGTTCCCGGGACTAAAATTCAAACCAGCCCATGGTATAGGCATATTTAGCGAGCATGCAGAGACACATGACAACAACAATAACTCTCAGGTATTTCGGATTTATTCTGAACAGGCATAGCGAACCGGCCCACGCACCGGCGAACTGTCCAATCATCATTACTATGCCGATAAGCCAGACTATCTTGCCCGCGATCAGAAAGACAATGAAAGAAGCGATGTTCGTGGAAAAATTGAGGGTTTTGGCAATGGCGGTAGCGTCGATCAGGCCCTGGCCTCTTAATGATACCCCGGCCACGGCGAAAAATGATCCGGCCCCGGGACCAAATACTCCATCATACAACCCTATAAAAGGCACAACGGTTTTTCGATAAAGGCTGTTGGATATCCGCGGCGTAGATACTCCCTCATGCGGCTGCGGGGCGAACAGAAAATATAATGCTATCAACAGCAGGACAGCCGGTATAACAAAGTTCAATGCCTTGGTATTAATGAACTGAACAGCGATGGTGCCTGCAAGAGAACCAATAAATGCGGACAACATCAGATATTTGACTTTGTGCCAAATGACCTTTCCGGTCTTAAGCATCACAAAGGTTGCAGTCGCAGTACCCATTGCTCCCTGCAATTTGTTGGTCCCCAGAGCTGTAAGGGGCGGCAGCCCGCTTAATATTAAAGCGGGCAGAGTAAGGAGGCCTCCGCCGCCTGCCAGGGTATCAATAAATCCTGCAGCAAAGGCGACAAAGAACAAAAATAATATTACTTCCATTGTGAGGTCGGCGATTTCCATGGGAATAATAACCTATGCTTTCGATATTGAAAATTCGGAATGTTATTCTTTCCGCAACTCGAATCTATATAAAATAACATCCAGTTGCAGGAATGGGCAAGGAAAAGGGCGGGTAACGCGAGAAGCTTTACTGGGCAAATGCCTTGATCATAGGGTGCGTCAGGAAAGCGGAAGACGGCGGGGGTATATGAGATAAGTGGTATAATAAAGGTTAAGAAAGGAGGAAATTATATGAAATTCAATATAATGCTTGAACCTGCTGAAGAAGGCGGTTTCAATGTGACTGTGCCGGCATTGGACGGCTGTTTTACGCAGGGCGAGACTGAAGAAGAAGCCCTTGAAAATGCCAAAGAAGCCATACATGCCTATCTCGAAGGGCTTGAAAAGCTGAATCAGATAAAATCGAACCCTAGACCTGCCTGGTCAATTTGATGTCTTCAGCCTGAAATCATCGCGTTCTTTTTCCAGGTCTTTTAATAACTTAATTGCCAGGTCATAATCCCTGCCCATCATTTTCTTCGATTCGGCAGTATGCGTCCAGGTGATCTCAAACGGTCCTTCCACATCAGTCGAAAGCACGTCCCAGAGCGCGTCGAGATTGCGGCCAAAATGCGGCGGCAAGGTGAGCTGCAGTGAGAGTTGATCATAAAGATCATCGAGCGAATGAATAGCGTTGCCGTTCAAGATGCATTTTTTCAGCGGCATGATGGTATCTCCATAAAGGTCTTGTAGTGGTCAACTGTCACAAAGCGCCGTCCGTCCTGTGAAAAGATCAGGCGCTTGGCGCCTCTGTGACCGCCCTTGTAGTCGAGGTCTGCCTCGCGCCATTTTGCATAAGGCAGACGGCCCTCCCTGTTGCTGAAATGGTCGCCGCCTATGCTCGAGCCCCGCAGCGTGCTTACTGACCAGAGGTCCCTGCCCGGTCTCCAGCCCTGTGACTGGGCTTCGCGTTTGGTCACAAACTTTGGCGGAAGGCTCCGGTTGCGGCTGCTGTTCAGGCTTCGGAGCATTTCTGCCAGTTCCTGTTGATCAATGCCGGGAGAGAGCCGTGCAGTCACCGAGGCCACGGCTTTTTCGCACGGCTCAGCGTAAGCCTGCGCAGCGAAGCAGGCGCTTATTAAAATAACGAGAACAAGCGGCAAAGTCAGTATCTTCTGCATCATTCAGTTCCTACTGTTTGTTATATATCAGCGTCTGCTTTGTCACGCCTCTAGGGGTAGTACGGGTGACCTGCAGGGTCATAATCCGACCATTAGCTGAAAGGCTGCGCAGATCATTCACCTCAACATTCGATCCGCCTATAACTGAAGTGGACTTTGCGACGAGGGTAGCGCCAGACCATTTTGTCCATGTGCTCATTTTTCCGCCGCCCGGCAGGGGGTTAACGCTCTCGCTACCATCGAGTTTGAAAACAGCGGTCTCTTTGCGGTCTCCCATCGAGCGTTCAATGCTGAGCTGATTGGCTGTCTGCTTTATGACCAGGACAATCTTGCGCGCCTGCATCTTGCTGGCCATAGGGCTGCCGAGATCGCTCTTGGCATAATCGAGCACCCATGTACCCGAGAAGTCGGCTGACTGGGCAAACACGATACCAGCTATCGCCAATACCAATACCAGGGAAAAAATCAGGGTTCTTTTCATTGTGCCTCCGCGAAAAGTTTATAAGCTGCTTCATTTTAATGAATTTCTGTTCATTTATCAAATCAGGATGCTGCTCACTTCAATGAAATATTTATAGTGACAACTTGTAACCAGCATTGACGATGAGGGTGTGGATCAAATTGGTCCTGGATACGAGCATCCTCCTTGTGATTGAGCGAAAGGAATAAAAATGTTTCCGGAACCACATATAGCCTTCATAAAGTTCGGCAGGTGTCATGTTCTTCGGCTGAAAAGATACCCGCGTCTTGCCGTTGTAGTGCATCCAGTCTGCGCTAAGCAGTCTGCCCGCATTCTTCAAGTCATCATAAATTGGCGTCCCCGGCAAGGGGGTCAGGATACTCGGGGTCACTCCATCAATGCCAAGCCGTTCACATGCTTCCAATGTATGCCGGAAATCGTCACGATGGTCGGTGTCGAAACCGAAAATTATACCGGCCTGCACGGAAATGCCATGTCTGTGCATAAGGCTTATTGCGCTGCCATATCCTTCAACGCTGTTGCTCTCCTTGTTGACGGCTGCAAGGCTATCCGCGGAAAATGATTCCAGTCCGACAAACAGATAAAGACAGCCGGCTTCTTTTGCGAGGCGAAGCAGTTCCCCGTCCCTGCAGCGGTCGATGGTCACCTGGGCCGCCCATTTTTTACGAAGGGTTTTGAGTTCCCGCATCAATGTCCGGACATAATCCGTGTTTCCGAAAAAGTTATCATCCCAAAAGACAAAATAGTCCTGCTTGATCGTCGCGATGTCGGCTATAACCTCATGGACCGGGCGCGTTCTGAAGGAAGGATGGTAGATCTGCTTCAGATTGCAATAGCTGCAGTTGTAGGGACAGCCGCGGGTCGCAAAGACAGCCCCCTTTGTGACCCACCGTCTCCCTATAAGATCTCTCCTTGCAATGGGAAGACCCTGCAAGGACGGGGGATTAGCGGAGGCGTAACTGCGCAGCGCCTTGCCGTTTGCGAAATCGTCAAGAAATTGCGGCCAGGTCTCCTCGGCCTCTCCCTCCACAATATGATCGCAATGTTGTAAGGCTTCTTCGGGCAGGAGCGTCACATGCGGGCCGCCCATCACGACCATTGCCCCCATTCCCCTGAACCTCAGGGCGATGTCATAACAATGGCCTGCAGAGGGCGTATTTACAGTGATGGCGACCAGATCAAATTGTTGACCGTAAGGAATGGCCTGGTTATACTCGTCGACAAGGGTGATATCATATCCGGTTTCATCAACAAAGCCCGCCAGATATGGCATGGTGATCTGAGTAAAGTTATTAAACTGGCGTTTGCGGTATTCGTGAATCTCAGGGCATTCGGGTGTGATGAGAAGGATACGCTTTTTTACGTGCGTGACTTTAACTGGCAAGAGGACCCCGGTGACATATTTATTTCACAATATATTTCCGCATCAGCCTGAAAGGGTATGGCGCGAGGATGGACATTACGACCAATAGCCAGAGGATGTCCATCAGGGGTGCGGCAAGATCTCCTGCAGCAAATGACCTGCATACATTAACGAGATGGTAAAGCGGTGTGAACCATGCTATTTTTGTTACTATTTCGGGCATGCCGTCAAGCGGGAAGAATATGCCTGAGAAGAGAAACAATGGTGTCATAAAAAGGGTATAAAAGTAGTTGAAGGAATCTATGCCGGGCGCCTTGGCAACAAAGATGAGGGAAAGTTCCGCAAAAATAATGCCGGCTATGAAGAGCAGAGGTATTACCAGCAAGACCAGGGGAGAGTCAACGAGGCCGAAAAGGGCGATTACTATAATTATTGTGGTCCCATAAATTACGCTTTTTGTCGCGCCCCATATCATCTCGGCGGCAATAAGGTCATCGATATTCACCGGGGTTGCAAGTATGGCGTCAAAGGTCTTCTGAAATACTATCCGGACATACGTCGAATAGGTGCATTCGTAGACGACTGCGAACATCGCAGACGAGGCGATTATGCCGGGTGCAATGAAGTTGATGTACGGCACGCCGTGTATATCGGACACGAACGCACCGAGTCCGAACCCCATGGCTGTCAGGTAAAGAACAGGCTCTGCAAAGTTCAGGGCAAAGCTCGATTTATACAGTTTGGTGTATACCGTAAGATGGCGCTGCCAAACCCTGAAGGCACGCTTAATGTTCAAGGCGCCTCCCCGTAAGCTTGAGATAGACATCCTCCAGATTGCCGCCATGCAGGGACATCAGGCCGGCGGGTGTATCGATTGCGATTATTTTGCCCGAATCCATTATCGCAACACGGTCGCAAAGTTTCTCGGCCTCTTCCATATAATGTGTGGTCAGCACGAGTGTCATACCGTTAGCCTTGAGCGCGTTCAACTTGTCCCAGACGGCATGCCTGCTGCGCGGATCAAGGCCGGTGGTAGGCTCGTCAAGGATCAAAAGATCCGGATTATTTATCAGTGAGCGGGCAAGCAGGAGCCTGTGTTTCATTCCGCCCGAAAGATGATCTATCTTCACATCAGCCTTGTCCCTTAATTCGACAAAATCGAGAAGCTTCCATGCGGTAGGTACAGACTCTTTTTTAGGGATGTCAAAATAGCGCGCATAGACTATCAAGTTCTCCAGCACGGAAAGGTCGGGATCCAGGTTGTTCTCCTGCGGCATTACGCCAATCCTGCGCTTGATCTCGCTCGGGCTGCTGACTACATTCATGTCAAAGACAGTAAGTTCCCCTGATGTGGGCGGCATGAAGCAGTATATGGTCTTCATCGTCGAGGTCTTGCCCGCGCCGTTCGGCCCTAGAAAGCCAAAGCACTCGCCACCGAATATTTCGAAATCGATGGAATCCACAGCCCTGAAATGGTTGTAATCCTTTGTCAGGGATTTAGCTGTCACAATTGTCATAGATTCATTATAGTAGTGATCTGCCTTTTTTTCCAAAATTGCGAGGCGGGGGAATAATGGCGGTACAGAGGGTCCAAAGCGCGGCTATCTGCATATATTGCATTTAATGGCATGCAAAAATTGCAGTTGTGCAATTATATTCGCCAGAATGTCCTTATTTATCAGCCTTTGGCGGGTGGCACGAGGATTGCTTTATAAAAGGCAGCAGTAAAAAAACTTTAGAGAGGTGAAGGAAAATGAAAAAGAGATTATTGATAGGGTTGGCAGTTGTTCTTGCCATGGCATTGGCGACAGGAGCTTTCGCGTTTGGCCCCGGCTATGGTGGCGGATATGGAAATTGCCCGGCGGCAGGCGGTTCAGTATCACCTGAGCAGGCACAGAAGTTCCAGAAGTTTCAGAGTGACATATTACCGCTGAGGCAGCAGATGATCCAGCTAAGAACAGAGCTTATGACATTGCGCTCGCAGACGACTCCGGACTGGAATGCGATATCTGCAAAGCAGAAGCAGATGGTTGATCTCAGGATCGAGATCCAGAAAAAGGCACAAGAGAACGGACTGCCGGCCGGAGGTTATGGCATGGGACGCGGCGGCAGGGGTGGACGCTTCTAATTATTAACATTCAACTAGTGCGGGATACAGGGTTCCAACAAGATGAAGCTTCCCCTTCAGCCCCTGTATTCCGCATTTTCCCGGGATTCAAATATAATATGATTAATGCGGGGTTGACAACGGATGCAATCGTCAGTTATGAATAACTAAATGAAAAAAATATTACTTACCTCTTTTTTCCTTGTCTTTATCTTCTCCTATGCTCATGCCCAGAATGAGGAGAATGAAGGCTATGACGAAAATACCGAGATCAGGATAAAGGGCACGGTCCAGCAGGTGCTGCCCAGGATGCGCGGCCCGGTGGTCGTCATACTCCAGACTCCGAACCGGGATTACAAGGTAATAACAGGCCCGACGTGGTATCTGGAGCAGGAAGGTTTTGAGCTCAAGGCCGGCGATTCGCTTAATGTTACCGGTTCAAAGTTTATAGGCAGGGACGGCAATCTTTATGTAGTGGCGCGGCGGATTGGCAACTTAACGACCGGAAGGATTTTGAGGCTAAGGGACTCCATGTTTATGCCACACTGGAGGGGTAACCATATGAAAAGGGGCAGAGATTCCTGACCTTGCCTGGCCTTCACCACCCCGCCCCGATTAACAGAAAGTCCCTCTGATGTAAGTTATTTCACTACCAGCACCGGGCACTTCGAATAATCTACTACCTTTGAAGAGACGCTCCCGAGCAGGAACTTCTTTGTGCCGTGCCTTCCGTGAGAACCCGTAATGATAAGGTCAACCTTCATCTTTTGTGCTGTCTCGAGTATCTTTTCAGCAGGATCTCCCTGCCTGATGACGGTTTTCACGTCTATCGATTTCCCTGACAGGGATTTTCTGATCTTTTCCATCGAGTCGGTCGTCTCGCGGCTGAGCGAATCGGCGATACGGTTGCGGTCCACATCCGAGAGTTCCGTCAGATAGAGTTCGGGCACAACAGCCAGTATGGCCAGTGACGAGTTAAATTTCAAAGACAGCTCAACAGCTTTTTTCAACGCCTTGTCGGACGATTTCGAACCGTCGTGGGCGACCAGTATTTTCTGCATGGTATTCCTCCTTGGCTGATACTGCAATGCAAATAACCATCAAACCAGTAGATGGCACAAAAAATCCGACCGTCGGCGCTCCCCGTAAAGTCTTTCCGCCCTGATACAGATTGTTTATTTTAGCATATCCCGTCGTCCCTTGACAAAGATGCGGATCGGCGTCCCCTTAAAAGAATAACAAGCTCTGAGTGCTTTTTCAATATAGCTGACATGCTGCGGCTTCACTCCGGCAGGAAAATTGACAAAGATCCTGAATGTCGGCGGCTCGATGCCGGTCTGGGCCATATAATAGAATTTGAGCTCCTTGCCCTTATAGAGAGGGAACGGTTTCCTTTCGAGGGTCTTTATCAGCAGGTTGTTCAATTCGTGTGTCTTGATCTTTTTCCTGCGTTCGGCGATTATCTCGTCAATCACCGGAAAGATATTGGTTATGCGGGTTTTCTTTATGCCAGAGGCTGTAAGCCAGGGCACGTACTCCATGAACCAGAGCTTCCTTTTTATCTCTGCGCCGAGTTTCTTGTATTCTGTCTCAGCGTCCGCAATAAGGTCCCACTTGTTGAAAAAGAGAAGCACTCCCTTGCCCAGTTCTTCGGCCATACCAGCTATCTTCTGTTCCTGTTCGCCTATCCCCTGCGAAGCGTCAATCACTATTATTACCACATCGGCCTTTTCCATGCTGCGCATGGTCTTCATGACAGACATACCCTCGACCGAATATTCCCTCGTCTTCTTCCTGATCCCCGCGGTGTCTATAAAAAGGAACCTTTCTCCGTAGTACGAACAGACCGAATCTATCGAGTCTCTGGTGGTGCCCGGCACCGGACTGACGATGAGCCTGTTTTTCCCGAGAAGCGCATTGATCAGCGTGGACTTGCCGACATTTGGCTTGCCAATTACAGCGACCTTTGGAAGGTCCTGGTATGAAGAAGATGCCGAGTCATCAGACGGCGGCAGCTCCGAAACCATGACATCCATAAATTCTTCATACCCGAGACCGGATACAGCCGACACGGGGTAGATGTTTTCGGCGCCGATGGAGTAAAAGTCGATGACATTGATTTCGCGCGCAGGAACATCAATCTTGTTTACGACCCAGAAGACCTTTTTCCCGGATGCCCTCAGCATGTCAGCCATCTCGCGGTCCGAGGGTATAAGACCCTCCTTGCCGTCGAGCAGATGTATTATCAGATCGGCTTCTTCTATTGCGAAAAGGGCCTGTTCCCTTACCTGACCCGCTATCTCTTTGGCTTCATGCGGAAGCCCCTCGGGATAAAACCCGCCGGTATCAATGACCGTGAATGATCTGCCCTCCCATTCAGCGAACCCGTAATTCCTGTCGCGCGTAACTCCGGGCGTCTCTTCAGTAATCGCAACCGGGCCGCGCTCCTTTTCTTTTTTCAGCATGCGGTTGAAGAGGGAAGATTTTCCGACATTCGGTCTTCCGATAATTGCAACAATTGAACTCAACGCTAATTACCCCCTTCAGAAATGCCATAAGACTTTATCTTTTTATGGAGATTGCTCCGCTCTACGGACATGGCGTCAGCGGTCCTCGAGACGTTCCAGTCATTTTCTTTCAGTTTACGGCAAATGAAATCCTTTTCAAAGGCGTCGCGTGCATCTTTAAGGCTGGAATAAGAAAAATAATCGTTCTCCCTGACAGACAGGCCCGGTACGAGCATCCCAAGCGCTGCAATGTCCGGCGCATTGATGACAGGCGACGGTGACATTATCATGAGCCTCTCTGCCGCATTCCTCAATTCTCTGATATTCCCGGGCCAGTTGTAGGACATGAACAACCGGATGGCCTCGGCATCCAGTTTCTTGGGTTTCATCCCGCTTTCCGCTGCAAAAAGCTCAGTAAAGTATTCCGCCAGCTGGGGGATGTCGTCCTTTCTTTCGCGCAGCGGGGGCACTCTTAACGGGATCACATTCAGCCTGAAAAAGAGATCTTCCCTGAAGGCGTTCTTTCTTACCTCTTCAGCAAGGTCCTTGTTCGTTGCCGCTAAAATCCTGACATCCACTTTAATGCTTATACCGCTTCCGACCCTCTGGAAGACCTGCGTCTCGAGCACCCGCAGCACCTTTGCCTGTGTCTGGAGCGTCATGTCACCTATCTCATCAAGAAAGAGAGTGCCTTCATGGGCAAGCTCGAATTTGCCGATCTTGCGTTCAACAGCACCGGTGAAGGAGCCTTTTTCGTGGCCGAACAGTTCACTCTCTATCAGCTCCTGCGGGATCGCAGCACAGTTTACCTCTATGAACGGCCCGCCCGAACGTGGGCTCTTTTCATGCAGCAGCCGGGCTACAAGTTCTTTGCCCGTTCCGCTCTCTCCGAGGATCAGCACCCTGGAATTGCTCTGTCCCGCCATTTCAATCTGATGCCTGAGCTCACGCATCTTGTCGGAGGTGCCAATGAGTTTCCATTTTCTGCCGAGGTTCTCTTTCAGTGTCCGGTTTTCTGTCTCTAGTTTTTTCCTCTCCAGTGCCCTCTGCGCAATGAGCAGTACCTTGTCAAGTGAAAGAGGTTTTTCGAGAAAGTCATATGCCCCCAGATGGGTCGCCTTGACAGCCAGCTCTATGTTGGCATGTCCGGAAATTATGACGACCGGCATGTCCCTTTCCATCTCGCTGATCTTTGACAGGGCCTCCAGACCGTCCATCTCGGGCAGCCATACATCAAGGAATATGATGTTCGGCGTCCTCTCCTTCAGCGTCGCGAGCCCCTCCTCGGCCGATGCGGCCGTCAGTGCTTCATAACCTTCATCCTCGAAGATGCCTTTCAGGCTTTCTCTTATCCCTTCTTCATCATCAACTATTAATACGGTCTTTTTAGGCATTCTTTTCTCCTTGGCCCTGCTCACCCAGCGGTATCTCCATGATGAATATGCTGCCTTTAGGCTGGTTGTCCCTTACTACAATGCGTCCTCCATGGTCCGTGAGGATCTTGTTTGCAATTGCGAGCCCGAGTCCGGTGCCGCCCTTTCTTTTCGAGAAGTGCGGCAGGAAGAGCTGTTCCTTTTCTTCATCAGGTATGCCCGGCCCCGTGTCCGCTATGCTTATCGCAGCGTGATGGGCGGACTTCCTCAGCGAAATGGTCATTGAACCGTCCTGCTTCATGGCTTCTATTGCATTGTCGATGATATTGATAATCGCCCTCTTGATCTGCTCACTGTCCATGACGATTTTCGGTATGCTTTCTGCGACAACAACATCCATCTTGATGTCCCAGTATCCTTTATACAGGTTAACGACAGAATCTACAAGTTCTACGAGGTCAGCCGGTGCCTTTGCTATTTCGGGCATACGGCCGTATTTCGAAAATATGTCCACGAGCCGCCTGAGGCTGTCTACCTCGGTGATAATGGTCCGGGTCGATTTCTCAAAGACTGCTCCGAAGTCCTCATCCTTGTTGTGCCACTTCCTTATAAGCCTCTCTGTCGAAAGCTTTATCGGAGTGAGGGGGTTCTTTATTTCATGGGTTATCCTGCGGGCCACTTCCTGCCAGGCTTCCGATTTCTGCGCCTTGATTATATCGGTCAGGTCGTCGAAGACGACAAGCATGCCGAGCGCGGAAGATAAGTACGATTCCCTGATGCCGGTGATAGTCACCCTGAAGGTCATCGGCCCGCTGCCCGGATTTACCTTTATCTCGCGCGTGGTCTCCCTTACCTCTTTGCCCTCGATATCGCGAATCATATGCAATAGGTCTTCGGAACGGAACAGGGCAATGAGCTTGCGGTAGTCCATGCCAACGACCTTCTCCTCATCGAGATTCAGCATGGCGCAAGCTGCCCTGTTAGCCGTCAGTATTTTCCCGCCATTGTCGAGGAAAAGAACGCCGGATGTAATGCTCTGGAGAATGTTTTCGAGGTACAATCTCCTTTTATCAGATTCGAGATATGCCTGCTCGAGCGATATCTTGCTCTCTTTAAGCTGGGACACCATCTGGTTAAACGAATTCACGAGGGTGCCGATTTCATCCTTGCTTGTGACCTGCACCTGAATGCTGAGGTCTCCCGCGGCAATCTTTTCTGTCGCCACCGCAAGGTTCTGGATTGGGATGGTAATGTCCCTGGATATCTTCAGGGCGAACCAGAGTCCGCTGAAGACCATTATGAGTGTAAGAAATCCGAGGGTCAGCGTATATGTGAGGTTCAGCGGTGTTTTGAGCTGGCCGCGGTTTAAAAATTCCTCATGCGCCTGCCGCAGCTTTTCGGCCTTCTGCGATATGTCCGATGGCAGGATAATCTCGGCGGTGACAACGCTCTTTCCTGAAGGGACCATGGCCCGGATGATATCTCCCCGGCCCCTTGAGATTACCTCAGTCCCTTCCTTGCCCTTAAAGGCCTCTTTCATTATTTGGCTTGCATCAGCAGGCAGAGCGGCCAGCCTGTTGATGAATATGCCGGGAGATGAGACATACGATCCTTTTGAGGCATGGCGGGCTGCCAGCAGCACCCTTTCCCTCTCATAGTCGTAAAAAGCCCTCGCCAGATCTACCGACCTGTTGACAGGCTCGCTGAGTTGTGGCGAGAAGAGGCGGTTAAAATAAACTGTCGCGACACCGCTTGCCGCAAAGAAAAGGAAGACGGAGGGTATCATTATCAGGGTCACAAATATGGCCACAAGCTTGGTCCTGAACCTGTAGCCCGGCACCTTGTGATGCATCTCCATAAAGAGCCTGTAGAGATTTTTTCCTACGAAAAAAACCAGAGTCAGAAGCGCCGCAATATTAAAGGTCAGCAGCCCGGTCAGCAGGAAGCGTGTAGTGGCGTCGAGGCCCCGCAGCTTGATGAAATGCACCTGCACTGCAGTAATGAGCACAAGACAGAGGATAAGCGCCAGGGTTATGAGCAGCGGTCTGAGTATGTTCATTTTGTCACCTTCGACGGACTGGCTTTGAAAAGCGACGATTCCCTGCTGACGCTGAATTCCTTTGTCGGCAGAAAGAAGAATATATAGCCAATTACCGCAGGTATGGCCTGCATACGCGCTTCAGCAGAAATTTTCACAAAATAGTCGCCGTCATCTTCCAGGGTGATATTTGTAAGCGTGAGCTCTTCTATATTTACTCCCCACGCTATCATGGAATTGATGTCTTTAAACCTTTTTACTGTCTTGGCCTTGCCGTCTATGCTTGTTCCGACATATTCCCGCTTGATCGGGTTGCTCTGGAGCAATCGTACAAAGCTTTTGCCCGCAATAAACTCGTTAGACCATATCTTCCGGTATCTGAAAAGTTCTATATTGAATACAATCTCCTTGGAGAGCCCGGTATTGAGATCATCGATCGTCTTCTCATCGAGCTGCAAGGATGCGTTTACGATAATGTCTTGATTGGTCTGCCTGAAGCTTAATGTTGTTATATCAGAGGCGCATCCCAGGGCAGGCATGTACAGAACCGTCAAGGCAAAGATTACGAAAGGCACGGCTTTACGGACCAGCCATATGGCGGTGTCCCGTTTCATAGTTATCGATTTATTCACAACAGTGCCTTTTACCCCTTGACATTAAAGAATAATTTATCTTAAGTATACCATAGTGCAGAGAGGTGAATTAGCTGTTTGCGGTCGTTTGAACGCAGAGAAATGGTATTATAGTCGTTGTAGACGGCTAACGGCCCAAACCAACCATTTATTTCAGGAGGAGTGATGCTGCCGACGCTTAAGTATGATGAAAAAGGACTGATTCCGGCCATTGTCCAGGACATCGAAAACGGAGATGTCCTTATGATGGCCTACATGAACGAGACCTCGCTGCAGGCGACTCTCGATACGGGATACACGCATTTCTGGTCGCGGTCGAGACAGGAGTACTGGAAGAAGGGCGCCACATCCGGAGATTTGCAGGAAGTGAAAGAGCTCTGGTACGACTGCGATGCCGATACGGTCCTCGTAAAAGTAAAGCAGCTTGGCAAGGGCGCGTGCCATACCGGGAACAGGACCTGTTTTTTCACGAAGATAGAGAAGTAGGAAGACGGGGCAAGAGTCGGTTTCACTTGATGTAAATAAATTGCATTGGGAGATACTATGAACGATTGCATTTTTTGCAAAATTGTCGAAAAGAAGATACCTGCCAGAATAGTATATGAGGACGAACTTGTGCTTGCGTTTGAGGACCTGAACGCCCAGGCCCCTGTGCATGCGCTAATCATACCCAAAAAGCATATTGCCACTCTGCTCGATGCAAGGGATGAAGATCTGCACCTGTTCGGGCATATCGTAAAAGTTGCCAATACGATTGCACGGGACAGAGGCATTGCCGAAAGGGGATACAGGCTGGTGGCCAATTGCAATGCGGAGAGCGGCCAGTCGGTCTATCATATTCATTTTCACATCCTGGGCGGCAGGCATATGCAGTGGCCTCCGGGCTGAGATCGAAATAAATCTGGAAAGGATTCACGGGTGAGAGCAGCTTCACTCGTGCGCTATGAATATGCCGGAAGATAAACCGCTCAGGATAGTAGGCAGGAAGATCGTTTGGGAGGGCCGCTTTGTAAGGGCCATGCTGCTCGAATACATGGATGACAAAGGCGCTGTCCGGACCTGGGAGGGCGTCGAAAGAGTCAATTGCGAAGGCATAGTTGCCATAATACCGATAACAACCGACGGCGATATCCTGATGATACGGCAGTACCGTCCCACTCTGAATAATTTTGTCATTGAACTGCCGGCGGGACTCAATGACAAAGGTGAGACGCTCATTGAAGCCGCCAAAAGGGAATTGATAGAAGAGACAGGGTACATGAGCGAAAACCTTGAGCTTATAGCCGAAGGCCCCGTGTCAACCGGCCTGTCCACTGAAAGTATGAGCGTATACCTCGCAACGAACGTGGTGCCTGCGACGCCTCAATTATTGGCGCTCTATCCGATGGATGAGACCGAAGATATCGAGCTGATAAAGACCCCTCTCAGCACTGCCAATGAAAAGGTTGAGGAATTGTGCAGGACCGGGAATATTGCAGACCTCAAGATGTACGGCTTTATCGCGCTTGCACAGAAGAAGTTAGGCTGCTGATTCCCGGCCCCCGAATTTTTCTGCTTGTGTTACTTCATTGAAATAGCATCCACAGGACAGCTGCTGACTGCATCTTCGCAGTTGCAGGTGCCGCATTTATCATGACCTGCGACAATTGCCTTATCATCCTTCATCTCGAATACATCGGGGCATACGCCCACACACACACCGCATCCAATGCAGAGTTCCTCATCTACAACAGGCTTTGCCATAAAGACCTCCTTGTACCAGAAAGTGATAAAAACAATATAACATTGATGGCCTTGCCGGTCAATCGGCCCCCAGGCAAAATGAGATTATTCTTCCGGCCAGTGTGTGATAATATTAAGGAGTGGAGAACATGAATAATGACAAAAAAATGACTGACCGGCAGCGGGCCAATCCAGGCGGCCAGAGGGTGCAGCTGTTCATGCGCCGTCTCAGGGAACGGTTTTTCCTGCGCTTTCATATGTCGTTAATCCTGCTGGCCACAGGCTTGTCCGGACTTCTTGCCTCAAAGCTGCTGCTTCTCCTGCAGCTGGAAAATATAATCATACGCTACCCGCTGGCAGTGTTCTGCTCCTACCTGGCATTTTTCCTCTTTGTGAAGCTCTGGCTGGCGTACATCTCGGCCTGGAAGTCTGTTAATTCTTCCGGCACCGCAGGGAATCAGGTCTTCAATCTGCCGGACCTGTCCGGCGGCGGCGCGGGGCCGGATGTTTCCTTGCCCAAATTCGGAGGCGGCGGCGGGGCCGCTGGCGGCGGCGGAGCAACTGGCGCGTTCGACGGGCCGATGACCGATGCGGGGGCGGCTTTAGGGTCTTCTTCTTCGGGGTCTGCAGACGCTGTATCCGGCGCAGGCGGGTCTGTTGGTGACGCAGTGTCTGGCATTTTTGACATCGATGATGACGGAATCATACTCATCGCCATCGGAGTTCTCCTGACAGCTGTCTTCGGGGCGTCGATCTATCTTGTTTACATGGCCCCGCATGTACTGTCAGACGCTGCCTTCAACTTTCTGCTCGGCACCAGTCTTATCAGGGGTTACAAGAAGGTCAACCACCCTGACTGGATGGGAAGCGTCCTCAGGGACACCTATATACCCTTCCTCTGTGTTCTTCTGATAACTTTCGCAGCAGCCTGCGTCATTCATTCATATGCGCCGGATATTACTAAACTATCAGACCTTTACATGCGGTAATTGGACTCATAAGCCGAGTTACACATGGATAGTGAAATAAGAGCGGCAACTTTCCAGCTGACTCGCTTGTTTATGATATAATCTCCATATAAAGCTATGGGGTGGATATTCGATGAATGCGATTTACATGCTTAAGGGTATCGAACTGAATGTTAAAGACAGGTTCGGGATCAAAAGCATAGGAATTTTCGGGTCGTTTGCCAGGGGAGAAGAGCGCAGCGATAGCGATCTGGATGTCCTCGTCGATTTTGAAGAAGGCAAAAAGACATTTGATAATTACATGGACCTTAAGTTCTACCTCGAAGAATTCTTTGGCCGTAAAGTTGACCTTGTTACGGTGAATGCGCTCAGACCCCAACTAAAAACAGCTATATTGAGCGAAACGGTCTATGCCTAGAGATTTCAAACTCTACCTTGATGATATCCTGGAATCGACAAGCAGAATACTTGAATATTCGGGCGGAGCAACAATCGAAACCCTGCGGGCAGACAAAATGCGGCTCGACGCTATAGTAAGGAACCTCGAAATTATCGGCGAAGCATCCGGCAAATTACCGATCGAAATTAAAGACATATATCCCTCGATCGAGTGGAAAAAGATAGCCAATTTTAGAAACCTGCTTGCGCATGAATATTTCGGCATTGATTACGAAATTCTCTGGGACATTATTAACAATAAAATACCTCAACTTAAGCAGATTATTACAGATATTATTGATCAGACATCTTAGTTGCCTTGTGTCTCATTTATGAAACGACGGCAATGCTGATACTCGAATGCCTTTCCCTGGTCAAAAAGCCTTAAAATACCTCGCAAGTTTTTAGCCTGTGATATCAGGAATTGTCCGGCGAAGCATGAACCAGTACCAACAAAATAAATGGCCTTTTCTGAATTGTATTATTCAATGCCCTATGCTATCATGAAGCGAAATATCGGACATAACCTGCAAGGCATATTGATTGTCAGCCGCATAATACAATAATTCACAAGGAGCAATGGCATGGACATGGCCGGGAAAAAGAAAGACTGTGCTGTCCGCATCAGGCAACGCTTTGGGTTGGCTGAGGTGCCTGTTATTCAGGTAGTTCGAAACAATCTGGTCGTACTGGCTGATGGTTGGAGTTACAAGATAGCATTTCCCGATGGAGCTGTCGAATTGCCTGATAAGTACTGTTATGATGTTTTCTTTGATTCGCCCGGCAATCCAAAGAACCCGATTGAAGTGCTCCGCCATGAGTATCCGCAGCTGTTTTACGATGCCGACAAAAATGCGGGCTTCGAGACAGATGTCACAGAGGTTCGCGCAACATTGGGCAGTGTTTGCATATCAGCCGGCTTCAACTGGACCATATCCGGAACAATCCGCGGGACGGACAAAATGTTTTGCGCTGTTCTTTATGTTTACACACGCGAACTATTTCGTTCCTGCGGCATTGCAGGACTGTTGAAAAAAGATGAGATTGAACTGGCAGCAGAGCGGGGGTGCAGTTTTATCCAGACATGGCACAAAAAAGACAACCCTAACTTCTATGCAGCAATTGCGCCCGGGCTGAAGGAAGATTTCTTTTTGTATCACGGTTCAAACGCAGGAGGCGAGGAGTATGAAGAATCCGAGTATATTCATCTTCGCAAGTATCTGGACGGGCAGTCTTTCTCGTCCAGGGTACAGTTCGGGGGCCGCAGCCAGAAGCTGATAAGCCCCCGGGACAATGCAAAGATATCCGAGTTGTTCCGGACAACCAGCGAGGAGTATCCCGGCATGCTGGTGAAAGCCGTATCGAAACCGGAAGATTAGTTGCAAAGATCTCAAAACCCAGATCGAAAGGAGAGGTTCCTGATGACTGTCACTAGACTTAAAAAAATATTTGGCATCGGTCCGCTCGGGGCGATTATCAGCTTTGTGCTGTTGATGACAGCCGTCTGGGTAGACCGCGCATTGGGGCATTCAGCGATATTGGCAGATCCGGCGCCCTTAAAAGTTGCCGGCGGGGCGCTTGCCGTCATCGGAATGGGGCTGTATTTATGGGGCTTGTGGACCATCCGGAACTGGTGGTCCAGGGACATGCTCTGCACAGGGGGGCCTTTCAGGTGGTTTCGTCACCCTATGTACGCCGCATGGATAACTTTTATATTGCCGGCCGTGGCCCTGTATTTAAATTCATGGATTATCCTGCTGTTTGCGGTCTTATTACATCCAATCTGGCACAGGCTTGTCACCTATGAAGAAAAAATGATGCTCGATAAATTTGGAGACGAGTATCGCGCATATATGACACGAACAGGCAGGTTTGTCCCGCGGATCTGAAATCATGATTTGTCGATCTTTATTGCCTTGTCGATCAGCATAACGGGTATATCATCTTGTATCGGGTACTTCAACTTGCAGGCATTGCAGATGAGGAAGTATTCTGCCTCTTTGTAAACAAGATCGCCCTTGCATTTCGGGCATACAAGTATTTCGAGCAACTCCTTGTCCAGCGCCATTTATCCGCCGCCGATTGCTTTGTCCAGGCGTCTTAATACTTTGTCTTTTCCGACTATCTCAAAGACCTCAAATATGCCGGGACTTGCCGTGCCGCCGGTGATCGCCACCCTTGCGGGCTGGGCCAGACTGCCAAGTTTGGTGCCCGCTTTCCCGACTATCGCGCCAAATGTTTTTTCGATCTCCTGCGCGCTGAAATCAGAGAGCTCTGCAAGCGCATTTCTGAGATCAGCAAGCAGCTTCAGGCCCTCAGGCTTCATGAACTTCTCCTTGGCCTTGGGATCGATCTCGACCTTATCAGCCAGATAATAGGTCATCGAATGCGCCAGCTCTACCAGCGTATGCGCGCGTTCGCGAAGGGTATATACTGCCTTTGCCAGCCAATGCATATCCGGCACAGTGCCATCAGCAATTAACCCTGACTTCTCAAGGAAAGGCAGGACCAGTTCGGCCAGTTTTTCAGCCGAAGTATTTATCATATACTGGCTGTTCAGCCATATCAGTTTTTCGGGGTTGAATACAGCCGCGGAAGACCCCACGTTATCAAACGAAAAATATTTGACGAGTTCTTCGATAGTAAATATCTCCTGATCACCGTGTGACCATCCGAGCCGGACCAGGTAGTTCACAAGCGCTTCGGGCAGGTATCCCATGTCTTTGTACGCCATTACCGAAGTCGCCCCATGTCTCTTGCTCAGTCTCGATTTGTCGGCCCCGAGTATCATAGGCAGATGGCCGAATTTAGGCGGCTCCCATCCAAAGGCGAGGTAGATATGGAGCTGCTTTGGCGTATTGTTCACATGGTCGTCGCCCCTGATCACATGGGTAATTTTCATGTCGATATCGTCCACTACTACCACGAAATTATATGTCGGCGAGCCGTCAGAGCGCAGAATGATCATGTCATCGAGCAGGCTGTTGTCGAATTCGATCCTGCCCTTGATCATGTCGTCCAGCACGGTCGTTCCATCCTGCGGCATCATAAAACGCACGGCGAAGGGCTTTTCGGACGACTGGGCCGTCAGATTTCGTGGCAGATTTCGGCACCTGCCGTCATATTTAGGGTTTTTGCCTTCGGCCAGGGCCTGTTCCCTTCTCTGTTCAAGCTCCTCCGGGGTACAATAACAGCGGTAGGCCTTGCCCTGGGCCAAAAGGCGGTCAACATAGCTCCTGTATATGTCGAACCTGGCGGTCTGCCTGAAAGGCCCCTCATCCAGGTCGAGCCCAAGCCACTTCATACCCTCAATAATGGCCTGGATGTACTCGTCGGTGGAACGGGAAGTGTCGGTATCCTCTATCCTGAGGATGAAGGTCCCGCCATGGTGGCGGGCAAATAGCCAGTTAAAGAGGGCGGTCCTTGCTCCGCCGATATGCAGATGCCCTGTTGGGCTGGGCGCGAATCTCACCCGTACGGAGTCGTTCACATAAACCTCCCTGAAATATAAAGTGAATTTCATAATAACTGATCGGGACGGATCGATTCAAGGAGGTCTCGGGAGCCTTTACAGGGCTGAAGCGCATATGTTAGTCTATGAGTCTAAAAATGTGCCCATATGGGCAGTTGTTAGTATCCGCTGTAAATTGAGGATATCATAATAGGAAAGGTGGTGAGCACATGTTCGATACGCTTAAGAAGAAAGAGATTATCGATGCTTACAAGATTCATCCGACAGATACAGGTTCTTCCGAGGTGCAGGTGGCCCTGCTCAGCGAAAGGATAACGTATCTGACCGAACACTTCAAGACCCATTCCAAGGACCATCATTCGAGGAGAGGCCTTTTGAAACTCGTCGCGAAGAGAAAGAAGCATCTGAATTATCTGAAACAATCTGATAAAGCCCACTATGCCGATGTCATAGGGCGTCTCGGCCTGAGGAAGTAGTATTCTCATTCAATGCACGGAACAGAATTAAAGCGCAAGGAGATATAAAACGAATTTCATGACAAGTGTAGAACTGGAGATCAAGGGCAAGAGGCTGATTATTGAGACAGGTCAGATGGCGAGGCAATCGGACGGATCGGTTGTCGTTAAGTATGGAGATACTGTTGTTCTGGCAACCGCGGTAGCCAGCAAAACAGCGAGGGAAGGGCTAGATTTTTTCCCTCTTACTATAGATTATCAGGAAAAGACATATGCTGCCGGAAAGATCCCCGGAGGTTTTTTCAAGCGCGAGGGCAGGCCGTCTGAAAAAGAGGTCCTTACTTCGCGACTTATAGACCGTCCCATGCGGCCGCTTTTCCCCGCGGGTTTTTATTGTGAGACCCAGGGCATAGCGCAGGTCCTTTCCTATGGCACCGAAAATGTAGCAGACATGCTCGGCATTATCGGCATATCTGCAGCCATTCATATTTCAAACATACCTTTTGGCGGCCCTGTCGCTGCGGTAAGGGTTGGAAAGATTGATGGAGAGCTTATAATCAATCCCGAAGTGGCTGAAATCGACAGCCTTGAGCTGAACCTGGTTGTGGCAGGCACAGAGGACGCGGTGATTATGGTCGAAGGCGGCGGCGCAGAGGTTTCGGAAGAAGCCCTGCTTGAGGCCATAGATTTTGCCCATCAGCAGATCAAAAAGATCGTAGCGGTCCAAAATGAGCTTAGGGCAAAGGCAGGCAAGGAAAAGAGGCCGGTCCCGCCGGTGGTCGAGTATGCGGAACTGACCGCAGAGGTCAGGAAATTCGCGTCCGGCAAGATCCAGGAAGCCATACAGATACCGGGCAAGCATGTGCGCCAGGGAGCGCTCGATGTTATCCTTGCCGATACTGTTAAGCTTTTCAACACTCCGGATAATGCCGCCAAATTCAAGGGCAATGCGGACAAGGACCTTACGCGGGACATCGCGAATATTTTCGATGACTATGAAAACGAGATCGTCAGGAATACGATCCTGAATGACGGCGTCAGGGCAGACGGAAGAAAACCGGATGAGATAAGGCAGATCAGCTGCCATATGGGGCTGCTCCCCAGGGTGCATGGCTCGGCCCTGTTCATCAGAGGCGAGACACAGGCCCTTGTCGCCACCACGCTCGGGACCTCCGATGACGAACAGAAGATAGATTCCCTTGATGGGGAAATATATAAAAAATTCATGCTGCATTACAACTTCCCCCCGTTCAGCGTGGGAGAGGTCAAGCCGCTGCGCTCACCCGGCAGGCGCGAGATCGGTCATGGCGCCCTTGCAGAGCGCGCGATAAAGTATGTACTGCCGACCAAAGAGGTTTTTCCATATACGATAAGGCTCGTATCCGACATCCTGGAATCAAACGGTTCCTCCTCAATGGCAACTGTATGCGGAGGTACACTTTCACTTATGGATGCAGGAGTTCCGATCAGCGCGCCCGTGGCCGGTATTGCCATGGGTCTGATTAAAGAGGGTGACAAGGTCGTAGTCCTGACCGACATCCTCGGGCTGGAAGACCATCTGGGCGATATGGATTTCAAGGTCGCGGGAACCACGAAGGGCATCACCGCTTTTCAGATGGACCTGAAGATCAGGGGCGTAAGCAGCGAAATACTAAGAAAGGCCCTTGAGCAGGCCAAAAACGGCAGGCTCCATATACTTGGCAAGATGGCGGAAGCAATGCCCGTTGTTAGGGACAATCTCTCTCCTCATGCGCCTCGCATATACACCATGCATATCAAGCCCGATAAGATAAGGGAAGTGATAGGAAGCGGCGGCAAGGTCATACGCGGCATTGTAGAGCAGACCGGCTGCAAGATAGATATTGATGACAGCGGCGCTATCAACATAGCCTCCAGCGACGAGGAGTCGGCAAAAAAAGCGATAGAGATCATCACCGGCATCATTGCAGAGGCGGAGCTCAACAAGGTTTACAAGGGCAAGGTTGTCAGGATTGCGGACTTCGGCGCCTTTGTAGAAATATTGCCCGGGACCGACGGACTGCTGCATATCTCGCAGATCTCCGACAAGCGGATAGCCAAGGTCACCGACGAACTGAATATGGGAGACGAGATCATGGTCAAGGTTATCGAGATAGATAACCAGGGCCGAATCAGGCTCAGCCGCAAAGAGGTCCTCAAGGACCAGCAGGGCGGCCAGCAAGCGTAACGGCAAACGGACATGCCAAAACAGGCATGTCCGTTTTTTTTCTTAATCTGATTTACCACCTGCCGGAGACTTATGTTTACTAAAAAATTTCTTGATAACGGCATGCCTGTTGTAATGGAGCAGGTTAAGAGCTCCCGGTCCTTTATTATAGGCATTTGGGTAAAGGTCGGCTCACGCCACGAAAAGCCCGAACAGAACGGCATCTCGCATTTCCTTGAACATATGTTTTTTAAGGGCACCAAAAAACGAGCGGCCAGGGACATTGCCGTCAAAATAGACAGCCTGGGCGGCGATATCAACGCATTCACCTCGCGGGAACAGACAGCTTTTTATGTGAAGGTGCTCGACGAGTATGTTGACAGGGGCATCGAACTGCTTACAGATATCTTTCTCCATTCCACCTTTCCTGCAGACGAGATCGAAAAGGAAAAGGGCGTTATAAAGGAAGAGATTAAGATGGTCGAGGACACGCCGGACGATTATGTGCATGATCTCTTCAGCAGGAACATGTGGGGAGACACAGGGCTGGGACAGCCTGTGCTCGGACGCCGCGAGACGATCAAGTCTTTTACAAGGGAAGATCTGGTCTCCCATGTAAGGAAATATTACGGCACAACTGACACGGTAATATCATGTGCCGGCAATTTCGAGGCCGAGTATGTGCTTGGCCGCCTCAACCACTTTTTTGGCAGCCTCAGGAGCGGGTCCGAGCCCGAGACATTTGCTCCCCCGGCATTCACAAACAGCCTGGATATCCATACCAAAGACCTTTCCGAGGCCCATATATGCATGGGCATTGAAGGGCTGCCGTATTCCAGCTCAGATCGTTACGCCATATCCCTGTTAAATACCATACTCGGATCGAGCGTCAGTTCGAGGCTCTACCAGGAAGTTAGGGAAAAAAAGGGTTATGCTTACAGCATTTATTCATTCCTCTCTTCATATCTTGACGCTGGGTTCTGGGCCGTATACGCAGGAACGGGCCGCAAAAAAGCTGCCACGGTTGCGGAGCTTATCATCAAGGAACTTTCCAATCTCCATAATACTCTCGCCGAGGAAGAATTACGGCGGGCCAAGGACCAGCTCAAGGGGAATCTCGTTCTTGCGCTTGAATCCGTGAGCAGCAAGATGCAGAGCAATGTGCGCCAGCAGATTTATTACGGAAGGCATTTTTCGCAGCAGGAGATGATGAACAGGATTGAGGCGGTAAGCCTTGGTCATGCCAGGGACCTTGCTGCCAGGCTGATCAGCAGCCGGCCCATCAGCCTTACGGTTCTGGGGCCTGTGAGCAGCGAAGATTTCAGGGGATTGCTCTAAGCCAGCTGTATCAGGCAATATAATCCATATGCCGCTTTGAGTGGCATGGCCGGATGACTAAAAAAATAAAAAACAGAGCGTCCTGGTTGCGGATTATCGGTCTGTTTTCAGGGGTTTGATCCATGCTTCGCGAACTGCGCATTAAAGACTTTACCATCATAGACGACCTCTCGATCATGTTGGGACAGGGCTTCAATGTCCTGACAGGCGAGACGGGTGCGGGTAAATCCATAATCGTTGATGCTCTCGGGCTGCTGCTCGGCGAAAAGGCATCGCCGGACCTTATAAGGACCGGCTGCGCCGAGGCGCGGGTTGAGGCATATTTCGATCCGGCTGATATCCCGGCGCTCGCGGACCTGAGCATTGACGGAAATGACGGCATTATACTCCGCCGGCTGCTCTCCGCAAAAGGCAAGGGGCGGGCTTATATCAATGATACTGCTGTAAGTCTTCAGACCATAGCAAATATCGGCAAGGAACTGGTAGACATACATGGCCAGCACGAGCACCAGGGCCTGCTGAAAAAAGATAGCCACCTCGCGTTCGTAGACTTTTTCGGCGGGTTTTCTCTGGAGACTGCGGCCTTACAGTCTCTCTATAAAGAGATAGCGGCGTTGAGAGAGAAGGTAACGCAGACAAATGACAGGATACGGGAACGCGGCCAGAAGATGGATTTTCTGCGTTTCCAGGTTGCCGAGATAGATTCTGCAGGACTCAAGGATGGAGAAAAGCATACCCTTGAAGATGAGCGGGCAGTGCTGATGCATGCAACAAAGCTCAGGGAATCTTCGGAGGCCGCATACGATATTCTCTACGGGGCCGAAGGGTCCACCCTGGTACAGCTCTCAAAGGCCGTGAATCTTGTCAGGGACATGTCGCACATAGACCGCGCTGCTGAAGAAGGACTGTCCCTTCTTCAGTCCGCCGAACCGCTTCTGGAAGACGCCTCAAACCTGCTGCGGAAGCTGAAAGAGACTTATGACATTGATCCCGGCAGACTGACCGAGGTTGATGACCGCCTCGATCTCATCAGAAAGCTCGAAAAGAAGTATGGCGAAGGCATCGAGGCGATTTTGCTGTACTGCTCCAGGGCACGGGAAGAGCTGCTGGGGCTGGAACAGGCCGAGGAACAGAGGGAAGGTTACGAAAAAGAGCTTGCGGACAGGGAAACGCATCTCTCTGTTGCCGCTGAAGAATTATCAAAAAAGAGAATGGCCGCGGCAGGGAAAATGTCTGCACTCGTAATACAGGAGCTCAAGGAACTTGGGTTCCAGAAGGCGGACTTTGTTGTGGACATCAGCCGGAGAAATTCTGTTGCCCCATCCGGCCTGGATGATGTGGAATTCCTTTTTTCCGCGAACCCCGGCGAGCCTCCCAGGCCGCTGGTCAAGATCGCATCGGGCGGTGAACTTTCGCGCATCATGCTGGGGCTTAAATGCCTTGAGATAGAAAGGCCGGACACCGAGCAGGCCAAAGTCTCCGGGGAATCCGGAGATGCAGACCGTTCGCCGCGCACGCTTATATTTGACGAGGTTGACGCGGGCATTGGAGGCGTTACTGCCCAGCATGTGGGCGCCAGGCTCAACAGTCTGGCGGGCAATTATCAGGTGCTTTGCATCACGCATCTGCCCCAGATTGCTGCCAGGGCGGATACCCATCTCAGGGTCGAGAAGGAGCTTTCGCAGAAGGACGTAAAAGTCAGAGTGGTGGAGCTGAGCGGAGAAAAAAGACGCGAAGAGCTGGCCCGGATGCTCGGAGGCCGGATCACCGACAGGTCGCTTCAGCATGCGGAAGAGATGCTGGAGATTGACGGGCAGCGATCAGAGTGACCCTGACAGTTCCCTTTGACAAGCCGTAAAAAAATAATATCATATTTAATGAGAGGTGTTTGTGAGCGAAACAATAAAAAAGAAAATCAGCGGAAAAATAGAGATCGACCGTGAGGCCTGCAAGGGCTGCGGTTACTGCATAGAGGCATGCCCGAAAGGTGTAATCATTCTAGACACGCAGTTTAACAGCCTCGGTTTTTATCCGGCTGTAAACGCCCATGCCGAAAAGTGCACCGGTTGTGCCATATGCGCGCATGTCTGTCCCGACATCGCAATCGAAGTCTGGAAAGATGAATAAAACAGGCATGGTCCATGCTATCAGACGCATTCTGCTGATTCTTGTCCTGATCATACCGTCCTATGCATTTGCGGGTGTTCAGGAGTTCATGCTCGAAAACGGCCTCAAGGTCATTTTCATCGAAGACCACAAGATACCGATAGCTAATTTCCAGATCTGGTACAAGGTCGGGGGCATAGATGAGCCGGCTGGCAAATCGGGCATAAGCCATTTTCTGGAACATATGATGTTCAAGGGCACGCCGAACTACGGGTCCAAGGTCTTCTCCAATATGATCCAGAAAAAGGGCGGCATGGATAACGCCTTTACCACCATGGACTACACCATGTATTTTCAGAAGCTGCCGTCATCCGAAATACAGCTCTCAATTGACCTGGAATCAGACCGCATGAAAAACCTTCTGCTGAATCAGGCTGATCTCGATGCCGAGCGCAGCGTTGTGATGGAAGAGAGGCGCATGCGTTATGAAGATGACCCCAAGAACATCCTGCGCGAAGAAGTGGCTGCGGCTGCCATCAAGGTCCAGGCATACCGTAAGCCTGTCATCGGATGGATGGAGGAGATTGCCGCCATCACAAGGGCCGACATGGCCGAACATTACGGTATATATTATTCGCCGGACAACGCATTCATTATAATCTCCGGAGATGTCAATCCAGCGGAGCTGATGCCTGTAATCAGGAAGAAGTTTGGCGTCATCCCTCCTGCCGGTGCAAAGATCAAACGTCTAAAGACAGTTGAACCTCCCCAGCGCGGGGAAAGGATCGTATACCGGGACAGCGAGACTGCCGAGGTGCCGAGCATTGTTATTGCGTACCACGTTCCCCGTTTCCCTGATAAAGACAGCAACGCTCTTGATATACTTTCGTCAATACTTTCGGGAGGCAAGAGCTCCAGGCTTTACAAGAGACTGGTTTACGAAAAACGGATTGCACTCAGCGTAAATGCTGACTATGAAGGAATTAATAGGGACCCATATCTTTTTTCTGTTGAGGCCACAGCGGCGCCGGGCAAGGATATAAAAGATGTCGAAAAGGAACTGCTCGATGAGATAGCGGCAATATCCGCCCAGCCGCCGACAAAGGAAGAGGTGCAAAAGGCAAAGAACCAGGTCGAGTCAGGTTTTGTCTTTGCCAGGGATTCGAGTTTTGCTGAAGCATTGTATACCGGCATGTTCGAGATCATTGGCGGCTGGAAGCTCAGAGACCTTTATCTTGAAGGGATCAGAAAGGTGACGCCGGAAGAGGTAAGCGATGTTGCACGCAGATATCTGACAAGAGAGAACAGGACTACCGGGTATCTGGTGCCGAAAAAGGCTGGTAAATGACATGTATAAAAAAATCACAATAATGACTCTTTTCATGCTTTCCCTGGCATTGGTTTTATCCATGCCATTCGCGGCCCACGCCCTTGATTTCAAAAAGGAGAGGCTCGCAAACGGGCTTACGCTTATACATGTCGAAAGGCATGAATTGCCCATCGTGATGGCGACGCTCCTGATAAAGGCTTCGCCGCTTCAGGAAGATGGTACAAAGGCCGGAACAGCCTACCTAACCGCAAAGATGCTGAGCGAAGGCACAGCCAAAAGGAAATCCGCGGACATCAGCGAGCAGATCGAGTTTATGGGCGCGTCGCTGGATACTTCGGTCAATGACGACTACACAACAGTCTCCCTTGCTGTGCTCAAAAAGGATGTCGAGACCGGCTTTGATCTCTTTTCGGACATTGTGCTCCATCCCGCTTTCTCGATGGAGGAGCTGACCCGCAGAAAGACGCTGCTGGCCGGCTCTTTGAAGAAGAGGCAGGAGGAGCCTTCATTTATCGCGGGCAGGGAGCTGATCAAAAACCTGTTTGGCGATTTCTCTTATGGAAGGGCCGTGGAGGGCAGTATCGAGAGCATCGAAAAGATCAGCAGGCTTGACATCATAAATTTTTATGATGCCAATTACCGGCCTGATAATGCCATACTCGTTGTGGTCGGCGATCTCGGCAAGGATGAGCTTGCGCAGCTCATGACGCGATTTTTCTCGCCATGGCAGGCGGCAAAGAAGCAGACAGTGCAGCAGAAGCCGGTCCAGGCAAAACTCACGGCATATAACCAGCCCCGCATAGAGGTGATTGACAAGGACGTTTCCCAGGCGAATATTGTGATGGGCCGCATGGGTATCTCCCGTGACAATCCTGATTACTACGCAGTGCAGGTCATGAATTACATATTCGGCGGCGGCGGCTTCGCCTCAAGGCTGATGAAGACTGTCCGCGATGAAATGGGGCTTACCTATTCAATAAACAGTTTCTTCGCATCAACTCTTTATCCGGGCAGGTTCGAGATCGACGTGCAGACCAAGAATGAGTCAGCAGACCTGGTCATCAAAGAGACGCTTAAACAGGTCCGCAAGATGAGGACAGACGGGGTCACTGACGGGGAGCTGGCTGATGCGAAAGATTACATGATCGGCAGTTTTCTCCGGCGTATAGAGACGAGCAAAAAGATAGTTGACTTCATGGCGGCGGTCGAGTTCTACAAGCTCGGCGGCGATTATATCGAAAGATACAGGGAATATATAAGCAAGGTCACTAAGGAAGATGTGTCGAGAATGGCCAAAAAGTATCTTAGCGACGAAGACCTTCTGATAATTGTGGTCGGAAACAAGAAGAAGATGAAGCTTTAACATGTTCAGGCAAGGACATCCGCCTCTTGCCTGCCCAAATAGTTATCTGAGCTTAAGTTTTCTGAAGATCGCCATCATCTCTACTACCGAAAACTGCCCCGGCGCAGATGGAACATTGATGTATCCGTATGAGATAGGCGACCCTATCACAGGCATGAAAATCCTTGATGCAAGGCCCCTCTCTCCCATGGCAATGGTTATCAGCCTCTTGTCCCTGTTGTTCAGGGCAAAGACAAAGAGATCAAGCAGGTCTTTCTGGGTTTTTGCCTTAACTGCGATCTTAGCTATGTCTGCCTTTGAGGAAACAGCCTTGCTGACAATGCCCTCAAGTACAGCGGGCTCGGGCGTAAGGTCGAAATTATGGAAAGAGCCGATCAGCAGCTTTCTGAAGGTGGTGCAGAGTTTCCTGATCTCGGGAAAAAGGTCGTCCGCATTGATCTCCACGTCCACAACATCCGAAAGCGGTATTATCCCACGGTAAAGGTCCAGGCGGTTGGGAACTTCCTTTTCGCCCCCCTCTTTAACATCGCGGATTGTGGCTATTATGGGCTTATTGAAAAGATCTCGCACTCGCTTGAAGATGTTCTTCACATGGGCGGAATCGACAGCTGAGAACATGTCCACCCGCAGCTCTATAAGATCAACTGCAGCCATGACATCTTTTTCTGTCTTCAAGTAGTCCCTGTCCGTAAGCATGCCCGATACAAGCGGAAAATCACCGACCCTGAAATCGCGTATAAATTTTTCCATAGGGTTATATATTAAATGATTTCGGCAAAGGAAGACAATTGTTGCGGATTTGCGGCTTGCTCACAGACTCTAAGTCATTTGGCTCAGATAGTTGATATTGCGAATAGAAATCGGCAATGGATGGAGCAAGTCGTTTCACCACTTGAAATAAAAAAAGGGCGTCTCAAGGACGCCCTTTTCTGGCGCGATTTTTTACGGCTGCATCCGCCGCTAAATCAGCTGCCTGCGTTTATTTCCCTCTTGCTCTTTCCTGTTGCTCTTGATCATGCTGTTTTTGTTCCACCTGCTGTTTAAGCTCCTGCTTTTGCATCTCCTGCTGTTTCTGACTGTCCACTTGCGGTTGTTTGCGTTCCTGCTGCATCTCGCGCTGCTTCTGCTGTTCCCGGTCACGTCCCTGCTGCATCTCGCGTTGCTTCTGCTGTTCCCGGTCACGTCCCTGCTGCATCTCGCGTTGCTTCTGCTGTTCCCGATCACGTCCCTGCTGCATCTCGCGTTGCTTCTGCTGTTCCCGGTCACGTCCCTGCTGAATCTCACGTTGCTTCTGCTGTTCCCGGTCACGTCCCTGCTGCATCTCGCGCTGCTTCTGCTGATCTGACTGTATCTGGCGCTGCCTCTGCTGCTCCCGCTCACGGTCCTGCTGCATCTCGCGCTGCTTCTGCTGATCTGACTGTATCTGGCGCTGCCTCTGCTGCTCCCGCTCACGGTCCTGTTGCATTTCACGCTGTTTCTGCCGATCTGACTGTATCTGGCGCTGTCTCTGCTGCTCCCGCTCTTTGATCCTCTCCTGCCTGATACGACGGTCTTGCTCCATCTTCAAATTAGCCTGGCGTATCCTGTCATTCCTGATATCATCTCTTCTTTCATCCTGGAACCATCTCTCCCCATGCCAATGGCGGTCGCGGCGCCATTCTTGCCAATTGCTGTGGAAGTCACGGTATTGTACCCTGTGATACGACCTCGGCAGATAGAGGGGATAAGCCGGGGGAATGTCTCTTACAAAAACCGGCACAACAGAAGGCTGCACATAGACCCATGACGAGTTGTAGTCATAGGCTCTAAACCAGACGTTATGATGGTACCTGTACCAGTAGCCTCCATAGAAATAAACTCCTGCCATGTCGGGCACCATATAAACCTCTTCTTCTGAGCTCGGAACAACTACAAGTTCAGGCTCCTGAATTGCGAGAGGCGGAGGAGGCGTATAATCCCCATCAGGTATATATTCCTCTGCCGGGTATTCCTGGACCCCAACCTCCACTTCGGGCGGCGGGGCCACAACTTGTACGTTTACCCCCATAGCAAAGGCCGTCATCGGCATGAAGAGTAAAGCAAGCGCAAAACATAATTTGATAGTATTTTGTTTCATAATATTGTTCCTCCATTTCGTCTACAGCATTGCGTCTTCGTTATTTATGATATCAACTAATTATGAAATCAGAAAGAATATATTGTGAATAATTATGAATACTCTGTCATATCACCGAAGTCGCCGTGCAGGCTGCCGAAAGAAATCAGGACAAGGTTGGGTCTGCGACAGGGCAAATAGCAACGAAGTGAAAATCCGGGACCGATTTGAATAGACCGGGCGTGAAAATGCTATACTATATTTCCTTAAGGCCAGTAGCATGTGCCGATTACAGCACAATTGAGGGCGGTTAGCTCAGCTGGGAGAGCGCCACGTTCGCAACGTGGAGGCCGAGGGTTCGATCCCCTTACCGTCCACCAACCCTTTTATATTAGAAGTCAATATGTTAATAGCATAATCTTTTTCCATTTAATATACTTTTTACATCTTCTTTGAAAAAAATATACGGAGAAGCTGCCTGTCTGGTGTCCCGAAAAGTCCAGGGCAAACCATTTCGGATTAAGAACTTCACTATAGAACTGATTCTAATGCATCAAATATATTAAAGGAGGCAACACTATGAGGTGTTTCATGGTTTTGATTATTCTCTCGATTGCTGCACTGTCCTTTGCACAGGAAACCACGGTGAGCAAGCAGGCCTGGATTAAACACTATCAGGAAAGATTGCCGTCCGCCTTCTGCGAGGAAAAATTGTTTTTTCGTCAATGCTATAAGGTTTCGAAGAGCGAGTGCCTGCAAGTGGCATCAAGCTCTGCCAAGTCTTGCCTCGCCAGCAAGCAGGATCAGATTCCTGGCGTGCTGCAGCCAAAAGACGGCGACCACTGGGGCGGTATTGTAGCTGAATGCATGTGGTATGCATATCAGACTGCCCTGCAGAAGAAGAGAATAAGCAACGTCAAATGTGACGATCCCAACAACTGGTAATAACGCTGGTCTTTATGAAGAAGGGGGATTCTTCGGAATCTTCTTTTTTTTCTTCTGAGAAACATGCCGGTATTGCTTCCCTTATAAGTCTAGGCTTTATACTTTGAACTGGGCTACAATGTTCTTAAGTTGCCCAGCCGGACTTGCCGGCTCTGATGAGGACTGGGCAATCCGGTCTGAAACACCCGATATCTCCCTATCTCCATTCGCGACAGCATAGGATATCTAATATTGCCTGAAAACTAACTTTTCCCATGAACCGGTTTTTGTTGGTGAAAGTCCGAACATTGCAAATAATACCTTATTGACAAGGAGAAACATATAATGATAGCTTTATTTGTGGTTATCGACTATTGGGGGGGTATAATTATGAAGCAGATTCGGATTATTGCAATACTTGCAGTGCTATGCATGATTTTGCCGCTTGCGACGTATGCCCAGGATCACAGGCATGCACGCAGTGCTGAACTCAACATAGTGAACAATACGGCCACACAGGTAACAGTTAGTATAACGACCGAAAGATATGGCAAACTAGATTGGCCGTACGCACCTGGCGAGGTCGCCCGTCCGGCTTCGAAGGATAGCGTAATTTTGAGGGTAAGAGGAGACGACAGGATCCAAATTGCGGATTGGGGAACGGCCTACATCCGGGATGTCGCGGTATTTAGTGATGGGGTGTGGAATCTCAATATTCGGCAAGCACGCCGTGTAATGCATGGCAGATAAACAGCGGTATAGTTCAATTTTAAAGTTTTAGGCAACATGGGCTGATCGTCGAGGTCCACATGAGCGTCCGTTTATGGGCGGCCAGAGACTCTGGAATGAGCCTGGGGAAATAGGTGTAAAGTAGGTCGTGGGCACATAAGACTCTGCATGATGCTGTCATGATGTAACAGCAGGACGCGGACCAAATGATGGCATGTGCGAATAGAGGAGGAATGTATGAACAGATTGCTGATTGTAATTTTATTGTTATGCGTTTTTCTATTAGCTGGCAGTACTGCTTTTTCCGCAGATGATGCGCTCGCAAACCAATTCTACAAAGAAGGCAAGGATTTCAATAAACAAAAAAATTACCATGCGGCCGTCAAATCTTTTACGAGCGCAATTGAGTTGAAGCCTGATTATTATGACGCTTTCCTCCAGCGAGGCTATGCCCATGAAAAACTCGATTCCATTAAGCATGCAATGCGGGATTACAATAGTGCAATTCAATTAAAGCCAGAAATGTCGGTGGGGTACCAATTCCGGGGCTTTATTAATATGGTAAAGCTTAAAGAGTATGATCTTGCCATACAGGATTACAATAAGGCGATTGAACTGCACCCCTCCTATGCTCCGTATTATTATTTCCGCGGGATGGCACGGCAATGGCAGGGTGATCTTAATGGTGCGGCTCATGATTTTGAGCAGGCACTGGTCATAGACCCTAATCACAAAAGTGCCAGGGAAAAGCTCGCAAATCTGAAGAAAGTAATGAGGCCATAGCTAGCATTGGCGGTAGATGCCTCAAAAAAGCCTAGGCAGACTTGTGGTGACCGGGTTACTTATAAGTATGGATATGAGTTGTTTAAGTTAGGATTTATGTTTACAGTTATTGTAAACGCAAATCGTGATTAGACTGCTTAAAAGCAAGAACTTTACTCACAAGCAGCGTCAGAGAGGGTACTACCTAGTGGCATTTGCTTTGGCATCCGCAAGTTAAATTCCCTTTTGCTTTGTCGAATGCCTCACGACCCTCTCGAAAAGAAAGACCTGCAATGCCTATGGCACCGAAAGAGTCCAGGAGGCCAAGTCCCGTTAATTCATACCCAGCACTCGAAATGAGCAAAATAACAGAAAGCCACATACAAATCTTTGAGCAGTTGGCATCTGCCAGCAATGCCTGAGATTTCAATTCTGTTCCTACCTTTACTTTGTAATGAATAAGCGCCCACATAGCGAGAATTGAAATAATAGAAACTACAATCCCCCAAAAGGTCGTTTCCGGCTTATATCCTTTGTAAATATTAATAATTGCGGTAATAACCATGCCTGCAGAAAGTATATAGAAAGCTGTGCCGGTAACTCTAAGCGAGGTCCTTTCAAAGACATCATGGTTTTGTGTGTCGGACTGTCTCATCCTCCGGATCATGTGCCATATTCCGATGCCTGAGATTACTTCGACAAAGGAGTCAATGCCGAACCCTAATAAGGCAATGGTGCCGTCTTCAAAGCCGAAGAATACGGAAACCAAACCTTCAAGAATATTGTAGAAAATAGTGATCAAAGCAAGGGTCGATGCCCATTTGTAAAGAGCTACGCTCCCTTTGGGTTGACACCATGAAATAGATTCCATACTTTATGATACCAGAAGAGAAGTTACTAGTTGCGTTTACAATTCATGTAATCACAATTAGTGACCACTACACATAATACCGGACATTTCTAATTTGGAGAAAAGCGGACATTTCAACTTTGCTTGCACAAATCCTGTTTTTTTGTTGCTCAAATACATTTTTTATGTTAGTATCTATCCAAATATGCTTTTTTTTCGCGATGAAAACCGATTGTATAACACACGTTTACGTGTGCCATTTTATGTTTTTTAAACAGATGGGGGTCAATCATGAGCAATCCGGAAAATTCTGCAGGCGATCAGTTCACGCGCAGGGATGCAATCAAGAAATGCTTTTTGGTGCTCGGCGCCGGTATCATGGGGTTATTGGCGGCAAAGGGAAAATCACATGCGGGTTGGGGGCGGTGCTCGCAATGTTCATGTCCCCAGTACAGACAGGCCTATGGCACAGACCTCTGTTCCAACTGTGGTCACCAATACGCAGCTCACTGGAACAGCTGATACGGCCGGCCCTGCAAATCTCTTAACGTATGCACGGGGCAGCAGGTTTTTGCAATAAGAATCGAACGAACAAGTCCTGAACCATATTCCCGTCGTGCGGCCCGGAGAGCTGCCTAAGCCTCCGGGTTCGCAAACCTGATACGAAAGCATAAAACCCAACAGGGAGACCAAAATGATTCCCAAGACTTTTTTTGCAAGAAAAATTCCGGACTTTAATTTTCGGAGACTGCATCTCCTTGCCATAGTCCTCCTCATCGCTGTGACAGCTTTTTTTGTCACGGTGCCGGTCCTTGCCCAGCAGGGATTTGCGATGCTTGGGACATGGCAGTCAACGACCAAGGACGGGGTCTTGACAGTGGCGTTCAATGGTGATGGCACGTTCACTACCCGATCCTGCTGGCCCCCTGGCCCGGGCGGCACCGGCAGTGGATGCGCGACCTGGCGAGGCAAATACAGGGTTACGGGAGTCTCGTCCTGGGTTTCTCAGGCGCACTCTTTCCAGTCCTGTGCAAGCGGCGGCGGCTGCAACAGCTGTCCGAGGAGCCGCGGTGACATCCCGGGCCCGCAGAATTACGGATGCGACATAATGAAAAGCATGTTTGGCATTAACCTCGGCGCGCAAAACAGCGAGAGCATGACGATGCAGGGTCCAAACCAGGCGCTGGACTCGAGCGGGAGGACCTGGCGTCGCATCCGCTGAAGGCGCGTCCAAAGGTCCGTTAAATGGTGTATTGAGCCACCGGGACGGTAATAGATGGATTCATAACGCGGTCAAAAATAAAGAATGAAATAGATATGCGAAAGACATTTTTATTATTGTTCACTTTTTTTGCGCTTGTTGCTGCAGACATCGCATTTGCCGCAAATTGGCAGTTTGTCATGACAGGAGATACTCCCCGGTACGGAGGTATAAATGTTTATTTCGATACTGAATCCGTTGCCAAAAACGGAGATACTCTAATCTTTTATGTTCGCAATGTGTTCGATAATCCGGGGCCGGATGCCAAAACCATTGTGTTTAAAGAGGAAGTGAACATGGTCACCCGACAGTACAGATACCTTGAAGTAGTCGGATACGATGCCAATGGTGTCGAGATGAACCGAATGGTGATCATGCCCTGGAGGCCGCTGGTACCAGACAGCCCGGGCCAGACTCTTGTTGATAAGGTTTTGCCGTATGCCAAACAGAAAACAAATGAAAATATGCTGCAGGGTCCGCTGCGTGTTGACTATGAGTATCAGTCCGGCCCTTATGTAAGAAGATTACGCGGAGTGGTTAACGATCCTCCGGGACTTTGGCAGGCACTTTTGCCGCTCCAGCCCCCGCCGGGCGCGAGAGGGGGTTATGGCCTGATAGGCGACGACTATCTTCTTGATAAGGAATCCGGTTTCGGCTTGCGGCAGTTGGGCGCTGTGGCGCGGAGGCATATAACTGCTGAATCCATATACGTTGTTCAACCGGCGGGATTTAGTGACATCGGCGTCCAGGAGGGAGTATTCACCAGCGTTGATTCCATGAATGACACTACCCTCGGATGGGTCTTCTTTGACCTGCGGCCGAAATTTGAAGCCGACCTGAAAAAGCGCCTGAACCTGAACCCTTGATGAAGTAAGTTAAATATGAAAGCTGATCCAGTGCCCGGGTTTTGGTCCATAGAGTTTCACACCCGCTTTTTCCCGGCGTTAATATGGGACCGTCTGCGGTCCGGCAAGCGGAAAAGGTCAGGGTTTAGCTTTTTCGCCGGGGTTTACCTTGCCCTCGAAATCTGCCTTGTCCTTATAGTCGCGGGCACTCCCTCGGCGTTATCTCAAGGATCAGTCTATGGCTGGATAATCTTTGGCATAGGCGCGGCAGGACTTCTAATGTTACTCGTCAACAGCATATCAATGGGCCTTGAAACGACTCCAAGCTTTGACTCATTTCTTACAGGTATTTATTTCTTTTTTGTTAATGCTGGTCTGTCTGCCGGAATATTCGTTATGGCTATTGAACACACCCCTCTCTATCAGGGATTGCAGATGGTGGCTGCCGGACTTGTCGCGGGATACGTTCTTGGCATACTTGCCGGCCTCGGCCTGCAATACCTCGGCTGGATAGCGGAGTGGCTTGACTCTCTCGCATTGCCGGCGTGTGTGGGTATGATTGTGGTGGACCTGGTATTACTGTCCGGAGTTTTGTGAGGATCAAAGGGCACTGAGCAGATTCGTACGAGCCTGCCATGGAAAGCTCCTACTGATAACAAATAGTGGTCATGTGTTATAAATATTACCGCTGACTGTGAGATATTTTCAGCTGCCATACAGTCCCGCAATTTATTCCGGCTATGTACCGAGATAAGCCTCTTTGACCTGCGGATTACCTATCAGCTCCTTACCAGTGCCTTCGAGCACAATAATGCCTGTCTCTAGCACGTAACAGCGATCCGCAAGGCGCAGGGCCATGTTCGCGTTCTGCTCGACCAGAAGGATCGTCGTTCCAGCGCGGTTGAGTTCCGCAAGCATACTAAATATCTCCTGCGCAAGCAAGGGAGAGAGCCCCATTGAGGGTTCGTCAAGGAGAAGCATCGTGCCTTTGCTCATCAAGGCCCTTCCTACTGCCAGCATCTGCTGCTCGCCGCCAGACAGCGTACCGGCAGACTGCTGCCGCCGTTCCTTTAGACGCGGAAAAATATTAAAGATGCGGTCGTAATCGGCTGCGACTTCTTTCTTGTCCCTCCGCTGCCATGTCGCGAGTTTAAGGTTTTCGAGGACTGTGAGGTTGCCGAATATGCCGCGACCCTCGGGCACATGCGCCATGCCCATACCCACGATCTTGTGCGCAGCCACACCCCGGAGGTCGCGCCCCATGAATGAGACCCTGCCTCCGTATGTAGTCATGCCCGAAAGGGCGCGGAGCGTCGAGGTCTTGCCGGCTCCGTTGGCTCCAATAAGGGCTACTATCTCTCCCTGCTCCACATGGAAAGATATGACTTTCACGGCAGCAATGCTTCCGTACGATACAGTCAGGTTATCTGTCTCTATAATCCTATTTCCCATAATCGTTCACAGCGGGCGTCCCGAGGTATGCCTCGAGGACCTTTGCATTATTCTGTATTTCAGCCGGGTTCCCTTCGGCAATCGTCGTGCCGAAATCGAGCACCACAAGCCTCTCGCAGATCGACATCACAAAACGCATCTGGTGTTCTATTACAATGATCGTGAGTTTGAATTCGTTGCGCACCCAATGTATGAATTCCATCAGCCGGTCGATCTCTTTCGGGTTCATGCCCGCGGCCGGTTCATCGAGCAGCAGCAGTTTCGGTCTGGTAGCAAGCGCCCTTACTATTTCGAGCCTGCGCTGCATTCCGTAAGGCAGGTTCTTGGCGAGTTCATCTGCAAATTCTTCCATGCTGAAAAAAGAGAGCAGTTCCATCGAATGGGCCCTTATCCTCTTCTCCTCGGCCCGGTACCGTCCCGCATGAAGCAGGGCCTCGATCGGAGTATATTTAGTTCCGGAATAATGCGCGATCCTGATATTGTCGAGTACGCTCAGGTCGCTGAAAAGGCGGATATTCTGAAAAGTGCGAGCTATGCCGAGGGCCGTAATGCTGTTGGGCGACTTGCCGACAGTCTCCTGTCCGTTAAACATTATGCTGCCGCTCGTGGCCTTGTATACTCCGGTCATTATGTTGAAGACGGTAGTTTTCCCCGCGCCGTTCGGTCCGATGATCCCGATCAGTTCATGCTCCCTGAGTTCCAGGTTGAATTCCGAAACCGCGCAGAGCCCGCCGAAATAATGCGTTATATTTTCCGCTTTCAGGAGAACCATTTTCTTATTCCCTTTACGCCTCTATTGCTGTTGATCCTGTCGAGGACCGGCACAAACCAGGTAAGCTCTTTTAGCCCCATGATCCCGCGCGGCCTGAAGAGCATCAGGAATATCAGTATAAGCGGCATGATTACCATGCGCCATATCTCGAGCGGCCTTAGTATCTCAAGCAGCAGGGTGTAGACCGTGGCGCCGAGGATCGACCCCGCTATGGAGCCTATGCCGCCAAGATAGACCATGATCAGTATGTCCGTGGATTTTATGATATCGAACATGCGCGGATTAATGAACTGCAGCAGATGCGCAAACAGCCCTCCGGCAACCCCCGCAAAGAATGAAGAAATGACAAAGGCAAGCAGTTTTACCTGCTTTGTGTTCACGCTCATCAGGTCGCTCGCGATCTCGTCCTCCCTGATGGACAGAACGCCGCGTCCGTAGTTCGAATAAATGAAATTTCTGATCACCCAGATAGTAATGAGTGTCCAGAAGAATGCGACCGGCAACGTGGTCAGCTTGTCCATGCCGAGAAATCCCCTGGCGCCGCCCACCGCATCAATATTTTCGAGCACCGATTTAATGATCATGTTGAAAGCCAGGGTGACTATAGCCAGATAGTCGCCGCGCGTCCTGAATGACGGGATCGCAACGATGAGACCGAGCAAAGCGGCGCCTACTCCTCCCGCTATGACCGCAAAAGGGAACAGCCAGGCTGCAGATGCGGACGAAAGACACTTCACCGTGATGATAGCGGAGATATATGCGCCGGCTGACATGAAACCAGCGTGGCCGACCGAAAACTCACCCATATAACCGTTTATCAGGTTAAGGCTGAGGGCGAGTATTATGTTGATGCATATGTAGATGAGTATCATCTGTACATAAAGATCGAGAAGACCGAAGTATGGGATCGCGAAAGACAGTATAAATCCGGCAGCAATTAATATTATGGGCCACAGGCGCGCTTTCATCGTCTTAAACCTTTTGCGGCCTTGGCTTGCCCATGATCCCGTAGGGTCGCACTATCAGCAGGATAAGCAGAAGTGAAAACGCGGTAAAGTCGCGGTAGGTAGACGGAAAGAATGCTGCCACCATGATCTCGGTGGCTCCGAGTATATATCCGCCTATCACGGCGCCCCGTATATTGCCTATGCCGCCAACCACTGCCGCTATGAAGGCCTTCCATCCAACGATAATGCCCATGTATGGATCGATGATAGGATATGCCATGCCGTACATCATGCCGGCCGCGCCGCCAAGACCGCTTCCGATCGCGAAGGTTATAGAAATGACATTGTTGACCGGGACCCCCATAAGGGGGACCACATTTTTGTCCCAGGAGATGGCGCGCATGGCCATGCCTACCCGTGTATGCTGGACAATAAAATGCAGCACCGTCATGAGGGCGAGCGATAACAGGATAATAATGACCTGCAGGGACGAAATAGTCAATCCTCCGAAGGTCCAGCTGGTATTTTCAATAATGGCCGGAATGTGCTTCGGATAAGGGCTGAGGGCAAGCGTGAAATTCTCGAGGAATATGCCGACCCCGAGCGCGGTGATAATGGCCGAAACACGAGGGGCCTGGCGCAGCGGTTTATAGGCCGCCCTTTCTACAATCACTCCAAGCAGCGAGACCCCGATTATGGATAAAATCATGGCAGGCACAAAAGGCAAGCCCATAAAGGTGACGACAACAAAGCAGATGAATGCCCCGACCATAAAAAAATCGCCATGGGCAAAATTGATCATGCTCAATATGCCGTAGACCATCGTATACCCCAAAGCTATCAGGGCATATATGCTGCCAAGCTGTAGGGCGTTCAGGCCCTGCTGGAGGAAATAGGTCAAGCCCTTTCCCCCTCAGTCGTATGATTGAGGGGGCGGGGCCTGCTCAGCAATGATAAGTCTCTCTTTAAAGCGGTCTTCCTACGGCTGGGCATCTGCAAACCAGACAAACTTGCCATCCTGGATCTGCAGGATGACCGCGCTCTTGATCGGATCTCCGGAACCTTCCTTGAACTGCATCTTCCCGGTAACGCCGTCGTAATTGGGTATCTTGGCCATCGCGTCGCGGACTGACTGACGGTCGAGTTTACCGGCGCCTGCCAGGGCCTGCTTCAGGAGCCCGAACGAGTCGTAAGTAAGGGCCGCGACATCATCAGGGACCTTGCCGTCATAGGCCTTTTTATATGCCTCTATGAATTTTTTGACCACCGGCGTAGCTGACTCGGCGGAATAATGTGTGCTGAAATAATATCCTTCACAATCCTTGCCGCAGAGCTTTATCATGTCCTGGCTGCCCCATGAATCGCTGCCAATAAAGGGGACCTTGATACCGAGCCTGTGCGCCTGCTGCACCTGCAGCGGGACTTCATTGTAATAATTCGGCAGGAAAATCACGTCCGGTGCCGCATTCTTAATCTTTGTCAGCTGGGCTGAAAAGTCCTTATCATTGGTTGTATATGATTCAAAGGCAACTATCTTGCCGCCTTTTTCTTCGAATGTCTGCTTGAAGAATTCCGCAATGCCTTTATTGTAGTCAGAGGCAACGTCATACAACACTGCGGCTTTTTTGGCCTTGATGTTGTCCATGGCGAATTTGGCCACAACGCGGCCCTGGAAAGGGTCTATAAAAGCGGCCCTGAAAATATATTTCTTGGGAGCGGAGGTCTTGGCATCCAGCGTGGTCTTCGGATTTGTGGACCACGGGGTTATCAGAACGACCTTCGAGCTTTCGGCTATCTCGGAAGCAGGGATCGCGTTGCTGCTCGAATTCGGTCCGATTATGGCAATGACATTTTTTTGTGTGATGAGTTTCTGGGCGGCTGACGCGGCCTGGTCCGGCTTGCTCGCGCTGTCCTCTATAAAGAGTTCTACTTTGTACTTCTTGCCGCCTATGTCTATACCGCCTGCGTCGTTGATCTCCTTTACAGCCATCTCGGCAGCATTTTTGCACGAGGCGCCGACTGCAGGGATATCTCCGGTTAACTCGGATATCAGCCCTATCCTGATCGCGGAGTCGTCCGACTTCTGGCAGCCAAGAAGCACGAGGCCTGCAATACATGCGGCAACAGTTAAAAACAAGACTTTCTTCATTGTGTCCCCCCGGTTTATATTAAGACTCAAAATGTTCCTCTGGACATAAACGATAGAGTTTAACACCCTGTAAATATTGTGTCAAACGGGTCTCTTTCTGCCCTGCATGAGACATCTGTGGTTACACGCATGAAGGCATTCGGGCAGGTGGAAATGAGTCGGGAAACGTACTGTCAGTGGTTTGCGCCCACTCCGCTTATTTCAGCGCCTGTTTCATTCTCCCGCCCCTCGGTATTATCGCTATGCCTGATGCCTGATCAATATGGGAACGGAAGCGGTCCTTGTCGGGATCAAACCCGATCTGTTCGCAATCACTCAGCACATTGTGTTTGTCGATAATTACCCTGCGCAGGCTGCAGCCCTTGTTTATGGTGACACCATCCATTATGATGCATTCATCTATAGTGACGCCGTCTTCTATAACGACCCCGCTCTGGATAATCGAGTTGCTGATCTTCGCCCTCTTGATAATTGATCCTTCGGCTATAAGGCTGTTTTTGATCCGGCCGCCGAGTATCTTGGTCGAAGGCCCGACAAAGCCCTGCGGATGAATGGGCCACTCCTTATTGTGCGCGTCAAAAACCGGCTTCTCCCCAAGCAGATCACAATGGGCATCGAAATAGGCCTGTATGGTCCCCACATCGCGCCAATAGCCTTTTTCCTCATACGGTTTCGTTCCGGGTATAATATTTTCAGTGAAATCATACGCAAAGACCTTCCCTTTTTTTACGAGGCCGGGGATAATGTGCGCCCCAAAGTCATTCTCCTTCTTCTGGGACTTTACGAGCGCTTCTATCAGCACATCGGTCCTGAATATATAATTGCCCATCGAAACAAAGGCCCTCTTCGGATCATCCGGCATCGAAACAGGCTCCTTCGGTTTTTCCTGGAATCCGGTTATCCGTTTTTCCCTGTCCGCGACTATAACTCCAAAGGCCGATGCCTGGTCCAGCGGCACCGGACGGGCCGCAACAGTCACGTCCGCTTCGTTTTTGATATGGAAATCGATCATCTGGCTGATATCCATGCGATATATGTGGTCAGCGCCGAATATGACAACCAGGTCTGCTTTGTGGTCCTTGATAAGATTGATATTCTGCAATACCGCGTCGGCAGTGCCCTGAAACCACTCGGGACCCATCTTCATCTGGGGCGGAACAACCGCGACAAAATGGTCTTTGACAATGGAAGAAAAGTTCCAGTACTGCCTGACATGCTCAATGAGAGACTGGGACTTGTACTGCACAAGCAGATAGATGGAATAAATGCCGGAATTCACAAAATTGCTGAGCACGAAATCGACTATCCTGTACCTGCCGCCAAAAGGCACCGAAGGCTTTGACCGGAAAGATGTAAGAGGAAAGAGGCGCTCTCCTTTGCCGCCAGCGAGTATAAACGCAAGAACCTTCGGATGTGCCATGGTTGAGCCTCCGTGAAACCGGTTTTTCTGATCATCTGCAATAGTTCATTATATCAGTTTCCATGGAGGAGAGAATACCGGCAGTGACCTGCTGATGTGAATCGTCGGGGGCCTCAAATATGCCGGGTTCAGGGCGCAAAAAAAAGGGGGCTTCGACCAGAATCGATGCCCCCTGATGTCCTGAGATCTTCCCGGGAATCTGCAGGAGAGTTACAGTCTGTAAAACCTTATTTGCGTTTTTTCTTCTTTGGCGCGTTGAGCACCGCCAGCGATTTCCTGTCTTTCGCAGCAGCCTTCGAAAACTCGAAGAAAGCGAGCCTCTCTTTCTTCCCCTTAATGCGCCTGAAATTTGTAACGAGGGACTGCTCCTCTTTGGAAAGCCCGCCCTGAAGCTTGGCATCCTTGAGGGCGCCTTTCTTCTCTTCCGGGAAAAACGTGAACACGGATGTGCCGAGGGCGTCCGCAATCTGCTTCAGCCTGTCGACACTGATGCTGCTTGTCCCCTTCTCGTACTTCTGCACCTGCTGGTAGGATACACCCACATGATCTGCAAGCGACATTTGTGACATGCGTCTTGATTTCCTGATCTCCCTGATTAACTGGCCAATCTCCATAAATACCCCTCCCGATGGTAGTACTAAATTCTAAAATGTGAAGGTCATAAAAAGCAACTGAACTTTTGCCGGTCAGTTCCTTACGTCAATTCCCCTCAAAATTGCAAACAGTACAGGTTTTGCAAGCGGCAATGTTATCTTTAGACGGCCTCATATCTTGGCCAAAATTTGATTTTTCGGCCTGTATAAGGTACGCTTGTAGAACCTGTAGTGTACGCACGGGCAATGCATTCCATATCCGGAGCCAAACATGTATAAGGAATATTTCGGGCTGAAAGACCTGCCGTTTTCGATTTCTCCTGATCCGAGTTTTTTGTACATGAGCGAAAAACATCGCGAAGCGCTTGCCCATCTTTTATTCGGGATCAAGTCAGAGGGCGCCTTCGTGCTGCTTACCGGAGAGGTTGGCACTGGCAAGACCACCATCTGCCGCTGCATGCTTGACAGCCTGCCCGAGAACTGCGACACCGCATTTATCATTAACCCGAGACTTAGTGATATCGAACTCCTCGCGACCATATGCGAAGAGATCGGGATACCCGGTCCTGAGGGGACTTCCAGCATAAAGATTTTTGTCGATCTGATCAACCGGCGGCTTCTTGATTCCCATGCTGCGGGCCGACGGACGCTGCTTATTATCGACGAAGCGCAGAACCTTAGCCCTGAAGTCCTGGAGCAGTTGCGCCTTCTCACCAACCTCGAAACCAATCGGGCCAAACTCCTTCAGATAGTGCTGATAGGACAGCCTGAGCTTCGCGATATGCTTGCCAGGACTGAACTTCGCCAGCTCTCTCAGCGCATTACTGCGCGTTTTCACCTGGAACCCCTGTCGCAGAAAGAGGTCTCTGATTACATTTCTCATCGCCTCATTGTAGCAGGGGCGCGTCACAGGCTCTTTCCGCTTGCGGTGACCCGAACGCTTTATCGATTAAGCAAGGGGATACCACGCCTCATAAATCTTATATGCGACCGGGCATTGCTCGGGGCTTATGTTCAGGGTAAAGAGATGGTCGACGGAATGACGTTAAAAAAGGCCGCCGCCGAGGTTTTGGGATCGAACAGATCACCCGGAATGTTAAAAAGATTCTGGCACCGGTTTCGCCGGCAGGGACTTTCGGGAGCTGCTTCTTGAGATTATTAATCTTATACGGGGATGAGACATGTCATACATTCTTGATGCTTTAAAAAAAGCGGAGCAGGAACGCAAACGGGGCACAGCTCCTGATCTGCTGGATGATCACGGCTACGCACCCCGGGGGACGAAAAGGCGTCTATGGCTCTATGCTCTTTTGTTTTTTTTCGTGATAGCAGCGGGTAGTCTGGGATGGTACCTGGGCCATGATGAAGCTCCTGCTGATTCTTTGCCCTTCCAGTCATCACACTCGCAGGCTGTTCCGGACATTCACGCGCCTCAGCCACAGCAGGCCGCGCAGCAGCAGCCCCAATCCGCTCAGCAGCCGCTTGTGCCCGGCAGGAATTCTGTTGCCGCGGACAAGGAACGACTTACGGATACTGGGACTACAGTCAAGATGGCGCAGCCGCAAAGGATTACAAAAGAACGGCTGCCGGCATTACAAGCCGAACAGGCCGGCCCTGCTTCTGAGATAAAACCAGATCCCAATAAAATTTACTCTATCTCTGAATTGCCTGAATCCGTATCAAAGGCACTTCCGGCATTCGCAATCTCGACCCATATTTATTCAACAGAGCCAACCGAACGCCTCGCATCCATTAATGGAAATATAGGGCGGGAGGGACGCGAGATAATGCCGGGTATAGTTCTCGAGTCGGTTTTGCCTGATGGCGTGATATTGAAACATCATGGGTATCGTTTCAGGGTGATACTGAGATAGTTATTGGCCGGCCCGAAACTCCCTTACCTCTTTCACGGTTACGACTGGTCCGAGTGCCTGCAGGACCGCGGACTTCTGTTCAGGCAAAAAGCGGATACAGACACCGCAGTCGGAACTGATCTGTCTCGGAATAGGTATGATTTTGTGAGAAATGGCGGCACGCTTCAGGATTTTCTCGGCCTTCATCGCATGGCTTACCGAACTGAACAAAGCGATAAGATATTCCTCTTCCCCTTTCACGGACGCACGATACGGCCGGCCGCCGACAACACATCGGCAATGTCATACATGTTGGATATTTTGCCCGCGCCGAGCCTGTCGCCGAGGTCGAAATAATTCACGCAGGTGCCGCATATCATCAATTCGACGCCTTTTCCTTCAAGCGCCCTGAGGTCATCTATAACATCCGAGCCCGAAGACACGAGCCTCACTCCCGTATTGTAGAAAATCATAACTGCCGGAGGATTATCGAGCTCTGCCGCAGTATGTATAAAAGCCTTCATCAGGATGACGCCCAGTTCATCGTTTCCTTGCCCCATTACGTCTGATGAAATTACAAATACCGTATGTCCCGTTATCGGACCCTGTTCGTTTCCGGCAAATGCAGATTGGGTTATCACCCTGCAATCAGCCGCTTTAGGGGACTGCCGCTTCTTTATGCTTAACCTGAAAATATTGCCGGATTCCTCCATTACAACCACCATGCAGCCCGACTTCGAGGCAAAGCGCTTTACATTCTCGCATGCCGCAATGTTATCGACCAGTATAATCACCTCGTCACGGGAATCAAGCGCCTTCTTAATCAACAGGACAGGCTGCGGACAGGCAAGGCCTTTTGCATCTACTATTTCAGGCATGGCTTCCTCCATAATTTTCAGTCGCAGGCAAAGAAAGTTACATATGCGCCGACCTTTGACACACCTGCATATCTGAACTTGTTGTCGAGCATTATCTTCCTGTGCCCTGATGAATCGCGCCACCCGACAAACTGTTCGTACGGTGTGCGCGAGTTCAAGCCAACGTTTTCGCCGCAACCTCTGCGCCCCGATTTCTTGTGACGAGACATAAAGTCCTGGTGGCCGAACGAGCGATTCAGGTACATCCATTCGCTGTGCCCGTGCGCCAGGGACTGCAACCTGCCATCAAACGCCAGCGGCCCAAGGCCGTTTTCCGACCGGAATTTGTTGATATGCGCCATGGTCTCTTTTTCAAACGGCGTCATTCCCGCAGCACAGGCAGAGCCGGACATAAAAAAAAGGGAAGCGCATAGAATTGCGCCCGTTAACCTTTGAGCAATCCGGAACCCCATGATTAATATTTAATTGCGGTTGAGAGACGATACAGTCAATAATGGCGGAGGAATTTCAACGCCACGTCATCGGTTTAATCATCTGTTAAGCCGCGTTAAACATTGTTGAGGGCATTATGAAACGGCTTGCCTATCTTGAAATGCAATGCCCTTTTGGAAGGCACCTGTACCTTTTCACCCGTTTTGGGGTTCCGCGCAGTCTTGCCGTCACGCTGCTTGAGCCTGAAATTGCCGAAGCCCCTTATCTCGATCTTCTCACCCCGTGCCAAGGCCTCTTTCATGCCGTCAAAAACGGTATCGATTATTACCTCAACCTGCTTCTTTGTAAGCCCTTCGACCTTTTCAGTAACCTTCTCGATGAGCACCGACTTCGTCATACCATACCTCCTGGCGATCTTGAAATTTCATTATGCTTCCAATCTTATGCATTACTTTTGCTGCCTTCCTTCTATCTGAACCGCGGGCCTGTCTTTAAAACTTCCCCGTTTCCGCTCTTACCTATGGCATATACATATAATACATGTATTTCATATTCATATCAGGCAGCGCCCGTGAAAACTCCTCAGGCATCTGTCCTTCCAGCAGTCTCGAAAGCGCGCCCTTGGGGGCTTTAGTGACAACCTCAGGCTCCCCCTCGATGCCGGCCAATAATGCGGCTTTCTTCACGGCAAAATCGAGATCGCCAAGCTCATCCACAAGCCCGGCCTTAAGTGCCTGGCGTCCGGAGAATATCCTGCCGTCGGACATCGCGCGGACCTTTTTGACAGGCATCTTGCGGCCATCCGCAACGGCCGATATAAACTGCTCATGCACGTCATCCATGACGCCCTGTATGATCTCGCGCTCCTCAGGCCCAATACCTCTGAAGACCGAAGCCAGGTCCTTGAGCCTGCCGCTCTTTACCACATCGGTCTTTATACCGACCTTGTCGAGCAGACCCTTCAGGTTCGGCACGACCATAATGACGCCTATAGATCCTGTGATGGTGCCTGAATTTGCGATTATATGATCAGCGGGTGCGGCTATATAGTATCCTCCCGAGGCGGCCACCGATCCCATTGATACAACGACCTTCTTTTTGGCCTTCGCTTTTTTTACCTGTTCGTAAATCTCCTGTGAGGCGACAACCCCGCCGCCCGGACTGTCGACCCTCAGCACTATGGCCCTGATCGAGGCGTCCTTGGCGTGTCCCTTGATCTCGTCTACCACTGTCTTTGCTTCCACTATCGGACCGGTCACGTTCACAACCGCAACCTTGCCCTTCATGCCTGCGAATAAATTAATGACAATACTCAAAATAACAAGAGAAAGAACGAACAGCGCTGCGAATAATGCTATCCTACCCTTCTTCATGCGCCCTCACATTCTTCATGCTAAGCCCGATCTTGCGCTCCTCCACATTTACCTTGATGACCCTCACCCAGATCTCCTCTCCTTCGTTCAGCTCCCGCGTGGCGTCTATCTCCGACGAATAGATCAGTCCCTCCACAGAATCAGCCAGTTCGGTGAATATCCCAAAATCACTCTTGCGCAATACCTTGCCCTTGAATTCCTCGCCCAGCCTGAATTTGGCAGGTATCTCGGCCTCCCACGGATCGGGAGTTAGCTGCTTTATGCCAAGCGCCATCCGTTCACGGGCAGTATCAATGCTTACTATCACAGCCTCTATCTTCTGGCCCTTCTTAAGCAGTTCAGATGGATGCCTGATATGTTTTGTCCATGAAAGGTCGGCGATATGGATAAGTCCGTCAACACCCTCGGGCAGCCTTACAAAAACACCAAAGTCGGTTACCGTCTTTACCTTGCCTGAAATCCGCTGCCCGACCTCGTAACGCTCCCTGATCAGCTCCCACGGCTTTGGCTGGAGCTGCTTGAGACTGAGTGAAAGCCTCTTTTCGTCCTTGTTTACATTGATGACCTTGACTTCGATATTCTCGCCGATCGAAACAAATTTAGAAGGATGTCTGAGATGCGGTGACCAGTCAAGCTCGGAGATATGTATCAGGCCTTCCAGCCCCTCCTCAACTTCAACAAATACTCCGTAGTCGGTGACATTTACGACCTTGCCGCTGATTGTCTTGCCCGGCGTATATTCCTGCTCCACGGAAAGCCAGGGATTCGGTTTCTTCTGTTTAAAGCCGAGGGTGACCTTATGGGTTTCCGGATCGTACTTCAGCACAAGAAATTCTTTTTCATCCCCCACAACGAAAAACTCGGCAGGATGGCTCACCCTGCCCCATGAGATATCGGATATATGCAGCAGCCCGTCTATTCCGCCCAGATCAACGAATACGCCGTAATCGGTAATGTTCTTGACCCTGCCTTTAAACAGCGCGCCTTCCTCGAGGGTCTTGAGGGTCTCTTCCCGCAGCTTCTTCGTCTCTTCCTCAATAACGGCCCGGCGTGAAACTATCAAAGACATCCCTGGTGCCGATGGCCCACCATGTGTCCTTGCGGGCACCATCTTCAGAACCCTGAGCTGCATGGTCTGCCCCTCGAACTCATCGAGGTTCCTTACCGGCTTGACATCGATCTGAGAACCCGGCAGGAAGGCCTTTATCCCCATGACGGTCATGATCAGGCCGCCCTTGGTTTTGTCCACCACCTTGCCTTCAACGGGCCTCCCGCTCTCCATGGCGGCAGAAAGGGTCTCCCATGCGTTGATCTTCGCTGCCCGCTCCCTCGAAAGTGTTATTACGCCTTCATGGTCATTTATTCTCTCAATAAAAACATATATTTCATCGCCCGCGTTGAGCCGGCTTATCTCGTCATTGCTGAATTCTGAAGCGGCGACTGTGCCCTCGGACTTGTATCCTATGTCGACCAAAACACCGGCAGGTTTTATCGACATCACCCTGCCTTTGACCACCATGCCGCTGTGTATGCGATGGAGTGTATCGGCATACATCTGCTCCAGTTCCCGGTCCTGATCTTCGCTGTTCTCTGAGTTCATACTATGAGCGTCCTCCTATATATCGGATTCTGTCCGCCACTTCTTCTATTATCCAGTCAGGGGTGGATGCCCCGGCCGTTATGCCGACCTTCTTAACGTCCTTAAACCACTCTTTTCTTATCTCTTTGGCCGTCTCAATGTGATAGGTAGGCACAGACATCGATATGCAGAACTTTGCGAGCTGCGTGGTATTGGCGCTGTTCTTGCCGCCGACTACTAACACAGCGTCAACTCCTTTTGCTATACGCTTGGTTTCCTTTAGTCTCAGTGCAGTTGAATTGCATATGGTATTGAAAACCTTAAGTTCCTTGACCTGATCTATGGACTCGCCTACAAACCTCTTGAGCACAGAGATCGGCTGGGTTGTCTGCACAACAACACCGACCCTGCTCCTGAGTTTCGGCAGCGGGTCTTCTTTGCTTATTACTATGCAGTCAGGGCCGGCATAGCTCATGAGGCCCATCACCTCGGGATGTTCCCTGTCGCCGATGATTACAACCTGATAACCTTCTTTTCTCAGAAGACCGGCAAAACGCTGTGCTTTTTTAACAAAAGGGCATGTAGCATCTATGACATTATAACTCTTGTTCCCGAGCCGGGCGGACATCTCGTTTGTGACGCCGTGGGTCCTGACAATAAGGGTCTTTATTTTACGGTTGTCTATTGACTGGATGGGCGCGACGCCCTCTGACCTCAGCTTCTCTATTACCTGCGGATTGTGAATTATCGGGCCGAGCGTATATACATGCCTGCTTTTTTTGGCAGCATCAAATGCGATGTCTACCGCCCTTTTTACGCCGAAACAGAAACCGGCCCGCGTAGCTGTGACAATCTTGATCCTGTCCGCCAAAAAGCACCTCTGTGATGAAGCCTTTTATTGCCGCAACCAACAAAACGGAATCAGATACATAGGATACAGAATTTTGCATATATATTTCAAGGATATATCCTTCCTGCCTCCAACAATATGGCCGCAACGACATCTTCGAGCGGCATATCGGTCGAATCTATATATGTTGCGTCATCAGCCTTTTTCAAAGGTGCAAGTTCGCGGTTGCTGTCGCGGAAATCCCTTTCCCGCACATCCCTTATCGCCTCTTCCATCGTTATCGGCATGCCCTTTTCAGCGAGCTGGGAATATCGCCTCCGGGCCCTGCCTTCCCGGGAAGCATCCAGGTATATCTTCACTCCGGCGTCAGGGAATACGACAGTGGCCATGTCTCTTCCTTCGGCCACCACATCATAATAACGTCCCGCGTCCCTCTGCAGTTTAAGAAGACTGTCCCTCACCGGCTTTTTTGCTGAAAAAACTGATGCGTTATGTCCGGCTTCAGGAGTCCTGATAGTGTCCGAGACGTCTTCGCCATTCAGGAATACCCGTTCCTTCTCAAGCTTTATCTCAGCATCTTTTACGGCCTCCGATATCGCCTCTTCAGAATCTTCGGGCATTTTCCCTTTCCTGACAAGATGCAGCGCCAGGGCACGGTACAGTGCTCCGGTGTCGAGATACTGGAACCCGAGCCTCTCTGCAACAAGCCGCGAAACCGTGCTTTTGCCCGCTCCGGAAGGCCCGTCTATAACAACGATCCTGGCCAAACTTAAACCTCCAGCGCCCTGAGTTTGTCGTAAAAGCCGGGGAAAGATATGTCTACGCAGGAAGCAGCGTTTACCTTCATATTGCCCCGTGAGACAAGCCCTGCTATTGACAGCGACATGGCTATCCTGTGATCGCCGTAGCTCTCAACATCAGTGCCAATAAATACTGATCCGCCTGTAATATCAATGCCGTCCGGGTACTCCCTGACTGTCAGGCCAATTTTTGTCAGCTCGGCTGCCATTGCCTTTATCCTGTCAGATTCCTTGACCCTCAGCTCCTCTGCGCCCCTGATTTCGGTCGTACCTTCGGCAAGGCCGGCAAGTATGCATATGATCGGGAATTCGTCTATCAAAGAGGGCACCTGGTCCGGACCGATCTTCACAGCCTTCAGATTTCCGGCAGTCGAGCATATCAGATCGGCAATCGGCTCTCCTGAGACCTCTTTTCGGTTCTCGACCTTCACTGACGCGCCCATTCCGTCCAGGACCTGAAGCAGCCCTGTCCGGCCGGGGTTGATGCCGACACCCCTGATAATAATTTCGGAGTTCGGAACGATCAGCGCGGCAGCTATAAAAAAAGCTGCTGAGGAAAAATCACCCGGCACCTGAAGATCGATCGCATTCAGCCTGGGATTGCCCCTGATATGAACGGCAAGCCCTTCCACTTTAATGTCAGCCCCCATGGCCGCGAGCATCCTCTCGGTATGATCTCTCGATTTACGGGGCTCGACAATCACGGTTGTACCTTCAGCATACAGGCCGGCAAGTATCAGGCATGACTTCACCTGCGCTGAAGCTATAGGCATTTTGTAATCCATTGGTTTAAGGCTGCCACCGCATATCGCCAAAGGGGGATACTGGCCTCCCTTTCTCGCGGTTATCAGGGCGCCCATTTTTTTTAGCGGGTCCATGACGCGTGCCATCGGCCTCTGCCTCAGCGATTCATCACCCGTAAGCACAGTGAAAAAATCGTTGCCCGCAAGCATGCCTGATATCAGACGGATGGTGGTCCCCGAGTTGCCGCAGTCGATTACATCAGATGGCTCCGAAAAACCCCGGAGCCCCTTTCCGTCTATCACCACCTCGCCCGAGGCGTTTTCCGTCACGGCGATGCCCAGCATCCTGAATGCCCTTACGGTACTCAAAGGATCTTCGGCCCGCAGGAAATTCTTGACTACGCTCCTGCCTTCAGCCATGGAAGCAAACATGACCGCGCGATGCGAGATGGATTTATCGGGAGCGGGTATTATCTCTCCCCTCAGTCCCTTTGATTTTGCAAGCTCGACTGTTTTCATTATTTATTCATCCTGAGCCGGAGTTTCTGTGCCCGGCTGAATTCCTTTTCTAGCCATTCCCAGTCCTGGTCTTCAACGCACCGCGATATCCTTTCGAGGTTGTCCCTGAAGACATCCAGCACATTCAGCAAATTCTCCCTGTTGAACCTGGATATGTCCCGCCACAATTCGGGCGAACTCATGGCTATCCTGGTGCTGTCCCTGAACCCCCCTCCGCTGTAGTCAATGCGGTCGGGATCGATGCTGTCAACGGTATTCACAAGCGCGTAGGCTATAAGATGGGGCAGATGGCTGACCAGCGCAAAGACATCGTCATGCAGAAACGGGTCCATCATCTCGACCCTGCAGTCAATCAGTCTCCAGATGGAGCTTATTATGTCGAGCGCGTCCCCGTCGGACTGTGCGGTCGGCGTGATAATACAGCGTGCCCCGATGAAAAGGTCTTTCCTCGCCTCGTCGATCCCCGACTTGTCCCCGCCCGCTATCGGATGAGACCCAATAAAGCGGACGCCCTCGGGCATAAGGGATTCAATCTCGGCCACCATGCGGCCTTTCACGCTCCCGACATCGGTGACTAACGCGCCTTTTTTAAGCGCGTGCTGTATTGTAGATACTGCTTCGGTAAACATGCCTACGGGCGTACAAAGAACAACGAGGTCTGCGTCCTCAACAGAGGCCGCGGCATCGATGCGGTATTCGTCGATAATGCCGGCCTCTTTAGCGCGCTGCAGGTTTTCAGGCTTCCGGCCGTAACCGGTAATCCTTCCGCTGAGGCCTTTGTCACGCAGGGCAAGGCTCAGTGACGCCCCCAAAAGGCCGACACCTATTATAGTTACCCTGTCAAAATGCGGCACCTGCGCCATCAATCTCTCTTTTTATGAATTAAATTTCCCTGCCCACTGCCTGTGCAACCCGCTTCAGGTCATCCATCAACTGAGTGAACATCTCGGGTCTCAACGACTGCTCTCCGTCAGAGAAGGCCTCTTCCGGATTAGTATGCACCTCGATGATGAGCGCGTCCGCGCCCACTGCGACGGCGGCCCTTGACATCGGCGCGACAAGGTCCCATTTCCCGACCCCGTGGCTGGGATCTACCACAACCGGCAGATGCGTGAGCTGTTTCAGCAGCGGCACCGCGCTAAGGTCAAGTGTGTTTCTGGTAGCGGTCTCAAAGGTCCTTATGCCCCGCTCGCAAAGCATTACGTTATGATTGCCTCTGGACATTATGTACTCGGCCGACATGAGCCATTCCTTGATCGTGGCAGACAGCCCTCGCTTGAGGAGCACCGGCTTGTTCACCGAGCCGACCTCAAGAAGAAGCCGGAAGTTCTGCATGTTCCTGGTTCCGATCTGTATTATGTCCGTATATTCGCATATGACTTCGAGGTCCCTCGGGTCCATTACTTCTGTAATAATCGGCAGTCCGGTCTTTTTCTTGGCCTCGGCAAGATACTTTAACCCCTCTTCGCCAAGACCCTGAAAGGCATAGGGTGAGGTGCGCGGCTTGAAGGCGCCGCCCCTTAATATGGTTGCACCCGCTGACTTCACCTTTTCAGCTATGCTGACTATATTCGACCTGTTTTCGACTGAACAGGGGCCTGCCATCACCTGGATCTTGTTGCCGCCTATGATTACGCCGTCGACATCTATAAGAGTAGGCGTCTTCTTAAAGTCCCGGCTCGCAAGTTTATACGGCTTCAGGATGCGCAGAACATTTTCGACGCCGGGCATCGCCTTTATCGCATGCTCTTCGTCATCCGTCACCTTCGAGGTATCGCCGATCACGCCGATGATCGTTCTCTCTGTGCCTCTGGAGATATTGGCAGAAAGGCCCTTGCTCTCGAGCTTCTTGAGTATATGTCTTATATTTTCTTCCGGTGTATCAGGCTGAATGACAATAATATCCATAAAATCCTCCAGTAATAGTCAACGAGCAGATTACTTATCTGAGCAACCTGGGACCGCTATCAACGGACTTCCACCAATTTGCTTTTCAACTCATAAACTTTTTTTCAGCGCCTCTATGAAGCGCCTGTTCTCACTGTCAAGACCGATAGTTACCCTTATCTCCTTTGGTCCGACAGGTCTTACTATGACCCCCTGCTTCAGAAGAGAATCGAACAGACTGTTTGAGTCTCTGTCCAACGGCATATAAATAAAATTGGCCTCGGTAGGCACATATTTAAGACCGAGCGCCGAGAGTTCCTTGTAAAGATATTTCTTTCCCTCTTCATTAATGCCGATCGAATTTCGGAGATGAGCTTCGTCCCCAAGAGCTGCCCGTGCGGCCTCCTGGGCAAGACTGTTATTGTTGAAAGGCTCTCTTAGCCTGTTCATGTCCTCTATGATCTCTTTCTTAGCGATACCATAACCTATCCTCATGGCTGCCAGCCCATACGCCTTGGAAAAGGTCCTCAACAGGAGAATGTCCCTGCCTTCTGCGAAATATGAGTGCAGGGTGTCAGGATATTCAGGGTCTGAAGCATATTCCAAATATGCTTCATCAATCACGACAAGCACGCCGTCAGGCACCCGTTTCATGAATGCGTCGAACTCGGCCTTGCGGTTAATCGTACCCGTAGGGTTGTTGGGATTGGCAATAAATACTATCTTAGTTTTGGTTGTTATGGCATCAGCCATTGCCGAAAGGTCGTGTCTGTATTCAGTAAGCCCGACCTCGCGCGCTACGCCCCCTATGGCTTTGACAGCCATGGAATAGACCACAAACGAAGGCGTTGCCATGACCGCCTCATCGCCCGGTCCCACATAGGTCCTCGCCACTATATCCAGGAGCTCGTTTGAACCATTGCCCAGGATGAAATTGCCGGGGTCAAGGTCAAGCCCGCGGCCCGAGAGCTTTTCTGAAAGTGCCTGCTTCAGGTAATAACTGCTTCCATCCGGATAGCGGCACAACTCGGAACTCTGTGAGAGAAAATCGTTAATCGCGGCAACCGCTTTAGGCGAAGGCCCCGCAGGGTTTTCGTTAGAGGCCAGTTTGACGCATCCGCTTATGCCAAGCTCCCTTTCAAGCTCCTTTACGGGTTTGCCGGGCACGTACGGTTTAATCTGCTTAACACATTCAAGAGGTTTAATCATCAATAACTCCTTTGAGTCTATCAGCAAACGGGCAAGAAAAATCATACCCGCTCATCTGCCTTTTATACGGGGCCTGGAGACCTATCTCTGTCCTATCGGGTAGGAACCCAGATGAGTGAGATACAGGCAGTTCTTTTTTACCTTTTCTATTGCCTTGCGTACCTTCTCTTCCTCGATGTGGCCTTCCATATCTACAAAGAAAATATACTCCCACGCCCTTTTCTTTGAGGGCCTCGATTCGATCTTCGTGAGATTTATCTTTGTCTCCTTGAAAGGATAGAGGATATCATACAGGGCTCCCGGTTTGTCATTTATCGAAAACATGATCGAAGTCTTGTCAGCCCCGGTGCGCGCGGGCGATTCCTTTGCTATCACAAGAAAACGCGTGAAATTATTCTTTTTGTCTTCAATATGCCGCCTGATGAACTTGAGATCATACAGCCTCGCGGCAAGGTCACTGGCTACTGCAGCGGAATCCTCATCATGAGACACCATTTCCGCGGCCTTGGCCGTGCTCACAGCTGCCAGCACAGGTATGCCCGGCATATTGGCCTCCAGCCAGCCCCTGCATTGAGCGAGCGCCTGGGGGTGGGAATATATACGCTTTATCTTTGCCTTGTCCCCGCTTTTGGAAAGCAGGTTATGCGAAACCTCGAGCATCACCTCCGAGGATATCTTGAGATCATAATCCATGAACATATCGAGCGTATGGCTGACAACACCCTCGCTTGAATTCTCGATGGGGACCAGCGCGTAGCTTGCCTCCCCGTATTCTACCGAGTCAAAGACCGCCTTGATGCTTTCGAAAGGCACATATCTGGCAAACGAGCCGAAATGGCGAATGGCGGCAATATGGGTGAACGTGCCTTCAGGTCCGAAGTATCCGATATTCAGCGGCTCCTCAAGTGCCAGCGAGGCGGATATTATCTCCCTGAAGATGACCCTGAGGGCGTCATTGGGAAAGGGCCCTTTGTTCAGGCCGGTCAGCCTGTCGAGGATCTCTCTCTCCCTCTCGGGTGAATGGAACTTCAGCTTCGATTTGCGCTTGACCTCCGCAATCTCGACAGCTATCGCCGCCCGCTTGTTGAGCAGTTCGAGCATGGCCGTATCAATGGTATCAATGTCATCCCTCATTCGCTTCATTTCGGGGTTTTTCGGCTTTTTATCCATAGGGACTTAATATACAAGAAAATCCCTGTTTTTTCAATGTTTACAATGCGAATGTCAAGGCAAAGTAGAAATGTCCGCTTCTCGGCAAAGTAGAAATGTCCGCTTTATAGCAGCGCCCAGGGCACTGGTTGTTTTAGCTGCTTGCCGAGCTGGTCTTTCTTGCACAAGTAGTGCATTTTCTTCCTGTAAGGA
>CAIJNL010000006.1 GCA_903822005.1 uncultured Nitrospiraceae bacterium
CAGCGGCACCGGATTTGATACCAATGTGGTCGGCAGATATCACACACCATTCTGCACCGGAGGGCCTTCCATAACCCGGATGACTATACTCGATGTCACTGACGTGTCCCATGGAAACGCAAATGGACTTGGGATCCTCGATTTCACTACAAAAAGGGTCTTTGACAAGTTTTCTTTTGAGGACACATATCCCAATTCACTGACCTCGACAGTGCCGGTGAGCGTAAAGATACCGATGGTGCTCAAGACCGACAAGCAGTCGATACAGGCCTGCATCAAGACCTGCAACCGGCTCGACAAGGAAAATGTAACGATGGTCAGAATAAAAAATACGATAGCCCTTGGCGAGATAGAAATATCAGAGAACCTGATACCCCTTGCAAAGGAAAATAAATATCTTGAAGTGGTCGGGACTCCTTATGCATTGCCTTTTGACAAGAACGGGAATCTCTTTTAAACAAATTTAGATACGTTAATGAGAGGCCGCAGGATTAAACAAGCCGCATAATGACGGCAAACAGAACAGGAGGAAACAAGACAATGGAATTAAAAGGTGTATATCCGGCAATGGCGACCCCGCTGACCCCGGAAGAAAAGGTAGACAAACCCGCGATACGCAAACTGGTACGGTATCTGCTCGATGGCGGAGTGCATGGAATAGTGTTGCTTGGCAGCACAGGTGAATTCCCCGCTTTGACCGAATCCATGCGAAAAGAAATCATAGAAGAAGCCATGGCCGAAATAAACGGAAAGGTCCCGGTCATGATTGGCTGCGGAGAACCTGGCACGCAACGGACTTTAGAACAGGTCAAAGTCGCCATGAAGACCAAGGCCGACGGCTTGCTTGTGGCACTACCCTATTATTTCCCGCTTGACCAGACAGCAGTGATCAGACACTACCAGATGGTGGCAGATGCATCCACTCTGCCGGTCTGCATGTATAATTTCCCGCAGATGACCAAGATCACCATGACAGCTGACACAGTGGCCAAACTGGCAACCCACAAAAATATTATCGGGATAAAGGACAGTTCCGGCGATTTTGTGGGCATGCAGCGTTATATCGACGTAACATCAGGAGAGGATTTTGCCGTTATGTCAGGCAACCCTGCCTGTGGCTTGTCCGCATACGAACTCGGGGCGAAAGGAGCCATCCTTGCAGGTTGCAGCCTGTTCCCCAGGCAATGCTCGGACGTCTACAATGCGTTTGTCAAGGGAGATATGGCTGCTGCCATAGCTATGCAGAAGAAGGTTTCACTGTTGACGCTTATGGGTGGTTTTGGACCGAACGCTGCCGTCATCAAATTCGGCCTTAACAAACTCGGAATATGCGGCCCGACAGTTACGGCTCCGATGGGACTGGCAGCAGGACAGGACGACAAGATATTGGCCTGGATGCGCAGGGTTGGAATTGACGTTGCCGCATAACGGACTATTGCAAAGCAAAATAACGGGGAGGGGAAAAAAATGGACGACGTTTTAGAAAAACAGGTCATGCGCAAGCTTTTTTTCAGGCTTACGCCCTTGCTGATGTTTCTATTTATCGTGGCATACGTTGATCGGGTGAATGTCAGCTTTGCCGCGCTTACCATGAACAAGGATATCGGCATAGATGTATACACTTATGGATGGGGAGCCGGAATCTTTTTCCTCGGCTATTTTATCTTCGAGATCCCTAGCAACCTTATGCTCGCCAAGGTTGGAGCGCGCACATGGATTGCCCGGATTCTCTTTACCTGGGGACTGGCTGCCTGTGCTATGGCATGGGTGCAGGGAGGCACAAGCTTTTTGGCACTGCGTTTCCTGCTTGGAGTTGCTGAGGCCGGCTTTTTCCCCGGAGTTATTCTTTACCTGACCTTCTGGTTTCCTGCCCGGTACCGCGCAAGGATTATTTCACGATTCATGCTCGCGATACCTGTTGCTCTTGCTGTTGGGGCGCCGGTTTCAACATGGATTATGCAGCTCGACGGCACACTGGGGTTCAAGGGATGGCAATGGCTCTTCCTGCTTGAGGGCCTGCCCGCGGTAGTGCTGCCAATCGCCGTATTGAAGCTTTTGCCTGACAATCCTTCAAAGGCCCCCTGGCTGAACGAAAAAGAAAGACTCTGGCTTGAAAAAGAGCTGGCATCCGATCGTGAAGCGGTTGTCGTAAAAAAAGCCGAATCCAGCATAGCGAAAGTTTTTGCAAATCCGATCATTTGGGCGTTCTGTTTCATTTATTTCGCCAATGTATGCACCAATTACGGTCTTTCCATGTTCCTGCCCCAGATCATCAAACAGCAGGGCTTTACGACCATGGAAACCGGCTTTATAATGTCTATTCCCTACATCGCCGGCTGCGCAGGCATGCTGCTCATCGGTTATTTCTCAGACCGGTTCAAGGAACGCAAATGGCACCTGATCGGTAGCCTTATGATTACCGCGGTCGGACTTGGCCTTGCCGGCTGGCTGGGGAGCACCATCGGCGCTATTGCGGCAATATGTTTTGGCGCGGTCGGCATCATGGGTTGCAAAGGGCCGTTCTGGCCGCTGCCATCGGCATACCTGACCGGAGCGGGCGCTGCCGCAGGAATTGCTCTTATTAACTCGGTCGGCAACCTTGGCGGTTTTGTGGGTCCTTATATGCTCGGCTGGACCAAACAGGCTACAGGTACCTTTTCGAGCGGACTCTATGTTCTTGGGGCCATTGCTTTTGCAGGGGCATTGCTGACCTATGTTACGGTCAAAGTCGTTAAGCTTCCCGCAAAGCAGAATAATTAAAAGGCCGAAAACTTTCGACAGAATACTCATAGGAGGGGTCGAGTAATGGAATCACAAAACACGCTGCGCTACAGGATTGGAGTTGTCGCACTACTGACCTTTGGCACATTTATAAATGCTGTGGACCGCGCCAGCCTGTCTGTGGCCGTACCGTCTATTATCAAGGAGTTCGGTATCGATAAGGCGACAATGGGAATTGCGCTGTCGGCATTCTTCTGGGCATATGCCCTGGGCAACGCGCCGGGCGGCAACCTGGCTGACAGATTTGGCACGAAAAAAGTGCTCGGCTGGTCTGCGGCCATATGGTCTGTATTCTCCACCCTCACCGGTTTCGCACAAAATGTTTTCCAGATTGCAATGGCGCGTCTTGGCGTCGGCCTGGGCGAAGCAGCAACACTGCCTACCAATACCAAGATTATTGCCGGCAATTTCCCGAGTCACGAGCGCGGCACTGCAATAGCGGTATCTTTGACCGGTATCCGGGTAGGTAACGCGGTAACGCCGCTTCTGATGGCCTTTCTGATTGCTACGTGGGGCTGGAGGGAGGCATTTATCATTACTGGGCTTGGGAGCCTTTTATGGTGCGTCTTCTGGTATTTCGGTTTCAGGGACCTGTCGGATGCCAAGGCCAGAGAGGCCGGGGCAAAACCAAAGATCAAAATCCCCTGGAAAATTGTATTAACCAGCCGGCCGCTTCTAGGCCTTACCATGGTCAAATTTACCCAGGACTTTTTGCAGTGGCTCTTTTTCACATGGGTCCCGGGATATCTGATCCTCGAACGCGGTTTTTCGGTCATGACCATGGGCTTCTATGTTTCGATAGCTTATGCGACGGCCGCTATTGCCCAGCCTCTTGTCGGCTGGACTTCAGACTATCTAATTAAAAGAGGATGGAGCATCAACCGTGCGCGCAAAACCGTTCAGGTAACTCTCCAGATACTTTCGTCCACGATCATAATAACCGGCTACTCAGACATAGTTGGCGTGGCCATGTTCTTCATGGTGCTGGCCATATCGGCTGAGTCGATCTGTGCGGGCCATATGTGGACTATTATCTCCGAGGTTGTGCCGTCTAAACTCGTTGGTTCTGTCGGCGGCCTGATAAACACGGTAGGTTCCGCGGCAGGCATCATCGCGCCGATCATGACCGGAATAATTGTTGATGTAACCGGCAGTTTCAAGCTGGCACTCCTGATTGGCGGCTGTTCGATACTGCTGGCCGCTGTGGTAATTATCTTTGTAGTGCCTGAACTCAAGATCCTCGAAACGCTGAATATAGAGCCCTCCGGGCGTAAAGAAGCGGGAACTGCAAAGTCTTAATTATTTCAATGAATATATACATGGATCAGTAATTAACGGGCGGCTTTCTGAGCAGTGAAAGCCGCCCGAATTTTTATCAGCATGAAACAGATCCATGCTAAAGCGTTACATTGCAAGAAAGTAAGTGCCATTTACTTGACTCAAGTCTAAAAATGACTTATGTTATAACTATCGCAAATTTCACAACACTCAAGGAGCCGGGGTGCTTATTAAACTATTAAACTCTTTTTGCTGTCTATTAATTGCTGCTCTGTTCTCGTTTATTTTGATATTTTCCTGCGTGACCGAGGCAGCTGAGCCTTCTGTCTTAACCGAAGGGCCAAATACTCCGCCCGCCCCGCAGATACAGTCATCACAGCCGATGATGCCAGTTCCGACAGTAACACCTAGCGCCGCACCCCAGCCTCAGCCGGCGGCTGCCGCACCGGGGGCAGCTACGATTCCGGCAGCAGGCACCCAGATCCAGCCGACTGCGCAGCGTGGGCAGGCCGGACAGGCAAGGGCCACTACATCAGGCGGGGGTTCAAGCTTCTTTTTCGACGATGCAGATGTATTTGAAGTAATACAGACCGTCTTTGGCGAGGTGCTAAGGGTAAACTATATAATAGATCCAGCGGTAAAGGGTCGTGTCAATTTCCGCACTACTACGCCCATACCCAAAGAAAGAATACTTACCGTTATAGAGATCATCCTCAGGCTTAACGGCATAGCCGTTGTTGAAGAGACCGGTCTCTACCGCATAATCCCGATTGGCAACATATCAAAAGAACCCGGGCCAATACGCTTCGGTAAGGACCCCGAGGCCATAGAGCTTAGAGGCACCTCACTTATGCAGATCGTGCCGCTTACTTATATAAGCTCAACAGAGATGTCCGCCATCCTTACTCCTCTGCTGACCCAGGGTGGCGCCATACACGATATATCAAAAAGAAACATCCTGATAGTTGCTGATACCGACGCAAACGTAAAGAGGCTTTTGCAAGTCATCGCCAGGTTTGATGTTGATGCCAGGAATACGCCGAACCAGCCCAGGATTTATGTTTATGCGGTCCAGAACAGCAAGGCCAAGAATGTTTCAGACATACTGCATCATGTACTGCTCGGCGGCGCGGCGCCTGCAAGCACATCATCCACAACGTCGAGCGTAAGATCCACAACCGGAACATCTTCATCTGCGACTACTTCTACCTCTGCACCTGTTATGGGGACAACATCCAGTGTGCCGGAACTCGGCCCGACATCGCCCACAGGTGCTGCAGGCGCACCAGGTACTGGAGAGACCCTTATTGCGCCGTCCTCAAAAATATATGCAGACGAAGCAAATAAAACTCTTGTAATATTGGCAAGTCCGGCTGATTATTCGGTTATACTGGCTGCTATCAAGCAGATAGACTCAATCCCTCGACAGGTTATGATAGAAGCCATAGTTGCTTCAGTTACTTTAACAGATAACCTTACATTTGGTCTGAAGTGGAATGCTCAAATTAATGCCAACATTTCGAGTATAAGCCCGTTATCATCAAGCCCGCAAATGCTATTCAGCAATCTGGGGTTTCAGAATGTCACCGGGGCGGATGCAGGCTCTTTCGGCTATGCGATTAAAGACAAGGCTGGAAATGTAAAGGTAGCCATCCAGGCACTTGCTGCCAACGACAAGGCAAAAATACTTTCCTCCCCGCAAATACTTGTATCTGATAACAAAGAGGCCAAGATTCAGGTCGGCAGACAGATTCCCCTTGCCACTTCCACTACAACTACTCCACTAGCGACTGGCAGCACAGTAACGAATACAACCACATCTACCATACAGTACAAAGATACCGGCACCATCCTCACTGTCAAGCCCCAAATCAATGACAGCGGCCTTGTTTCACTCGAGATATCCCAGGAGGTTTCCACTGCCGATACAACATCTGTGCTTGGAACGGATCAGTTTGTAATTACCAAAAATGAGGTTAAAACTACTCTGGTTATTCAGGACGGTCAGACCATAATCATCGGTGGGCTCGTCAGTGAAACGATCACAATGAATAAAGACGGAATACCAATCCTGAATAAAATACCCATTCTTAGTTGGCTTACAGGCAGTGTCCAGGACAATAAAACTCGCCAAGAACTGGTAATCCTGCTTACAACACGGGTTGTGAGAAACCCCTCCGATGCCCAAAATATGACGTCAGAATACACTGACAGATTTAAGAATGTAGAAAAAGAAATCACCATCGAAAACTATAAAAAATCTGTTCCCGCAAAAAAAGAGATAGACAAGCCTTCTGATTTAAAAAAAGATGATAAGGCCCCGCCAGCAAAAGCCGATGACAAAAAAGCCCCTGCAACATCGAATGGGAATGGCAAGGCGGGTGCTGAACAAAGCGTATCTAAGACCTCTGCTAACGGCAATGGAGCAGGTAAAACTGTAAATCCAGTGCTGCCGACGCCAACTCCTGCACCCGCACCAGCACCGGCTCCGGCACCTGTTCCTGCACCAGCACAGGCGACAGTTCCAACACTTGCTCCTATACCAACGCAGGAGCCAGTTCCAGTTCCAGCTCCAACACCTGCTCCGGCTCCAACACCTGCTCCAGCTCCGGCTCCAGCACCAGTTCCAACATCAGTGCCATAACCACACGGAGGCAAATCACTTTGCCGCTGTATTGGGAAGAGAAGACGAGATCTGCTGCTTCTTGTCTCTCTGAATAGAGATGATCTGGACTTGGCCACAGCATGATCTTAAAGGCGCACTAAGCTATCTGCCGTTTATAACCTAAAGCACGAAACACCGAGATATCTGGTCAGCCCCCTCGCCTCCCTATTTCCAGGCAATATTGAATAACTTGACACCTTCCGCATCTTTATATTAAGGTAAGTGATGAGTAAAGTTACATGGTAATAATAGAGTAAGTTAAAGGTAAGCAATATGCCAAAGTTATTCCTCGACTGTGATTATTTGGGCCAATTCGAATTGAGCCGTGACCATATTAGTATTCCTGACAAGGTTTTTTACGATCTGGATGCGACCATCCGAAAGCATATCATCTATAACAATGCGGAGCTTGAAGATTACCTTATCGCACAGACTGAGTTCCTTTCTACCTTTTCAACGGCAAAAGCGGAAGAGGTTAATGCCTTATCCGCTGATGAGGCAAAAAAAATACTGGGGAATTTGCTCGGATTTGCGAAAGATGATACCGCAGCGATTGTCCCTCGCACAAAAGAACTCGATGTCCAGGAGTATGCGAACATAGTGCGCGGTTTTCGAATGGTCTGTGAATCCGGGCTAAGCGCAAAGGATCTCACGATCGACAAATTAAAGGAGCTGCACCTGGTCCTCACAGATAATCTTGACAAGTTAAGCCATGGAGTCGGTGGTGCCGGTCCGGAATATAATGCTGGGGAGCTCCGGGGCGGAGATGTCTGGATAGGCGGGCTTTACACTCCGGCAAAACATGTTAACATAGAAAAAGAACTGAAGGCTGCAATTAAATACTACCAGAACAATCAAACCATAGCCGATACAATCATCTTTTCTCTGGCGCTATACGCAATCCATCCATTCAACAATGGCAACAAACGAGTCTGCAGAATAATTGAGCATGGTCTTTTAAGGGGCCTTGGGATCAACAAAGAGAATATGTATAGCCATATCACTGAAACGTATTACAACCTTGATCGATATAAAGATACGCTGAAAGCATCTCTGGGCAGGAAGGTACTCAACAGTTTTGTTAATTTCCAGCTCGAATCACTCTATTGGGCGCAGATGCATACCCTGCGCGCGGCAGTAGAATTCAGCAGGCAAAAGAGGATGGATGGGTTCCTGCAAGACAATAAAAGAAAACATCTGCCCGAACTGTTGGGCAGTTTTATAACGGCCAAAGCTCTCCAATATACGGGGATCAAGCAAATACTTAACGGGCTCAATGACAAGATTCTCAGCTCACTGTTAAACTTGTGCGTTGAGAAGGGCATATTGCTTAAGCAGGTGCGAGGGAAAGAGAGTTATTATTCTCTGGAGCTGCAGTCTCCCCTGGAGATCGACCTGATACACTTTTATGAAGCTAATGCAGGCAGCCTTGCATATATCCCGGAGCTTTTTTTGAGATCGATAGTGCGTAATGCGGATATATTCCGCGAGAAAAAAGATTGACATACCTCCTCTCCTGTTAGTTCATTTTGCCGGAAATCTGCACTTTCACAAACCTGGTTTTATGGGAGAAGGTCACATTGCAGTGGACCCCGTTGACAATGCTGCATCACACTGTAATATTAAGTAAATTATAAGAATAAGAGTATAATTAGGATTATATCTTATCAGGGAGGACATAATGAGCCAATAAAAATGCGGCCGGAAGCCTTATGCACAGAAAATATCACGGCACGCGCTCAAGAAATATACTGAAGGCAAGTCCATACAACTGCAGAACGGTTAAATTACAATGGACAGATCAATCCGTCGTCAATCTAATAAACCTGGAGGATAAACTATGTCACGCAATTATGGCTTCATGAAAGTCCTGCTTATATTTTCAATACTCGTCATGGCATGCTTTGCCAGTGCGGAGGAGGTCAATAAGTCAAAACTATACACGGCTTATAATATGTGGTATCAAAAGTCCAATATGGATTGCGTCAATTATCAGATGGGCCCAATGCTTCCGGCAGGCACGGAGGTCCAGGATGCGCAGGTAGTCAGGCCTGTAAGCGAAAAATTCGGGAATTTGGTCCCTTACATCACTTTCACGGTTGTTGCTACAGGGAAAAAATTTGAGGTTGCCTATGAGCCGTCATTTCATCCGAAGAGAGCAGTGCTGGATTACTATAATCTGATGTTTACTAAACAGACTTTCGATGAACTTACACAAGGCATGTCGGAAGTTGAAATAAAAGCGATTAAAGAAGGCGTTCTTCTGAGAGGGATGAGTAAAAAAGCTGTCATTGTTTCTGTTGGAGTGCCGCCTGATCACAAGACCCCTTCGCTGGAAGGCAATCAGTGGTATTTCTGGAAAACCCGCATTACGAATAAACTGATATGCTTTAATTCCGAAGGAAAAACTGCGGATTGTGTCGATTCAAATTTATTATTGTAGATTTCAGGGCTGAAATATACATTGTTCCGTTCATAGAAATAGAGGCGGGGAACAGCATTCCCCGCCTCTAAATATTTCTTTTACAATAATGGGTAAATTGGTCGGGGCGACCCCGATTTGAACGGATCGCCCACCACATAACTAATTGTTTTTATTTATTTATTAGTTAGAAACAGGAATAGAAATAGTAAATGTCGTCCCCTTGCCGACAGCACTTTCTACTGTCAGCTCGCCCTTGTGCTTCTTTATGATATCGTAAGCAATGCTTAGTCCCAAACCCGTCCCCTTGCCAATTTCTTTGGTCGTAAAAAAAGGCTCGAAAATCTTCTTTTTGATTTCATCCGGCATGCCGCAACCAGTATCCGAAACGGAGACATAAACGTTCTCTTTATCCACCCAAGACCTGACTGTTATCTCTCCCTCCCTTTCAATGGCTTGCGCTGCATTGACGAACAGGTTCATGAATACCTGGTTCAGCTGTCCCGGTACGCATTTAACAAGGGGAATCTCAGCAAGCTCTTTATGGACAGTGGCCTTATATTTGATTTCATTATGGACGATGTTGAGTGTGCTTTCTATTCCTTTATTGATATCGGCCTCATGCCTTTCAGTCCCATCGGCATGGGAAAAGCTCTTGAGATCCTGAACTATCTTCTTTACCCTGTCTGTTCCATCCATGGATTCACTGATGAGCTGCTTGATATCAGTCATAATTAAATCAATTTTTAGCGATTCCCGGTTTTCCCGCAAATGTTCAAGAAAATCATGAGGATTCTCCCGTGCGATAACTTCCTGTTGAAGGTCAAGATAGTAGATGAGTTTGCCTACATACTTGTCAAGGCTGTTGAGATTGCTCGAAATGAAACCGATAGGATTATTGATTTCATGTGCTATGCCGGCAGATAATTGCCCTATAGAGGCCATCTTTTCCTGCTGTACTATCTGTGCCTGGGCTCTCTTCAGTTCATCGAGCGCATTCTCCAATGAGCTATTTTGTTCAGTCAGAACAGACTGATTCTTCTCCAGAAAGTCTTTTGACTTTTTGATATCATCGAGCTTCATCAGTTCTATCAGGTTTCGAATGCGTAATATAAGCTCTGTCGGATCGACCGGTTTTGTAAGGAAATCATTTGCCCCGGCGTTGAGTGCCTGGAGTTTTATTTCGGGGTCACCATGAGCCGTAAGCATCACAACAGGAATATGCCTCGTTTCAGGTAACGTTTTCAACGCCATGCATGTGTCAATTCCGTTCAGTCCCGGCATAAAGAAATCCAGCAGTATTATGTCGGGCGCACATTCTTTGGCAAGTTCAACCGCATTTATTCCGTCTGCTGCAGTATGAACGTCGTAGTCATATTGGACAAGAAGCCTTGCGAGATAATCCAACATGCTTTTTTCGTCATCGACAACAAGCACTTTCTCTTTTGTTACAATCTCCGTTGCTTGCCCGTTCATGATTTATCTATCCTCTCCGTGTTACTTTGCCTGATCAAGCACTCTTCTTACCGTCTCCAATAGCGCATGCGGAGAAGTTGGCTTGATGATCAGTATCTCAGTATTTTCGAGTGTTACTTTTTGGTCTATAAGCTCGCGTGAGTAACCGCTTTCAAAAATAACCTTGATGTCCGGCCGTATCTTCAGTATTTCATTATAGGCCTCTAAGCCATTCATCCCAGGCATAAGAATATCGAACAGGAGAAGATGAATTTTGTCCTTGTTGTCAACAAACTTTTTCACAGCATCCTCACCGTCAACCGCCTCGATGACGGTATAGCCAAACTGAGTCAGTATGACTCGGTTGAGTTTTCTAAGATTCCTGTCATCCTCAGCAAGGAGTATCGTTTCCGTCCCATACGCGAGAACTGCAGGCAGACGTTCTTCGACAATTTCCTTTACTGTTCCTTTGATAAACGGCAGATATAGTTTAATCGTGGTACCCTTGCCGAGTTCGCTGTCCACGCCGATATAGCCATTGTGTTGGCTGATTATGCCGTACACAACAGCCATCCCAAGACCTGTGCCTTTCCCGGGGTCTTTGGTCGTGTAGAAAGGCTCGAAGATTCGTTGCCGCGTCTCTTCGGTCATCCCGATACCAGTATCCGATACGGTAATCAATGCGAAAGTTCCCGTAATCTTGACCCCGTCGACACTGATAAAATCTCTGTCCAGGTCAACCAGTCCGGTCGTAATGGTAAAAACACCGCCATGTGGCATGGCATCCCGCGCATTTGTGCCAAAATTCATCAGCACCTGTCCAAGTTGATTTCTGTCGGCAAGAACCATTATCGAGTCCTCATTAAGCACTGTTTTGCAATCTATATCCTCCCCTATGATCCTGAAGAGGAATTTTTCCACTGTCCTTATTATGTCGTTCAGATCAACCGGCTTGCATTCGCTCTTCTGCTTCCTGCTGAAGAGGAGAAGGTCTTTTATGAGGTTTACAGCCCGATCAGCGCCTTCGACCATACTTTCAATATTCATGCGTAACGGATCATCTTTCTGCATCTTCATGAGGGTAAGATGTCCATAGCCGATAATGGCAGAAAGGACATTGTTGAAATCGTGAGAAATCCCGCCCGCCAGTTGGCCGATCGCCTCCATCTTCTGTGCCTGACGCATCTGATCCTCAAGACTCCTGTGCTCAGTAACATCGCGAATAACCTCAATAACACTGTTTACGTTTCCGGATTCATCAAGAATGGGCACTGCCCTTAGCTCAAGTATTTTGTTATTTGAAGTCGTTAAAGTCCCAATTTCAAGATGGCGGGAATCGAAACACCTGAGCACGGGGCACTCGGGGCATTGAGTTTTAAGGCCCCATAGTGATTCGTGACAACACCTTGCGTTCAACATCTCTTGTTCAGCAGATCCTGTCAGTATTGCCATGGCCTTATTCGCCCAAATGATTCTGAGTTCCGGAGTCAAGTGAATGATGCTGTCAGGGATGTTGTCCAGCAATGTCTGAAACTCATTCGAAAGCTTTCTGTATTTCTCCTCCCGGACTTGCAATGAGATCTCGGCCTTTTTGCGATCGCGGATGTCACGTATGATGGCCCAATAGCTGGAAGGATGTCCGGCATTATCCTTGAGCAAAACTGTACGGATTTCTATTGGTACTGGGGTCCCGTCTTTCCGCAAATACTCCTTCTCGTACAGATCGGAATATCCGCGTGATAGAACAAGTTCGAGATTTCTGGCCGTCAAGTCATGCCATCGTTCGGGAGTGATATCCATGTAGGTCAGGCGGTGCAACTCCTCCTCCGTATAACCGAGAAGGTTCCGCAATGCTGTATTCGACTCGATTATGCGTCCGGTCGTGTCAGCAGCGCCGAAAGCGTCCATCATGTTTTCGTAAAGTTGCCGGTATTTGGCTTCGGATGCCCGCAGTGCCTCTTCCGATTGTTTAAGTTTGCTCCGCTCCTCACGTTCATGCAATGCCTTTTTAACTGAAGGTACCAGTCTCGCAAGCCGGTCTTTCAGTACATAATCATTAGCCCCCATCTTGAAGGTTTCAACCGCCAATTCGTCCCCTATCGTTCCGGTGACCATGATAAAAGGAAGATCTTTATACTTTTGCCGCGTTATGGCGAGTGAAGCAAGACCGTTGAAAGAGGGCAGTTTGTAGTCCGCAAGTATAATATCTGGAAGAAAAGCATCAATTTCCCGGACGAAATCAGCTTCAGTGTCGACGCGCTTCAAGGTGAATGTTATCCCGCCTTTTCTGAGTTCGCGCTCAATAAGAGCTGCGTCGCTGATCTGATCCTCGAGTATAAGTATGCGTAAATCTTTTTCCATATAACCCTCTTGGGACTTCCTTATAGCGGTGGTTGGTTAAACAGCGTCCAATAATAGCCCACTGTAGACACCGCTTTCGAAAAGTTTTCAAAATCAATCGGTTTGGTAATATAACTGTTTACCCCGAGCTTATAGCTCTCGATCAGATCCTGCTCTTCCTTCGAAGACGACAAAACAACAACAGGGACCAGTTTGGTGCGCTCGTCTGACTTGATCCTGCGAAGAACCTCCATGCCCGATACTTTTGGCAGCTGCAGATCAAGGAGTATTACTTTTGGAGTGAAATTAATTGCACGGTCAGCATATTTGCCATGGGCAAATATAAAATCCAGTGCGTCCTGGCCGTCTTTTGACACATGCACGCTATTTGTTATGTTATTTTTTTTAAAGGCCCTAAGTGTGAGTTCTACGTCTGTCGGATTGTCCTCAACTAACAGTATCTCGACCACCTTTTCATTCATATCATCCTCCTGTTGAGCCGTAAAGAAAAGACATCAGCTGCAATGTTTAACATAGTTAATGTGGTTCTATTCAGCATTCCTGCTTTTCGGCAGCGTAAAATAAAAAATTGCTCCCTCATTAACTATTCCCTCTGCCCACATACGGCCTCCATGCCGGTGAATAATACGCTGAGAAAGCGCAAGACCGACGCCTGTTCCTTCAAATTGGTCCTGACTATGCAAACGCTGGAACACGCCGAACAGGTTATCAGCAAACTGCATGTCGAATCCCACCCCGTGGTCCTTGACATAATAAATATTTTCATGCTCTTCAGGACTGCATCCGATTTCAATGTCGATAGAGTCTTTGGGTTCAGAAAATTTAATGGCATTGGATAAGAGATTAATAATGACCTGGGTTATCAAGACCGGATCACCAATAGCGGCGAGCATCGGCTTAATGTCTAAATGGAAAACCCTTTCCGAAACAGTGTATATAAAGTTTTGCGCCGCCGAATTAAAAAGGACATGCATGTCTATCTCCTGCTTTTTTAGCTCTTGACGTCCAATACGGGAGAAGGCCAAAAGGTCGTCAATTAAATGCCCCATCTTCTTTGCATTGTCGTTTATAACATTCAACAGTCTTTTACCCTCATCATCAAGTTTGTCAGCATAATCTTCTATCACGGCTGCTGAAAAGCCATTTATAGCACGCAATGGCGTTCGCAGATCGTGGGATACAGAGTAGCTGAATGCCTCAAGTTCTCTGTTTGCCGACTCGCGATACCCGATCTCCTGCTCCAATGCTGCATATGAATTTTGTAATTGGGCCGCCATGTCATTTGTTTGTCGTGCCAAAATCGAGAGTTCATCGTCGCCTGATACAGCAATGCGATAACCAAGATTGCCGGCCCCTATGATAGTGGTCCCTTCACTTATCATCTTGACACGTTTCCCCAACAAGTTGCCGATGGAGACGGAATTGTAAATATTAGATATGACCATGAGAGAGATGAAACATAGCAGTAAAAGAACCAATGCTTCGCGCACATTCGTAGCGGTGAGCTCGGCTGAATCATTCAGTCTGGCGATCTTGCCGTTGAGGTCGTACGCTTTAAGTATTAATTGTCCGATCAGTCTCTGCTCCCCTTCAGGAGATGCGATACTTCCTCTTCGCAAATTACTGTCTTTAGCACGAATATTTACTATCCGTGAGAATATTGTATTCGTAATATCAAAGCTCTTTTGTATCTCTTCACACAGCGCTTTATCAGACGTTTTTGTGAAGTTATGCAGTGCGCGCGTCAATAAGTTATCGACGGTTTTCGTTTTTGAAATGAACTGTGCCCTCGCTCGTTCCACATTAGTCATCAGATACTCGTCCCTGAACATTATCCTTTCAAGCGCATTTTTCCTTATATCGGCTGCCAGATCTTCGTTCTCTTCCGCCTTGATCATCATGCGATATATCCAGACAAGAACAATCAATAAAATAATAATTACAGATAACGAGATCAGATAATTGAGCTTTAGTCTTGTCTCGATCTTCATTCTTCACGTACTATCGTATTAATCTGACTGCATCCGATTTAACAGATTTAAGAGCGTCGGTATAAATAAAGTCAATGAAATTTGGTATGGTCCTGGCTCTTGTTAACTTATTTTTTATTGCCCACTTTGCCTGGTCTTCAAGACTGACCAGCAAGGTTTGGTCCAGAATTACTTTGTAGTCAAATAGGTTAAATATCTGGTCCACTGAAGTCCTATCCATTTTGATGAACTCGGACACAAGACGCCGCGATTCTTCCGGATTTTCATTGATGAACTTTTCTGCTCTGACAAGGGCCCGCAAAACTTTCTTTACTGCCTCAGGATGATGCTTTACAAATTCCTGCGATGCCGTAAGACACAAGGGTTCATGAAAAATGGCTTCATCGTAAAAGGTGATGCCTTTATTCCCCAGCCTGTTTTCCACTTGTTGTATAAAGGGAACCCAGGTTGAGACAGCATCGACTCTTCCTTTTATAATCGCATCCGCCATCTCTCCGAGCGTCATATTGACGATTTTGACCTCATTTCTGCTTATTCCGTGCGTGGTAAGAAAGGAATCCATAAAGAAATCATTTGCTGTACCCAACGACACCCCTATTTTCTTGCCTTTGAGATCATACGGTGTAGCTATTCCCCTGTCTTTTCTGGCAACAATCGCCTCACTCCTGCTTGAGGACGCAATTTGGGCAATAATGTAGATTTTTTTTCCGCCTGTGATGGCAAACATTACTGGAGTATCTGCCTGGGTCGCCATGTCCGCTTTACCTTCCAGAAGCGCATCAAGGGCTAATTTTCCAAAAGGAAAGGGATTTGCTTTTACTTCCAGTCCCTCCGCCGAAAGAAAACCTTTTAAAAAGGCAATGTGAAAAACAGTAGTATGCGGCAACGTTGAGTACGCAATGGTAATCTTTTCCGGCGGCCCGGTCTGCGTTTGCGGTTGGTTGCAGCCAGTGGAAAATGCTGACAAGAACACAATAAGAGGAAAAAAGGCAATTGCGCGTTTTACTCCTGGGGGACAGCGACCGGATAATACAGACACAAGCAACGAGAATGCCATGGATGGAACATTTGTACACCACATAACCAGTCTCCTTTGAAGTCCATATCACTAAAGCTGATTGATAAACAGACGGCTGATCACCGGAATAAATTAAATATATCTATCCTCCCGTATGTATATTTGGCCAAAATTGAGGCAAGGCCTTGCCCTAAACACGCTGAGTCAGCGTAGGTCTCCCTTTGCTTGTTCGCTCTGATTATTGCAGCCCACCCTGCGTTACCTGTCATCGTGTTTGCAGTTTATCAATATATTGACCTTTCCCCTAAAACCGTCCCGGCCAAAAAAGGGAGGAATTCTAGCTTCTAGATTACCCAATAATGCCTGGTCCAGAGAGTTCGAACACATAGTCAACCCGAGTATTATGTAAATACTTTTCATTCGTAATTCAGCTTCCTCTTGCTGTTGCGATATTACATAATATCTATATTATTTTTTTACTTATATCACTGCCTTTTTCTATGGCATGAATCATTTTGTCCTCTGCTTGACACAAGGAACTAACGTCCGTAATCCTTCTTCATTTTCGCTAGGTCCTCATAAGCCTTTTTCTCACAATCCGGGCAAATGCCATGACTGAATAAGACCTCGGAATGATTGATGAGATATGTTTCAACCGCGCTCCAATAACCCTTATCATCTCTTATCTTTTTGCATGAAGCACATATAGGTAGCATGCCGCTCAGAGTTTTAATATTTGCAAGAGCATCCTTCAACGCAGCCTCTGTTTGCCTGCGTTTATCGATTTCAATTTTCAGTCGTCTGTTCCAGATAAACATCAGCCCCATAACAAGGGTGAAAATTACCGCAATTACAAACATCCATTTCAGCACCTCAGTCCAGTTTGGCCGGTATTCAACCCGGGCAGTAAACCATTTCTGGACTATCATATCAACTCTGTCCTGAGGAATGGATTTAATGGCCTTGTTAAGGATTCCGACAAGTTCGGGATAATCTTTGCGTACAGCATAAAAATAAGGCTCACGTGGAATATCAGCTATACCCGCTATTTTGAGATTTGGATACTGATTCATTACATAGGTGGCAAAATATATTTTTGAAATCAGGGCGTCGGCTTTGCCTTCAGACACCGCCTTGAACATCTGATCCAGTGTGTCCACACGAACAATTTCAATGTCACTATAGGGGCTGAAGATTTTTTGATGGAGCTTCAACCCTGTCAGAACGACAATTTTCTTCCCTTCAAGTGCGCCTATTCCGCTTATAAACGGGGTATCACTGCGGGTGACAATGATCTGCTCGAAGTCCATAAAAGGCTCTGTTAATGTCATATATCCAAAACGTTCCGGGACGTAGACGGAAAGGAACATATCTATTTCACCCGATTTTGCCTTTGTATCCATATCCCTAAAATCACATATAACATACTGAAAGTTTAATCCTGTACGTTCAGACAGAAGATTGACATAATCAGGCTCAATCCCTTTGATAGAGCCTTTTTCCAGGAACTTCAACGGAGGCATAACAGGGGCAATGCCTAATTTGATGGTTTTATGCCTTTTTCGCCATGCTTCTTCTTTAGGTGTCAACAGGATTTTGGCAGCGGTGATTTTAAAGAACCTTTTCGCCGGGTCCTGTATCCAGCGGGCTTCAATATCAGCCAGTTCTTTATACGATATTGCGTTTAACCCCGTATCTACAAGGGCACGCAATTCGGTATTGTTCTTAAGAACACCAGCATGAATATCTTCTCTGTAGAGTATCGTGTCAAGGGTTTCAAACTCACCAGATACCCCCATGCGATCAATAACAGATGCCCCTGCCGGCAAAGCTGCCACAAAAGCCTTTGCTTTTCCTTCCAGAGATACCTTGACAAGTTCCTCTCTGGTATCGCAAGGCAAAACCCGTATGCCTGGATACTTATTCTTCAAAAACTGTTCTGGTTGTGATCCTTTGACCACTGCTACGGTTTGCCCTGAAAGTTCCTTAATGTCGGAAATCTTCCCCTGTTTTATCGGATAGAACAGACTAATCTCAACTTTATAAAAGGTTTGAGAACCGACTATCGGCTTGAAACGTTCCGGCGTTAGTACTAGCCCCGAGTGAATATCGGCTTTGTTATTTTTCAGGTTTTCAAGGGATGTTTCCCAGTCTGATGGGATAAATTCGATTTGTTTGCCGGTTTTTTGCGCCCATATTCGCCATATATCAACAAACATGCCCGCAGGCTTGCCTTCGGCATTCAAAAAAGTGAATGGCTGAAAATCCGTACTGATGGCAATTATTAGCGGCGCAGACACAACGTTATCGGCAACTCCGCTCGTGACTTTTTCGACCGGCCTAGCGGTCTCCCCCTGCTTTTTGCAGGACGAAATAAATAAAATCCCGGGAATAAGCAGCATTATAAAAATACTTCTTAAAGAAAATCGCAAACTCTTATTGCAGGCGAACATACTCACTAATACCGAAGACCGAAAAACCGGCAGCTATCGACATGAGCGATAGAGTTACTGAAATCAAGGAATTGCGAATCATCTTAACTCCTCACCTGAACATGCGCTTCAAATATTATTCTTTAATTTTGTACAGTTCCACATATGCTCTGCCCTCTTTAGTCCGATCCGGCTTATGAATAGTATACTGGATTTTGGATGCTTTTGTGATGACAGGCAAGGCAGATTGAAAGTACATTCCTAATATAAGCTTAAATTTGCATATCACACGATGAGATTCTGAGAAATCGTCTGGCATATTTCCGTTAAATGACCTTACCGATTACAAAAATCAATCTCCATAGCCGATTCGAAATATCCCTATCGTGTCGAAAAAGTGATGGTTACCCTATTTAGTGGATTTTAAAATATTGTGAGGCCAATTGGTTTTGAGCCAAAGTGACAGAGTGCATATACAAAAAGGGTGGCACAGTATTTTCCATGCCACCATTTTTGACTTCATTGAACGTTTCAACTCATTGGTTTAATAAAGGGGAAATTGGTCGGGGCGACCCGATTTGAACGGGCGACCACTCGCACCCCAAGCGAGTGCGCTACCAGTCTGCGCTACGCCCCGATTAAGACAAAGTCTCAAGCATGCGCCTGAGCCTCTGCTGCACCATGTCGATGATCTCTCCCTTGCTGGGGTCCAGCGAGGGTATATCTCCATCCATGGTTTGCTTCCTGATATCCGGCAACAAAACAAGAATCTGTTTTTTCGCGCCGTCTATTGTGTACCGTTCCTCATAGAGAAGTCTCTTGATATGCAAGAGAATGCCTATATCTTCTGCGGTATATATCCTTTGCCCGGACTTTCCCTTTCTCGGACTCAGAAAAGGAAATTCCGATTCCCAGTATCTTAGCACGCAGGATTCAACGCCTACCAGTCTGCTTGCCTCGCCAATCCTGAAGAAGAGCTTTTCAGGGAAAAGCCCCATGCCCTGACGGGTTTCAGAGGCTTTTTTCATGCCTTCGCCGGCCCTAGACCTTTTCTATGGCCTCTTTAAGCTGATCGCTCGCCTTGAAGGTGACTACCTTGCGTGGTGTAATCTCCACCTCTTCCTTTGTCTTGGGGTTCCTGCCGATACGGGCGCTCTTTTTCCTGACGTTGAAGGTGCCGAACCCGGATATCTTCACCGACTCTCCGGCCACAAGCGTGTTCTTCAGCGAGTCAAAGATCACCTCAACAATGTCCTGGGTCTCGCTCTTCGGAAGCCCGACCTTTTCAAAAAGCAGATTAACTATGTCAGCCTTTGTCATAAACTCCCCCGATTCTTTCGACCAGCGCTTACTAATGCGGCATGACATGCCGCTATACAAGGCAGATAATTTTATCTTACTTTGATAACTCCTTGCAAGTACTTTATATTTGCCCGGGGGACGAGGTCCATTCAACGGCCCTTGCGAGGGCCTGAACTGTCTGGGCACGACCTGTCCGACACGCGAATTTATCTTTCTCCAGGCCTCGCTAACCGGCCGATTTCAGACTCTCTGAAACAGCCCCTTCTAGTTTGACTCATCCAAAGTTTTTCTGTTATTCTTCCTGATGCGTTTTGCTTACAATGTTGAAGGGGATAAAAAACAGTTATGAAGACAGAAAAGGAAGCCGCTGCCAAAGAGAAAAAACTGCAGGAGATCAGGAAAATACTCCTGAACCAGAAAGATGAGTTGCTGTCCGGCGCCGGCTTGACCAGAAAAGACCTGCCTGACGAGACCATGTTCCCTGAACTAGGCGACCAGGCCTCTGCCGAAATAGACAGAAATTTCACGCTCAGGCTCAGGGACCGCGAGAGAAAGCTGCTGAAGAAGATCGAGGAAGCAATCGAGAAGATAGATACCGGCACCTACGATGTCTGCGAAAGCTGCGGCCAGCCGATTGGACTGAAAAGGCTTGAGGCAAGACCCGTTACCACCATGTGCATTGATTGTAAAACCGAGCAGGAAGAAGAGGAAAAGTTCCGCGAAAAATAGCCTGTCCTGCCGCTATCAAATGCAGCTCAGCGCTTCCCCCCCCTTCGCGGCCCCACGTGCAGTGAGCTGGGTCTCTCGGGTCCAGACTCAAACTCCCTGAATATATTAATGACCGAGATAAACACCGCAACCACAAGCGGTCCCATTACAAGCCCGATAAGTCCAAAGACCTGAATACCACCCAAAACACTGAGCAGTATGACCAGGACATGCATCTTAGTTCTGCTGCCTATTATGATAGGCCGGAGCAGGTAGTCGATCATGCTTATACCGAACAGGCCTATGCATATCAGTGCAAAGGCCTGACCCACATCCCCGTGAGCAAAGAGATAAATTACCGCAGGCCCCCAGACTGCAAATGCCCCCACGATGGGAACAAATGAGGCTATTGCAATGGCAAAGCCCCATAGCACGGGAGAAGGAATTCCGAGTATCGAAAAAGCTACTCCTCCTATAATACCCTGTGCCAGGGCGACCAGGACTCCTCCATATATGGTAGATATAATAATGTCCCTCATCTGGGTCCCCAGCACGCTCTTTTGCTCCTCGGAAAAAGGCATGAAGTCGCGGACCTTGTGCAGAAAATCCTCGCCGTCCTTGAACATAAAGAAGGTCGAAAAGAGCATGAAAACAAAACTTATGGTAACACCGACAAAGTTGCCTGCCCCGCGGGTGGCCTGGGACATTAACTCCCTGCCGACAGAAGATAAATAATCCATGATCGCTTTATCGAGATCCGGCTCGGTAATACCGAATATATCGGCAATCCGGCCGATTATGGCCGCAAGTGTCGGATGCCGTAGAGCATTGTCCAGCGCACTCAGTTTATTGCTTTCGAGAAAATCCGCAAGGTGCCTCAGTTCCGCGATCAAAAGCACCATAAAGTACGAAAACGGCCCTATGATTACCGCTATCATGATAAGTATCGTTATAAAAGAGGCAAGCCCCTTCCAGGGCGCATAACGCATCACAAAGGCATAGACCGGATAGAAAACAAGGGTAAATACAACGCCCCAGGCAATAGGCGCCAGGAACGGCCTCAGTATCTGGAATGTCAGATAGGCGAGCAGGCATACTATAAAAAGCAGCATCATGGAGTAGAATCTTCTGGATGTCATTACTGTTTGCCGGTAACCGTTATCGGTTCCTCCTCATATCATCGGCCCTTTCGACCAGGGATTTGAAAAGCCACTCAGAAAGAGGATCTGTGCGTATCCTCTCGGGATGCCACTGCACACCCACACAGTGATTATAATCCCTTTTGAATATTCCTTCAATAATACCATCGTCAGAAACGGCAAATACGGAAAGTCCTTCGCCAATCTTATGCACCGCCTGGTGATGAAATGAGTTTACGCCGTACCTTTTTCCAAGATAACTGTGAAAGGGGTCAGTAATCCTTATCTCATGAGTTCCGTCAGTGTGGTCTGAATACCGCTCGTCCGCGATTTTGATGTCCTCCAGGAGAGTGCCGCCATGCACCACATTAAGTAATTGCATGCCATAGCAGATTGCAAGCACGGGCTTTGCCGCAAAAAGCATTTCCCTGAGCACTGCCATCTCAAACTCGACGCGCTCTTTCTTTTCAAGCCTACCCTGCCCGGCAGTCAGTGCCGAAACCCGCCCATAATATTCGGGCGGTATATCGTCGCCCCCGGTCAACAGCAGGCCGTCGATGATTTCGGAAAATTCCGAGGCCTGCCCGCAGATGGGCAGTATCACGGGAATCCCTCCCGCCTCCTCAATCGCAGAGATATAGTCTGCCCTGATCTTAAAGCTCTTGCCGTCTATGAAGGGCGCTATCCCTATAACAGGTTTCAGGTGATGATCCTCCCGTTAAGTTTTTCACTGAAATGCCCATCGCTGAAAGCGGGCCCTCCGTTTATAAAAACATTACCAATGCCCTGAGGCTGTTGGAATGGGTCCTTGAAGGCGGCCCTGTCGGATATGGTGCCATAATCGAATACCACCAGGTCCGCGTAATATCCCATCTTTATCAGGCCGCGTTCTCTCAGCCCAAAGACCGAAGCCGGCAGAGAGGTCATCTTTCTGATCGCTTCAGGCAGACCGACAATGCCCTCGTCCCTGACGTACCTACCGAGAAACCTTGGAAAACTGCCAAAGCCCCTTGGATGGGGTTTCCCCGAGCATGTAACGCCCGAGAAAGACTTGACGGAACTGTCTGAGCCGATCATGACAAACGGCAACGCAAGAAAACGTCTCAGGTTTTGCTCGCACATCGAAAAGAAGATCGCGCTTGCCCTCGCCTCTTCCTTTATGGTGATGTCCACAACCGCATCAGCCGGATGGCTGCCAAGTTTTGCAGCGATATCGAAGATGTTTTCACCCTCCATCCATCTGTTTTCAGGCCTCGTTACCGACGATATATATATGTTCTGCCAGTACTTGTCTTCTCTGGACTTGAGCCCGGACACTATCTTCTCCCTGGTTGACGCGTCCCGCAGCCTTCGAAGCTCTTCCTGCACACCGCCGGCGTATACCCAGGCAGGTATAACAACATCAAGGTCAGTACTCGAAGCGACGTAAGGATACCGGTCGCATGTCACCCTCATACCTGAGGCATGGGCATCATCGATCAAAGAGATCGCCTTGTCGATCTTGTCCCAGTTCTCCTCGCCCGAGGTCTTTATGTGCGATATATGCACGGCTGCCGAAGATTCCCGGCCTATTCTCAATGCCTCTTCTATCGATTCGATAAGCCCGTCACCTTCGCTGCGCATATGCGTTGCATAAATTACAGATGGATGTTTTTTGGCGGCGGCAGCGGTCAGTTCTATGATCTCTTCTGCAGATGAATATACTCCGGGCGGATAAATCAGCCCGGTCGAAAGGCCTTTTGCACCCGAATCGAGCGCATCAAGAAGCAGGCTCTTCATATCTGCCAGCTCAGCAGCAGACGGTTCGCCCTCTCTGTATCCAATGACCGAGGCCCTGATATTCCCGTGCCCGCATAAGGTCACGAGATTTAAACCGAGACCCCTCGCGTTCAGCTTTTCAAAATACTCGCCAAAGGTCGACCATCTCTCGGTAATGCCATACTCCTTCTGGTCCGCCTCTCTGCGTTCTTTCGCTTCACCTGACAGAGGGGCGGCTGAAAGACCGCAGTTGCCGTTTATCTCTGTGGTGACACCCTGCGCGAGCTTTCCCTGCGCCCTCCCGTCAGCGAACAGAGTGAACTCTGAATGGGCATGGGAATCTATAAACCCGGGAGAGACAACCATATTGGCCGCGTCAATGATATGCCTGGCTGGATGAGACCCGGTACCGATATAGGCGATCCTGTCGCCCTGAATGCCTACGTTCAGTGCCTCAGCAGCGGCGCCGCTGCCGTCCAGAACATTACCGTTGATTATAAGATAGTCGAGCATCCGTGATTATAACTCCTGGGGATAGAAATAGATAAGAACTGACAAAATCAATTTTATTGTTGCGGTATCCGCAAACTACCTTGCATTAACAGGCCGGGAATAGTTCACGCTTTTGGCCGCAGGCCTTGAATCCTCACGATCTTCGTACACCATTTGCTGCTTTGGCTGCGACGAGAAATACTTGTGAATTCCATCGGCGATGGACTGGGCCAGAAGCTGACGGTACGACTCGGTCTTAAGCAGTTTCTCCTCTTCGCGGTTGCTGATGAATGATACCTCTACAAGAGAAGCCGGCATTTCCGCGCCGACCAGAACGTAGAAAGGCGCACCTTTGACTCCCGTACCATGTTCGCCTGTCTGTGGGTAACGTTTGCCTACCCTTCCGATCAGGGTTTTCTGGAGGTTGCCTGCCAGTTTTACCGATTCATTGCGTTTGTTCTCGCTCGCAAGTGACGTCAATATCACGTCCATCTCGCTCTGTGTCTGTTTCATTTTTTTGAAGGAGACTCCATTTTCTCGCGCAGCCGTCTTCAGTGCCTCTTCACTATTAGTTGCGTTAAGCAGATAGGTCTCTATACCCCTTGCCTTTCGGTTGGAACTCGCATTGGCATGAATCGAGACAAAAAGATCGGCCTTCTGGTCATTGGCAATGGCCGCTCTCTTTGGCAGCGGTATAAAGACATCCGTCTCGCGTGTCAGCACCACGGCATAAGAAGGCTGGGTCTTTTTCAGTATCTGCCTGACCCTGATAGCTATGTCAAGCACAACATTCTTCTCGTATACGCCTGTCGGGCCCACCGCGCCCGGATCATGGCCGCCGTGTCCAGCATCGATGACGACAGTCCTTCTGATAAAACTCTGCGCCTGCCGGGAATCCGTTTTGGGGGCATCAGGGCCTAGCCCCGCCTTGACATCTTCCTTGACCTTTGCTTTTGCGCCGGATGCGAATATATCCACTACCAGACGGGCGGGGTCTTCGAGATTCAATATCTTGAAGTTGTACGACTGAGATGAGAGATCAAATACAATCCTGGCAGTGTCGGGGCTGAACTGGCCGATCCGGACACCCTTCACAAATTCATTATTGACCTCGATGGTCTTTTTCAGACTGCCGGACAGTTTGGTGTTCTTGAGATCAAAGAAAAGCCTCTCGGGATTTGAGAGTTTTCCGTTAGTAAAGTCGACCGATTTCGTGAGATCGAAGACGAACCTTATATATTCCTGACTCTTCCAGAAACGAACTTCCCTAAGCTCCGCATTTTCCGCGGCTTTGCATACAGCAGGCGCGGTCAGGGCAAAAAAAAGGAAAAGGAGAGCGCATATAACAAACGCGTACCTTTTCCTTTCGCGCGCCGCTGACATCATATGGCTTCGACAGCCTTAATTTCCGGGATATCTTTTTTCAAATTGGCCTCAACAAAGTTCTTGAGCGTAATTGTCGCCATCGGGCAGCTTCCGCAAGCACCCTTTAGTTTGACATAAACAACATCATCCTTTATCTCAACAAGTTCTATGTCTCCGCCGTCATTCTTGAGCCCTTGCCTTATCTTTACCAGCGACTCGTCAACCTTTGCCTTCGTGACCATCATGCCTCCATTAGTATTATATTGATCCTATAACATAATAATATCGCATAATTGATAATTTATCAAGCGTTTAGCCGCTTCATGCAGCGTCTGCCATGCGCCCTTATTACTTATTTTCTACATTTGGGAGTATACTGGTATTGATGAAACGGGTCGGCTTTGTATATGACGATATCTTTCTGAAACACGAGACACCGAAACGGCATCCCGAAAACAAAGACCGCCTGGTGGCCATAACCGATTCAATCCGTTCATCGGCTTTGACAAAAAAGCTGATCAATATGCGACCACGCATGGCTTCTGCTGATGACCTTGCGCTTGTGCACTCGGAAAGATATATAGAAAAGATAAGGACCCAGTGCCCCGGATTTCTCGATTCAGACACCTATCTCTCCCCGCATAGTTTTGAGGCGGCATCATATGCAGCCGGAGCCGTTATCGAAGCAGTCGACAGATGCAGGCAGGGTGAGACAGACCGCGTCTTTTGCGCTGTGCGCCCTCCCGGACATCATGCTGAAGAACGCGCTGCAATGGGTTTCTGCATTTTTAATAACATTGCAGTTGGTGCACGATATGCCCGGAAGAAGGGATATAAAAAAATATTCATTATAGATTTTGATGTACACCACGGCAACGGCACTCAGAGCACATTTGAGGACGATAACACAGTCTTTTTCTTCAGTACCCAGCAGTTTCCGAACTTCCCGGGTACAGGGAGCGCAGAGGAGAAAGGCAAAGGCCAGGGAGAAGGTTTTACGCGCAATATCGCCATGGAGCCGGGCGCGGGCGACCCTGAGTTCATAAATGTTTATCAGGACCTGCTTCCGCCTCTTGTCAGCCGTTTCTCTCCTGACCTGATACTGGTTTCAGCCGGTTACGACATATTGAAAGAGGACCCTCTTTCAAAACTCAATGTATCGCAGCAGGGCATAAAAATCATTGTTCAGAGCATCCTTAATAGCTCTGCTGTACCTGTCATTTTTGTACTCGAGGGCGGGTACAATCTGGCTGCGCTTGGCGAATCGGTAGTAATTACCCTAAGAGAGATGCTCAAGTAAATCGTTAACTGCCCTGAAATAGGAAGCCCTGCATTTCTCTTCTATCTCCATAAGCATATCAAAAGGTCCCCGGAACGTCACATCGCCGGCAGTGAAGACGCCATGCCCATAAACAATGACGCCTTTGCCTTCCTGCATTGCCGGAGGCACTGTATTCATGAGTCCGCTTGCTCCTGTTCCAATCTCTCCCGGTACTATAGGTGTTGCAAGTATCTCTCGCTTTTCAGTACATGCCTTATGGCAGAGGCTCCTGTCGCATCCGCTTTTTTTGCAGTACATGGACATAATGACCGAAAACCTGGGGTGTCCGTGAAGAATGGCCGTCCTGCCGGTATGCAGAAAGATATTCCTGTGAGCAGTGAGTTCAGATGAAGCCGTTATGCCTGCGGACGACGACCCATCCAGCGGCACGATATCGATACAGCCTTCCAGCTCATCCATCGAACTTCCTGTCTGACTGATGTAAATATTCTTATCAAAGACATATGATATGTTGCCGAAATAGGAATCTACCAGCTGCTGCGATACAACCGCCCTGCCAGCTTCCGTTATCATAAAGAGCACGTCATCTTCATTGCAGGGAGGTTCCGATCTCAGCACCCTCCACTTTCTCGGGGGTGACGCGGTATCCGCCTTTTTCGAGATGTCCTTAAAGGCTGCGAGATATTCCTTAGAAACCTTTTCGGAATTCGCGGCATGCGCGCCAAAATACTGAAGCGCGTCATGAAAATATTTAACGTAGACCGAAAAACATGCCGAACTGAAAGAGACATAGGCCTGTTCAGGCGTAACCGTGCCGTAAGTTACAATGCCGCGGTCCCTGATAATAGCTGACTTTCTGCGCGATAGTGCCGAGGCTATCGCCTGAGGACTGAACTCATCTATCACAGGGATATCATGGAAGAAGGTCCTCGTCTCACAGTCCATCGGCACGACGCTGTCAGCGCCTCCCGCATGGGAAAGGACCTCCCGAATCATGCTCCAGTAAGGCTCTGCGGGTCTCGCAAAAAGGATGCTGCTTATATTCATAAGAGAGAGTACATCCTTCAATACCGACAACTCACCGGTCAGCGGCCGGTTGGAAAACATGCCGGCATCGAGCGCTATCAGCAGAGCGTCATCCCTCTTCGCGAGACCTTGCGCCTCGAGCTTGCAGATGTATTTATTTATCAGCTTATGCATGCTTCACCTCAGCTGATATACGAGCGGGATTCCCGGCTCGCAACTCTGCAAAAGCCCAGCGCCTGAATAGTGTAGAGACAGCATCGCTCTCATGTCTTATACCCTCTGATCCTGTAATAATTTTCTCTCGCCTTCAAAAAATCCTTGCGGTTGATAGGAGGAATCCTGACAGCAGCACCAGAGGAGCCTTCTTCCGCAAAGAACCTCTCGGGCAGATCATCATGCGATTCATCAAACCCATTTGCGGCATTTATCGTGTGTTCGAGATTCCATATTCTCTCGCCGATCGCAAGAAGCGACTGCACATTATGGTCCATGCCGGTTACAGCGTTCAGCACTTTTGAAAATTCCTCGAGCCCTGCGGCGAAGAAAAGGAACTTGCACGCTGTTAGTGAATCCACGACCGCATTCAGGTCCTCGGCTATCTTTATCATGCGCGCTTTTCCCTCAAAGGAAAACCTGTCAGTCGCTACCGGCTTTCTCAATATCTCATGACTGACCGGATAGGCACGGAGATGACAGCCGCCCCTGTTGGATGTAGCGTAGGCAAGGGCCATTCCGTAAGCGCCCCTCGGATCATAAGCTGGCATTTCGAGCTTCTTTACCGACATGCTCAATTCCGGCCTGCCCTGTGAAAGCGCGTACCGGTAAGAACCTTCTGCAAGGGTGGCACCCGTCTCTCCCTTTTTCTCGGCAATGGCGCTGAGCAGACTCAACATCTCTGACGGCCCGGCTTCAATGCCCCTAATTTCGGCATAGCACGCGATAGTTGATGCGGCGGTTATCGTATCAATGCCGTAATCATTGCATATCCTGTTGGCCTCGACAATCGCCTTAAGGTCGCCACAGCCATTGAGTGCCCCGAAATGAGAGACCGTCTCATATTCTGGCATAACTGCCCCCTCCGCACCGATTTTCTTGCAGAGTACCGGGCATCCAGCGCAGCCTGCCTTCTTTGTCTGATATCCGGTCTTCATGGCATAACCGGAATATTTTGCCGAATCCGGGAAAAAAGTCCTCCTGAAATTGTCGGTAGGTTCCATCCTGCGCGCATGGATAAGGTCCACAAGAGCTGCCGTGCCGAATTCGGAAAGGCCGAATTCTCCGAATACTGCCGGAGATGCCCGCAACAGTCTCATGATGTCCTCGCGGGCATTCTTCAGGCCCTCCGAATCATACACAAGTATCTTCCCGCTACCCCGCACTTTAATGATCTTTAGTTTCTTCGCGCCCATCACAGCGCCGAGGCCGCCACGGCCGGCAGCATAATGCCCGTCAATAATTATCGAGGCAAACCTGACTCCTTTTTCGCCCGCCCTGCCTATGGCCGCAAAAGACCCTTCAGTTCCGACGACCCGTGAAAGTTCCGATATGTTCATGCCCGCGAGACCTTCAGCCTCAGTTAGCGACAGACCATCATCGCTTATTTCGATAGCCGTCCATTTATCGCTGATACCAGTTATCTCGATCAGGTCAAAACCCGCTTTTTTCAGTTCAGTTGCGAAGCGGCCGCCAACCGAGCAGTCAAAGATGGTACCGGTAAGGGGCGATTTTGAGACAACAGACATCCTGCCTGATGTCGGGGCTGACGTGCCTACCAGCGGCCCGGCAGAGAAAATCAACGGCATCGAAGGGGCGTTATACTCTTCAGCTGTCCTGTCTCCCGCCATTGCCACCCCGATGCCTCGGCCGCCCAGATATTTTGTGCGAAGATCGTCCGGTGTCTCGAAAATACTGATTTTCTGCGTTGTAAGGTCGATTGACGCGCTCTTTCCTGTGTATCCTGACATGCAATTATTGTAACATTTGGGCCCTTTTGGATATTCTATAACTGTCATAATAAAATGGAAATTATAAATCTTTTTTGACCATAGGTTATATAGAATGACGAAGATAAATAAAGATATTGTGATAATAGGCGCCGGTGCCTCGGGGCTGATGTGCGCCATAGAGGCCGGAAAACGTGGGCGCTCCGTAATTATACTGGACCATATGGAAAAGAGCGGGAAAAAGATCAGGGCATCGGGCGGCGGCCGCTGCAACTTCACCAATATCATCTCAGAGGCCGGCAACTACTTGTCGGAAAATCCTCATTTCTGCAAATCCGCACTCGCGCGATTTACTCCGCAGGATATCATTAACATGGCCGAAAGGCATGGGATCGCATATTACGAAAAAGAGAAGGGACAACTCTTCTGCAAAAAAACTTCGGTCGAAATTGTCAAAATGCTCCATGATGAATGCAGCAGGGCACTGGTAGAAATACGACTGCATTGCAAGGTCGGGAATATTACAAAGGCAGAGCTGTTTTCTATAGTAACTGATATCGGCATCATGGAAGCAGAATCTCTGGTCATTGCAACCGGCGGCCTCTCTTATCCGGAACTCGGAGCAACAGATGTTGGATACCGGATTGCCGATAAATTCGGTTTGACAGTCACTCCTCTCAGACCGGCGCTCGTCCCTCTTTTATGGAATGGGTCTGACAGGAAGATCTTCTCTGAATTGAGCGGCATTTCCATTAATGCGACGGCATCTTGCGGAAAAAGACATTTCAGGGGAGAAGTGCTGTTCACCCATCGCGGTCTGAGCGGACCCGCGATTCTCCAGATATCCTCATACTGGATGCCAGGTAAAGAGATCGTAATAAATCTGATGCCGGACATTGATATCTGCGCGCACTTTATGGAAAAAAGCAAAAGCAGGACTGAACTCGACAATTTAATCTCGGAATTCCTCCCAAAGAGCCTGAGCCGTAAATGGTGTGAATTGAATGCACCATCAAGACCGATGTGTTCGTTTTCAGAAAAAGATTATAAGGCCATAGCTAATAAAATCCACAACTGGACAATCACCCCGGGGGGCACCGAGGGCTACAAAAAAGCCGAGATCACCTGTGGCGGCATAGATACGGATCAACTGTCGTCAAAAACAATGGAGGCGAAGAAAGTACCCGGACTATTTTTCATCGGAGAGGTGGTTGATGTTGCGGGACAGCTCGGAGGCTATAATCTTCAATGGGCATGGTCATCAGGTTTTGCGGCAGGACAATATGTCTGAAGCATTTGAAGCAAACCGCACTTCTATATTATATTTAATGCTGTTTGCCTTGCGCATTAAAACACCAGGAGAGATATGAGAAAGATTATACTTGCATCAGCCTCACCGAGAAGAAAAGAGATACTCGAAAAGACAGGTCTCCGGTTTATAGTCGACGAGAGTGAATATGAAGAGAATAATCATATCGGACTTGGGCCTGTTAAACTCGCAATAAGCCACTCGCGGGGCAAGGCAATGGACATCATGCCCGGATATAAAAACGCTCTTGTCATATCAGCAGATACCATTGTCGTATCAGGGAAGAAGATATTCGGTAAACCGCGAAACGCTGCCGAGGCAGCCGTGATGCTCAGGGCTTTAAGCGGAAAGGCCCATTCGGTGATAACAGGCTTTACCATACTCGATACGGCCTCAAAGAAAATATTTTCTAAAGCGGTAGAGTCAAAAGTCTTCTTTAAAAAGCTTGCTGAGAAAGAGATAATGGCCTACATCAGATCAGGAGAACCCATGGACAAGGCCGGATCATATGGCGTCCAGGGCCTTGGGGCTGTGATAGTCAGAAGGATCGAGGGCGATTTTTTCAATGTGATGGGGCTGCCACTGAATGAGCTTGTCATCGCGCTGAAAAAGTTCGGGGTAAAGGTGCTTTAGACTGACAGCATGCAGGCCCCGGAACGATCAGCCTTGAATCGTACGCCATAATCTGCTATATTCAATACTCGCACAAAATCTGGTTCCATGGAGCACGAGCAGGACTAAATGGGAGCGCGCATAAGGTTCACAATAATAATTCTCGGGTCTGTAATTATTATGGCGGCCATCGCTTATTTGGCCGTTACGGCGGAAGTAAAGCCTGTGCCGTGGCTCTGGCCGTCTCTGCTTGTCTTCAATCTGGCTCTCCTGTGCAGTCTTGCCTGGGCTTATCAGCCTGTCGCCGCAAAGCTCAAATCAGCACCTCTGCGCTATCTTGTCAAATCAATAGGTGTTATTGTCACCTTTATTGTAATGGCATTCCTTTCCTATTCCGCATTCATTCATTTCTGCATCCTGTTCGGATAAGTTAAATAAATCCACTGTCAGTAAGGCCCTCGCGTATTTGCCGCAGCGTTACCGATTAAGCTATCATAATAAGTGTGTTTCATCCGAGCTATTTCCCCCCCTGGTATAGCGTGTGAAACCTGCGGAGGTAAAAAGTGCCTGATATCGGCAAAAGCGACAACTCCAAACTGACTGAATCCCGGCTGACCATGCTGAATAAATGTCTGCTAAGTTTCGACATTGATCCTGTCGCGAATATCAACCGCCTGGCAAAGCTTTGCGGCGAGCAGCTCGGCGCTGTTTGCGCCCTTTACAACCGCCTCGAAGATGGAATGCTTTGTGCCCTGGGACAATGGAACGCCCCGCCCGATCTTATTGCCCAAGACAGGCCTGAAGGGCATATCTGTTTCGAAGTTATCCAGGATGCCTCCACCGATATAAGAATAATCCGCAATCTGCAGGAAACGACCTATGCGGAAACCGATCCAAATGTACGCAAATATGGCTTGCAGACTTACATTGGAAAAGCGGTTTCGTTTGGCGGCGTCCATGTGGGGTCGATCTGCGTTGTATATCAGACTGATCACGCCGTAACTGCAGGTGAAAAAGAGTTTCTGGAAATAATAGCTTCAGCTATAGGCGTTGAGGAAATGCGAAGGGCTGCAAAAGATGACATGCTTGTTAGCGAAGAAAATTTCCGTGCCCTGTCTCAGCAATTCAACGCCATACTCGACCTGATGCCGGACATTGTAGCGCTCCTGACCCCGGACCTGAGGGTTATATGGGTAAATAAGGCAGCGTCAAACTTCGGGAAATCTCCTGCCGAGGTCATTGGCTCGACCTGCTATACACTCTGGCATCACGCGGATACAGAATGTGAAATCTGTCCGGTGAGAAAGAGCCTTGACACCGGAAAGGCCGCAAGCGCGACCATCTCTGCTCCTGACGGCCTGGTATGGGACATCAGAACTATTCCATTAAAGAACACTGAAGGCAAAGTAATCAGTATTGTTGAAGTAAGCAGGGACATTACCGGCCACCGCAAACTTGAAGAACAGCTTCGCCAGTCACAGAAAATGGAGGCCGTAGGCCAGATAGCCGGCGGTATTGCTCATGACTTTAACAATATGCTGTGCGCCATGCTCGGGTTCAGCACTCTTACCCAGCTAAAACTAAAACCTGATGATCCCGCCAGCCACTATCTTGAGGAAATCAACAAACTCGTTGAACGCGGCTCAAGCCTGACCAAAAGCCTTCTTGCCTTCAGCAGAAAACAGGTATTGACGATGAAACCGGTGAGCCTTACTCTGTTAATAGGGGCTTTCGCAAAACTCCTGCAACGGGTCATCGGCGAAGACATACTGCTTGATATAAGGCTGGCGCCGGATGACAGCGTAATAATGGCAGACAGCGGCCAGATAGACCAGATACTGCTCAACCTTGCTACAAATGCCCGTGACGCGATGCCTAATGGAGGCACCCTGACCATCGGCACCAGGGCGCAGTATATTGACGATGAATTCGTTCGCATTCATGGATACGGCAGCCCGGGACCTTATGCCCTGATCACAGTTGAAGATACAGGCTCAGGTATAGACAGGTTGACGAGGGAAAAGATCTTCGAACCGTTCTTTACTACAAAGGAAGTAGGTAAAGGCACGGGGCTCGGTTTATCAATAGTCTATGGGATAGTAACACAGCACAACGGATTTATAAGCGTCTATAGCGAACCCGGGAAAGGCGCCGCCTTCAGGATATTGCTCCCCGCGATCAATGTAAAGCCGGACGAAATTGTTCTTGAGTCACGCGAAGCCATGTCCGGAAGCTCTGATATTATTCTGCTGGCAGAGGATGATACTGCCGTTCGCGAAGTCATAAAAACCCTGCTTACCGAAATGGGATATGAGGTGATAGAGGCCATTGACGGACAGCAGGCAGTAGAGAAATTCCGGCAGCACAGCGAAACGATTCGGCTCGTGCTTATGGACATGATAATGCCTGCCCTGAGCGGGCTGGAGGCCTTTGAGGAAATCAGGAAGATTAAATCAGATGCCAAGGTGCTGTTCATGAGCGGGTACACGGCAGATTACATCAAACTTAAGATGGACATATCGGAAAGCCTGCGCCTTATAGTAAAACCGATAGCCCCGCGCGAGCTGCTGAAGACAATACGGGAAATAATAAATGCCTGAAAAGCCCCAGCTCTATTGATCTCCCCAGCTTCTTTTTGTGCCGGACGTTAATCTCGTCCTGAAATGCGACCTGCCAAGTTCGTCGATCAGTTCCAGCATCTGCGCTCTTGTTTCCGCAAAAAAAGCCCTGGACCTTACACTCCTCGTTTCATGCAATCCCCTTACGTACCAGGCAAAGAATTTGCGAAATTTGGTCGTCCCGTGCTTTTCGCCGTCTGCTTCGACCACCAGGTCAAGATGGAGTTTCATGGTTTCAATAAGTTCTCTTATATCGTGCTGCTCAGGAAGTCTGCCTTCCCTGAGAAAATGCTCTGTCTCCCTGAATATCCACGGATTCCCCAGCGCTCCCCTGGCTATGGCTACAGCGTCACATCCTGTTTCATCAAACATCTTTTTTATCATGGGCGCCGAAAAACTGTTCCCGCTGCCTATGACAGGGATCGCAAGCGCTTCCTTGACCTTTCTTATGGTTTGATAGTCGACCTCGCCGGAATATCCCTGTTCGCGGGTCCTGCCATGGATAAAAACAGCGCTCACCCCCGCCTCCTGTGCGTCACGAGCGACATCCACAGCATTGACTGAGGAATGGTCCCAGCCGCTGCGTATCTTGAGGGTTATCGGCACTTCCGAAACAGAAACTACGGTTTTAAGCATCTCGAAAAGGCGGCGCGGCTCACTCAGCATTGCAGATCCCTCGCCCCTGCTGGTCACCTTCGCGACAGGACAAGCGGCGTTGATGTCTATCAGATCGGGTTTATATTCACGTAGGAGCTCGATGGCACGTGCCATTACCTTGCCGTCATTCCCAAGCAACTGCATGCCCAAAGGCCTGTCGGACGGATCGGCCAAAAGCATTTTCAGAGTATTTGAATTGCGGTACGTAAGCGCCCTTGCGCTTATCATTTCTGTAAACGCGAATTCGCACCCGAACCGCCGGTTGAGGATACGGAAAGACAGATCGCTGATACCGGCCATCGGAGATAATATAAGGGAGGATGATAATGCCAGGTTGCCTATTTTCAAGCTGTTATTCTATCCGGCGCTGCCATCAAGCGTCAATGGATGCTGACAGCCTGCTTTGCAAATGATGCTCCGTACTGCTATCATTATAATGCAGTGTGAATATGAAATGAGGTAACGTTGAATGAACAAGCCGCCGCTGAAGACCATGCGTGACATCTCGGAAATCCTTAAAAACCCTCCATATCACGAGGTAGACATGATGTGCGACTCGGTGATCAAGCTGTGCGATGATTTCAATGAGACCCCTTACGCCAAGCCCTTTGCCAAACTCAGCGTTGTGGCAAAGGCCCTCAGGACAAAGAGCACTTTCGAATTTAAAAGTGTCCGCGACATGCTAATGAAACAGTGCCTGATGTCCGCCCAGGAAGTGGCGGACATAACAAAACAATCAGTACAATAATACCAGGCTACCTGATCTCCTTCTCGTAAATCCGGTATCTCTTGTAAAGGCTGGCGCCGATCATCTCCGTAAGCCTGATCACATTGATGTTGTCTTCGAGTATCCAGGAAAACTCGACCCGCTTATATTTGCCCCGCTTTACACCCTTGAAGCCTTCACTGAGGAGGACCGCATCAACACCCTTATTGCGGTATTCAGGTTTTATGCCGAGAAGCATCATCCTCAAATCGGTTATTTTCAAATAATAATATAAGGCCTTGACTATAGTGACCGGATTCAGCCTACCCTTCATCGCGCGAAGCACCAGATTGAAATCGGGCATCATGCACATAAAGCCTATGGCCTCTCCGTCCTTTTCAGCCACTATGGTAAGGTCCGGCACTACAAAGGGTTTAAGCCGCTTTGATTCATATTCGAGTTCATCTTCCGTTATCGGGACAAACCCCCAGTTTTTTTCCCACGATGCGTTAAACACCTCCCTGAATCCACGCATGGCTTCCATGAAATTATCTTTTTTCACCAGCCTGGCTTTAATACCCTTCTTGCCGGCAATGGCCGCTACCCTTAACATCTTTTCGGGCAATACATCCCCATCCCTCACCTGTCTTATATAAGCATGCAGATCTTTGGCCTTGACCAGCCCGCACGCTTTCATCAGATCATCATAGTAGGGAGGATTGCAGGGTGTCATAAGCATGGGCGGTTCGCTGAAGCCCTCTATCAGAAAACCGCACTCTTCATTGATGGAGAAGTTCATCGGCCCGCGCATGGCCAGGAGCCCCTTTGCTTTTAGTTTCCGGCAGACAGTGTCGAGCAGCGCATCGGCAACATCACGGTCATTAATACATTCAAAAAAACCGAAAAATCCTGTCTTCTCATTCTGGACCTCTATGTGCAGGTGATTAACAATAGATGCAATGCGCCCGGCAAGTTTTCCGTTTTTAAAAGCAAGAAAAAAGGACACATCAGCATTGTTGAAAAAAGGATTTTTGGGAGTAAAGTGCGACTGGAGGTCCCGGCACAATTGCGGCGAATAGAAAGGGTCATCTTTATAAAGAAATAGCGGGAATTCAATGAAATCCCGCATTCCTGCCTTATCAGTTGCCTCGACTATCCGGATCTCACCGCCTGAAAGACTCATAGCGGGGGCTTCCATTGCGGACATTAAATGAGCCCGAGGGCCTTCCCCACCTTTTTGAAAGCGGTCAGTACCTTGTCGAGATGCTCATCAGTATGCGTGGCCATGTAACTGGTCCTTATCAGCGCTTTGCCGGGCGGTACCGCAGGAGAGACCGCGACATTTGTGAAAACACCCTCTTCCTGCAGGTCCATGGCCATCCTGAAGGCCATCTCATCGGCCCCAACAAGAATCGGGATTATGGGCGTCTCGCTCGGCCCAACCTTGAATCCAAGGTCCTTAAATCCGTGAAGCATCTTATGAGTATTGTACCAGAGCCTTTCAAGGCGCTCGGGCTCGCTGTCTATAATATCGAGCGCAGCGCTCACAGCTGCAACAGACGCCGGAGGCGGACTTGCGCTGAATATGAGTGCTCTCGCCATATGTTTGATATAATGCACAACGTCCGCATCGCCCGCGATAAAACCGCCGATTGAAGCGAGGGATTTACTGTATGTTCCCATGACCAGATCGACTTCGCTTTCAAGCCCGAAATGTTCGGTGGTCCCTCTTCCGGTTTTTCCAAGCACGCCTATGCCGTGCGCGTCATCTACCATCAATCTTGCACCATATTTCTTCGTGAGCTTAGTTACGGAAGGCAGATCTACGATATCGCCTTCCATGCTGAACACGCCATCCACAACAACGAGCTTACCCCGTCCGTTGTTGTCACTGAGGACCCTTTCCAGGTCGGCCATGTCATTGTGCCTGAACCTCTTCACGTCGCCGTATGAAAGTCTGCAGCCGTCGACGATGCTGGCATGGTCCATCTTGTCCATGATCACAATATCGTCTTTGCTCACAAGGGCAGAGATGACCCCGAGGTTGACCTGAAAGCCTGTCGAAAAAACAAGGGCCGCCCCGCGGTTCATAAACTTTGCGAGTTTTTCTTCGAGCTGGACATGTATGTCCAGGGTACCGTTCAGAAAACGTGAGCCGGCGCAACCCGACCCGTATTTTTTTATTGCATTAATAGCGGCTTCTTTTACTTTTGGATGATTTGTTAGTCCGAGGTAGTTGTTGGAGCCGACCATGATCATCTTTTTTCCGTTCATGGTGACCACGGGGTCCTGGGCGCTTTCTATCACCCTGAAGAAAGGATAAATCCCTGCATGCTGGAGTTCTTTTGCTGCCGTGAATTTAAAGCACTTTTCAAATATGTCGGTCTTTTCAGTCATAGCCAGTTATGGATCCTATACCAATCGGCAGTCCACTTAGCTCCTTCCTTAATTTTAATTTTTGGAGAAAAACCCAGCTTCTCAACAGCTTTATTCGTATCGCAGATCCAGTGGGTATGCCTCACTTCCCTTATCTTGTCGGCATTAACAATGGAGCAGCCTTTAAATCTCTCAGCTATAAACCCGATGCACGGCATCACAAACCTCGGCACCGATACCTTTAAAGGCACACACTGCAGGGCCTGGGAGATGCCGTCTATAATATCATCCGATGAATATATGCTGCCATCGGACATGTTAAATATCTCACCCTCGCCTTCGTCCTTCAGCGCCGAAAGTATTATACCATTAACAAGGTCTTCAACGTACAAAAATGAATAGCAGGCTTTTCCCCAGTATGGGACCATCCCAAACCTTACCATTTTAAAAAATACTAGCAGATCTGAATCACGAGGTCCGTATATGGCGGAAGGCCTGATGATGGTATAAGGCATCCGCTCCTTTTGTGCCAGTACATGCTTCTCACCGCCAAGTTTCGCCTTGCCGTAAACGGACACCGGCCCCGGCTCAACGTCCTCTGAAACAGGCTTCCCATCCAGGCTCGGACCTGCGGCTGCCAAAGAGCTCACATACACAAATCTCTTCAGGCTCGCATTGTCCCGAATGACCGCTTTAACAAGGTTTTCGGTGCCCTTGTCATTTACGAGAAATGCTTCCTGTTCCGAGCGCGCCTTGGTCAGGCCCGCAAGATGGAATACATAATCAAAACCGCCCATACCCGGCAACGACTCATAGTCGGAACAGTCTCCTGTTAACAGGGAAACGTCAAGTCCTTCGAGATACCGCGCATTTGAACTTTTTCTCACGAGACAGGTGACTTCGAAACCTTCCCTCAAGAGAGCTGCCGTGAGATGGCTTCCGATAAATCCTGTCGCGCCTGTGACAAGGGCTTTCATAGGTCGCTTAATTCTAAGGAAAGAGCGAACTTTTTTTCAAGAAAGAAGAGATCAGGGTTGTTTAACCGCCGTCTATTTTCCGGACTTTGACCTTAAGCCCCTTTAAGGAATCAACGGCTATCCTTTCACCGGCCGCTATCGGCTCGTCGGCCCAGGCTGACCATATCTCTCCCCGCACGCGCACCATGCCGCCTTCGGGGCCGGTATCCGACAAAACTACACCCTGGAGGCCTATGAGACCCTCGCCGCCTGTCACCGGCTTTCTCTTATGCGCCTGATAGGCAAGCCTGAAAGTTATAAAAAAGAAAAGCGCAGTGAATATGGCAGCAGGCAGGATGATCGAAAGGGAAACCCTGTAAAAAGGCGCGGACGAATCGAACAGCATGACGGAACCGAGGGTTATCGAGACAACACCTCCGGCAGTAAGCGCTCCATATGAAGCGACCTTCACTTCGAGAAGGAATAGCACAATGCCGATGACTATGAGCAGCACCCCGGCGTAATTTACAGGCAGTGTCTGGAATGCGTAAAACGCTAGCACTAGAGATATGGCGCCAATGATTCCTGGCAGTACAACACCGGGATTAGTGAGTTCAAAAAATATACCGTAAAATCCAAGGAGCATCAGGATATAGGCTACAGTGGGATCGCCGATTATATTCAGCACCTTCTGGCGCATGCCCATCTCCTCAACTACAATCTTCGCTCCGGCGGTGTTCAGCCGCTTTTCCGAATCAGGCAGCTTTACATTTTTCCCGTCTATTGCCTTTAGCAGCGTGTCAAGGTCTTTTGCAACGAGATCAATGACCTTGGTCGCAAGGGCATCTTTCTCGGTAATAGATACGCTCTTGCGAACTGCGTCTTCCGCCCACGCTGCATTTCTTCCACGCTGTGTGGCGATGGATTTGATATAGGCAGCCGCGTCATTGGCGGCCTTTTCGGACATTACCTTATCGAGTTTTTCCCCGATTGCCACCGGATGGGCGGCGCCGATATTGGTACCGGGCGCCATTGCGGCTACATGGGCCGCAATAGTGATAAATACGCCGGCCGATGCCGCACGCGCTCCGGATGGGGATACATAAACCACAACAGGGACCTTGCTGCCCAGGATGTCCTTTACTATGCTCCGCATCGAGGTATCGAGACCTCCAGGAGTATCAAGCTGGATTATCAGTGCTTCTGCCCTCATTGCTACGGCTTTCTCAACAGACTTAATTATGAACTCCGAGGCAACGGGATTGATTACTCCCCTGACAGTAATGACAAGCACTTCCGCATTTCGCTCGCCGCTCGCTGTGTCGGCCGCCGCATAACTGCGCGGAAAGCAGATCAAAACTGCTGCAATAAGGACCATAGCGGTCAGAAAAGTGAAGCAGATATATCTACCATATGTCTTCATATGGAAATTATACCACGGATTCGGTCGATTTAAAGGCCCTGGTATGCAGGCAGCAGCAGGCTTTTGGGGAAATTTTTATTTGGATGTATAGTATAATATATGGATATTTGTCCTTTGGACTATTGTTAAGAATGTGGAGGTACAAGATGATCAAGATTTATTATGACAAAGATGTTAACCTGGGACTTCTAAAAAATCAGAAGATCGCTATTATGGGATATGGCAGTCAGGGGCATGCCCACGCCAATAACCTTAAAGAAAGCGGGATGAATGTAATCGTCGGAGAAACGAAGGGGGCCAACTGGGACAAGGCGGCCGCCGCTGGTTTCAAGGTCACTTCAGCTGCCGAGGCGGCAAAAGAGGCCGATATTATCATGATACTCCTGCCGGATGAAATTCAGGCCGATGTTTACAAGAGCGAGATAGCGCCCAACATGAAAAAGGGCGTGCATATAGCATTCGCCCACGGATTCAACATACATTTTGGCCAGATCGTGCCGCCTGCTGATGCTAGTGTCTTTATGGTGGCCCCAAAAGGCCCGGGCCATCTTGTGAGGGCCGAATATTCAAAGGGCAGCGGAGTTCCCTGCCTGATAGCTGTTTACCAGGACGCTTCAAAGAACACCAAAGAACTCGCCCTTGCTTATGCTTCAGGCATAGGCGGCGGCAGGGCCGGCATTATCGAGACCTCTTTCAAGGAAGAAACCGAGACCGATCTCTTCGGTGAGCAGGTAGTTCTTTGCGGCGGTTTGACAGCCTTGATCCAGGCTGGTTACGAGACACTGGTTGAGGCAGGTTATTCGCCCGAGATGGCCTATTTCGAGTGCCTGCACGAGGTCAAGCTGATCGTCGACCTTATCTATGAGGGCGGCATCGCCAACATGAGATATTCGATCAGCAACACAGCGCGCTACGGAGACCTTACAAGAGGCCCACGCATTATTACAGAAGAGACCAAGAAAGAGATGAAGAAGATCCTCACAGAGATCCAGGACGGCAAATTTGCCGGTGAATGGCTGCTCGAATGCAAGGTTAACAAGCCAACATTCAATGCCCTCGCGAAAAAAGGTGAAGAGCACTCAATTGAAGACGTCGGCGGCAAACTTCGCGCGATGATGCCCTGGCTGAAAAAGGGCAAGCTAGTAGACAAGACAAAGGCTTAATCAGGACGGGCCGGCAAGAATGAAATTCGCCAGAGAAGGTTATCCTTTTATCGGCTTTTTCGCCGTTATAACAGCAGCAGCCCTGTTGCTGCTTCCGGCCTGGACAGCCCTCTTCCCATTTGCAATCACACTTTTCATGGCCTACTTCTTCAGGGACCCAGAACGGAGCGTCCCTGAAGGAGAAGCCTCTTTCGTTGCCCCGGCAGACGGAAAAGTCATTGTTCTTCAGCAGGTAACCGAATCAGTATTCACAAAAGGAAAAATGCTCCAGATAAGCATATTCATGTCTCCTCTGAATGTGCATGTTAACAGGGCCCCCTGTGACGGCAAGGTCGACCAGGTCGTGCATACCTCCGGCCGCTTCCTGTCGGCATTCAAACCGGAGGCGTCGGTAGAAAATGAAAATATCGCCATGACACTCGATACAAAATTCGGCAGGATAGTCGTTCGCCAGATAGCGGGCTTTGTGGCCCGCCGCGTAGTCTGCTGGGCCAAGCCGGGAGATTCTCTCAAAAAAGGAGACCGCTACGGTCTTATCAAGTTCAGCTCACGGGTGGATATATTCCTGCCTGCCTCGACAGTACCCAACATAAAACTCGGAGACAATGTCAGGGCCGGAGAAACCGTAATCGGATACATCCCCTGAAAAAGGAGTATACGCGATATGGCCATGAAAAAAAGAGATCCCAATAAAAAACCTAAAAAAGGCGTCTATCTTCTGCCCAATACGCTTACTCTCTGCGGCATGCTGGCCGGTTTTTATGCCATTATGGCATCCATTACCGGCGACTTTGTAGACGCAGCCTGGGCCATTATGATTGCGACCATCTTCGACGGGCTCGACGGCTGGATTGCCCGGCTGACCAACACTTCTACCCGTTTCGGACTGGAACTTGATTCACTTTCCGACCTCGTGGCTTTTGGTGTTGCGCCGGCCATTATGATGTATCATTGGGCACTTTATCCTTTTGGAAGGTGGGGATGGGCTGCCGCGTTCCTGTTTATCGCATGCGGTGCGCTCAGGCTCGCCCGCTTCAATGTACAGACAGAGACCACTACATCAAAGGCCTTCAAGGGCATGCCCATACCGGCTGCTGCCGTGATCCTTTGCACAATTATTATCTTTTATAGCCACTTGCAAGCCGGGAAGCCGGATGACAACCTCCTCTTTCCTCTGATCACAATCGTTCTTTCTCTTTTGATGGTAAGCCCGCTCCGTTATCACGGTCTTAAAGAGGTCAATTTCAGGGAAAAGAAACCGTTCTGGGTTCTGATACTTTTTGTGATTATACTTTTTATTCTACTTGCCTATACTCGGACGGCAGTATTCGTCTTTGCGATGAGCTATCTCGTATGGGGCCTGATCGAAAATGCTTATCTCATGATAAAACGCAAAAAAATTAAGCTCTCGGAAAAAAAACTGGCTAAAGAATCAGGCAAGCTAATCGAATAACTACGGAGGCAATAATGAGACTTATTAAAATATTTGACACTACTCTCAGGGACGGCGAGCAGTCTCCCGGGGCCTCGATGAATGTGGAGGAGAAACTGCAGGTGGCGCGACAGCTCGTAAAACTGGGTGTTGATGTTATCGAGGCAGGGTTTCCGATCGCATCTGTCGGAGATTTCGAGGCAGTCAGAAAAATAGCCAATGAGGTAAAGGGTGCGACCATCGCAGGTCTCTGCCGCACCCGGTTTGCGGACATAGACCGTGCTGCCGAGGCGCTGAAATCAGCCGAATCCGGCCGCATCCATACGTTCATTGCCACCTCGGACATACACTTGCAGTACAAGCTCAAGATGTCACGGGAAGATGTGCTCGAGGCAGCCGTCAATGCGGTCAAACGGGCAAAACAATACACTGATGACGTTGAATTCTCTGCCGAAGATGCTACGCGTTCGGACCCTGACTTTCTGGCAAAGATCACGGAAGAGGTCATAAAAGCCGGCGCGACTACAGTCAATATCCCTGACACTGTAGGTTATACGGTGCCGCAAGAGTTCGAAGAACTGATAAGACTGCTTATGAACAGAGTTCCGAACGTTGACAAGGCGGTCATATCCGTCCATTGCCATAATGATCTAGGCCTTTCGGTGGCAAACTCCCTTGCTGCTATAATCGGCGGGGCCGGCCAGGTGGAGTGTACCATAAACGGCATCGGAGAAAGGGCGGGTAATGCGTCGATCGAAGAGATAGTCATGGCACTGAAGACAAGACCAAAATTCTTCAATGTAGATACACGCATAAAGACACAGGAGATATATAAGACAAGCCGTCTTGTATCAAAGATCACGGGCATCGTCGTGCAGCCCAACAAGGCAATCGTGGGCGCTAATGCCTTCGCGCATGAGGCAGGCATCCACCAGGACGGATTTCTCAAGGAACGCTCCACTTATGAGATCATGCAGCCGGAAGATGTCGGCATACCTCAATCCAAGCTTGTACTCGGTAAACATTCCGGCAGGCATGCGTTCAAGATGAGGCTCCAGGACCTGGGGTATGAACTTGATGAGGCCGAACTTAATCGCGCTTTTGATAAATTCAAGCACCTTGCCGACCAGAAAAAATGCATCTTCGATGAAGATATCGAGACGCTCGTTTCTGAGGAAGTAGCGAAGATACCTGAGGTCTACACGCTCGAAGGGCTTTCAATATCGAGCGGTATGGGAGTTACTCCCACGGCCACTGTAAAGCTCTCGGTGAACGATCAGATTCACGAAAAAACCGAGCACGGCGACGGTCCGGTCGATGCCGTATACAGGGCGATCGTATCACTCACAGGCACGAAGAGCAACCTGCTGAAATTCGATGTAAAAGGAATTACGGGCGGCACCGATGCGCTAGGGGAAGTCGTTGTCCAGATCGAAGAGAGCGGAAGGACTGTAAGGGGCGCCGGCGCCGACACGGATATCATCGTTGCTGCTGCCAGGGCGTATATCAATGCGCTCAACAAGATTGCTATACGCAAGATGAAATAGATATAGCGTGTAACTAACTTGATGAAATCGGGACGTGCTTATCCTCAAACGCTCGAGATAAAGGGCGAACTCTACACTTACGAAAAGATCCTTAAAGAAGACTTCTTTTCAATAAACGTGCTTTACCTTGCGGAAAGCGGCACGCGCTACGTGTTGAAGCTTTCCGACTTCCGCTTTATACTCGGCATACTTCTCACTCCTTTTGCAATCCTGATGTCCCGCAGGGAATTCCGCATATACAGCATGGTAGCCGATCTCCCGAATGTGCCGGAACTCGGCCCGCGCCTGGGCCTGCGCGGATACCTGCATAAGTTTATCGAGGGCAAGACCCTGCATGAACTCGAAAAGGAGGGGCGGCGCGACCTGCCCGATGATTTCTTTGACAAGCTGAAAGAGACGATAGAAGAGATCCACCGCAGGCGCATCTTTTATATGGACCTGAACAAGCAGGGGAATATTATCCTGGGAGATGACGGACGGCCATATCTCATAGACTATCAGGTCTGCATTCACTTCAAATACCGCAATCGCCTGTTCGATAAACTCTTCAATCTGTTCATTCAGGAAGACATTTATCACCTTTATAAACACAAAAAACGCTTCCGCCCTGACCTTATGACCGAAGAAGAAATGAAGCTGGCTGAGCGCTCTGAGTTTGGAAAACTGGTGAACCGCTATTACGGCGACCCCTACCGCAAGATCAAACGCAAGATTTATCCCTCGGGCAGCAATGAGATCATATGGTACAAGTGGAAGAAGATGAAAGACAAGACAAAAAGGATGTCGTAAGAGAGCGCGTAAGCCCGGAAGGAAGTTATATCATAATACTGAAAGCTGCGTAACAAGCCTCTGACTATCTGGAGATTTCTCCTCCAAAGGACCGACTGTTTATCTGCTCCACTATGAAGAAATTACATAAATCATGTAATTTCTTCATAGTACACACAACTTAAATGCGGACTTTTCCTTGTTTCTCAATGTTGTTTTTGGTGGCATTAAATATGCTTTCTCAATATTGCCAATTCTAAACCTATTAGTTGTGCAATCGCCAGCAGTGGAATTCTTCATGATATTAGCAATGCGAAAAAGGAGATGAAATCATGGGAGTATTTTTCCAGACGGCAGTCAGCAACACCGTATTAAAATCAGCACTGGAAACAGCACTCAAAGTCCAACCCGACATGGTGAAGGACTTCGATCAGCATGCGTCGGAATTGGCAGCACAAGTGGAGGAGCAGACGCAGAAGAGAGAGTTTTCGTGGGTAAGGCTCATGATTGCGATAGCCATGCTGGCCATGCTCGGCGGCTTCGGTATCTGGTCGGCAACCATCCCATCATTGGATGCCTGGAGTAAGATGTTTCTTCATTCATTTGAGATCCTATTCGGTGCTGTGACAGGATTGATAGGCGTTGAGTCGGCCACAAAGTAAGAAGGAGGAACATGATGCGACTTCTATCCCGTCGAATAACATACAAACCCCTTTCCGCAGATACTGGACAGACAGGTTTGCAGTCGCAACGATCAGTTTTCTTTGTAATTGTTCTTCTCCTCTTACTCTCTTTGACAGCGGCCTGTTCTTCTACTTCACACATGGCAGGTCCTCTTACGGCCTTTTCTTCCGCTACAGGGGATGCGGCAATCGCTACCAGGGCAGGAATAGAAACACTTCAAAATGCGGATTTGGACAAATCTGCATATAATGCATCAAAAAACAGTTCACTTAATGAAGATTTATTCCCCTTTTTTTTGAGCACTGGTGATGTTTATCAGCGGTTATTAGTACTTGATGCATTGTCTATGTATGCAAGTCGCATGAAGCAATTGGCCGGAACAGACAAACTTGGGGATATCAACAGGAATTTCGCCGATCTCAAGACCAGTCTGGATTCAGCAGCCGCCTCCATAAAAAAGGTTTCCGGTGTAAAAAATCAACTTCCGGAAGGGGTTTTTGAAGTCCTTACAGGGATAGGGCAAGTGATAGTTAATCTGCATGTAGCTGATATTCGGGAAAAAACCATCTCAACCGCTCTGGAAAAAACCGATCCTTTTATTACTCGGGCTTGCGAATTGATTGCATCAGAATATTCCGGACCGCACGGTCTCTTTTATGATCAGCTGCAGGCCTCTTATCGCACTTTACAGTTATCTGCTGATGATGACTTCAAGTCGTCAAGTAATGCACAGGCAAAATTAAAAGTTTCCAGGGAGTATGGGTTGTTGCTGAAAAAAAAGCGCCTGGGACTGTCCTTATTCGATTCAATTGCTAATTCCTATCTTAAAATTGCCGGAGCTCACAATGCCATGCTTCTGCAGGCCAGAGATAATATACAATCCGATGACGCCTTAAACAGCTTAAATGCCCAAATTGAATATACCAAATTTATTTACTCTCAACTGGGCAAATAAATCCGGAGGTCAGATCATGTCATATGATCCCTACTTTGTTCTCTCCGATTTTGCGGACGAACTATGGAATTTATACCAAAACACCATGCTCACACAACCGAAAGATTCAGAGCAGGCGAGGTCCATGTACGAAGCGCTTGAAAACATTTATCTGGAGCCAATCCGGCGTTCTAAAGCCAGAGAGAACACTGAGAAATACAGAGCTGTTGCCTCTGAGCTTAAGGATCAGACCGAGTATATTGATAAACAGATCAGGAGAATCGCTGAAATAACGGAAAATACCAGGAAAATATCGGAATGCGCCGCTATTTTTGACCGGGTAATCGCCACTGCCGCCAAATTTCTGGTGCTGCTATAGGCCTTATCGCGGTGGTAACTCCCTAAATTGCGCATATAAACAGAAAGCCGCCAGGATATCCCCTGACGACTTTCCGTTATGCCTTAATTAGTATTTTGCGTCAGCGAATTCCACCCATCCGCCTGCCTTCACAAGCGCCTTGTCGAATTCCATCAGCTGGTAGGATAAGGTTTTGCTTCCTTTGCCTGAGCTGATTGTCAGTTTGTCGGTGTCAAAATCAATCGCTATCGCAGCCTCAGCGCCTTTGTGCTCAAACAACTCATTGATAGCAGCCTCGGGCATCTCAATCGCCAGCATGCCGCAGTTGAACATATTCTGCCTGAAGATACGCGCAAAGCTGGTTGCAATGACAACATTGATGTCATTTACCTCAAAAACCCATGGCGCATGTTCCCGCGAAGAACCGCAGCCGAAGTTGGCACGGGACACGATCACCTTTGAAGCAAGTACTGCCGGGTCGCGGGGAGCGAACCCGTCAATCTTCAGATCTTCGAGCATATGTGGCTTGAGCTCTTCTTTTGTATTCACAGTAAGATACTTGGCCGGAATTATCTCATCCGTATTGATATCTGCCCTGTCAAGAAAAAGGACCTTTCCTCCGAATTTTTTCATTATATTGCCTCCTTCCTGAACTTTCTGGGGTCGGCTATCTTGCCCTCAATGGCAGTAACTGCAGCCACTGCCGGGCTCATCAGATGCACCATTCCGCCCTTGCCCATCCTGCCGTTAAAATTGCGGTTTGTTGTTGAAGCGCAGACTTCACCCTCTGCGAGCACTCCGTTAGACATGCCGAGGCACGCGCCGCAGGTGGGATTGGTCACACAGAAACCGGCATCAAGGAATATCTTTATAATGCCGTTGGCCTCGGCCTGTCTGAAGATCTCTGTGGTCGCCGGGGAGACAATGGCCCTCACAAGCGGCGCTATCTTTTTGCCTTTTACATACGAAGCTGCGATCTTCAGGTCCTCCATGCGTCCGTTAGTGCACGATCCGATATATATCTGGTCCACCAGGGTCCCGGCCATCTCGGTCACGTTTTTCACCTGATCAGGCTTGTAACCGAATGTCACCTGGGGTTCCATGTCGGAGACATCGATATCTACCACCTTCGCGTACTTGCATCCTTCGTCGGACCACCATTTTTTGAATTCTTCCAATGCCGCTTTCTTGTCCTTGTAATCTCCGGATATAAAGGGCCAGAGGTAATCGAGCGTAACTTCATCAGGCATGCAGACGCCAGAGGTGCCTCCTGCCTCCACAGCCATATTGCAGAGCGTCATCCTGCTCTCCATCGACAGGCCTTTAACAACATCGCCGTGGAATTCGATTACACAGTCCGTCGCACCCTTGACCGTTAGCGTCTTTATTACCTTGAGTATTAGGTCCTTGGAATATACTCCTTCAGGAAGCCTGCCGTTGAGGTTTACCCTGATAGTTTCAGGGTCTCTGAAGCTACAGACACCTTTTAATATGCCGACCTCCAGGTCGGTTGTACCGACTCCGGCAGCAAACGCGCCGAAAGCGCCATGCGTGCATGTATGGGAGTCACCCATTATCACCGTATTGCCCGGACGAATAAACCCTTTTTCGGGAAAGATTGAGTGGCAGACCCCGTTTTGCCCAATATCAAAAAAGTCCTTGATCTTGTGCCTGCGGACCCAATCCCTCAGGATCTTTCCCTGCAGCGCGGTCTGAGAGTCTTTTGCCGGAGACACATGGTCAATCACGACCTTTATCCTGTTCGTATCAAAAACCCTGTCCTTTCCCCTGGCAACAAGATCATTAATCGCGATTGGAGTGGTTATCTCATGACAGAGTACCACATCAATATTCAGTACCTTTGTGCCCGGAAACGGTTCGTCCTTTAAATGCGTCTTGAAAATCTTTTCAGCCAGTGTCATAGCCATTTAGTCACCTTTCCTCCATGTAATAGAGGCCTTTACTATTTTATGATTATAGGATATCATAATCATATATATTAGTAAAATTCATTAATTTCATAATAACCATAACTAATAGTATGAATTTAAACCAACTCTTATACTTCAAGGCAGTCTCTGAAACCGGCAGCATAAGTCGGGCAGCCGCCGAATTGCTGATCACCCAGCCGGCCGTGAGCAAACAGATCAAAGCACTTGAAAACGAACTCGGAGAAAAACTGTTTGACAGGATAGGCAAAAAGGTATTTCTTACGCATGCAGGAGAGATGTTATATACGCACGTGGAAAAGATACTGCGCACTGTAGATGAAGCGAAGACAGCGGTCAGGGACATATCAGCTGAATGCTCTGGCGAACTCATTATAGGCGTGAGCGACCACATAAGCATTCACAGGCTGCCGGACGTGCTGAAATCATATATCACCGCTTTTCCCAGGGTCGACCTGAAACTGCGCTGCCACCGGTCCGAGACGATTTTGGAAATGACAGGAAAGAACCACGTAGACCTCGGGGTAATCACCCTGCCAAAAGACGCCCAAAACATGGTGATGATAAAAATATGGAAAGACCCCATGACCCTGGTATTCGTGAAAGGCCATCCGCTTGAATCCCTTCAGACTGTAAAACTTAAGGACGCAGTCAACTACGGCATGATCCTGAATGAGTCCGACACAGAGACCCGGCGCGCAATAGACAACGCCTTTTCACTCAGAAAATTGAGGCCCAACGTGACTATGGAGGTCGCATACATAGAGACGATCAAAGGGCTTGTAAAAACAGGTCTCGGCATATCCATACTGCCGGACAAAGCTGTAGAATCCGAAGTAAAGAGCGGGGAGCTCGGCAAAGCAAAAATTGCCGATGCGGACATCTCCAGGGACCTGGGAGTTGTTTATCTCAAAGACAAATTCCTTTCGAGACCCGCAACCGAATTTCTCAAGATCCTGGGCAGTGCTTGAGTTCACCGCAATTCGGGGATATAATAAGCTGGATCAGTTATTCTGGTCCGGAGGTTCCGATGGCGCACAGCATTAAGGTGAAGATCTATTATGAAGACACGGACGCTGGCGGGGTAGTCTATTACGCCAACTACCTGCGTTACATGGAGCGGGCCCGGACAGAATTCCTGGCTGAAAAAGGCATAAACATCGCCCAATTTCATGCCGAAGGGCTGTTCTTCGTGGTGACTCATGTTGATATCAGTTACAAGCGCCCGGCCAGGCTCGGAGAAATAATAGATGTTACAACGGAAGTGGCTGAGATGAAAAAGGCGAGTATGACCATACTGAACCGCGTATGCAAAGAGGGGTTTGTCATGGTAGAGGCGCTGGTTACCATTGCGTGTATTGATAAAGACGGAAGGCCGAAAAGGCTTCCAGAGAGCTTCATGGCCGTAAAAGAACCTGAAAAGAGCTAAACGAAAGGAATGATATCATGAACATTGACGAAAGACTGAAGGAACTCGGCATTATTCTTACTGAAAGTCCAAAACCCCTCGGGTCATATGTTTCCTGTGTCCAGACAGGCAATCTGCTTTTTCTCAGCGGGGTATTGCCGTTCAGAAGCGGCAAACTTACAAGGACAGGCAGGGTAGGAGAAACCGTAACTCTTGATGAAGCAAAGGAAGACGCGAGACAGATAGTGATCAACGCCGTATCCGTGCTTAAAGTCAATATTGGAGACCTGAATAAAATCACCAAGTGTGTAAAGGTGAACGGCTTTGTGGCGTCTGCTGCTGATTTTTATGATCAGCCGAAGGTGCTGAACGGCGCGTCTGATTTATTGTTCGAGATTTTCGGAGAGGCAGGCAAACATGCCCGCGCGGCCGTAGGCGTAAATGCCCTGCCGATGAATACGCCGGTCGAGATTGATTTTATTTTTGAGGTAAGAAATTAGCCACCAAATCTCTTACTTGTATTAAAGTTATGCATAGTGCACCGCTGCGTTGCTATGGACCTACGTCTGGCTTACTGTCATCCGGATTTTAGGTTTGCTTTGATATCTCTGCTATAATCTGCATAAGGTGCCCCGATGAAACGCAAAAAAGCAGACCCGGAAGATTTTTCTTTTCGCCCGTTCAGGCAACTCAAAGCCTCCATCAGAAAAAGCCCTGCCACGGCTGAGCCGGAGAAGAAATGTCCAGCGCCTCCGCCACCTCCAGGTGATCACGAAATATTCCTGCAGGCCATGAAGGACGTCAGGGAGATAAAGGAGTTCAGGGAGATGCCCGTACGAAAAAAGCCTGTTACCGTGATCCGCAGGCAGGAGCATCCTGACAAGGAAGCATTAAAGACCCTCGAAGGCATTACACGGGGCAGATTGCCGATAAGGCTTGCGGATACTCAGGAGTATGTTGAATGGATGAACCCCGATTACGACTTTTCGGCTGCGGTCATAAGGAGACTTCGCGAGGGTCGCTTTGCGGTGCAGGATCTTCTTGACCTGCACGGTTATACTGTGGAGGAGGCAGATGCAAAGATTGCTGTATTCATGAAGGACTCGCTGCTGCGCAATCTAAGGTGTGTCAGGATCATACACGGGAGAGGTCTCAAGTCACAGAAGGGACCAGTACTTAAAGGAGCACTGCTGAATTGTCTTTCCGGGCGTTATAAAAAAAATGTGGTTGCATTTGTCACAGCGCGCCAATGCGACGGTGGTCTTGGCGCCCTTTATGTACTGCTGAAACGGCATACACCCGCAAAAAAATAGACGTCAATTCACGACTTCCTGCCGGATCAGTATATTGAACGCATCCGTCCGGTCCTCTTGTCTATTATCACCTTGTCTATTAACACGCCCCGGGGGTCCCTGACATCCGCCTGGTAGAAGATGTCCCGCTCAATGACAGGACCTATCCTTACATCGCGGCCCTGATAATACTGTGCCATTATCCGGCCGGCCTCATACGCATTGGGGACCGCCCTCCTCTGCCCATACCAGTTTTTGGGAGCAACATACCGGTACTGGTACTGAGGGACCGGAACAGGCTGCGGTGCCGGAACAATATATACGCGCTCAACGGCAAGCGCATCCTCACTGCAGAAAAGGCCGCAAAAAAACAGGCCGGACATAGCGAGCAATATACTCAATGACACGATCTTGCTCTTCTTCCGGCCCATCGCTTTTCTGCTGCCCCGATATCTCATTATTATTTTATTAAATATATTCATGATGATTAATACTCAGGGTGCATTCTTCGGTCCCTGCAATCCTTTCCTGTAACAGGATACCAGAACATTGTGAAGCGGCAACGAACAGATTGTGAATAATTGTGAATGCCTGTTTCCCATATAATCATGCAGGCAGCTCGACTCTGAAGGCCGTGCCGGCATTCCGCTCGCTTTGCACTTCTATTCTGCCGCCATGGGCCTCGACCAGTTCCCTGACTATTGTAAGTCCGATACCGAGCCCGCCCTTCTCTCCCCTGTAAAATCTCTCGAAAATAAAAGGCAGGTCCTCTTTGCTTATCCCCTTGCCGCTGTCGCGGACTTCAATTACAGTCCCGGCTCCATGCGAAACAAGTATCTGCACGCTGCCACCCCGATCAGTGGCCTTAAGCGCATTTGAAAGCAGATTTATCATGATCTGACTCAGCCGGTCGGGGTCAGCGTTAATGCAGATGACTTCATCGCATACAAGTTCCAACGCAACCCCTTTTTCATCAAAGAGGAGTTTCAGCCTTGAATATATGCCCTCCATGAACGGCCTCGCAGAAAAACTTTTTTTGCTCATGTAACGGCTGCTCGCCTCTGCTTGTGCCAGTTCTTCGATGCCTTCAATTATTTTTCTCAGCCTGCCTATTTCAGCATGAAGGGACTGCAGATTCTCCGAGTCAACCGGAATAAGGCCGTCTATCATCGCTTCAAGTTCGCCCCGCATGGCGCTTATAGGGGTCCTCAGTTCATGCGCTATGTTGGCCGTCAGTTTTTTTCTCAGAGATTCCTGCATCTCAAGAGAATGTGCCATACGGTTAAAGGCATCCGAAAGTCTCGCAATTTCATCCCTGCCGGTTATACTGACACGGCTTTTCAGATTGCCCCCGCTTATCTCTGCCGCGGCCCTTGTTAGCCCTTTTATGGGATTGGTCAAACGCCTCGAAAAAAAGACACTTAAAAGAATAGCGATACCGCCAAGCACCAGCAGCGAGATCAGCAACAGCTCATTGCTGCGGGAGATAAATACCCCCTCTTTTTGAGGCTTTAGAAAACTCACTTCAATACGGCCTATCTGTTCACCCTCCAGAAAAAGCGGGTACGGGACATATTTTTCGCCCGATTTGCGCCCTTCCGTGCTGCTTAGCGCCAGTATCCTGTTTACCACATTTTCAGGCTGAAGCCCTACCGCCTTTTCAGTATCAATGACCATGCGGTCTTTTCCGTCATAAAGCTTTATGTCAAACCCGAGCATAAGGGCCCATATCAGATTTTCAGAAAGGTCTTTTTTGTCCCAGCCGCGCTGTTTGTCATAGGAACTCTCAACGGCAGCCGTGATCCAGTAAATGCGGTCTTCCTGCTCTCCCTCCAGATACTCCCTGAAGTCCTTGAGCATCAAATCGCGCAGCAGCAGGGCGGCAGAAAGTGCGGTGAGCGATACTACTATAAGCAGCACCAGAAACTTGAGCCAGAGGCTTTTAATCATCCCTTTTGCCTGAAAACCGATACCCGACTCCGTATATGGTAAGTATATATTCAGGATTTCTTGGGTCTTTCTCTATCTTGTGCCTGATGTTCTTTATATGTGCGTCAATACTCCTCTCGTAGCCTTCGAACTGGTAGCCAAGCGCCTTCTCAACCAGCTCTTCGCGCGGAAATACCCGGCCCGGATTCGATGCGAGCACATGCAGCACCTTGAATTCTGTTGGAGTTATGTTGACGGCCCTGCCCGCCGCATTAACTTCATAGCTCATAGCGTCGATTACAAGTGCGCCTTTGTTGAACGTGACCGGCCCGCCGCTGTCAACCTCGCCTTTCTGCTGCCTTCTGAGCACCGCCTTGATCCTGTATACGAGTTCTCGCGGGCTGAAGGGCTTTACAATGTAGTCGTCGGCACCAAGCGCAAAACCCGCAACTCTCTCTTCTTCCGACGATTTGGCAGTTACCATAATGATCGGGAAATCGCCCATCTGCCGCAGTTCCTGGCAGACCTCTTCTCCGCTTATATCGGGAAGGTTAAGATCGAGCACTGCAAGTGCAGGCATCTCTTTCATTGCTTCAGCTATGGCGCCTTTGCCTGTGTCGGCATGCACTACGCGGTAACCGGCTCCTTCCAGATAAACCTTCTCTACCCTGGCTATCTTGGCGTCGTCTTCAACAAGCAGAATGGGCTGTATCATAATAATAAACTTCCCCCTTTTGGGCCTGAGTTCGCTAAATCACATTCAGACTATTATATGGCATTAACAAGGTCGGTTTTCAACTGCCTTATCTCATATACGACGCCGGTATTGAGGAAAAATACATTTCAGAGAAACAAACAGATCTATGATCTCAACAGCGATTCGAAGGCCCCTGGAGAAAGAGGCCTGCTGTACAGAAAGCCCTGCATCTTGTCACAGCGGCATTTTTTCAGAAATACCATCTGCTCGCTGGTCTCGACACCTTCGGCAATAGTATCAAGCTTCAGGCTTTTGGCCATGGCTATTACGGCCGTTACAATAGAGGCATCTTCTTCACCCTTTGCCAGGTCCCGCATAAAGCTCCTGTCGATCTTGATAGTCTGTATTGGCAGCCGCTTGAGATAATGAAGCGACGAATAACCCAAGCCGAAATCATCGATTGCGAACTGCACGCCCAGCCCTGTAAGCTTTGTAAGCTTCGGCACTATGGCATCAAGGTTCTGGAGCGCTACGCTCTCTGTAATCTCCAGCTTGAGCCGGTTCGATTCGAACGAGGTCTTTTTCAGTACCCTTTCGATCATATCGGTAAAGTCGGTCTCTTTCAGCTGGATGGCTGACACATTTACGGCCAGATGCAGCGACGCGTAACCTTTGTCGTGCCATTTCCGGGCCTGCACGCACGACGTCGTCAGCACCCATTCTCCAATTGGGACTATCAACCCGGTCTTCTCGGCTATGGGTATGAAATTTTCGGGAAGAATGATTCCCAGCTCGGGATGGTTCCATCTCAGGAGAGCCTCAACGCCGGATATCCTCCTCGTAACCATATCAAACTGCGGCTGATACTGGATGAACAGTTCGTTCTTGTCTAACGCCATCCGCAGGTCATTTTCCATCCTCATCTGTTCAGCGTTGCCGGCATCCATAAAGGGCGCATATAACCTGAACGTATTTCCGCCATGAGCCTTGGCGCTGTACATAGCGGTGTCGGCCTTTCTGATCAGAGTTTCCGAGTCGAGACCGTCATCAGGATATATGCTTATCCCGACGCTCGTAGTAAGATGCATACTATGACCAGCAAGGTTCCATTTCTGATTGACCGCCGAGAGAATCTTCCGTGCGACTTTGATAGCGTCCTCCTCGTGATTAATCGAACTGAGGAGTATGGTAAACTCGTCGCCCCCAAGCCTGGCTACACTGTCGCTGTCCCTGAGACAGCCCCGAAGAACACCAGCTGCGCTCTGAAGCAGCATATCTCCCACATTATGGCCAAAGGCGTCGTTGATTCCCTTAAAACGGTCCAGATCGAGAAACATCAGCGCAACCATCGTCTTTTCCCTATCGGCCTTTGCGATGGCCATGTCCACGCGGTCGCTGAACAGTACCCGGTTCGGAAGGTTCGTAAGCGGATCATGCAGGGCCTCATGTCGCATCGCTTCTTCCATCATCTTCAGTTCGGTTATCTCATAAAGCGATCCGGTAACCGCAACTTCGCCGTTATACTCTCCCATAGTGCACTGGGCATCTATATCGAGGATTACCCCGTCCTTGCGTCTGCCCCTGAATGTAAAATGCGGACTTTTGTTTCCGTTAAGCATAACCCTGTCGATGCTGTCAGCGACCGCCTTGCGGTCAGACTCATTGACAAGCTCACTGAAATACAGCGATTCCGAAATTTCATCCTGCATATACCCGAATATCTCGGCCAGCTTTCTGTTTGCATAAAGAAGCCGGCCGTTCCTGGTTATAAATATACCTACAAGGGCATTCTCTACAAGATTACGAAACCCTGAATCTCCATTTCCGCCGACAGTGCCGACCGGAGTCTTGTCTTTTGCGAAAGAATTTTTCGCGGCCTCAATCCCTGGATTATCTGTTTCGCCGGCCACTGGCGTTTCAGACAGCAGATTCGGCGCAACCCCGTTCTTTTCCAGCTTTTGATAAATATCCCGTGGCGCGGCGACGATAAAACCGGGAGAGTCTTTGTGAGCCCCGCCGACCAGTGAACAGTTTATTGTCACCGAAATTTTCTGCCCCTCCCTTGTCAGGCAATGGATATGCGAGTTTCCGGTATGGAAGACACCATGCCTCATCTTTGCCGCTATGCTCAACAAGGGTTCCGACTCCACAATGATTCGTCCTATTTCCATGCCTTCAAGCTCCGTATCTCCATATCCGAGCATACCTGTCATGCTGCCGCTTGCGTGTAATATCAGTCCGTCATTGTTTGCTATCAGATACGGCGTATCAGCATGCCGAAGAATATCTTCAGACAGCTGCTCCAGAGAGAGACCGGGCAGAGATGCTGTCCCGCGTTCCGACGTAACCGCACGCAGGGAAGCCAGCCAAACAAATATTACCATCAGTGCGGAAGTGGTAAGATAATCAGCGGTAAATCCTGGAAGTATCAGATCTGATGCGGTAACAAATCCGACAACAGGAACGACTCCAGCCACAGCCAGAAATACGGGTATACTTCCGGATCTTTTAGATTGTCCCTTTGTAATCTTAAGAAACAGCATCGCCGATGCGACACAATAAATGGAAAAATATATTATGAAGGCCCAGCGCCACATATCATTGAACTCGTTGCCTGATATCCATCCAAGCAAATCGGTCTTTACGCTGGGGGGAAGAAGCCTTGTTTCCAGTCCCCTGTAGAGAAAAGCTGCTACAGGCAGGTAAATTATCGATTTAATGATCCAGCCGGTACGATTCTGTTGACTTGAAATGCGCATGGAAAAATGAAGCAGCAGTGCGGGGAAAAGAGCCCATCCTGCAGACAGCCCCGTCAAAAGTTGCTGATCATGATTTGTAACTGATGGAAGTAACGGATATAGATAGATAAGAGACAGAAAGAAAAGATTGAGACATAATAGAGAATACACCCCCCCTGATTCGTGCCTCCGGCTGGATATCAATGCAATCAAGCCAAGACATAAATAGGCTAAGGCCGGCAAAGCGGATAATATAACCACCTGATTAATCAACAGTTTTTTATGGCCGTATTGTAACCCTCCTCCACCTGAACTAATGTTAACTTATTGTTCTTTAATAGTTCAAGGAGCTTCCCTATAAACTAAATCAGCAACATACCTTGCGGACAATTTCGGATTATTGCTTGTCAGGACCGCATAAAGCCGCCCCTGCGGACCGTCCATAAATCGTCCGACAGGTTGCGATCGGCAAGATAATCATAGGGTATGGTGAAATATCCCTTAATTCCCCAATTCGCGCCCCAGGAATTGCGCACCAGAAACCGTCTTGCGGAATCATCGTAACCCACAGCAAGCACTGCATGGCCGCCCAACTGCCGCTCTCCTTGCCCGGGCATGGGAACAATCCCGGTCTTGGCGACCTGTTGAGATTCAAAGCTTTCATAGACTGAAAAACCGAAGACAAAAGGAAAGTGTGACGCGAGGCAGGCTTTCATCTCATCAAAAGTAAGAATGCGGTGATAGGAAGTTATTTTGTGCTGCAGTGCCTGCCTGTAACATGCTGCGTCGGGCTTGACGGCAAACTTTGAGACCCTGTATGGCCATCTCTTCTCAGAACAGACCCCTTGTTTGGCGAGCGTTTTAATACCGTCCCTGATCATGGCACCCGAGTCAGATTTGGTCGTATGCTCAAGGGCGCGCTCGTTGTAATAAATAAAAAGCCTGCTGAAGTCCTCAAATTGGACATTGTCCTTACGCTCCAGATATTCAAGGGCCCCGGCTAAGGCGTTGGCAGTGCAACTGCCGAGTTCACCCTGGTCTTCAACGGGCGAACACAGTGGCCTCAGATCAACAGATTCGGGCAGGACTGCCGGTACTCGCGATACTGCGCTAAAGAGAAAGTCGCGCTGATCAGGCAGGTCCGGCAGCCATCCATAAGCGCGCCTGATCAATTTCTTCCGTTTAGACAAAATTTCTTTTCGTGCTGGCATTACTGTCCTCCTTTATTAGATACCTGTTAAAAGGATAAAGTCTCGTATGCCTCGCGGGCAGTGACGATAAGATCAATTTGGAAAGATATGTGTTTAGATGGCCTTGGTTGCAATATTATTACACTTTAAATTATACTTTAAGCCATCTTAAGTTGCAATGCTTTTTTTATTGCTGCCAACCAACCAGGGTTCAGGATAGGGTTGCATAGCCGACTGGAGGATTATATGCATATTATTTTTGGCCTGTTTCTGATATTATCGATACCCTTTATCCCTGACTATGCACATACTGACGGGAATGGTCTGCGAGTCTATACAAATGAAGATTTAAAAAAAGAGCGCCCAGCCCAAAAACAGGGAAGGATTGATGATCAACCCGATTTGAAAGCCTCACGGGCGATCAAGAAGAGAGATCCACAAAAGAGCTCAGCAGATTCGGGAAAGGATAAGTGGTGCAAAAATGGCACTCACCTGCGGAACCGCGTTGATGGGGCAAAAGACAGCCTGAAGACGGCCGAGAAAAAGCAGGCGGATGCCGCAGCAAGAGCGGAGCAAAGAAAGAAAGGCAGGCAAAAAGCAACTGCAGTGTCAGATGCCCCTGTCAGAAAAGCAAAAGGCAACCTCGCACGGGCCGAAAAACAGCTCTCTGACCTGGAACAGGATGCCCACCGCAAAGGCATACCTCCCGGATGGCTCAGGTGCCAGTTCAGCTATTGAATGCTAACAGGAAGATCGCTATCAGCATGCACAGCATCTGACTTGACCTGTTCTGGCTCGAGAAATAAATGGTGGTCCCAACTGGAGTTGAGCCTGATATAATGCTCTATAAATATTCGATTATATGTCGCTTTTTTTTATTCTTTCAGCTTCCGAGGAAAATCGATAGATAATTCAACTTCTTGACAATTGTAAAGTTCAACTTTATAATTGTCATATGTACCTGAAACGCCTCTTAACAACTACACTATCACAAGCGAAGGACCTGTTTCCTGCAGTCCTGGTTACGGGCCCGCGACAGGCAGGAAAGACGACCTTTCTGCTACACGAGTCCGGCAAAGAGATTGCTTATGTGAGCTTTGATGATCCTATTGAGCGCCAGTTCGGGAAAAGTGACCCGAATGGGTTCCTAGACCGCTTCGCAGATCGTACTGTAATCCTTGATGAAGTGCAGTATCTTCCTGAGATTCTGCCATACCTGAAGATGCGTATCGACCGAAACCGAAAAAAAAATGGTCGATGGCTGCTTACGGGTTCCCAACAGTTCCAGCTCATGAAAAATATTTCGGAATCTCTTGCTGGTCGCGTTGCACTGCTCGAACTTTTGCCTTTTAGCACTATCGAGCATAAATATACCCAACTGGATGCTCTGATTTGGAACGGCTGCTATCCCGAACCGGCCCTCAATGCAAAAATCCGCGAGTTGTGGGTGCGCTCTTATATTCAGACATATATTGAGCGCGATATCCGCCAGCTCCAGAACATCAAGGACATTCATACCTTCGGCCTGTTTCTGGGACTTGCGGCAGCGCGCCATAGTCAGATATTGAATGCAGCCACGCTGGCAAGGGATGTAGGCGTATCTCAGCCGACAATCAAGTCATGGACCGCTGTTATGGAAGCATCATACTTGTGCAGACTGCTTCCCCCATACTTCAAGAATTACGGGAAGCGTCTTGTCAAAACGCCCAAACTCTATTTCCTTGATACAGCCATTGTCTGCGAACTGACGCGGCAGCCAAACGGTTCTGCTGCCCTTGCAGGTGCAATGGGCGGCGCACTTTTTGAAGGCCTGATAGTGAGCGAGGCAGTTAAGGTCTTCACCATGCTCGGGAAAAGTCCGGACATATTCTTCTGGCGTTCACACGATGGACTCGAAGTCGATTTGATTATTCAGGTTCAGGGAAAGCTTGTTCCTGTTGAGATTAAACTCACAGCTACACCGACCGAAGGCCACGCAGGGCCTCTCCAAAGGTTCAAGGCACTTGCCGGCAGGGATGCCGCTGATACCGGGCTTGTCGTTTGTCGCGTTAAAGAAGAAAAAAAGCTTCCTTTCGGGAATATTGCCTTGCCATGGGAACATTTCGCTGATTGGCTCTTCAGGCTATTGAAGGGCTGATTGGTGATGACCAGCTTACTTCCCCAGCCCGATTATATGATGCTCAAAAACATACCCGAAATCCTCGGCAATACTCTTGAACTTGTTCCTTATCGTACCAAAGTCAAAGCTTAGGTCAGCGCCATGCTCATTTCAATTGCCCACTTCAGTCCCAGCAGCTTCCCTGACCGGCGCTATCTCTTCAGAATATAGCTGCGCAAGCAGGCCAAAGATGGTATCTGATGAGAGCTTTCCGCCATCCTGCTGGAGATAAAAGACATCCTGCGCGATATTTTCTTCGGTATTTATTATGGCCGATACGATATCAACATTATGCGAATATAACCGGCTGGTAATGGCATAGAGCAGCCCTATCCTGTCGGGCAAAAAGACTTCGAGAATAGTAGAATTCTCGGAAGTTTCGTTGTCGATGTCAATGCTGCTCTCAAAACGTCTATAGGGATGCGCCTGACTGTTACCCGCAGACATACGCTTTCCAATAACCGCTGACGGCATTCCTTCGGGTTCTTTTAACAGCGCCCGCCCGAAAAAGTTCTTTATTTCTTCTTCAGAGCCCTCCCACCAGAGGTCCTGCCAATTGGATATTGTAATCCTGTCTACTACAATTCCGGATCTGCCTGTGTAGAGACGCGCGTTAAGGATATTAAGCCCCTTTGCGCCAAGCACTCCCACGACCCTCGCAAAGAGACCCATCATGTCCTGAGTAGCGATGGTCATATCGCTCGTGCCGTCGCTTTTGTCTTTGACAGACATAACCAGCTTCTCTTTCGCAATCATTTTCACCATCGCGTAATCTTCTCGTATTGCTTCTATCGAATTGGATATCAGATAACGTTCAGGCATATCTTTCACATATTCTCTCAGGCTTGCATCCCCGATCTCGGCCTGCTGATACTCCACACCCCTTAACCTGTCACGCGTTCTCCTGAAGAGATTCAGGAACAGGAAGGCCTTCCATTCTGTCCAGAATCCTGGGTTCACTGCCTTCATGTCCGCGTATGTCATCAGATACAGTGCATTGAGATTATTCTCATTCTCCACTACCTCGGAAACCTGGGCAATGGTCTCAGGGGCCTCTATATCTCTTCTCAAAATAAGCTTTGCCAGAAGAATATGGTGCTTTACAAGCATGGCTATCTGTCTGCGGTCTTCCCGCTCCATGCCGAAGCGAAGCGCAATCTCGCGAATCATTCTGAATCCGGCCTCTTCGTGCACTGCGCCTCCGCCCTTCCCGATGTCGTGCAGAAGCACTGCAAAATAGAGGACTTCAGGCTTTACCTTTCCCTTTATCTCGGCAAGAACATCGGCTCCAGGCGACTCGCCTTTCTTGAGTATTTCGATACTCCTGACCGCAAACAAACTGTGTTCATCAACTGTATACCGGTGATACAGCTCATGAATGACCAGATGCCTGAGCCTGCCGAATTCCGGGATCATCCTGTCGAGGACACCAATATCATGCATTTCGCGCAGCGTTTCATACACTCTTTTACTGCGGAGAATATCATAAAATGCCTTAATCATGGGCCGTGACGGTGATGCTTTCAAACTGATCACATGCAGGTTATTCCTGAGCAGTTCTTTAAGCTGAAGGCTGAATCTCCTGCCGGTTGAGGCAAAAACACTGAAGGCCTCGACCATCTTGTCGGGGTCTGAAAAAATGGCCCGGTCCTTGACCACAATTTCATGATTGTAGAGATAAAAATCATTAGTCACCTTTTTAAGCCCGACCAGTATGCCCAGGCCCAGAGTCTTTCGTCCGACAATATCCGTAACCTTGTTCAGCAAGGCAGTTATGTCCCGCGCCCTTTTATAATAAATCCTCATCATGACCTCTGAGGAATAAAACCGCTTGGTGTCCCTGAAACCGAGCAGCTTCGATACGGCCTCCTGAAATTCAAAAGACATTACATCCGTCTTCCTGCCGGCAACGCAATGAAGGGCCAGTCTCATCCTGAGGATAAACTCGCAGGCCAGACTAAAATCCCTGCTTTCTTCTTTCGTAAATATTTTCCCGTGATCACTGTCGCCGGGGAACATCACCTTCAGCAGCCATGACAGACAATGAGAATCACGCAACCCTCCCGGTCCTTCTTTTAGATTGGGTTCAAGCATATATATAGAATCGCCATACTGTTTGTGACGCTCGGACATGTTGCGCAATATATCGCCCACAAACTGCTTCTTGCCCTTGAATAAAACCCCGGGATAAATGTCCGTAATATACTCCCTGAAAACGGCCTCATCCCCTGCGATGAATCGGCTCTCCATAAGTGATGTGCGCGTCTTTTGATCTTTGTTTGCCTCATCAGCGCATTCGGAATATGTCCGCACACTGTAGCTTATATCGAGACCAAGGTCCCATAGACCATAAAGCACCTTCTGGGCCATCTCCAGATTCTCTTTTTTCTTGTTCCGAACCAGAATCATTATGTCGACATCAGAGAAAGGTGCGAGAACATGCCTGCCGTACCCGCCAACACCTAAAAGTGCAAGTTCGTACTGTCCGGACTGCTTTTCTGTGTTTGCCTTATGAGCAATGTCATGCTGCGGCAGGACAAGTTTTTGTCCGCTCGTTGCCGAATAAAAAGATTCGCGCAGCAGAGAGTCCATCCATTCCACAAGGCTGTCGGCTATAAAAGTGCCCTTTTTACACTCTTTTAGCAACTTCTCGCTGGTTTCGCAGAGGCTTGCCGCTATCTTATTCAACATGGTCTTCTTATGTCCTTTTTCCTGTAATAATAGTATTTTACATTGTCTGAAGTCCTGTTGTTTAGCTTTTTTTGCGGCACTGACTTCCCGATTGCAGTGTGCAGAAAAAGTGTCAGAATAATGACGCATACTCATTCAGGACAGCGTCGAAGAATCTCTTGCCTTGGGCTTCTGAGACCGGAGTATTGAACTTGCTATTAGATGTCCATATTATGATAGGCTACAATGTACATTAAGAAACGCCTGAAATTACGCCAATGGGAGATATTATGAAGCCAATTCGATCATACAGGATTTATATTTGGGGTTTATTTTGCCTGATTTTTATTATCTTTTTAATCACTCCGCCGGCAGCTCAATCCCAAGACCTGGATGAGATCAGGCAAGCTGGCGTTATCCGTCATCTCGGGATACCGTACGCCAATTTTGTAACGGGCGGCGGTGATGGAATGGATGTAGAACTTGTAAAGCTCTTTGCTGCGCATATCGGGGTCCGCTACGAGTATGTTAAGACTGACTGGGATGAGGCTATCGGTGACCTTACCGGCAAACTGGTCAGACCCAAGGGTGGCGAGATAGAAATCCTTGCGGAAGTACCTGTGAAAGGGGATTTGATCGCAAACGGGATGACCGTAATCCCATGGCGGCAACAGATCGTCAACTACTCAATGCCGACATTTCCAAACCAGGTATGGCTTGTAGCACGTTCGGATTCTCCGATCAATCCCATAAAGCCGAGCGGTAACCTGAAAAAAGACATCGAGATGGTAAAACAATTGATTCGGGACAAGAAGCTGATTACCAAAGCGAACACCTGTCTCGATCCTTCTTTATATAACCTTGCGGCAACCGGCGCTCAGATCATACTCTTTCAGGGATCTCTGAACGAAATTGCTCCGGCATTGCTCAATCAGGAAGCTGAAGTGACCCTGCTGGATGTGCCTGATGCTCTTGTTGCGCTCCAGAAATGGCCGGGCAAGATCAAGGTTATAGGTCCGGTCAGCAGCGTACAGGACATGGCCGTGGCCTTTAGAAAAGACTCTCCCAAGCTGAGAGCGGCCTTTGACCGGTTTCTCGCAACTCTGCAAAAAAATGGTACGCTGAGAAAAATTGCGCTGAAGTACTACCCTTTTGTAACAGATTATTATGGTACTTTTTTCAAAACAAGATAAATTCATTTTCTTTTTGACTGGGGAATGTCCGGGGATAATTGAGAATGACTAACGTAAAGTTTACGAGATATTCCATAATAGGCATTATCATCATCGTAATCATTCTTGTCTATGTATCATTTTTATTGACCTCGAATTATTCTTCACAGACAAGCCTTAAGCAGACACTCCTCGCTCAATTCAGGATGGAGAACTCCTGGCGTGCATCGTCGGTTTCCTATTTTTTCAATGACCGGCGTGAGGATATTATGAACCTGGCATCTTCACGCGAGATCGGGGTCTTCTTTGAAAACCGCGCTCTGGGCATGAGTATGGATTACGGACTCAGGCAGAGCTTGCCGCCCATCAAGGAGCTGTTTGTTTCCCTGCTCAGGAGACACCGTATCAATCAGGATGCAATGTACCTGGAGATCGCACTGCTTGATGATAAAGGGGGATATCTCGTCCATGCCCGCACAAACGGCCAGACAAAGATGGTCCCGGGAGATTCAAGGCGGCTTCTTATGCCTGGTAATCGAACAGGCAATGTTCTTGCGGAGGACAAAACCCGTTCTATAATAATTTCAACGGCATATTATTTCAAGGGCAAGTATTCAGGTCAGATCGTAGCCTGGATAAATCCAGATTATATAACGCGCAATATTCTGATTCCACGGGACACTTCCGATCGAAAGGACCTGCTCGTGTCAAATACCGGAGTTGTCTACCTCCCCGCCGGATCAATACTGCCGCCCGGCACACAGTCTCATCCGGAAAGCATGCCATTTCGATTCGAAACAAGAACATTGGAAATACAGCCGCAGGAAATGATAGCGGTAAACTGTCCGGTAAAAAATACGCCGTTCTCCCTCTATACGGTCGCTCCCGACCAGAGCGTTACCGGCAAACTCGATCCCCAAGGTCTGCTTGTGGGCATGGGGATACTGGCAGTCGCGATTATTGGAGGCGCCATATACATAGAGAGGACCCTTAGGCGATCTCTGTTGCTCCAGGCAGGGCTCGATGCGTCCCTGCAACGCGCGCAGGATGCGCGGGCAAAGAACCTTCGGCTCGAGACCGAGATCAGCGTTCGCATGCAGGCAGAAGAGGCATTGAGGACATCACACAACAGCCTTCAATCCATTATTGACAACATAGATGCCATTGTCTATGTTGCCGACATGCAAACACATGAGGTACTGCTTATCAACAAGTACGTTCGGAATGTGCTCGGCGATATAACGGGCAAGATCTGCTGGCAGTCGTTACAAACGGACCAGAGCAGGCCTTGCAGTTTTTGTTCTAACGACAATCTCATCGACGCTGACGGTACTCCTGCTGACACGTATATATGGGAATTTCAGAATACGATGAACGGCAGGTGGTATGAATGTCGTGATAAAGCGATCAAATGGATTGACGACAGGATGGTCAGGCTGGAGGTCGCGACAGACATTACCGAACGAAAGCAAATGGCCGCGGAAATTCTGAACGTTCAGAAACTTGAATCAGTCGGCATCCTTGCGGGCGGCATTGCTCATGACTTCAACAACATCCTGCAGGTCATTATGGGAAATATCTCACTTGCCAAAATGATGCTGAATGAACATACTCATGATAAAGTAATATCCTGCCTGAATCAGGCGGATGAGGCCACTCTTGTGGCAAGAGAACTCAGTTTCCGGTTACTTACGTTCTCAAAAGGCGGCGATCCGGTTAGAACGATATGCCCGGTCGACAATATTCTGAGAAAAGCGGCAGGTTTATCCCTGAGCGGATCCAATATCACCTGCGATCTCGTTCTTCAACATGACCTTTATCCGGTTGAAGCAGACGAAGGTCAGCTGACTCAGGTTTTCAACAATCTTCTCATTAATGCAAAAGAAGCAATGCCTGAAGGGGGTACCGTCATCATAAAAGCAGACAATGTTATGCTGGCAGATGGTGATCCTCTCCCCTTAAAACGCGGCAACTACGTTAAAATCTCGATCCGGGACAACGGGGACGGCATCCCGAATGGGATATTATCCAACATTTTTGATCCTTATTTTACGACAAAATCGATGAGCGCACAGAAGGGTTCAGGGCTTGGTCTTACAATCAGCCTTTCTATAATCAAAAAACATGACGGGCATATAAGCTTCGAGACCAGGGAGGGGAATGGTACGACTTTTCATGTCTTCATACCTGCAACTGATAAGATGCCTATCAAATCCAAGTCACCCGGAAAAGCACTGAAAAGTGTTTCGGCGAAGCGCATTCTGTTTATGGATGATGATGACATCGTAAGAAAATCAATCGGGGCAATGATGGAAAGTCTAGGCCATGAGATCGAATATGCCAGAAACGGTGAAGAAGCGATTACAATATTCCGTCGTGCAATTATGAACAGTAACAATTTTGATGGTGTGATTCTGGATTTAACTGTCAAGGGAGGGATGGGCGGAGATAAAGCTGCAGTAAAATTGCTGGAGATCGATCCGGAGATCAAGATGGTCATTTCGAGCGGTTATTCCGACAATCCCGTCATGATAAATTTCAGGGATTACGGATTCTTTGATGCCATAAAAAAACCTTTTAACATAGAACTGCTTAAAGAAACACTCGTAAAACTCTAGTCTGACATGTTCAATAAGCAGTAAGCCCGGCAATGCCGGACCCTCCCGTCAAGACTGCTCGCAGACCGCGCTTGAAGCGTTTTCTACTTATGTTCAATCTTGAATAATTTGCGCAGCTTTGTTCCGACATTTTCCAGATGATCACACATGGCTTCACGCGCTTCATTCGGTCGGCGCTTGACAATATAATCGAGGATTACCTCATGCTCTTCAACGACCCTGATGCGGGGGCCGAATATTTTCGAAAAATACTGGTGGCCTGATTTTAATCCCTCAAAAAAATTGGCTGCTATGATCTCGTTAAATACTTTGGTAAAAACAGGATTATGGGTCGCGTTTATTAACTGCATATGAAAATTGTAGTCCTCGGATGCGGCATTGCCTCCTAAAGAAATCTCCCGGCGCATCCTTTCCAAAACAGCAGCCAGTTCCATTTGTTCTTCCCTGGTGCTTCGCTCAGCCGCCAGAGATACAGCCTGCCCCTCAAATCCCTTGCGAAATTCCAGGATATAAAGAATACGCTCCTTGCCGCCCTGAAGATCCGGGTCCTCTTTGTATAAATCATCCACATTTTTCAGGTAGTTTCCAGACCCGTGTCTTACTTCGACAATATCCGTGGACTGTAGCGCGCAGAGCGCCTCCCGAATAACCATACGACTGACACCAAACAGGTCACACAACTCCTCGCTTGATTGTATTTTATCGCCCTTCTTCATTTTGTTCGTCTTAATAATGTCTATGATACCTGCCGTGACTTCTTCATAAAGTTTTTTGCGTTTAATTTGCTGCATATATTGGCCTCCAGCAAGTATTAATCAGCAAAATCAGACTGACTGAGTGGTAAAAAGATGCATTGCGGAGATGAATCTCCGTGGAAAGAAATTCTTTCTTCAACATAATACCCACCCCTCCTGTCCTTTATTTGTAGGCGCGACCTATCAACTCTGGTATGTCGGCAATTCGGGTGGCCACCAGGGCGCCCGCCTCTCTTAACGCATTCTGTTTGCATTCCACCGTCCCTTCATTGCCCTGGATAATGGCCCCGGCATGCCCCATCTTCTTACCTGCTGGAGCTGTCTGTCCGGCTATATAGGTAATGACCGGTTTATGCATATGCTTTAAACATTCTGCAACCTGTTCTTCCATTACTCCGCCTACTTCGCCCACGACCACTACCATATCTGTTTCGGTATCCTGATCGAATTCGCTCAGAACGTTCTGAACATCACTGCCCCTGACCATGTCACCGCCAATACCTATTACCGTGCTTTGGCCGTAACCGCCCTCATTTATATAGCCGGCCACCTCATAGCATAAAGTTCCGCTCCGTGAAATCAGCCCGATACGGCCCGGCTTGAAAAGATTCGCCGGCATAATTCCCATTTTACCGACACCAGGGGTTAAAACACCAGGCGTGTTCGGCCCAATCAGCCAAGCGCCTTTTTGCTGGGCGCTCCTGCGGATTGTGATAGTATCATGCACGGGAATATGCTCTGGAACACAGACAATCAAGCCAATGCCTGCATCTATAGCCTCAAGAACTGCGTCCCTGGCATAAGCCGCCGGCACGAACAAAACTGAGGCATTCGCCTGCTGTTTTTTTACCGCTTCTGCAACGCTGTCATACACCGGGACCCCATGAACTTCCTTGCCGCCGCCGCCCGGAGTAACTCCCCCGACAATATTAGTTCCGCACTCCAGCATCCATCGGGCCTGGATTGCGCCGATCCTGCCTGTAATTCCCTGCACTATGGCCCTTGTCTGTTTTGTTAATAGAATGCTCATTACTTCGCCACCTCCAGCTGCCTCTGAATATATGCAACGGCATCTTCCGTACGATAGCTCTTAATGACCGGTATATTGTGCTCCTCAAGCAAAGCAAAGCACTCTTCCTGCTGATTACCAAGGGCCTTAACAACCAGCGGAACGGGCCGCTTCAGTTCCTGAACTCCTGCAACAATCCCCTTCGCAGCTTCAAGGAGCGAGTTGACTCCACCGTACAGATTGACTATTACAGCACGGGCACTTTCATTTTTTAGCACCAAATGCACCGACCGCCGAACCAGTTCGCTCGTAATCCCCCCACCGGTCTCCAGAAAGTTGGCCGGCTTCATGCCGGCTTCGTAAATCAGGTCCATCGTATTCATTGAAAGTCCTGCGCCACTGGCAATGATGGCTACATTGCCCTCGTCAAGCTTTATGTACGTGACACCTATATCTTTCGCTTCCCGTTCAAGTTCATCGGCCTTCACTTCAAGAAAATTCTTGCTGCTTAATCGGAACTTTGCACTATCATCGATCTCTATTTTTGCGTCAGCTGCCATCACAGTGCCATCCTCCAGCATCACGAGAGGGTTAATCTCGGCCAGAAGCGCATTGGCCGCTACAAAGCCTTTATAAAGATTGGCAGCGGCGTTGGACAAGGACAACAGTAAAGAACCTGAGTAACCATGCTCCAGCAGGATATTCCTGAAGTGAAACTCCTTTATGCAGGCGGCAGGATCAAGCTTAACTTTAAGCACCTTATCCGGATGCTGCCTCGATGTCTCTTCAATATCCACTCCGCCTTCAGCGCTGAATATAAAAAAGAAGTTACCTTCCCTTGCATTCAATACCACGCTCATGTAGAATTCCTTTGAGATCGCCAGTGGTTCTTCTGCCAAAACCGATTCTACTTCATACCCGCCGTGGCTTTTTCCTGCCCATTGTTTAAAGAAATCATTGCCTTCGCCAACATTGCTGATCAGCTTGATGCCTCCGGCCTTCCCTCTCTTGCCCGTTGGTACCTGTATCTTTAATACAGCCTTCCCGCCAAGCTGGCTCAGCGCATCAGGCAACCCGTCCGCAGATGTCAGCAACAGCCCCTTTGGAACTGCAATCCCCCACTCTTTCAATAAACGTTTGCCGTCGCACTCAAAAAGTTGCAAATTCCCTCCCCTGCTTCACATTATTTATTCAAGCCGAAAAAATCCATGACTTTATTGTCTGCGTTCCATCTTCACTAATACCGGCTAACGCCATACGGTTAAATAACCTGTGATATGTGCATTGCCTTAAATTTGCCACCACTCGCCTTGGCTGCTTTGTTCAACTGTATCAGGCAGCCAGGGCAGCCGGTGACGACGATGGACGCCCCGGTTTTTTCGATGTTGGCCTGTTTCTTCTCGATAATTTTTTTTGAAATATCCGGATAATCCATATGGAACGATCCCGCGCCGCCGCAGCAAGTATCGGCTTCTTTCATCTCTATGAACTTGCCGGTCGCCGACAGAAGCTCTCGCGGCTGATTTTTCACACCTTGTCCCCGTACGAGGTGGCACGGGTCGTGATAAGTAAGGGTAGCATCAACTTTCCTGCGTGGCATGTAGCCTGTTTTCACCAGGTATTCGGTCAGGTCCATCACCTTAAGACTGAAGGCGGCCACACGGTCTTTCCACTCCGGATCGTCTGTGAAATAGGAAGCTGCATGCTTGAGTGCTCCGCCGCAACTCGCACAGTCGGTGACAATGATGTCGGCTTCTTCGTACAGGGCGACGTTCTCTTTTGTCAGGGACAGAAAATCTTCTCTCAGTCCATGGGCAAGATGAGGGATCCCGCAGCAAACATTGTCCTTCACAAGAAGTTGTGTTTTAGTCTTCAGGATTTCGACGGTTTCAGCCGCTGCCTCCGGAAACATCATTTTCATGCCGCAGCCCTGAAAATAGGCCACCTTTGTTGTTGCCGTCAGCGGAACGTCGGCGGTGACAGTCTGCTGCCCGAGAGCGGCAGGTCCGGCAAAGGCAGTGAGAAAATGCGTACGGGTGTATTCCTCCGGGGCCATTCCGTGCGGAAATAATCTGTTGAGGCCGGATTTACGCAGCAGCGACAGCATACCGGCAGCAAACTTTATCATGCCCCTGTTTTTCATCATCCAGCCGACAGCCCTGTATTTCGCGCTTGCCCCGCCGGTACAATCCATCAGGTACTGGCGGACGTTTATCATCGCTTCGTCGGTCTTTATCTTGTTTGGGCAATTTGTAACACACGTCTGGCAAAGCAGGCAAAAATTCGCCGCCGCCAACACGTCGGCCGTCGGCTTCAGGCCCCCTTCTGCCAGGGCGCGTGTTATTGTGTTCTTGCCCCGGGCGCTCACTTTCTCCACATCCTGAACACCAAAAAGCGGACAAACAGTCAAACAGGTACCGCAGCGGTCACACTGACTTACCTTTTCCCGCGCTTCCTGCAACAGCTGATCATCATTCTTTTTTTTCATATGTCTATCGCTTCCTCATAACTGTTCACCAAATCTTGCCGGGGTTTAAAATGCCCTTTGGATCAAACGCCTGTTTCAGGGCTTTAGACACTTTCACGCCGGACTCACCAATTGCCTTGACGATATATGGCTGTTTAGTAATTCCTATACCATGTTCTCCGGACAATGTACCGCCGACAGCCAGGGCTGCATCAAATATGTCGTCGACCGCGTGGTGTGCCCGCTCAGCACTTTCCGGATCTTTCAGGTCACACAGTACCGAAGGGTGCAGGTTACCGTCACCTGCATGTCCAAACACTGCGATGGTAAGCTTATGTTTCTCTGATATTTTTCTGATACGGCGTACCACTTCTGGGAACTCACTCCGGGGTACCGAGATGTCCTCCCCAATCCGGTTCGGCGCCAAAGCGGACACAGCTGAACTCATTGTCCTCCGGATTGCCCACAATTCTTCAGACTCTGCCTCAGTCTTTGCGACGCGGAACGACAGCGCCCCGCATTTCTCGGCAACGGCTTTTATGCGCTTTGTCTGGGAATCCAGATCAGCCTGGTCTTCTCCGTCAATTTCAATAACCACACAGGCTTCGATATCCGGGGCAAGGTCCATCTTGCGAAGCCGCGCCACGGCATCAAGGCTGGTTTTATCCATGATTTCTGCTGCAGCGGGTACGACATTTTCCTGCAGCATTGCATTAATCGTCGCACATCCGTCATCAAGGGCCCTGAACATGACCTGTATTGTGCCCCGCTTTTTCGGCATGGGTATAAGTTTGAACAATGCCTGGGTTACAATTCCGAGAGTACCTTCCGAACCCACGAACAGGCTGCTCAGGTCATAACCGGTTACATTCTTTATCGCTTTGCCGCCGGTAGTTAAGACCGTGCCGTCCGCCATGACTACTTCAAGCCCCATTACATAATCGCCCGTAACACCATATTTTACGGCCCGCATACCACCGGCGTTTTCAGCAACATTGCCGCCGATTGTTGACATCTTCCAGCTTGCAGGATCTGGCGGAAAGAACAGCCCTTTCGCGGCACAATGGTTATACAAATCTATGGTTCGAACTCCCGCTTCCGCAGTAACCATCATGTTCCTTTCGTCAAGTTCGATGATTCTCTTCATCCTGTCAAGTGACAGGCAGATACCGCCCTTTAACGGAACACTGCCTCCGGTGCGGCCGCTCGCCGCTCCCCTTGCCGTGACAGGAATCTCATGTTCATTGGCGATCACCATTATTGCGGACACTTCTTCCGTGGTAAGCGGTCGCACAACCATGTCCGGCAGACTGGCAGGCAAGAGCGCCAGGAAAGACGAATCGTATGAGTAGCCAAATCGATCCAGATCAGAATCGAGGGCATTTTCCTTTCCCACCACGGCGCGAATCTTCTTCTTTACTTCGTCGCTGATCATCAGTTTCTCCCTTCTGATTCTATCGGTCCGGTCTTGGAGTCAAAGTTATTTTTATCTTGTCCAAATATGTTCAAATTTTCAACATCAGGCTGCCATCCGGCCCAAATTTGAATTCCTCCGGGCTGTCTCCGATGCCTATTCCTGCTTTGTTTCGCAATTCGCCGACAACCGCTTCGGACACAAGGCACTCAGTCAGGTAAAGTGTGTTTGGAATTATCACTATCCTCAGCTTTTCAGCAGGAATACTGCACATACTGTACAGGGCCGCCTCAAGAAGTTTCTCCTCTGTATCGAAATACATGGGGATGGCAGCCCTCATGACAAAGGTGCTTGTCAGGACATTAAGATAGGTCGCCTTCCGGTCCATCTTGTCAACAAGCTTCTTTGTGACAAAGTCAGTAAGCCCGACGCCCGTTGCGTTGCCGTGTGATTCCTCTGAAATATCCAGCACCGCAACCCTCGTGATGTTTGGCTTTTCCGGTTCAGGTACTCCCGGAATCCTCAGCCTCCCGATAATATTCGTATCCACGCCTGTGCCGCTGAAATTCTTCCCCATCTCCTGGATAATCAGCAAATCTATCTTCTCTGCCGGAAGCGAAGGCATAAGGGACTTGGAATACAGGAGAAGCTCTGCTTCTTTTTCTACCATCCCGGCGCTTGCAACCCCCTGCACTAACGCAGTCTCCTCATAGGCATTTTCTATAATGGCAAGACCGCCGAGGACCGGCAGCTTATTGAGAATGACCTGTCCTATCTCGACAATCAGATGCTTAAGCTCTTCCTGCCCAAAGCTGTGGAATTGCTGCGCGCCCATTGGCCCGCCGAGCCCGACTACAAGCTTTTTTATCAGCCCGCTTTCGACCTTTGCCTTAAACGAGGTATGCGTCTTTACCCTGTTGATAATTATTATGCCGTCAAGCGTCATTGCGGATTTGACTATAAATACCGGCAGACCCCCGGAGGTATGAGAAATGACCTCGCAGTCGGCGCAGGTAAGTACCTTTGCGCCAAGCGCCTCTTCCGTTATACCCAGGCTGTCAAGGACCTCTTTCTGTCCCTTTTCCGTGCCGCCGCCATGGCTTCCCATTGCTGCCAGAAGAAAAGGTTCCGCTCCGAGTTTCTTCACAAAATCAACTGCCGTACTGATCATAGGGATAAGGTTCTGTATGCCGCGGCTGCCTACCGTAATCCCTATCCTGCTCCCCTTTGCTATCTTCTTGTCCAGCCCCAGGCTGACAAGTTCCTGCCGCACTGCCGCCGGTATGTCATTCACTTTAGGACGCTCAAAAGTCTGTGTGACACGGTACATCTTGGGTAACTGGACCATTTTGTTCCTCCTGCACGTCGCCTGTAAAAAGCCCTGGAAGGGCCAATCGATCAATATTCCTGATATGCGGGCTATCAGGCCGTAAACATTTTGCCGGGGTTGAGCAGGTGCGCGGGATCGAGGGCAGCTTTAACCTTCTGTCCGGCCTCAAAGCCGACTTCACCGAGTTCCCATTTAAGGAAAGGTGCTTTCATATAGCCGATGCCATGCTCACCTGACAGGGTGCCTCCCAACTCCAGCGCCGCCCTGAAAAGGTCCTTCACCGCCAGCTCAACCTTCTCCATTTCAGCATGGTTATGCCTGTCAGTCATTATGTTAGGATGCAGGTTGCCGTCTCCCGCATGGCCGAACAGGAGCATCTTGATTCCATGTTTGTCGGCAATCTCTCTCGCCTTTCTCAGCATTTCCGGCACCTTGCTGCGCGGCACCGTAGTATCTTCGGCAAATTTAGTCGGACTTACCTTGCCGCAGGCGGGTGATATTGACCTGCGGGCCAGCCAGAGGCGGTCTATATCCTCATTCGTCACCGCTACCTGCACATCGGAAGCGCCGCACTTGCGGCAGACATTTATAACATGCTCTTTCTGCCTTTCGACCTCAACCTTCGAACCGTCCACCTCGATGAGCAGCACAGCATCAGCCTCAACCGGAAGCCCTGCCTTCAGATAATCTTCGACCACGCGGATGGTTTGGTTGTCCATAATCTCAAGCGTAGTCGGGATTGTTCCCGACTTTATTATCGTGGACACGGTATTTGCCGCGTCGTCAAGCCTGTCGTAGACAGCCAGAATTGTCTGCTTTGCTTCCGGTCTTTCTGCCAGCCTCAGAAACATTTTTGTCACAATGCCGAGAGTCCCTTCGGAACCGACAAACAGCATCGTCCAATCAGGTCCGCACATGTCGCCATCAACCTGATTACCCACCTCGACCACCCGTCCATCAGACAGGACTACTTCAAGCCCAAGCACGTAATCCCGTGTTATGCCGTATTTGACTCCGCGCGGCCCGCCGGCGCACTCTACTATATTGCCGCCGATTGTAGAGATCTTGGAGCTTGCAGGGTCCGGCGGATAGAACAGAAGTCCGGTGCGCAGGACCGCGTTTGCAAAATCATCGGTTATTACGCCCGGCTCCACTATGGCCATTCTATTTTCAACATCTATTTTCAGAATCCTGTTCAGCCGGGTAAGTCCCAGACAAATGCCTTTCCCCAATGGCACTGCCCCGCCTGAGTTCCCGGTTGCAGCGCCCATTGCTGTAACAGGAATGCCATGCTGGTGGGCAAGCTGCAGCACCTTTACTATTTCTTCAGTATTGGCGGGCTTGACTACCACGTCAGGACAGCTGTCCCGGAATGTAGCATCAAAGGAATAACAGATCCGGTCTTCCAGCTTATCCATCACATATTCTTTGCCTACTATCTTTTTGAGCCGGGCAACTATCTCTTTTGTCATTGATTAAGCCTCCCTTGCTCTTTCTTGGCCGCATAGGCTTTGGCGATAAACTCCGCCGTATGCATGACAGTCATCTTGCTGCCGCGGCGGCTCAAACCGTCGGACAGATGCATGCGACAGCCCGAACAGCCGGTAAGAAGGACTTCCGCCCCTGTCTTTTCTACATTATCTATCTTTTCTTCGTTGATTGCCCTCGATATGTCATAATGGGTCGCGCTGAAAGTCCCTCCGCATCCGCAGCATTTATTGGCATCCTTCATCTCGGCCAGCTCAACGCCCGGAATGGATTTAAGGACAGCCCTCGGCTCCTTTGAGACTTTCATTCCGCGTACAAGATGGCACGGGTCATGATAAGTGATCTTCACCCCGGTATCGGCGAACTCCCTGGAATAACCCTTCGCGGTGAGATATTGAGTAAAATCAAATACCTTTTCAGAAATCTTTTCCCATTTCTGCCTGACTGCAGGATCATCTATAACGAGTCCGTATTTATGCTTGAGCGTGGCCCCGCATGACGCGCAGCCGGTTATTATCGCATCGTAATTATCGGACGACAATGCCGCTACATTTCGCTCCGCGAGATGCCGGGCCGTCCCGTAGTCTCCGGATGCAGCAACCATTATGCCGCAGCAATACAGATTGTCGGGTATCACAACCTCCACATCATTCGCGAGCAGGATATCAATTACCGCCCGTCCCGAATCGGTGTATACATAGTTCATCATGCAGCCGGGAAAGAAAGCGACCCTTGCCCTCGGATTTGACACCTTGTTCACTTTCGGCACCAGGCTTGCAAGCGGCATTTTCGCGAGAGCTGGAAACAATCTTCTTTTGTTAAGACCTGCCGCAGGCAGCGGTATCCTCGAAAATCTGCCCTTTTTGTCCGGCGCGTCCCTGAACAGCAGAGACTGAAATACCGAACCGAGCCTCAGGGCGAGATTGAACAGAGACCTGTATGTCATACCCGTGTATATTATCTTCTTGATATAAGATATCCCGTTATTGTCGGCAAGCGCTCGCCTCGCGCTCATGAAAAGCTCATCTGTCTTGACACCCGCCGGACAGCCGACCGAACACGCTTCGCACAGGAGGCACTTATCCAGCCGCTTCTGCATCTCGCGCGTCAGTTCCAGTTTTCCGTCAGTAACGGCCTCGATCAGCTTCACCTTGCCGCGGGCTGTGGTATTCTCATTATCGGTTATCTTAAATACCGGGCATACTGCCCGGCAGGTGCCGCAGCGAACGCACTTTACAAGCTGCTGCTGCCATTCTTCGATATGCCTGTCCATATATAACTCCCTCTATCCCTTCAAGGTATCATTCGGATCAAACAGCTTCTTCATCATCATTTCAGTCTGGTCGAGCGGCCCTGACACGCGGCCCAGCCCGAACAGCCTGCTGTACCGGCCGGTACTGTATCCGCCCTCCCCGGGCAATATGGATATAAGATATTCCATGAATTCCCTGCTGCCCCGGGAAAGCTCTTCAAAATAGATGTTGATCTTTCCCTCGGCAACCTGTCCGAACAGCCCCGCTTTCACACCCTTTTCTTGTGCCCTGGGATGGAATTTATCGATGAAACCGGGTGCATCGGTCCGTTTCACCTTGATCTCATCGGTAAGCGCGTATCCGCGTGAAGGAGTGAAAAGTTCTTTCCACATGCTGTCCCCGGATATTTTGGTTCCGCATTCATCCGGCGCAGTGGAGCCATGTTTTGCCATGAGCGCCAAAACGATCTCATGCTGATGCGTCACTTCTTCCATTATGCCGTCAAGCTCCATGGATAGAAAATGGAAAGAGCCTGCGCCTCCTTTTCTTCCACTCAGCGACAGGGCCTGCGGATCAGCCCAGATCAGATATTTCGGCACTATCTTGGCCTCTCTGAGGTCCTTGACAAAACCGTTGACAGATGCCGCATTTCCAAAGCAGGCCTCCACCGGCTGTCTTGCCTCAACATCGGGAAGCAACTTGAGCAAAAACCTGACTGTTATCCCAAAACTGGCAAACGGCGCATTCATGAAACGGGTCATGTCATAGCCGGTCACATTCTTGACAGTCTTGCCCCCGGTCTTCATCTGCCGACCGTCGGCCAGTACAACCTCGGTGCCCAGCAGAAAATGCTTGGCCGAACCGTACTTCATGCTGCATATATTTGAGCAGCCCTCAAAATAAAATTCACCCACGCTTTTTTCGTGATGAAACGGAGTTTCAGCAGGCATGAATCTTAAGCTCTCTTTTTTTAATGCCAAGGCCAAATCTCCAAGTTTCAGGCCCGGCTCAACAATTGCCAGCAGATTGGCGGCATCTATCTCCAGGATATGGTTCATCCTTGCAAAGGAAACTGCCAAATCCGTCTTGACGGCCGTTGAATATACTGAAAGTGATTTTTTTGTGCGATCAGCTTGTGCGACTATCTCCTGCAGTTCCGCCGCATCGGCCGGACAGAAGTAATCTGCCGGCGTATCCTGCGCAAGCTCCGTACTGCCGGACATTCCTTTTTCAGACATGATTAAATTCCCCCTGACAAACAATCTGACACCAGTTCCAACCTGTCTATCATAGTACTGAAAAACCGAAGCGCCATAAATGACCCGCCGCCTGTCTCTTTAAGCGCCTGCGTTTCCGCTCCGGCATAATATGCGCGTATAAACGAATACTGCTCACCCTTATCTCAGCCATGCTGCCAGCTTTGGGGGGTTGACCTTCTGAAGATTGATCACTAGCCGCCGCTATAAAAACCCGGCATGATGAATCTTTGTCAACCCCCTCGCGCTGTTACTTAATTCATTTTATAGTGTGAAAATCTTATCGCGGGCGCGATTTGTTCCATTTATCAATTAGCCCGCTTACTTCTTGGCCGTCGGTTCTACTGTTGCAAATCTGGTCGTGGTTTTAGGCAGCAGCAGCGTAACCAGACCGCCCAGTACCAATGAGCCTACAAGGCCGTAGACTCCGTACGTCATGTCTCCGCCTGACATGGTGGCAAGCCATCCCGCCAATGTCGGGCCTGTGAACCCGCCAAGATTCCCCAGCCCATTAATGAAGCCCCGGGCCGCACCTGAGGTGCCCTGCGGGAATAATACTGCCGGCATAGCCCAGAATGTGCTCTGGATGGACTTGGTGAACAGGCCGGTCAGGACCAGAAGGCCGAATGAAAGCCATATCTGACCCGAGAACAGCGTCGCCAGTATGAAGAGGCCTGCAAATCCGAAATTGGAGAGAGCAGTGTAAAGCCTTCTATTGCCCTTTTTGTCCGACAGGGCGCCCATTACATACAAACCAATGAGGGCTACTATGAAAGGCAGCGAACTCAGCCAGCCAACATTTGTAAGGCTCATTTTTGTGAGGTTCTTCAGGATTGTCGGCAGCCATATGGTGTATCCATACTGACCCGTGGTATAACAAAGATAAATCAACGCCATCATCCACAGATGCTTGTTCTTTAAAAGCTTCTTGAACGATGTGTCAACGGGCCCCGTTTTTTCGAAAACTGCCTGGCGTTCCAGCTTTTCGCGCGCCAGTGTTGTCACCAGATAATCTTTTTCTTCCTTGGATATCCATTTTGCCTCTTCGGGGCGGTCACTGATCAGTGGCAACCATACAAACAATAGTACCAGAGATATTACGCCTTCCAGATAAAAAAGCGAGCGCCAGTCATACGTCTCTATTATCCATCCCGATACCGGGCTCGTGATAACAGCAGACAGAGGCAGGCTCATAAGGAAGATAGCATTTGCCCGCCCTATCTCCTTGGTGGGGAACCAGTTGGCAATCATTACAAGTATGGCCGGATAGAGACCACCTTCAGCCACGCCCAGTATAAACCTCATAAAAAGAAGCTGCCAGGCGTTTTGCACAAACCCTGTCAGGCCTGAGATCACGCCCCAGCCAATAATGGTGTACATAATAAACTTTTTTGCACTGGCATGTTCCGCCCAATGACCGCCCGGTATCTGCAATATCATATACCCGAAAAAGAATATTCCGGCTGAGAAACCGGACATGGTCATTGAAAGTCCAAGGGCTTCGTTCATGCCGCCTGCCATCGCAAAACTGATGTTCATCCTGTCCATATAAGCAATGATGTAAACTATGATTGCGACAGGCAATATATGCCACCAACGACCACTGGGAATCTTCGCCGCTGTTGTTTCTGTACTCATGCGTGTATGCCCTCCCCTTTAATTTTAAATTGCGTATTAAGTGTTTAACTCTGTTTGTTGATGATTGCCCTTACCATACCTCGATATATGTTGAGTTAGACCTCCCTCTCGGCGATTTTCATGCCTGCTTCCAGTGCCTGCTATCGAGCACACGCATCTATAGTGCCCTAGTCTTCAATCCATTTTTCTATCTTCTTCATGTCGAGTTCCACCCCGAGGCCCGGTGTATCAGGAAGAGTGATGACTCCATTTTCAGGACGGGGAATCGGTCCTGTGAATATCTCAATAAGTGGATGCTCCAAGTCCATAAACTCAAACATATAGAAGGGCTGAACCGCTGCCCCAAAATGCATAGCAGCGACAATATTCACGCCCGAACACATTCCGGTATGAGGGGTGAACTGGAGATTATTCGCGCAAATCAGAGCGCTGATGCGCATTCCCTCGGTAAAACCGCCAACCCGTCCGAGGTCAGGCTGAACAACAGAGATTGCATTTGTTGCCAATAAATCGCGAAAACCCAAAAGAGTAAACTCACCCTCGCCGCTTGCCAAACGAAGGGGCTGACCCATTCTGACCAGTTTGTAACCTTCCAGGTCATATGGAGGCACAGGCTCCTCCATCCAATATATGTCATATTGTTCCAATTTGCGACCGAGTTCGATGGCTGTACCGGCATCGTAGACACTGTTGCAGTCAACCATCAATGTCACCTCTTCACCAACCATCGACCTGAGCACCCTGATAGCCTCGCTGTCCTTGCGCGTCCCCATCCCAAGTTTAACTTTCATGGTATCATAGCCAAGATCCAGATATTTTCTGGCCTGGGCTTCCATTTCCTTGACATCGCCGATGAAGATAGATGAAGCATAGGCGGGTATTGTTTTACGGCCCATACCCTGCAGTGCCTTATAAGTTGGCATATTCCTGGATTTGCCAATGATATCCCAAAGAGCAACATCAATGCCACTTATTGCTTCGACAAAGGTTCCTTTGGTATGACCTCTCATCCTCATGGCAGAAAACATCTTCCACCAGAGAGCTCCAGTGTCGATGGGGTCTTGCCCTATAATCAAGGGCGCCAGCATTTCTTCCACCAGGTATTTTGTTGCCCGCGGCGCGGTCCTGACCAAACTTTCCCCGATCCCTACGATCCCATCGTCTGTGGTTATCCTCACAATCAGCGCCCTTACTTCCGTAAACAGGGTCGTCGATATTTTCAAGGGTTTATCCATCTTGGCCGATATCGGCAACGCCTCTACTTTGACAATCTTCATTTATCTACCTCCTTATTTCAAACTTCTATTATGCCAATGGCCTCCAGCCCCCCGCCGCTCCTCTGTGCTATTCCTGAGCGGATTTAAATATCCAGGGGACTGAATGCATACTAATTATTTTTTTACAGGCGGCCGCATAGTTTCTGCAACATTGCCAAAACCGGCCGTAACCTTCGGCAGCATCATCGTAACAGCCGCGCCAAGAATCAAAATGAAAACCAGACCGTAGATGCCAGCTGTCATATCGCCGGTCATGGTTGCCAGCCAGCCGACAAAGGTCGGTCCTGTGAAACCACCCAAGCTGCCAAGTCCATTGATGAACCCTCGCGCTCCACCAGAAATTCCGGATGAAAAAAGCAGCGCAGGCATAGACCAAAAGGTACTTTGCATGGATTTTGTAAACAGGCCGGTGATGACCAATAAAGAGAAAGATAGCCAGACCTGTCCCGGGAAGAAGGTGGCCAAAGTAAAAAATACTGCAAACCCTCCGAGAGACATTGATGTATATAAACGACGATTCCCTGATTTGTCTGATAAGGCTCCAAAGATATACAAACCGCCAAGTGCCATTATGAAAGGCAGCGTGCTTAACCAGCCCACATTTGTCAGACTCATCTTTGTAAGATTCTTCAGTATTGTCGGCAGCCAGATGGTATACCCGAATTGTCCCGTTGTGTAGCACAGATAAATCAGCGCCATCATCCAGAGATGCTTGTTCATCAATAGTTGTTTATAAGTTGTATTTCCTTTTCCCGCCTTATCGAAAATCGCCTGTCGTTCTGCCTTTTCACGCGCCAGCGTGGTTTCCAGATAATCTCTTTCTTCCTTTGAAATCCATTTGGCATCTTTCGGACGGTCACTGATCAGCGGCAGCCAGATAAATAATAACGCCAGAGAGATTACGCCTTCCAGATAGAAAAGCGAGCGCCAGTCATAAGCCTCGATAATCCATCCCGAAACTGGACTGGTGACCACTGCAGACAGCGGCAGACTCATCAGGAATATGGCATTAGCGCGCCCTATTTCTTTACTTGGAAACCAGTTGGCGATAATAATCAGAATGGCCGGATAGAGGCCGCCTTCCGACACTCCAAGCAAAAATCTCATTACCAATAACTGCCAACCCTCCTGTACAAAACCGGTCAATCCGGAGAGACTGCCCCAGGCCACGATAGTGTAAGCAATAAACTTTTTTGCGCTTCCATGCTCCGCCCAGTGACCGCCCGGCACCTGCAGCACTAGATAACCAAAGAAGAAAATTCCTGCTGAAAAACCGGACATCGTCAGGGACATCCCCAATGCTTCATTCATGCCTCCGGCCATTGCAAAACTGATGTTCATCCGGTCCATGTACGCAATGATGTAGATGATAATTGTGGGCGGCAAAATGTGCCACCAACGGCCACTCGGAATTTTGGCCGCTATCGTTTCCATGCTCATGCGTGTGCCCCCCCCTGAAATTCACTTGCGTTAGGTGTTTGCGTCTGTTTTTTACCGATTGCCCTTTACACTAACATCTGCTAAGTTATAGCTCCTTCTCCGCTATTTTCATGCCTGCTTCCAGTGCCTGCATATTAATTGCTTCCGTTCCCTTTGGAATACGTGCCAAAACAGCCTGCTTCAGTGCCTCCAGGCCCACAATCTTTGTAATAACCACCAACGCTCCCAGGGTGACCATGTTGGTCACAATTTGCCCGCGAACTTCCTCTGCCGTGGCCCTTATGGGCAGGACATAGGTCTTATATTCGCCCTTGGCCGGCAGTTTTTTGACCATTGTGTCAGTAATCAGGATGCCGTCCGGTTTCACTGTCCCCGCAAATTTATCTACCGCTTCCTGCGTTAACGCCACCAATATGTCCGGATTTTCGACTTCGGGGAAATGGATCGCTCCATCGCTGATGATGACCTCGGATTTACTCGCCCCGCCGCGGGCTTCCGGTCCATAGGATTGATTATGGGTGGCAAACCGATCTTCATAGATTGCGGCGGCTTCAGCTACGATAATTCCGCCCAGCACCACGCCTTGTCCGCCTGAGCCGCTGATCACTATTTCTTGCCGCTGCATTATCGCGCCTCCTTCACTTTTTGTTGCGCTTTACGGCTCGCTTCCCAGTATACGTCACTGAATTCCGGGGCCTCTTTATTCACAAATTCGCCAATCAGAAATTTACCTGCTAATTCCTCGGGCGAAGCCTTGGCCGCAGCCGCTATCGTAATAGCATGGTCCTTTTGCCAGTTGAGCATGTCCACAGGCGTTTTCTGGTTGTTCCTGCGGCCAAACCCTATCGGGCATTGTGCTATTCCCTCAACAAATGAAAACCCGTGATGTTCGAGCGCTTTGGCAATCAACTGCTCCAGCATCGTGGCATGGTATGCCGTGCCCCTGGCAACATAGGTTGCGCCGGCCGCCTTGACCAGTTCACACATGTCAAAACAGGGTTCCATTGTACCAGTAGCAGCCGTGGATGCTATGCAGCCTCTGGGGGTGAGCGGCGAGTACTGGCCGCCGGTCATACCATAGATGCCGTTGTTGACCAGGATAGTAGTGATGTCGATATTTCGTCTGGCAGTATGGATCAGGTGATTGCCGCCGATCCCGGAGCCATCTCCGTCGCCAGTTATAACAATGACCTTCATTTCCGGTCTTGCCATCTTAAATCCGGTAGCAAAACTTAATGCCCTGCCGTGGGTCGTCTGGAAGGTATTAAAATCAATGATGGCGTTCGTCCGCGAGGAGCAGCCGATGCCTGTTACAACCACGACATCGTCGCGTTTATAACCCAATTTTGCTATGGCCCTGACAACTGCTCCGAGAATAATACCCGTACCGCACCCCGGGCACCAAATATGCGGCATTTTATCAAGCCGCAGATATTCACTGACATGAGTCGCCATTTTATATCACCTCACTTATCGTTGACACTATCTGTTCCGGAGTAATCATCCGGCCATCAATTCGATTCAGCCGCGTCACCTTGACCGGGCAGTCCTTCAGGGTCCTTTCGACTTCCCCGGCGAGCTGCCCAAGGTTCATTTCCGGCACAATGACATGCTTTGCCTGCTTGCTGTACTTGAGTAATACCTCAAACGGGAACGGCCATAAAGTAAGTGCTTTGATAAGACCGACCTTCATGCCCTTTTTACGGGCCTCTTCGACTGCACTATAAGCAGAACGCGCCGTGCAGCCGTACGCAAAAATTATGACATCAGCATCTTCGGTCATAATTTCTTCCGTAATCACAATCTCGCTGCGACGCTTCTCAACCTTGTCATGCAAACGCCTCAGCAGACTGTCGGCGATCTGATGATTATTGGTAGCCGGGAAACCGCCCTCATCGTGGTTATTGCTTGTAATATGGTATCTATATCCCGTGCCATAGTTGACAAAGGGCGGCACACCGTCTTCGTCAGCTTTATAAGGCAGAAAGTCTTTGGGCGCCACTGTGGTCATCTTGCGGTTAACAATTTTCAGTTCCCCAAGTTCGGGCAGAACAACTTTTTCCCGCAGATGTCCGACTATGGCATCTGACAGAACAATCACGGGAGTGCGCAGCATTTCAGCAAAGTTAACGGCCTGGACGGTCAGCGTGTAATATTCGTATACTGTGGATGGACATAACACTACAATCGGATGATCTCCATGGGTTCCCCACCGCGCCTGCATCACATCCATCTGCGCCGGCAGAGTCGGCAACCCGGTGCTTGGACCACCGCGCTGCACATCGACAATCACACAGGGAATTTCTACCATAGCTGCATACCCAATATTTTCCTGCTTCAGGGTAAAGCCCGGACCGCTGGTGGCTGTTAAACTCTTCAGCCCGCCAATCGAAGCCCCAATTACCGCAGCCATACTCGAGATTTCATCTTCCATCTGCAGGAAGACGCCGCCTACCTGTGGTAATTTCCTGGAGAGAATCTCCATGATCTCGGTCGCCGGCGTTATGGGATAGCCGGCGAAGAATTTTACTCCGGCATAAAGTGCGGCTTCAGCGCAAGCTTCATTGCCCTGCATTAATCTGACTTCACGTTTACTCACCGTTTTCACCCCCTACTTCAATTGCAAAGTCCGAGCAGCGGATTTCACAGAGACGGCAGCCAATACATGCCTCCAGATTCTGCACGCTTGCTTTGCCCGCGTCATCCAGCACCAGAACCTGCTTAGGACAAAACGCCACACAAACACCGCACGATTTGCACCATTTAGGCTGCACCTTGATTGTGTACTTTCCCATCTATAATTCCCCTTTCTGCAGACAACTGATGTCGTTATCGACAGGTAATGTCATCATGTGATAATATATCTTTTATTCGAGACTGTCAAGAAAAAAATGGAGTGAAATTGACTCTCATTAATACTTTCGGGGGGCAGTAAGTAGCTGAAAGTTTTTGTCTGACGCGGATGCAGAAATCACAGACAATAAAAGTGAAGTTGACAGTGAAAAAGTCTGCGTGATATCGTGGAAAGCACCAGACTGATGGTTAAGCCATTGAATAGAATTCAGGGAGGGACTACATTTGAGTTATCAGCGCGAATTTGACAAAAAAATCAACGTCGGCATTATCGGAATCGGGTCCCACGGCTATCGTAACATCCTGCCGCTGATGAATTATCTTCCGGTAAAAGTCAAAGCAGTCTGTAACCGCACCGCAGACACAGGCAGAATTACTGCCACGCAGTATGCCTGCAACCATTATCAGACCCCAATGGAGATGTATGAAAAGGAAGACATTGATGCAGTTTTTATCAATGTCAACCCAAAGATTCATCCTTCAATGGTAATTGAAGCCCTGGACAGGGGGAAACATGTGTGGGTTGAAAAACCTGTTGCTACGCGGGCACGCGAAGTCGAAGACATGATCGCGCATCGCAAAGATCGTGTGGTTGTCGTGGGCTTTAAGAAGATATTCATGCCGGCCGCCGAAAAAGCGATCGAAATCGTGAATTCTCCGAAGTATGGCAATCTGCGGTCCGCACTCGCAGTATACCCGATGACCATCCCGGGCAACGGCCGGGAGATCCTCGAAAAAGGAGATGCGCCAAACTGGCTGCTAAACGGCGTTCACCCCCTCTCTTTCCTGATGGCTGTTGGCGGCAGGGTTTCGGCTGTCACTGCCGTCTGTAACGAGGCGAGAAACGGCATTCTTGCCTTACAATTTGCCAATGGGGCCTTCGGAACATTCCACCTGGCATCCGGTCCCCAGCCCAGACTCGAACGCTATGCAGTGTATGCGGACAACTGGCAGCTGGATATCGAAAATACCCGGGTCAGTCTTTACCGCGGCTTCAAAGGAGTTCACGGCAAAATCACAAGCTATGCACCTGAGGGAGATGACGGCGGCGCCATCGTCTGGGAAGCTTCCAACTGTCAGGCGGGCTTGGAAAACAAGGCCGAGTTTACCCAGGGCATGTACGCTGCGATGATGTATTTCTGCGATTGTGTACTGCAAAACAGGACTGCTGAAAAAGGCACGCTAGAGTTTTCGCTGGAGATGATGAAAGTCTATGAAGCGGCATTGCTGTCCGAAGGGAAGACCATTCTAATAGAATAACTATCTAACCCTGATCCTGAAATTGGGGGATGACATTTCAAGTTCACCCGCTTGAACTCAAACTCCTGCGACCTTGTGAGAGCATTGAGCTCCTTAACTACTACCGACAATTAAATATGTCGAAATCTGGACGAAACGAATCAGAGAGGGGATAAAATGAAGATAATGGAAGGCAAGAATTACCGATGGTGGGTCGTTTTTTTACTCTGGACAGGCTGCATTACGAATGCCATGGATCGTGGAAGCCTCGGCGTGGCAGCTCCATTTATCATGAAGGATCTGGGTATTGATCCCGCACTTATGGGACTTGTACTGTCATCGTTTTTTTGGACTTATACAGCCATGAATATTCCCGCCGGCGTACTGGCCGATAAATTCGGGGCCAAAACAGCCCTGGGCTGGTCGGCATTTATATGGTCCGGATTGACCGCCCTGACCGGAACCGCAGGCGGCTATGTTTCTCTGATTCTCTTCAGGCTCGGAGTCGGCGCAGGCGAGGCTGGAATTCAGCCAATCAACATCAAGGTTGTCAAAAATAACTTTCCGACGGAAGAACGCGGAACAGCTGTCGGCATGTACAACTCCGGAATGCGCGTAGGGCTGGCCGTGGTGCCGATATTAATGGCCTTCCTGATGAGCGCATGGGACTGGCGTGTCGCTTTTTACATTACAGGTATTATCAGTTTGTTGTGGGTGGCATTATGGTATTTCACCTTTAAATCGGACAAGCCGGAAGCATTAAAAGCTGGTGAAGTCGCTGAAAAGATACCGTGGAGGGAACTTCTCAGACACAGATCAATTGTTGGCATTGTAATATCGAAATTTTTCCAGGACTATATGTACTATCTTTTTATTACCTGGCTGCCTGCCTATCTGGTGATGGACCGCGGCTTTACCATCATAAAAATGGGCTGGTGGGCGTCAATGCCGTGGATATTTACTTTCTGTGCTTTACCTCTGGTAGGCATACTTTCCGACAGGCTGATCAAGAGGGGCATGACGGTCACAAACTCCCGCAAAGGGATGATTATCGCAGGCCATGCGGTGGCATCCACGGTGGTGTTTGCAGTGTATACAGACAGTGCCATGCTGGCCATGTGGCTGATGACGATAGCGGTAGTCTTTGAATCCTCCGCAAGCACCATTATGATGGTCACCTGCGCTGAAATCGCCCCGCCGAATGCTGCTGGCGCAGTTGCCGGTATAATGAACACGGCTGCCGGAGTGGCGGGAATAGCTGCTCCCCTGATTACAGGCATACTACTGCAGATTACCGGCAGTTTCCAGCAGGCCTTTGCCCTCGCAAGTGTGTTTATAATTATCGCCGCGTTGACAATGTGGTTTGTCGTCGGCAAGATTGAACAGATCAGTTTTGACAAGAAACCCTCTGAAGCATCCGTCAAAGGGTAGAGAGGTATTCAGATGAATCAAGTATATGATGTATTGATAATCGGAGGCGGGGTTGTAGGAAGTGCGATTGCCAGGGAGTTTTCGAGGTATAAGCTGAAAATAGCGGTTCTCGAAAAAGAGCTTGACGTATGCTGTGAAACAAGCGGAAGAAACTCGGGCGTATTACATGGAGGCTTTACTTATAAGCCGGGCTCCCTGCGGGCGCTCTGCAGCGTCGAAGGCAACGCGGAATTTGACAAAGTGGCGGAAGAACTGGATGTTCCATTCAGGAGAACTGGCAAAGTGGTGGTCGGGTTTACCGACAGCGACATGCAAAGCCTGCTGAAATATAAGGCCGTAGGGGAGGAAAACGGGGTGCCTGGCCTCGAAATTATAGACAAAAAAAGGCTGGAAGAGCTTGACCCAAGCGCGGGCGGAGAATTCGCGATGTACTCCCCCACATCGGGCATCTTAAATCCCTTTATTTATACAATCGCTCTTGCCGAAAATGCCAAACAGAACGGCGCGGAGTTCTTTTTTGATAATGAGGTAACCGGCATTAAAAGAGTTGGCGCTATTTATGAGGTCACGACTACAAAGACAGTATACAAAAGCAGGTGGGTTGTGAATTCAGCCGGATTAAACTCGGCCAAGATATCTACCATGCTTGGGATTGACGGCTATACGATTGGAGGCTTCAAAGGGGAGTACATAATCCTCGACAAAAACGCCGGAAGATATATTAATATGCCGGTCTATCCGGCGCCCGGCCCTACAGGTGGGTTTGCTACCCATGCGACTCCCACTGTTGACGGGAATGTCTTAATCGGGCCGGATTCAGAATTAGTGGAAGACTTCGAGGATTATACAGTCACAACACCTTCTTTCGAAGATCTGATTATTGACGGCCAGAAAATGTTCAAATACGTAAAAAAGGAGTATTTTATCAGGGGTTTCGCCGGAATCAGACCAAAGCGCATCAATAAAGAAACTAAGCAGGCACTGGACTTTGTGCTTGAGGCAAGAGAGGAAACGCCCAATGCCATTAATCTTGTGGGCATAGAGTCACCGGGTGTAACAAGCGCATTGCCGCTTGCAAGAAGAACAGTTGCGCTCTTCAGGAAAAAAGAAAAATTGGTTAAGAACACGAAATTCAACCCAAAAAGGAAAGGGATTGTAAGTTTTGCCAAGCAGAGCGACAAGGGTAAAAAGGCACTTATAAAGAAAGACCCGAATTACGGCGAGATCATATGCAGATGCGAAACCATTACAAAAGCGGAAATATTACAGGCTGTCCATAATAGCCTCGGTGTTGCTACTGTTACAGGGATAAAAAACAGGACCCGCGCCATGATGGGCAGGTGTCAGGGTGGTTTCTGTGAAACGAGGATCACTGAAATTATTCAGCGGGAACTCGGAAAAAAAGAGACCGAAGTCATCTACTCAAAACCGGGTTCTGCAATGTTTACGGGGAAGGTGAGAATATAATGGCAATCATAAAAAAAGATGTTGTCATCGTGGGCGGCGGCCCGGCTGGTCTCGCTGCCGCAGTTCAGCTCTGGGACAGGGGAATCAGGAAAATCGTCATCCTCGAAAGAGAAAAGCAACTGGGCGGTATTCTCAGGCAATGTATACATGACGGTTTTGGCCTTACCAGATTCGAAGAGTCATTAAGTGGTCCCGAGTATTCACAGCGGTTTCTTGATCTGGTAGCTGAAAAGAAAATCGAGTATAGTACGGAAACCGCCGTAATTAATATTACCCCCGACAAAAAAGTCACGGCCGTTTCAAAAAGAGGCCTGCTGGAGTATGAGGCAAAAGCTGTGATACTTACGATGGGCTGCAGGGAAAGGACAAGAGGCGCTATAAGCATTCCCGGCACGAGGCCTGCCGGTATTTATACTGCCGGCGTAGCGCAGTGCTACATCAACCTGCACAATACGATGGTGGGCAGGGAAGTGGTCATTCTTGGCTCGGGCGATATCGGCATGATTATGGCCAGAAGGATGACGCTGGAGGGTGCAAAGGTAAAGGCCGTATTTGAAGTATTGCCCTATCCGAGTGGTCTGCCGAGGAATATCGAGCAATGCCTGAATGATTATGATATCCCTCTCTATTTGAGCCATACCATTACGAACATAAAGGGCCGGTCCAGGCTGGAAGGGGTGACCGTTTCCAGGGTTGATGAACAGATGAAGCCAATTCCGGGAACAGAAAAAGGCTACGATTGCGACACCCTGATTCTGTCTGTTGGATTGATCCCGGAGAATGAGCTGTCATCGGCCTGCGGGGTGGAATTGGACAGCAGGAATAAAGGGCCTGTTGTGGATGAAAACTACCAGACTACAATAGAAGGGATCTTTGCCGCCGGTAATGTGTTACAGGTGCATGATGTAGTGGATTTTGTGTCCCTGGAAGCTGAAGATCTTGCCGACAGCGTGGCTGAGTACATTAACAAGGGGAAGCTGGCAGCTTGCGCCATCCAGGTAACTGCAGACGCAAGTATAGGTCACGTTATACCCCAGAAAATAAGCGGTGGGAAGGATTTCAAGATTTCGATGCGCGTGAGGAAACCGCTTAGAGATTGCGAAATAGATATCATGCAAAATGAGGATCTAATTACAAAGGTAACGATGAAAAAAGCTATACCCGCGGAAATGATACAGATCAAAGTGAAAAAAGCTGATATAAAATCAACAGACAATATCAGGGTGGTGGTGAAATGAGGAAAGAATATACATGTATCATGTGTCCGACTGGCTGTGAAATGGAGGCTGAAATAGATGGAATGACGATATCGTCGGTAGAAGGCGCAGCATGCAATAAAGGTGTCGAATATGTCGAGCAGGAGATTCTGAACCCGCAAAGGAATATTGCCACTTCGGTGCTGGTTGAAAACGGGGATATTCCCCTTGTTAGTGTGAGGCTTACCGGCACCATTCCAAAAGCCAGGATATTCGATGTAATGAATGAAATAAAGAAGGTAAGACTGTCGGCTCCCGTAAAGATGGGGCAGATCCTGATAAAAAATGTGGTCGGTCTTGATAGTGATGTTATTGCAACTAAAAATGTTTACGTGAAGTGAATATCATAAAATTGAATCTGTTGACATCGATTAGGCAATAAAAAAAGGGGGCAATCAAGCCCCCTTTTTCATATCAGTAATTATCCTGCAAAAAATCGTCCTGAATTTAATAGTTCTTCTTCAGGTATTCAATGCTCTTGATGTGATTGGCAGTAGCTTCAGCCAGGGTATTTGCGGCATCCAGTTCTATAGCGATATAGTTCTTACGGTATTTTTTCAGGTATGTAAAATATTCTTCAAACGGAAGATCGTTACCGTTCAATACCGGCTGGGCCTTAAGCTTGATTGAAGACTTCAGATGGGTATAACCGATCTTTTCTGCGTTATCATCCATGAAACTTTTAATCTGGTCCGCACTGCTCGGCACCCTAGTAATGCAGAAAAAGTTTGCCACATCGAGCTGTAAGCCGACATTGGAATTTACCCCTTTGCTGCCAAAGAAATCAGCTGTGCCAAAGGTGTTTATGCCGTCTCCTTTAATCCCTTCCCGGGCATTCTCAATCAGAAATTGCAGGCCAAACATCTTGGCAGTATTGGCGGCCTTATTGGCATTTTCTATGAGTTGCTTGAATTCAGCCGCTGTCCAGTACTGTTTGCTGGTATCTTTGACCATTTCGTTGCCATTGCCGCCGGTGCGCACAACTTTGGGGCCATTCAATACATTCGCATTGGCTATTGCCCTGGAAAAGATCTCCCAATAATTCGCATCAAGCAGGCCGGGGTTCACGGCTAAAACAATTTCGACGCCCTTCTTTTTTCCATAAGCTGCCAAATCTTTACATTCTGCCAGTGTGAGCTTGGCTTCGGGGTCACGGATTTCGATAAATGAGAATCCTTGTTTGCTTGCAAAATCGAGCATTTTCTTGATGTTAGCTACAGTCGGAGGCATTACCTTTGCAAAATTTTGTGTTGTAAATCCAATCTTGAAATCAGGATACTTTTTAAGAACTATTTTCTTGTCTTCCCCGTAGGCGCACGTCTGGGAGAAAAATATCAGGCAAAGCAATAAAACTATACCCTTTACCATCCTGCTGCCATTCATCATTGCATTCTTCATACTTACCCCCTCCTGTTTTTTTGCGTATTAACGGAATTAAAGACATAATTTTTGGTAGTCCCAACGGGAGTCGAACCCGTGTCTTAGCCTTGAGAGTATCCCTAATAGTGATATCTCAGCTGCGCGATAATTATAGCATCTTCTGCCTGCCTGTAGACAATTCTATGTTCATCGTTGATGCGGCGTGACCAGAAGCCCGATAACCCATGTTTGAGCGATTCCGGCTTACCAGTCCCGGAGAAAGGGTCGCGCATGATGTCCTTGATTAGTATATTAATACGCTTGAGAATCTGCCTGTCGGTTTGCTGCCAGTAAAGATAGTCTTCCCAAGCATGCTCTGAGAAAATCAGCTTCATTCTGTCAAAGAATGCTCTCTGCCGCCGCCCTGCTCCAGCTCTGCTATCGATTCAAGAAGCCGCTTGGCATTAGCCGGTACGCGCAGCAGATATGAAGTCTCCTCAAGTGCCTTGAAATCTTCAAGAGAAAGCATCACTACCGAGTCTTCCTTCTGACGTGTTATGATCACGGGATCGTGGCTTTCGCACACCTTCTTCATTGTTGAAGCCAAGCTGGTACGGGCCTTGGAATATGTTATGCTGTCCATTTTTTTCCCTCCGCATGTTGTACAAGTTATTGTACAACATGCGCAAGCAATTGTCAATTTTCGCCACTAATTGTGATGATTTCTATCACAAATTTATCACAATCGTATAGGTTGAGTGATGCTCAAGGTTTATAAGTCCTTGAAAAATTGGTAGTCCCAACGGGAGTCGAACCCGTGTCTTAGCCTTGAGAGGGCTATGTCCTAGGCCTCTAGACGATGGGACCGTAGAATGATGGCTGGGGGACTAGGATTCGAACCTAGATAGGCAGAGTCAGAGTCTGCAGTCCTGCCATTGAACGATCCCCCAAACACAAGAGTAATACAATAAAAAAAATCACCTATACAAGTCAACCGCTGACTTTGTTGCCCTTGTCGTCAAAGAGGTTTTTGACCTCTTTGATCAGGTCGTTGATGTCCCTGAACTGGCGGTAAACGGAAGCGAATCTTACGTATGCAACCTTGTCCAGGTCCTTGAGCGCGGACATGATCTCTTCACCGATCCAGGAACTCTGGATCTCCTTTACGCCCAGCCCCATGAGTTTCTGCTCAATATTCTTCTCTATCTCTTCGAGGCTGCTTATCGGTATAGGCCGTTTTTCGCAGGCCTTCTTGAGGCCGCTCAAAATCTTGTATCCGTCGAAAAATTCCCGGCTGCCGTCTTTTTTAATGACCATGGGAAAAGGTTCGTCAACCCTCTCATAAGAAGTAAATCTCTGGTCGCACTTAAGGCATTGTCTCCTGCGACGTATTACATCTCCGTCTTTGGCCATCCTCGAATCAATGACCTTGTCTTCTATGCTGCCGCAGAAAGGGCACTTCATGGCAGCTTATTATGCCTCATGAAAGATAAACAGGGAACCTGTCACAGAGCGCTTTGACCCTGCGGGACATGGCCTCTGATACCTTGCTGTCATTAATATTACGGACCATGTTAGAGATTATATCAGCTATCTCATCCATCTCCGGCAGACCCATGCCCCTGGTCGTTACACAGGGTGTACCGAGCCTGATTCCGCTCGTGACCGTTACTGGCTGTTCATCAAAAGGTATGCCGTTTTTATTGGCCGTTATCCCGGCCATATCGAGCGCCAGTTCAGCAGCCTTGCCGGTGACATTCAGCCCTGAGAGATCGACAAGCATAAGGTGGTTGTCCGTGCCGCCTGAGACAATATTTAAGCCCCTGTCCATAAGGGCGGAAGCCATCTTGCCGGCGTTGGCCACAACGGCCTTCTGGTATGCTACGAAATCATCAGCCATGGCCTCTTTGAAAGCCACAGCTTTTGCAGCAACGACATGCACCAGCGGGCCTCCCTGTATGCCGGGGAATATTGCCTTGTCGAGAGCCTTGGCGTATTGGGCCTTGCACATTATCATGCCGCCGCGCGGTCCCCTGAGCGTCTTGTGGGTTGTAGTTGTGACAAAATCCGCGTAAGGCACAGGCGAAGGATGCACTCCTGCCGCGATGAGTCCGGCCAGATGGGCGACATCGGCCATCAGATATGCCCCGACCTCTTTAGCTATTTCGGAGAACGCGGCAAAATCGAGTATCCTCGAGTAGGCGCTCGCTCCGACAACAATAAGCTTGGGCCTGTTTTTGAGAGCAATGCTCCTGACCTCGTCCATATCGATGCGGCCGGTATCTCTTCTGACGCCGTAGAATGAGGTCTTATACAGCAGTCCGGCAAAGTTTACCGGAGCACCATGTGTTAGATGACCTCCGTGCTTAAGGTCCATTCCGAGGATTGTATCCCCTGGCTTCAGCACGGCAAAGTAGACTGCCATGTTGGCCTGGCTGCCTGAATGGGGCTGAACATTGACATGTTCGGCGCCGAATATCTTCTTTGCGCGCTCTATGGCCAGGTTTTCGACGACATCCGTAAACTGGCAGCCGCCGTAGTAGCGTTTGGACGGATACCCTTCGGCGTATTTATTCGTAAATATCGAGCCCTGGGCCTCAAGCACCGCCCTGCTCGCATAATTCTCGGAAGCTATAAGCAACAGTTTGCTGCGCTCACGCTCTTCTTCGCATTTAACTGCATTGTAAATCTCGGGGTCAACTGCCTTGATGTTTTCCGCATTCATAGTGGTCACTCTGCTTCCTTTATAATTCAGGATATCTTATCCTGCCTATTTCTGTTCGTGGATCTTCTTTTCTATGGCTGATATCTTTTTAATTCTATCCGTATGTCTGGCATTTTCAAACCCTGTGTCAATCCAGGTGCGGACGATCTCTTTACCAAGGTCCCTGCCTATAATCCGTCCGCCAAGTACAAGGATGTTGGCATCATTATGCATCCTGCTCATCTTTGCAGAAAAGAGTTCGTTGCATAAAGCCGCTCTGACATTCGGAAATTTGTTCGCAACAATGGACATGCCGATACCGGTGCCGCAGATGAGTATGCCTCTCTCAGCCTTGCCGGAAGATACAGCTTCCGCAACCTTCTCTCCGAAATCAGGATAATCTACCGACAACGGCGTGTCTGTGCCGTAATCTGAGACATCATGTTTTAATTCCGCGAGGAGCTTGATGATTTCCTGTTTGAGATCAAGACCTGCATGATCGGAACCCACTGCTACCAGCATACTGCACTCTCTCCTTCCAGGGCAAACCCGGCTTTACCAGTACCTGCATAAAAGCTGTTTATCTTATCCAAGACGCGAAAACCAAGTCAAGGAATCGACCGGAGTTGACATCATGCGCGTTTCTCTTACCTGACAAGAAATTCGAGCACGGCTTTTTCGGTATGCATCCTGTTTTCGGCCTGGTCAAAAATGGCGCTCTGCGGCCCGTCCATCACCTCGTCAGTGATCTCTTTGCCGCGTATTGCCGGCAGGCAATGCAGCACGATCGCGTCCGGTTTGGCCAGTTTCATCAGTTCGGCATTTATCTGATAAGAGCTGAATCTGGCAGCTTTCTCTTCTGCCTCAGACTCCTGTCCCATGCTTACCCATACATCCGTATAAAGCACGTCAGCGCCTGAAACCGCTTCCTTCAGATCATTGGTGGCAGTTATTCTGCCCTTGCCAATTTTGCGCGCATGGTCCGTAATCGAAACATTAGGCCCATATCCATCCGGGGACGCGATAACAAAATCCATACCTGTAAGCGCGGCTGCCTCTATAAGTGAATTGGCAACATTGTTGCCGTCGCCGATAAAGGCTATCCGTATCCCTTCAAGGCGGCCTTTCCGCTCAAGCACTGTCATAAGGTCAGCAAGGGCCTGACATGGATGATGCAGATCGGAAAGACCGTTTATGACCGGTATTGTAGCGTGGCGCGCAAATTCCTCAACTGTCGTCTGTTTAAACACCCGCATAGCCATGCCATGGACATAACGCGAGAGAGTCCGCGCAGTATCGGCAATTGTCTCGCCCCGGCCGAGCTGCAGGTCTTTGGCGCTCATATAAATAGGCTGCGCTCCAAGCTGATAGACGCCGACTTCGAAAGATACCCTTGTGCGGGTTGAAGGCTTTTCGAAGAACAGCCCTATGCTTTTTCCGATAAGCGGACATTTGCCCGCATCAATCCCGGACTTCAGGTCAATCGATCTTTTAAGCAATGACCCTATCTCGTCAGAGGACAGGTCAAAAACGGTCAGCAAATCTCTTTTCATGGCACTCTTTCCAGTACTTCTTCCATTACATCGATCAAATGATCGATCTCTCTTTCCTCTATGATTAACGGCGGTGTGAACCTCAGCACGCTGCCGTTTCCGGCAAGCCCTATAAGCACACCCCGATCCATACACGCCTGAACATAAGGCATACCATCACGCATGAGCTCCATGCCGATCAGAAGTCCCTTGCCCCTGACATCGATCACCTTTTCGTGATACTCCTTCTTCAGATGGCCAAGTCTTTCGAAAAGATAAGCAGACATCCTGTTGCACTGATCGAGTATGAAGCCATCCTCAAGCAGTGTTTCGACAGTTGCGATGGCCGCAGCACATACCAGGGGATTGCCTCCGAAGGTCGAAGCATGGGTACGCGGAGAAAAAGCCACAGCCACCCTGTCAGTGGCAAGCATGGCGCCAATCGGCACGCCGCCGCCCAGCCCCTTTGCCAGCGACATAATATCCGGCTGCATGCCGTAATGTTCATAACCGAAAAGCTTGCCGGTCCTTCCCATTCCGGTCTGCACCTCATCGAATATCAGCAGCAGGTCCTTTTCGTCGCAGAGTCCGCGCACCTGCCGCAGATAGTCGGCTGAAGGCATGTTAATTCCTCCTTCAGCCTGTATCGGTTCGAGAATAACAGCGCATGTCTTCGGAGTTATTGCAGCGCGAAGCGCGGCAATGTCATTAAAAGGAACATGGCTGAACCCGGTCAGCATCGGCTCAAAACCTTTCTGGAACTTTGTCTGCCCAGTCGCTGTAAGAGTAGCGATTGTCCTGCCATGAAACGAATCCATGGCCGAGATTATCTCAAAGCGGTCCGGTCCATATTTGTCCGCAGAGTATTTCCGTGCGATCTTTATCGCAGCCTCATTGGCTTCCGCGCCGGAATTGCAGAAAAATGCCTTGTCCGCAAAAGAATTTGTGACCAGCAGCTTGGCCAGTCTTACCTGCGGCTCTATGTAGTACAGATTTGAAACATGTATCAGACGTTGGGCCTGTTTCTGGATGGCGATTACTACCTTTGGATGGCAATGTCCGAGCACGTTTACCGCGATCCCCCCGAGGAAATCAAGGTATTCCCTGCCATGGATATCCCATACCTTGGCGCCCCTGCCCTTTCTCAGAACAAGCGGAAAACGGCTGTAGGTGGGCATCAGGTAATGGTCTGCATCTTCGAGTATCTTCCGTGTTTCCATCCAAAATGATAACATATCTAAATGCAGGCTTGCTATATTAATTTGATTACAGAGACAGGATATTAGATGCACGCTGGAGATAATAATCGTATGCAGCCAATGAATTCGGACAATAAATCAAATATGCGAAAGTGCATTGTTCTGAGACGCGATTCCATCCCAACGGAGATCAGAAACGAAAAAAACGCGGCCATTCAGACCAGACTAATGGCGATGCCACAATTTGTAATCGCAAAATCGGTCCTTCTTTATGCCTCTTACGGCAGCGAAGTGGACACAAGGCAGCTTATAGCGCATTGTCTATCCACCGGGATTACAACTGCCTTGCCGCGGGTATCCGATAAAGACGACCGTCTTCATCTCTATCAAATCCTGTCTCTGGAAGATCTCGCGCCCGGGTACAAGGGCATACCTGAACCATATGCGTTCCCGAACAGGGAATTGTTCATTGAAGATATAGATTTAGTTATCGCTCCCGGAGTGGCATTTGACGAATCATGCAACAGGCTGGGGCACGGCAAAGCATTTTATGATAAACTGCTGTCTTCTACGAAACGACTGAAAGGGACGGTCACCCCCGGGATAAAACCTTTTCTGGCGGCGCTCGCTTATGAGGAGCAGGTAGTTCCTTCCCTTTATTGCGGACCATATGATATAAAAATGGATACAGTAATTACGGACAAAAGGACGATTTACCGGCATGGACCATGAAAAGATAAAAAAAGGGGTACGTCTTATACTCGAAGGCATCGGCGAAGACCCTGATCGTCCGGGACTTAAAGAAACACCCGAACGTGTAGCGCGGATGTACGCCGAGCTTTTTTCGGGACTAAACACGCCGGGGGACAGCCTGCTCAAGTCGATGGCTGGGGAGAGCCACGACGAAATGGTGCTGCTGAAAGACATTCCTTTTTACTCCATTTGTGAGCATCACCTGCTGCCTTTCATCGGCAAAGCGAGCATAGCCTATATACCGCACGGCAAGATAACCGGTCTCAGCGAACTCATCAAGGCCCTTGAACATCTTGCCGGCAGGCCACAGGTGCAGGAACGGCTCACAACCGAGCTGGCCGACATCATAATGGAAAAGTTGCGGCCCAAGGGCTGCATGGTGGTAATAGACGCAGAGCATCTATGCATCAGCATGAGGGGCATTAAAAAGCCGGGGACCCGGACTATCACTTCAGCGGTAAGGGGCACATTCAGGAGCAAGCAGAGCACGCGCGAAGAGATGCTTGAACTTTTAAAAAAACAGCATTAGGGGACTAAGTTGACAGCACAGATTATTGACGGCAAAAAAATTGCGCACGATCTTAAAGAGGATCTCAGGAAAGAAATCTCTTCGCTGAAGGCTCAAGGCATAAATCCAGGATTGGCTGTCATACTCGTTGGAGATGATCCGGCTTCCCAAAAATATGTAGCTTCAAAAGAAAAGACCTGCGAAAAATTGAGCATAGCAAGCTTTCATTATGGTCTGCCGGCTACAACCACCCAAAAAGAGCTTGGAGAACTGATCGATAGACTCAATGTCGACAAAAAAGTCAGCGGCATACTGCTGCAGCTGCCTTTGCCGAAAGGTCTGAATGAAAAAGAGGCCATACGCAGGATCTCTCCTGAAAAAGATGTCGACGGGTTGGGCCCTCTCTCGCTGGGCAAACTCGTCCTGGATGAGCCTGGCTTCATCTCCTGCACACCGCACGGCGTAATGAAGATGCTTGAGGCATGCAACATTGATCCCGCAGGCAAGCATGCCGTAGTTGTCGGCAGGTCTGTCCTAGTGGGTAAACCGCTTTCATTATTGCTGCTGCGAAAAAATGCTACCGTCACCATATGCCATAGCAAAACAGCCAATCTCAGGGAAATATGCGCATCTGCCGACATACTCTGCGTTGCCGTCGGAAGGGCAAAAATGATTACCGCGGACATGATCAGAAAAGGCGCCGTTGTGATAGATGTCGGCATCAATGTTTCACCTGACGGAAGGATCACCGGCGATGTGGATTTTGAGACAGCAAAAGAAAAGGCGGCCTATATATCACCGGTACCGGGCGGGGTCGGCCCCATGACCATTGCGATGCTCATGTACAATACCGTTATCGCAGCAAAGATGCAGTCCGGGATTTAAGCGCCCTGAGTAGTTTTGTGACCTGCATCACTAAAAAGAGCAGACTTTTACTGTTATATTTAAGCGGCGGGTACTCAAACAGATTTGTATTGATTTACAGTGATATGGTAAATTTTCTTGTAAGAATGAATTAGCCTTTCGTGATATAACAAGGCAGAACGGGCTGAGGAGAGTAGAATGGCCATAACCTTTAGGTGGACCGCAAAGACCCGCACTGGGACCTTACAACAGGGTGAAATGAGCGCGGAAACCCGCGAAGAGGTCATATTAGCCCTCCGGAAGCAAAGCTTAATCCCTACTATTGTATCCGAAAAATTGTCGCTCGACAGCCAGATTACATTCTTCAGCAAACGCAAGAAAAAAATTAAGGAAAGAGATATAATTGTATTCACCCGCCAATTTGCCAACATGTATAATGCCGGCATACCGATAGTCCAGGGCCTTGACATTCTGACTAAACAGACCGAAAATCCATCTCTGAGAGAAGTTGTTGGCATCATTAAAAATGATGTGGAATCAGGAATGACCTTAGCTGAAGCGATGAAAAAGCATCCAAAGGCCTTCGATGACCTTTATGTAAATCTCGTAGCTGCTGGCGAAGCCGGCGGTGTGCTCGATTCGGTCTTGCAGCGTCTTGCCGTTTATATTGAAAAGGCGATGAAGCTGAAGAAAAAGATCAAGGGGGCTATGATTTATCCATCCGTCGTAATGTCCATTGCGGTACTTGTTGTTGCAATTATAATGATATTCGTCATACCAATATTCGCAAAGATTTTTGGGGAGATGGGCGTTAAGCTTCCGATTCCCACCCTAATAGTAATAGCCATCAGCAACTTTCTTGCGGGATTTGGAGGATTAATCCTTATTGCAGCCATGATCGCCAGTTTTGTGGGATTTCGTATGTACAGGAAAACCGAGGGCGGCAGAATGGAGACTGATAAAGTGCTTTTGAAGTTCCCCATTATAGGAGAACTGATAAGAAAAGTGACGGTTGCACGTTTTACGAGGACACTCGGAACACTCATAACCAGTGGTGTACCTATACTTGATGGTCTTGAGATATGCGCCAAGTCTGCAGGCAATAAAGTGGTCGAAAAGGTGGTATACGAAGTCAGGAGAGAAGTTACTGCCGGAAAGACACTGGCCGAACCCATGATGTAGATCGGCATTGAATATTGACCCGGCATCGGCGTCCAATTTTGACCCACCCCGGACGGTCATTTTTTAGAGTTTCGTGTTTTTATTCTCCAACTGTCGTTTCCTGTTTCGATGATATCACAATGATGAGTAACCCTG
>CAIJNL010000007.1 GCA_903822005.1 uncultured Nitrospiraceae bacterium
GAGCATATTCGAATATATCGAAATGTTCTATAATCGGCAGAGGAGGCATTCAGCCTTGGGATACCGTTCCCCGGTGTCTTTTGAGCTGTTGGCCTTAGCAGCCTAACTTAACTGAGTGTCCGAAATATCGGGGGAAGATCAGAACATAATCAGTCCCCCAAGTGCGGGGATAAAGCTGAAAATTCCGGCCACCCATGCCGGAGTCGCATAATATGCCGCCACTTTGAAAGCCTGATCCATATTCTTCTGCCCGGAAAAAGAAGGAGCAAGAATATCGATAATAAGGGCCATAACGTATACTAGAGCAAGACCGATAACATACATCAACAGTGCAATAACAAAGAAATATGCTATTCCTAACCCTCTGCCAAATATGATGCCGCCAATTAATGAAGCCACCGGCCCGATTGCCGCCAGTATGATGATATAAGACTTGTACAGATCTGCTATGGACGTTTTCTCGGCTGAAATAACTTCCCACTCCTGCTTCGGGGAGACGATAATGCCTTTAACACGTTCGACTAAATTCATAAAATCCTCCCTTGAAAGATTTCTGCCCCTGAAAAGGTATCAGGAGATACTCACATAGATTATACATATGCACGGCCGAAAAATAAATCCAGACTTCTATTCACCCATGCAATTCCATAATGCGTACAGGCCGGGACGCCCCGTGCCGGTATAAACTATTTGCCGGCTGCCTTCTGCTGCTGAATCTGTTTCTGCATTTCCTCAATCTGTCTTTGCGTCTCCTGCAGCTGCCTCTGCATCTGCTCCTGCGTCTGCGGAGTTTGCTGTCCCTGCTGCATCTGCTGTTGCTGCATCTGCTGCTGCATCATCTCTGTCTGCTTCTGCATGTTTTTTGAAGACTGGTCAAGATAATCCTGCAATGACTTGTTGGTCATCTCAGCGTTTCTCAAGGCCCTCTTGGCAACATACTGGGTACACATGGACATAAGGCAAAGCAATGCTATTATCACACCGAATACTATCCACGCCTTTTTTGCAGAAATTCCATGCACCTCAACTGAAGCCATGACAACATAGTAAAGGCTGACCAGCAGGCCGAGGACGCCTCCGATCCAGGGGATAACTCCAAGTACAGCTGTAATAGGAGAGATGGCCGTAATATATGCCGCGCATCGGAAAGCGGCCTCAAAAGATTCCTGTGAACCCATCAGTTTCCATATTACAAAAAGTATCGCCGCCCCGATGAAACTTCCAATAGCGATGAATATCGGCATGAGGACAATGGACGTAAGGGCCATCACACCGATAGTCGAGAAGTACATAGCCATTGTCAGCACGGCCTTGATAATGCCTGCCAGGCAGCCGAGTACCAGCGCGAACACCAGTGGTTCTATATAACCTCCTGCCTTGGGCATCTCCCGGAAAAATGCAGCGGGGTTGGTAATAATGCGTATTGCTGTCTGCGGAATAGCTGCAATGTTCAATTCATTTGCCATACAGTCCTCCACGTAATATTTTCGGGCACTGAAACAGCATCAGGCCGATAGACTATAGATTATACATATGCCCGGATGAAAAATAAATCCGGCCTGCTCACCTTGAAGTCCGGTCACTTTTTAGTATTCTTAGCTATCGTTACCAGTGCCCTCCATGTCTCGGCAAGAAACCTGGCAAACGCCATTATTAAAAACCCGTAAACTGGAAGGAGTAAAATGCCCGTTATGCCGGCCCCGACAAACCCGAAACCAGTCATGCTGAGCAGCGACATATTTTCATCTCCAAGCATTGCCATAGCAAGGATTGCAACAACCGGGCCGATCAATCCGACCCACATGCCTGCCCATTCTCCCAGGGTCTGGATAAAATGAGAAACGGCAGGGGTTGCAACAAATTCGTCCCCCTCGGAAGAGGCCTGAAGCACTTTTTTAGACCTGTCCCACCATATCTGGACACTTATCCAGGCGCCGATCAGCAGCAGGAGCCATACGACGATAAAAGCTACTCCATACTTGAAGGGCATCTGAAATACATTCATTTTAATCGCAACATAAAGGAGATAAAGCGGCCAGACAATATTGAGCGCCGCTATTACCAGATAAAGCCACTGGAAAGGCCTTCTGAACATGCTTCCATTGTCGATAAAAGCAAGGCATGGAGCAATGAAAGTAAGTATGCCGGAGAGATTAAGATTTGCACCGGCCTTTGGCGCGTTTTGCGGATCAAAAGCAGCCCCGCATGACTGGCAGAATTTGCCGCTGTCGTCATTACTCTTACCGCACTTTGGACAGAACATTCGATACCCCCCTTTTAAGGCATAAATTATGATTACTTGCTACTGCGCATTAAAGACATCCGACCGATCATCTGCAATTATACCATCTTATTGATTGCATTACATCACAGGAACGTATTGTCCTGTGCGGCCTAAACCAGAAGCCTGTTTTCATTAATTATTTCTTTGGCGAGTTCCGCATACGCGCGGGCGCCCGGAGAATCCGGGGCATAAATAATACAGGGTTTTCCGTATCCGGACGCTTCAGCCAGCAGTATGTTCCTTGGTATGGCCGTATCATACACCTTTGCCTTGAAGGCCTTTCTGACCTCTTCAGCAATGTGATGCGACAGGGCCAGGTGCCTGTTGAACATCGTCAGCAGGATGCCTTCCAGATCGAGTGTCACATTGAAGCTGCCCCTGATCCTCCAGAGCAGTTTGATTAGAAGACTCAGTCCTTCCATGGCAAAATATTCGCATTGCACCGGCACAAGCACAGATTTGGATGCCACCAGGGCATTGAGGGTCAAAAGGCCGAAGGACGGAGGACAATCTATGAAAATATAGTCAAACTCATCCCTCAGCGGCTGGATTATCTGCCTGAGGGTCGTCTCGCGTTCGTTTTTTTCGAGCAAGTCTATCTCAGCGCCGAAAAGGTCGGAATTGGCGGTTATGACCCGCAGGCGAGGGATTTCAGTCTCCATGATCGCCTCGTCCACCGAAACCCCGGATGAATAAACATCATATAGCCCATATTTTATCTGGTCTTTTTTGATCCCAAACCCGCTGGTGAGATTGCCCTGGGGGTCTGAATCTATAATCAGCACCCTTTCTCCTTCAAGCGCCATTGCGGCCGAGATATTCAGGGCGGTTGTTGTTTTGCCGACACCGCCCTTCTGGTTCGTTATCGCTATTACTTTTTTCACTGCTGATCGTTCTGCATCTGGCGGATGTTGTACTTGCCCATCTTGTATCCAATCTGACGGCAGGTCAGTCCAAGCATACGGGCGGCCCTTGCCTGGACCCATCCTGTCTTTTTCAGAGCCTCGATGATCCTGCCCTTTTCTATCTCCCCGATGGCGGAAGGGAGCGCGTCTTTTATCTGCATGGTCACACTACTGCCCGAAGCGCGGCTTCTGATTGCCATCGGCAGTTCGTCATCCGTCACAACATTACCCCTCGACATTACAACGAGCCGCTCGATCGTATTTTCGAGTTCTCTGACATTCCCCGGCCAGTCATACTGTCGCATGATATTGAGAACATTGGGTCCGAGTGTAACAGACTTATGATTATCTTCATTAAAACGCCTGAGAAAATACTCGGCGAGAATGGGTATGTCCACCACACGTTCCACAAGGCGCGGCATGGCTATGGGCACAACATTAAGCCTGTAATAAAGGTCTTCCCTGAACCTGCCGTCCCTGACCAGCTCCTCAAGATTTCTGCTCGTGGCCGCGATAAGGCGGATGTCCACCTTGATGGTCTTTTCCCCTCCGACTCTTTCGAATTCCCTTTCCTGCAGCACCCTCAATATCTTGGGCTGAAGTGCGAGGGGAAGGTCGCCAATCTCGTCCAGAAAAACTGTGCCGCCGTCAGCCAGCTCAAAACGGCCTTTTCTCATGACCATCGCACCGGTAAATGCGCCCTTTTCGTGGCCGAAGAGTTCCGATTCGAGGAGCCCCTCGGGGATAGAGGCACAGTTGAACTTCACAAAAGGCGACGTTGAACGCGGACTCATATAGTGGATCGCCTTTGCCACAAGCTCCTTGCCAGTGCCGCTCTCACCGAGCAGCAGCACATTGGCCCTCGAAGGGGCCACGCGATGGATTGCCTCAAAAACGTCCTGCATGCGGTCTGACTGCCCTATTATATTAGCTACGCTATATTTGCCCTTCAGCTGGTGCCTGAGGCTTTCGCGTTCAGCCTCAAAGGCTGCCCGCTCCCTTTCCACCTCATCATACAGTTTGATAGACTGTGCCAGAAGAGACGCTATGATCTTAAGGAGCCTCATGTCTTCCTCAAACGAGACTCCTTTGACAAACAGGCGGTCAACGCTCAGCACACCGAGTATCTCATTCTTGAACTTGATCGGCACGCAGAGGAACGCGATATTCTCTTTTTTGATTGTTTCCCGCGATGATGTACGGTTAAGGAACAGGGGTTCTTCCCCTATATTTGGTATTACTATCGGTGATCCATGCTTTGCCACCTGACCGATTATGCCCTCGCCCAGGCGGTATGTGCCCCGTTTTACCTCCTCGGCACTCATGCCGTAGGCGGCTATTATAGATACCTCGGACCCGCTGCGGAGGGCCACTGTGCCCCGTTTCATGTCCAGGTATTCCGAAAGCACTCTCATCACTCCCCGCAGGTTTGCCCTGAGATTGAGCGAAGAGCCGAGCAGCTTGCTTATCTCATACAGGGCGGTGATTTCAACAGTTTTGCTACCCGAACGTATCATATATGTCTAGTCTAAAATAAACCGACAAAAATGTAAAGCTCATACGTAATTGTACGAACATGCACTGTCCCGGCATTATGGGCAATATAGCCTGTACATGTTGAGAGCCCCTGCGCTGTGACCGGACTCATGTCGGTTCCCCGTATGTTTGTGGTACAATTTATTGTTGATCGGACAATACGCGGCAACCAGAGAGGAGGACACATATGAAGCGGTTATGGACGGCGTGGGCCCTGGCCTGTATGTTTTCTTTGGTAGTGTGCATAATGGTAGTGTGCATAATTCAGGTATCTGCTGATACCAGGGTAATTCAGGCCGCTCCTGGAATGGAGGCAGGTTCAAAGACCGCTCCGTCATCTGCTATAGTTGAGATACTCGCCGGATCTGCTGACGATAACGCTTCCGGAGCGCCCGTTGAAAAGACTGAATCCTTTGTTCAAGGCCCCACATCAGCTGAAGACCGGATTCCGGGGGTGCCTCCCGGAGTAATAATCCCCGCCGTGGTACCCGAGATGCCCAAATATAAAGAAAACGGCAGGGCTTTTTATGAGAAAGGCGACTACGGCGCAGCCATTCTTGAATTCAACAGACAGCTCGAGTTCAATCCTGACGACGTGACTGCACTCGCCAATCGTGGGCTCAGTTTTGCCCGGCGGGGAGAATATAAAATCGCCATAGAAAATCTTTATATTGCCCTCAGTATCAAAAAAGATGATGTCGCAATACTTAAATATCTGGCGGCGCTGTATTACCTGGACCGCGAGTTCATGAAATCAATAGATATGTTTGACAGGGCCACAACAACTGCAAACACCGATTTTGAGGCATTGGCCGGCAGGGGGTGCGCATATATGTCTCTGGGCAGGTATGAGGCCGCCATTAATGATTTTACCCGCACAATCTATGTCGCCTCGCGGGACATCATGGCATTCGTCGGGCGCGGCATCTCGCTGAATGCCATCGGAAAGCATAAAGCGTCCGTCTCTGATCTCGGGACTGCTCTTTCCATATCTGCGAACGATCCTTTCACTTATCTGTTGCGTGCTGAAGCCAGCGCCGGGATGGCCAGATTTACAAATGCGGTTGCAGACCTTAACAGGGCGTGCGCGCTCGGCTATACTGCGGTATGCGTAGCAGTGAAACAGGCGCAATCCGATATTGCAGGTATTGAGGGAACTTTTGTGCTTCAGTACTCCAGAAAAGCGCCTGACGAAGAGCTTTATGACGCAGCGAGAAAAAAACTCGAACTGTTTTACAGCCAAACGCGCGCTTCGGAAATAAATAAATACTTTGTCGGTATGCTCCGGCCTTTAATGGATTAGACATCCGGGACAGTTCTCTTTTCCCTGTCCTGGACTGTTCCGGCAATATAGGCGGCATCACAGCAGCCGAATACCGTCAGTGCCCGTAGTAGCCGTTGTACCAGTCGACAAATCTTCGAAGGCCGTCCTCGATCGTTGTTGCCGGCCTGAATCCGATGTCCTTTATCAGATCGTCAACGTCAGCAAAGGTAGCCGGCACATCTCCCGGCTGTATGGGCATCAGATTTTTCTTCGCCTTTTTGCCCAGACACTCCTCCAGCACCTCTATGAATCGGATCAGTTCTACCGGACTGTTATTGCCGATATTGTAAAGCCGGTATGGAGCAAAGCTTGTGGCAGAGTCAGGCGCGTCGCCCCTCCATAGAGGGTCCGGCACGGGAATATGCCCGATAACTCGAATAACGCCCTCGACTATGTCATCTATATAGGTAAAGTCGCGTTGCATCTTGCCGTAGTTGAAAACATCTATGGTCTGCCCTTCAAGTATGGCCCTGGTAAACAGAAAATAGGCCATGTCCGGACGCCCCCAGGGGCCATAGACAGTAAAAAACCTCAGTCCGGTGCAGGGTAAATTGTACAGGCTGGAGTATGCGTGCGCCATCAATTCGTCCGCTTTTTTCGTTGCCGCATAAAGCGATACCGGATGGTCGACATTGTCATGGACAGAAAAAGGCATACGTGTGTTTGCCCCATAAACGGAACTGGAGGAGGCGAAAACGAGATGGCCCACAGCGTTATGCCTGCATCCTTCAAGCAGATTCAGGAAGCCGACTATGTTGCTGTCTATATAGGCATGCGGGTTTATCAGGGAGTACCTGACCCCTGCCTGTGCGGCAAGATTAACAACCGCTTCGAATCCGCCGGCTGCAAAAAGACCTTCCATTGCGGCCCTGTCCTTGAGATCAAGCTTAAAAAACCTGAATCCGTCCCTGCCTTCAAGCCTCCTGAGCCGGTCGATTTTAAGGCGCGTATCGTAATAGTCATTAAGATTGTCTATGCCCGTGACATCATATCCGAGAGCCAGCATCCTGTCGCACAGATGAAATCCTATAAAACCTGCCGCACCGGTAACGAGTATCTTTTTCACATTGCGGTCTCCGAAGAAATGGATTTGCTCACATACCTGTCAATAGCATCCTTCCAATTAGGCATCTCGTGACCAACGACCGAAGCGAGCTTTGCGCCCGACATGGCAGAAAAATAGGGCCTTTGGGCCGGACTCGGAAACAGGCTGGTATTCACAGGCAGCACTATTGACGTCGAGCCTATCTTTGCGAGAAAGTAACGGGCCACCTCATACCTGGTCGCGTAGCCGCTGTTCGTAAGATGATAAAGGCCCCGCAGACCTTTTTCACAGGCTTCCAGGGTGGCACTCACAGCGTCTGCGGTATATGTCGGGACCGACACCTGATCAGCCACTACCTTTAACACTCTCTGTTTACCCGCCCACTCCTTAAGTTTATGCAGAAAATTCTGGGACCCGTCGCCATAAAGCCAGCTGGTCCTGAATATAAGGTGCTGTCCCGCCTCCTCAGCAACAAAAACCTCGCCTGCCCTCTTGCTTTCTCCATACCTGTTGACAGGACAGGGGACATCGTCCTCTGTATACAAACCTTCCTTGCTGCCGTCAAAGACATAATCGGTGCTGTAATGAATGAGCAGCGCCTTATATTCCCTGCTTGCGGCCGCAAGTATTTTCGGGCCGATGGCATTGACCTTATAGGCCTTTTCATAATTTCCTTCCGCCCCGTCCACATCATTATATGCGGCGCAATTTATCACGACATCCGGACATGAAGCGGCAAATGCATCTTTCACCGCTCCTATATCAGTGATATCCAGTAAATCTTCAGGCGGTGCGGAAACCTCATGGCTGCCGGTCCGGAGTCTGGTCTGAAACTCCTGCGCAAGCTGTCCTCCGGTTCCCGTGATCAATACCCGCATTGCATCTCCATCATGCTCCATTTCTGAAAATGAAGTTGTAGTCGGCATTTCTGAGCATCGGATGAGCGGCGTCCTTGGGCGAAAGAAGAGGGGCACTCACCGGCCAGTTTATGCCAATCCCTGGATCATTCCAGGCTATCCCACGGTCATTTTCATGAGAATATTCCCTGGTGCACTTATACGAAACCTCGGCCAGCTCCGAAACCACTACAAACCCATGCGCAAACCCGGGGGGTATGTACATCATATGCTGGTTGTCCTCATTCAGTTCGGCGCTAACCCACTTGCCAAAGGACGGAGAGCCCTTTCGAATGTCGACTGCAACATCAAAGATACTCCCCTTTACACACCTCACAAGCTTACCCTGTCCAAAGGGTTCTTTCTGGTAGTGCAGTCCCCTTAGTACGCCCCGTGACGAGCGGGAGTGGTTGTCTTGCAAAAAAGTTTCCTTTATGCCGGCCTTAATAAAATCGGCCTGCCTGTAGGTCTCGAGAAACAAACCCCGTTCGTCCCTGAAGATCTTCGATTTAATCAGAATAACATCAGGGATGGATAGCGGCACGAATTCGAAATTACTCATTGATTATCCTGCGAAGGTACAGGCCGTAGGCATTCTTACTGAGCGGGTCTGCCAGGCGTAACAGCTGGTCTTTGTCTATATACCCCTGCCTGTAGGCTATTTCCTCGATACAGGCTATCTTGAGCCCCTGCCTCTTTTCTATGGTCGCTATAAACTCGGACGCCTCAAGCAGGCTGTCATGCGTTCCGGTATCAAGCCAGGCAAAGCCCCGGCCCATTAGCTCAGCTCCAAGAGTGCCGCGTTCAAGATATTTTCTGTTAACATCCGTTATTTCAAGTTCGCCCCGTCCTGAAGGTTTGATACTTTTAGCTGTACTTACCACTTCATTATCGTAAAAATAAAGCCCGGTCACAGCATAGTTTGATCTCGGCCGTTCCGGCTTTTCTTCAAGATCAAGGACCCTTCCTTTTTCATCGAATTCCACAACACCATATCTCTCCGGATCGCTTACATAATAAGCAAAAACCTTTGCGCCGCCCCTGACTTCAACTTCGGATGACGCATGCTTCAGCATTGCCTGAAATCCATGGCCGAAAAAGATATTGTCGCCGAGCACAAGACAGACACTGTCCTTGCCTATGAACTCTTCCCCGATTATAAATGCCTCGGCAATGCCCTTTGGCGCCTGCTGCACCTTGTAACTAAACTTCAGGCCCAGGTTATGTCCATCCCCGAAAAGCTCTTCAAACCTCGGCAGGTCCTGTGGTGTAGAGATGATAAGTATGTCCCTGATGCCTGCCAGCATGAGAGTCGATAGAGGATAATAGATCATCGGCTTGTCATATATGGGCAGCAACTGTTTGCAGGTTGGGATCGTCACAGGATAAAGGCGCGTACCACTGCCGCCGGCTAGTATTATTCCCTTCATTCAGCACACCTCTCGCAAATCCGGATTATTTGACCAGTATTTATTATAATTCAAAGAGGTTGGTACATGGTAGTATGCAGCCCGGGGCTGCGATTATATTTGAAGGCATGAAGCCACTCAATTTGCTGCTCAGGTAAATACAAGAATTGATGCCTCACCACCTCCTTCATTTCTCCATGCCGAAGGGAAGACATCCGTAAAAAACCCGCTGTCTCCGGCAGCAAGTTTCTGTTCTTTTCCGCCAACCGTAACAACAAGGGAGCCTTCAGTAACATGCACGAACTCATGCCTGTCACCTCCGGCAATATGGCACGCCATTGACGCATCCGGTGAAAAAACGATCAGCCGCATCGTCATACGTTCATTCGCTGCAATAACGCAGCTTTTTATGCCGGAAGACAGCTGCGTGCTGCGTTCAAAAACTGATGCCCTGTCAAAAAACCAGGGCTTTTTATCCTGCCTGTGCCCATTGCTCAGGAAAAAGCCGGGGCTTACGCCGAGGGCCTCGCATATCTGCAAATAGGAATTGAGCGACGGACTGATCTGGTCGTTTTCGAGCTGGGAAAGAAAACTCGGCGTCAGACCAATCTTGTCCGCCAGCTCTTTCTGGTTCATTCCCTTTGACAGCCGCGTCTCCCTGATAATGCTGCCTATGTCGGCTGCGATCTCTTTTTTTGGAAGCGTAATGTTGACGTCGGAACCGCTTATCTCATACAAATGCGGTTTAAAGGCCTCGCGCCCTTCCCGGCCTTCAAGCTTCAGCGCCTTTACATAAAGCTTCTCACGCCTTTTATACAGGGAGAGGACCACCTGCGTTATATGGTGGAGGTTGGCCTTGAACTTCTGGCTGTGGGCCTCGTTTTCCAATATCCAGTAGGCCACCGTACCCATATCGTAAAGCCTGGGGCACATATAGGTGAACACATGATATGTCTCGTCCTCGCTGCCCCAGAGGTCCTGCATTCCGGTAAGGCTGTCGAAAACAAGCCTTATGCCGGGCGGCAGGCCGTCAGCTACCGAATTAAGCCTGGCAGAAAAGGCCTCTATATCTTTCGGATTTTCGATCTGGACTGCATTTAGCCCCTCGGGCAGGTTTTCGTAGAATTTGAGGAATGTCCTGTCGTTTTTCCCTTTGCCGGACGTAAAGCAGTCAATAAGGATGAAACGGTCAAGGCTTATTACATCCGACAATCTCTTGAATATGCTCTGCGGTGAACTGTTGAAGCTGATATACACAACATGCTGGCCGTCGTTTATGGCCTGCATGACAAAACAGCGGATGAAGACAGGATAAAGGGTCCCTGATTCGACCTCCCATACGACGTTGTCGCCAACGTAGAACGAGTCGGTCAGGGAGTCGAGGCCTTTTATTCCGGATGATATATTGTGCATGGCAGACGGTTACCTAATGTCATAACATTATCCCAAAGGTTTTTTTTTGTCAAGATAAAATAAAGACATATAATGTAATATTGACAAAGGAATTAATCAATTTATATCATAAATAACTATATTGCTCGGCAAACGGTCACCGTCCATCGGCGTCTGATACCGGAATGCGTATACTTTCATGGTATAGACGTTTTTTTTACCGACAAACGACAAAATACTGAAGAGGAACCCATATGTGCAGACTGGCTGCTATTACATCTGATAAATACTTCTCTCCCATGGAGAATATACTTGCCCTCGAGACCATGAAAGAGGGACATGACGGTTCAGGTCTGGGCCTGACCATGAAAGACCTTGGGGGCGAGTTCGAACACCTGAAAGAATATCCCATCCTTTCCGGCATATGTTCCAGGGACGGAATCAGGGTCCTCGACGACTACATGAACAAAATGGGCTTTAAAATGAAGCATGTATGGACGCCCACTATCAGGCCGGTCAAAGGCATGGAGCCGCGCGAATATTATTTCGCCAGGGTTTATGATTATCCGAAATCGCACAAGCACAAGTCCATGGAGGAAAAGGAAGACCTGCTGATGAACTGCCGGTTGGCCCTCAGAAGGATCGGCGAATCCGACCAGTCAATCTTCGTTTTCTCTTTCTATCCTGATGTGATTACCCTGAAAGAGGTCGGCGATCCGCTTGAGGTCGGCGAGTTTTTCAGCCTTGACAGGAATGAACTGAAGGCGAAGATCGTCCTGGCCCAGGGAAGGCAGAACACCAATTACGCCATTTACCTTTACGCGTGCCATCCTTTCTTTATCCAGGGCTATTGTTCCATGACCAACGGCGAAAACACCGCCTTTGTCCCGATAAGGGAATTCCTTATGGGAAGGGGCTTCCCCGGGTACACGGGTTATAACAGCGACAGTGAGGTCTTTACCCATATTCTTCACTACACTTCACGGCATCTGAAGCTGCCGCTTCAGTATTATAAAGATGTAATTACGCCCCTTAAAGGGGACGAAATAGAAAAGAGAACGGACGCCGAGGCTTTGCGGCTGCTCAAGCAGTCCCTGAGACCGCTCTGCATAGACGGTCCGAATTGTATCATCGGATTCACTCCCGACGGCTCCTGCTTTATGGTCCATGACGCGAAAAAGTTAAGACCGGGCCTTGTAGCGGGTGTAAAGGGAAAGTATGCCCTTATGTCGGAAGAGTGCGGTGTTGATGAGGCCATCCCCGGCAGGGACAAGAGCCAGGATATCTTCCCCATGAAATACGATATGGTCGTCGTCTCACCCGGGGCAAAGGAGGTAAAGGTATGGAACCAGCTGCAAGGTTAGACAACAATCATCAGATCTCCGTAAGAGAGATGCCTTATATAGTCCGCTGGCGGGATGACCGCTGCAAGCGCTGCGGAAGATGCACAGCCGTCTGTCCTGTAAAGGCCATTGAGCCTGCTGTGAAGGTCCGCAGGACCGTAAGATCAGAGGGCGCTGTGCCGACCCCGACCGCGGCCCGACAGGTGGTACATGTAGTTGAGCAGGTTATGGACATGGAAAGGAACTGCGTTGGCTGCGGTACCTGTTCGCTGGTATGTCCGAATGAGGCGATAGAGCCGGAACTGAATTTCCAGAACAAATTCCTGCATTACAAAAACAAGGGCGGAGACGGATATAAAAGAGGGGGGCGCAGAAATGATCCCTCTGTTTCGACCCTCGACAAACTGAAATTCACAAGGATTTCGATGCTGACTGACCCTGCGCTCGATGCAGGCAGGCATGAATTTCGTGTAAGGACCCTTCTGGGCAGGATGCTTCCGCCCGATGGGCTCCCATTGATAACAGTCGACGGAAAACTTGTTGTTGATAAGCGTAACGGGTTTATTCCCCCGGTCAGGGAGATTTACCCTATTATGATCGGCAGCATGTCGGTCGGAGCCCTTTCCCCTCCAATGTGGGAAGGCTTGGCCATGGGTGTTGCTTACCTGAATGAGGTCGTCGGGCTTCCGGTAGTAATGTGCTCCGGCGAGGGCGGTATGCCGTCAAGACTTCTCAGGTCGAGGTACCTGAAATATTTCATCATACAGATAGCTTCCGGATATTTCGGCTGGGATGAGATCATCCATTCCCTTCCTCATATGGTCGAAGACCCGGCAGCCATCGAGATCAAATACGGCCAGGGGGCAAAACCCGGAGACGGCGGACTGCTCATGGCCGAAAAAGTCCTGAAACTAATCTCGGCAATCCGGGGCGTGCCCCAGCGTGTGGATCTTGCATCGCCTCCGACTCACCAGACGAAATATTCGATTGAAGAGGCAGTCGCCAAGATGATCCAGTCCATGTCAATGGCCTGGGGCTTCAGGGTGCCTGTTTTCCCGAAGATTTCGGGGACCCAGACGGCGCGTGCGGTGCTAAACAACCTTGCCAGAAACCCTTATGCAGCGGCATTGAGCATAGATGGAGAAGACGGCGGCACAGGTGCGGCATACAATGTTTCACTGGACAAGATGGGACACCCTATTGCCTCAAATCTCCGAGACTGTTATCTGGACCTTGTAAAGCAGGGCAAGCAGAATGAGCTGCCGCTCATCGCAGCGGGAGGCGTTGCCAAAAAAGGCAACCTGGCAGCCAATGCGGCCGCGCTGATCATGCTCGGGGCATCGGGGGTTTCCATTGCCAAATATATCATGCAGTCCGCGGCCGACTGCTTCGGCGACGAATATAACCGCTGCAACCTTTGCAATACGGGGAAGTGTCCTCGCGGAATTACAACGCAGGACCCCAAGCTTTATCGAAGGCTCGACTCCGACAAGGTGGCTGAAAGGGTCGTCGAAATATTCAAGGCCGCTGACATCGAACTCAGGAAGATCTTTGCCCCGATGGGGAGATCGACTGAGCTTCCTATAGGCATGTCCGACGCATTGAGCATAGAGGACAAGGCCATGGCCGAAAGGTTGGGAATTAATTATGCGTGCTAAAAAACCTCAAGGCACAAGTCCGAAACCCAAAACCGGTGCCACAGCCATGACCCAAAAAGTTAAACAGGCGAAATCTGCGACAGTTGTATCACCTAAGACTGTAGAACTCGACCCCTCGGGTAAAAAAGCGGTCATTTATGGCACAGTCAACAATGACCGTGTTGCCTCACGCATACTCGAAGAGCGCATCCAGCAGGCAATTCATGACGGGGCACGGGACTTACATGTCCTCGCCAACGGCCATCACGGCATCGGAGGCCGCATCTGGCCGCTGGGCGAAACTGTAAAAATCACGGTCGAAGGCCCTGTCGGTCAGAGAGCCGGCAGCATGGGCATGACCGGCACCGAAATCGTCATTCAGGGCGGCGCGTCTGACGACGTGGGCTGGGTCAACTGCGGCGCAAAAATAACTGTGCTCGGAGATGTCACCAACGGCGCGTTCAATGCCGCGGCCCAGGGCATCCTGTATGTGCAGGGAAGCGGCGCCGCACGATGCGATACGCTGACCAAACACAACCCGCGCTTTGACCCCCCTCAGTCCTGGTATTTCAGGAATGTGGGCGATTCTTTTGCGGAATTCAAGGCCGGAGGCATTGCAGTAGTCTGCGGCGTCAACCCGAGAAACCCCGAGAATATACTAGGCTACCGTCCGTGTGTCGGAATGGTCGGCGGCGTTATCTATTTCAGAGGCAAGATACAGGGTTACAGCGAAAAAGATGTCAAGCTTCTTGACCTTACCCCTCAGGACTGGGAATGGCTGACCGTGAACCTGAAGCCATATCTTGCGGCCATTGACCGTACATCCAGTTACGGTGAACTGACGCGTTCTTCATCTGACTGGAAAAAGATGGTCCCTTATACGCCACAAGACAAAAAAGAGTGGAAAAGGACCCATAAAATGGACCTCAGCGGGTTCAGAAAAAAATCATGGGAAAAAGAGGTCGGCGAAGGCGGACTATTCGCCGCTTATCTTGAACATGACCACACCCTGCTTCCTTATATCACAACCGGCAGGGACAGGCGTAATAAACCGGTCTGGTCAAATGAAAAGTTTCTGCCGCCTTGCGCATTCGCGTGCCCTACAAAAATACCTACGCACAAGCGTACTGCCCTCATCCGTCAGGGGCGCCTCAGCGAGGCACTCGAACTTGTGCTTCAATACAGCCCGCTTCCGGCTACGGTCTGTGGAGAGATCTGCCCTAACCTCTGCATGGAGAGCTGCTCACGGTCGCATTTCGACAGGCCGCTGGATATAGATCGCATGGGCAGCCTTGCCCTTGAGCTGCCGGCGCCGAAGAAGGCGGACCCAACTGGTCACAAGATTGCGGTCATCGGGGGTGGTCCTGCGGGCATGAGCGCGGCCTGGCAGCTCGGGCTTAAAGGCCACAGTGTAGATATATATGAGGCATCAGACAAGCTCGGCGGAAAGATAGAAATGATGATACCCCGCGAAAGGCTGCCTCACGATATACTCGAAAAAGAGATATCACGCTTCAGGGACATAGGCGTCAATGTGGTGCTGAACAAAGCCGTGGACAAGACCGGCTTTGAAGATATCTACAAAAGTCATGAGATAGTCGTAATTGCCTGCGGCGCCCACAAACCGCGCTCGATTCCCATTACAGGCTCTGAAAACTTTACCTCCGCGTATGATTTTCTCAGGGACATAAACAGCGGCAAGTCGCCTGATATGAAGAACAAAAAAGTTGTCGTCATCGGCGCGGGGAATGTCGGAATGGATGCGGCCTCCGAAGCATATAATCACGGGGCCTCTTCGGTAATTGCTGTCGACATCCAGAAGCCTGCCGCCTTTGGCGTCGAGATGGAAACCGCGGTCGCAAAGGGCACGCAGATTCTTTGGCCCAGGTTCACCGAAAAATATTCGCCCAAGGAAAAGAAACTCTATTTCAAGGACGGCTCCGTGCTCGAAGCGGACGCAGTAATAATATCGGTCGGAGATATCCCTGTCCTGGACTTTCTGCCGCCTTCAGTCCATACGGAGAAAGGCTGGCTGGCGGTCAATGATATTTATCAGACGTCGGATGTTAAGGTCTTTGCTATCGGAGACGCTACGCAGCTTGGGCTTGTGACTCATTCAATCGGCCAGGGGCGCGTATTGGGTGATATAATTCATGAGCAGCTCATGCATGCGCCGCGCCAGCCCGAGATCAAACAAGCCATTGCCTACGATAAGATAAAGTCGGAGTATTACGAGGCATGCAAGCTCGATACGCCGGTCGAGAAGCTCGGAGATTCCTGTCTTTCCTGCGGCACCTGCCGCGACTGCAAGATGTGCGAGACAACATGCTACTGGGGCGCTATCAGCAGGGTTGAGCACAAAGACGGCACCTATGAATATGTCGTTGACGACGAGAAATGTATCGGCTGCGCCTTCTGCGCCGGCATATGTCCCTGCGGTGTCTGGGAGATGGCGGACAATATATAGTTTAAGTCTGCTCAGCCCCTAAAAAGTTCATGAGGCGGAAAGGCAGCCATCAGGCTGATTCCGCCTTTTTTTATCCTGAATTCAAAAATTTGTCCGCCGTCAAAAGCCGCAAACCGCATATTACGCAGTATCGGTTTTGGCTGGTTCTGATACCCTGAATAAATCACTTTTAGGTTAAACACAATTCCGCATATTACGCATTGACAATTATGGTTTTTTTTGATACACTGCATCCAAATGGTGAGGAATATACTTTTTGTAGAAATGGCAAATCCAGCCGAGGAAAGGAGATTGATATGCAAAAGAAATCTATAATTATTACAGCAGCTGTCATCATTGCACTGCTTGTTGGCGGCGCATTCGCTTATTCCGAGTGGCAAAAGTCTGAACAACAGAAGCAGATGCCGATGCCGTTGCTTGATGCACAGACTTCCCAGCAGCCATCTGAATATCCGACTCAGGCCGGCGGACAAGCCCCGGGGACTCAGCCGCAGCCCTATGGACAGCCCCAGGGGGCGCAGCCGCAGCCCTATGGACAACCCCAGGGAGCACAGCCGCAGCCATATGGGCAACCGCAACCTTACGGGCAGCCTGTTACAGTAGCGCAAGCTCCTGTGTCTGTTGACGTTAATGTACAACAGGGGCAGGAAATGCCTGCAGAAGAATATATTCCTGAGGGTGATCCTACACCGCCTCCGCCTCTCGCCATGCAGGAGCCAGAAATGGTAGTTGTTCCGAGCGGCGACCAGCAGGTTTATATGGTACCCAACATGACTGGTGTATATTTTTACGGAGGGAACTGGTACAGGCATCATCATGGCGTATGGTTCCGTTCGAATGTCTACAACGGCTCATGGGCATTTGTGCAGCCTGCCGTCGTTCCATCATTCGTAATCGGTATCCCGCCCGCTTATCCGCTCTATCTGCCGAGAGACTATCACCGGATACACTATCGCGAATTCAATTCAAACTGGCGCTCTTGGGACCGTGAGCGCCGCTGGCAGAGAGAGAAATGGTATCAGAATGAGAGAAGGGATGATATAAGAAGAGACCGGATGCGCCAGGCAAGAGAGCGCGCAGAACGTGATCGCCGTGACAGAGACAGGCGGGTCAGGGACCATAATAAAGGCACCCCTACAACCAAAGGCACCTTCACTGGCAAGGGGACAACCACCACAAAGGGAACTACTAAGGGCACGTTTACTACAAAGGGTACAACAACCACTAAGGGCACCACTAAGGGCACCACTAAGGGTACGTTTACTACCAAGGGGACAACGACCACTAAGGGTACGTTTACTACCAAGGGTACGACGACCACTAAGGGTACGTTTACTACCAAGGGGACAACAACCACTAAGGGCACGTTTACTACCAAGGGGACAACGACCACTAAGGGCACGTTTACTACCAAGGGTACAACAACCACTAAGGGCACGTTTACTACCAAGGGTACAACGACCACTAAGGGCACGTTTACTACCAAGGGGACAACGACCACTAAGGGCACGTTTACTACCAAGGGGACAGCGACCACTAAGGGCACGTTTACTACCAAGTGATCTTCCCCCGATATTTCGGACACTCAGTTAAGTTAGGCTGCTAAGGCCAACAGCTCAAAAGACACCGGGGAACGGTATCCCAAGGCTGAATGCCTCCTCTGCCGATTATAGAACATTTCGATATATTCGAATATGC
>CAIJNL010000008.1 GCA_903822005.1 uncultured Nitrospiraceae bacterium
GGTTTCCACTATCAGCATCTCCTTTCATCTGCTCCTCTCTCTGTTTGGCTACAGAGAGAATAGAGGATATGCCGAGGTGGGTCAATTTTGGACGCCGATTATGGCCTCAAGTGGGTCAATTTTGCACGCCGATTAACACCCGAGGATGGCAGGCATGTCGCTTATACGCAGGCTGCACGAGGAAGGCTCTATTCTGCCGTCTTTCATAATCTCGGGCGCCGACAAGAAATTCATGATCAACATGCTGAACAGGGGTAACACCTATTTTATAGAGCAGGTATTCAACCGGGATTATAAGACCGGATAAAGGCAATTCGGAATGCGGGGAGAGATAAGGGCAAATGAAAAACATTACTAAATCCGCAACAGCAGTGAGTTGCATACCTCTTTTAACAGTATTGACCATTTTACTGCCTGATCCGTTCATGCGCGCGGCATCGACTCTTGTCGTATCCGCGGCCGCATCAATCATTATTTTCACTTTCATAAGACGAAAACTTGCGGACTGCTCAGCCGAATATATAAAGCTCGAAACAAAGCGGCTTGACGAAATGGACAGAGTGATAATGCCGGTCGGAGCCATGCTCGAAGAACGCGCAAAGATCATCCAGGTGCTGGTGGGCCAGCTGCGCGAGGTGATTGAGCAGACCGAGACGGCCGCCCTCGACATGGGCGAGAAATTCATGAACATCGTGCAAAGGGCGCAGGCGCAGGCAACGAAGGCGTCCGGGGCAGTGAGCGGATTTACCGGCGGTACTGACGGCAACAGTGACGCTCTGATAAGTATCAGCAAGCAGGTACTGCTCGATATCATCACAAGGCTCGGCCAGATAGTCTCGACCGAAGAAAAGACATTGAACGATATCAGGCAGATCATGAAAGATGTAACCGATATCAAAATGAGCATGAACGAGATTGAATATATAGCGGACCAGACCAACCTCCTGAGCCTGAATGCGGCCATAGAGGCGGCACGCGCGGGTGAGCATGGCAGGGGCTTTGCGGTAGTCGCGGACGAGGTGAGGAAGCTCGCGGACCGGTCCAACACCACCGCCGTAAAGGTAAAGAAGCTGATCGTAAGCATCGAGGTGGACATCAAGGACATTTATGAGAGGACAGAGCAGAACACGACAGAGAGCGCAAAGCGCACGATTAGGGCAGAGGAAGAGGTAAGCGTGACCCTGCAGCAGCTGGATGAGGTGATGAACGAAGCGAAAAGGCAGATGGATGAGCTGACGGAAGATACCAAATCGCTGGCTGGCGACATCAGCGGCATCGTAATGTCCATGCAGTTTCAGGACATTACGCGCCAGAGGATAGAGCATGTCATGGACCCGCTCGTGCGATTCAAGGGTGAGTTCGAAGAGATGGGCCGCCAGACACGCGATATGAGCATCTTTCTGCACGAACAAGGAAACGGGGATACCAAGTGGCTCGAAGGACTCTATACGATGGAAGCGGAGCGCGAAATAATGAGAAAGGCAATGGCCGATACCAAGGTATGAAGGGGGTGAGCAATCATGGGTAAGACGATATTAGTAGTTGACGATTCGGCTTCAATGCGCCAGCTTGTGACCTTTGCCCTGACAGGGGCCGGATACGAAGTGGTCTCGGCTGTTCACGGAAAAGACGCCCTGGAGAAAATGAAGGCTGCAAAGGTCGAGATGGTGGTGACCGACCTTAATATGCCGGAGATGGACGGCATTGAGCTGATAAAAAACGTTCGCAGCAATGCGGCGTCGAAATTCACGCCAATTTTAATGCTTACTACCGAGTCTCAGGAGTCGAGAAAGCTGGAGGGGAAGCAGGCAGGGGCGAGCGGGTGGCTCGTTAAGCCTTTTAAGCCGGAAGAGCTGGTCGGGCTCGTACAGAAATTCGTCAAATAAGAGGGCGGGGGAAGGGCATGGTCAATCTCAAGTTCGAAAAGAAGGGTTCCGTAGGATTATTGAAGCTGAAGGGCGAAGTAAATATTACTGAGGCAGGTGATCTGAAGGAGGCGCTGCTTAAGGCTATGGGACGGGCCGATAAGGTATATCTTGACGCGGCAGAAGTGACTTGTGTGGACATTTCATGCCTGCAGCTGCTCTGCTCGGCGCACCGGACATCGGTAAGGCTTAAAAAAACGCTTTCCTGGAACAGCGCAATACCGGCCGCTTTTAGCAGGACTTCGAATGAGGCCGGATTTTTGAGACATGTGGGCTGTGTGCTCGACACCGAGAAGAGCTGTATATGGGTAATGAACTGAACAGAGAAATATTTCCGGAAAACTAAATCTTGACAGATCGAATGGAGCGCAAACTATATGGCGGCGATAGATAAACACAAAGATATGTTCAGGGACGAGGCGCAGGAACTGCTGGCCGAGCTCGAGGTATCGCTGCTCGAACTCGAAGAGAGTCCGGACGATAAGAATATCATTGGCAAGGTCTTCAGGGCGATGCATACGATTAAGGGCTCCGGCGGGATGTTCGGCTTTGACGACATTGTTGCTTTTACCCACGGGATAGAAACTGCCTACGATCTTATTCGCAACGGCAAGCTCGCTGTTACAAAAGATATTATCGACCTGACCCTTCGCGCAAGGGACTGCATCCGGGAGATGCTCGAAGAGTCTGCCTCAATGGACAGGAAAGCTGCAGACGAGATATCAGCAGCATTCAAAGCGATGGCTGAGCAGGACGGAGGCAAATCTGCCGTAAAGAAAGCTGCCGCTCCTAAAAAGACTGCGTCTGCTGCGCCGCAAGAAAAGAATGCCGAAGTGACATATAGGATCAGTTTTAGGCCCCCGAAGGACATCTTCCTGAGGGGTATCGACCCGCTGAACATGGTGCGGGAACTTACAGGTCTCGGCTGGGGCAAGGTAGTCGCCCAGATCTCAGATATACCATTTCTTGAAGACTTCGATGCTGATGCCTGCTATACGTACTGGGACATTATTCTTACCACGGATAAGGGATTAGATGCCATAAAGGACGTTTTTATATTCATAGAAGACGATTCGCAGATAAAGATTGACATAATCCATACCGAAGGCGATCCGGAGCATAACGCGGAAAAAAAGATTGGCGAGATTCTTATAGAACGCGGTTTTTTGAGCCATGAGACACTGCAACAGGTATTAGGCGAAAAGAAACTAATCGGACAGATCCTGATAGACGAAGGCATTGTTCCGAGGGAGCAGGTCCAGTCAGCTCTTATTGAGCAGCAACATCTGAAGGAACTGCAGGACAAGAAAAAGAATGAAGATTCGGCAAGCAGCATAAGGGTATCTTCAGACAAGCTCGACAAGTTGGTGAATCTTGTGGGCGAGCTAGTGACTGTACAGTCCAGGCTGAGCCAGACGGCAGCCATAGAGAACAATATAATCTTCAGCGCCATCTCGGAAGAGGTAGAGAGGCTGACTACCGACCTCAGGGACACCACCATGAATATAAGGATGCTGGCGATAGGTTCAACCTTTACGAAATTCCGCAGGCTTGTCCGCGACCTTTCAAATGACCTCGGCAAAGAGATCGAGATCGAGACCGAAGGAGCGGAAACTGAACTCGACAAGACCGTGATAGAGAAGCTTAATGATCCCCTGGTGCACCTGATAAGAAACAGCATTGACCACGGGATAGAAATGCCCCAGGAGCGCGTGGCGGCAGGCAAGCCCGGAAAGGGCACTATCCATCTGTCCGCACAGCACTCCGGCGCGTATGTGCTTATACGCATAAAAGATGACGGTGGCGGTCTCAACACAGCGGCGATACGCGCCAAGGCAGTTGAAAAAGGGCTTGTAACAGAAGGGCAGGAATTAAGCGACAAGGAGATATTCGCACTCATACTCGCCCCCGGATTTTCGACCGCTCAGAGGGTGACCAATGTTTCGGGCCGCGGCGTAGGTATGGATGTGGTCAAGCAGGCTATAGATGCCCTGCGGGGCACCATTGAAATAGACAGTGTGCCCGGCACGGGGACGACCATTACGCTGAGGCTGCCTCTTACGCTCGCCATTATAGACGGCTTCCTGATAAAGGTGGGCGCCGAATTCTTCGTAATCCCGCTCTCCAGCGTGGCTGAATGCATGGAGCTTACCTGCAATCAGGCCTCGCAGGCGCATGGCCGCAACATCGTGAATCTGCGGGGAACTGTCGTGCCGTTCATCCGCCTGCGAGACGTCTTCCGCATAGAGGGTGAAAGTCCTGCTATTGAGCACCTTGTCATTACAGAGACTGAAGGCGGCAGGATAGGCATAGTCGCGGACAACATCATCGGCGAGCACCAGACAGTGATAAAGAACCTCGGGACCATGTACAGGGGCGTCAACTGCCTGTCGGGCGCGACCATACTCGGTGACGGCACAGTGGCGCTGATAATAGATGTACAGCAGATTTCTGGCGAAGAGATAAGAAAAGAACAAATGGTTACGAGGAACTGATATGGCATTTACATTCTTTTTCAGAGACTTGCCGCCGCTTGAGCATGCTGTGAGGCATGTAGTACCGGCTGTTGCAGGGCGCAGCAAGATCAAGATCTGGGATGCAGGGGCTGCAATGGGGCAGGAGCCGTATACTCTCGCCATCCTTCTGGCTGAAGCAATGAATCAGTTCGCCTTCAAAAATCTGAAGATATACACAACCGACATAGAGGAAACCTTCGGACAGCTGATAAAGGACGGCATTTATCCGGAGAATGAGCTTCAGAGGATCCCACGCGACCTGTTCGAAAAATACTTTAAAGGGAACTGCAAGGCAGGCCATTTTCAGCTTGATGAGAAGATCCGGGGCACAATCGTGCATCAGCATCATGACCTGCTTTCACTCCAGGCCATAGGCGCCGACTTCTGTCTCATTGTCTGCAAGAATGTGCTCCTGCATTTTCAGCAGTCCCAGAGGATAGAGGTCATCAAAATGTTTCACACGGCCCTATCGCCCGGCGGCTTCATTGTCACTGAGCATACGCAGAAGATGCCCCAGGAATGCGAGCATCTCTTTGAACAGGTAGTACCGGATGCACAGCTCTTCAGGAAGGTACAGGCATGAAAGTTATAAAAATCGAGAGAAACGACAACATTTATTCCTGTAACTCTTATCTTGTTCTTGGGGCATGGAACAGGATAGGCGACATAAACACCCTCATAGACTCGGGCGTGGACGGCTATGTCGTAAACGCTATAGATAAGATGCATACCGGCCTCGGAAAAAATCCTGTTGACCAGGTGATATTGACACATACCCATTTTGATCATTGCGGCGGGCTCGATCTGATTGACGAGAGATACAGCGCGGCTGTCTATGCCTATAACCGCCTGAACGAAGACATAAGGCCGCTGGCTGACGGGGATATCCTGCCGGTTGCGGACACCTCTTTTGAGGTCATACATACGCCGGGACACTCTAATGATTCGATATGCCTCTACTGCGAAGAGGAGCGCGTGCTCTTTTCGGGCGATACCCCGATAAAGATTCGCACTTCAGGAGGTTCGTATACCGAGGCATATGTCAAATCACTCGAAAATCTTGTGCGCCGGAAAATAGATATCGTCTACCCCGGGCATGACGTGCCCTTGATCGGCAATGTGAGGGAGATACTTATGAACACCCTTAGAAATGTCAGGCACAGCCATGTGGCGCCCGAAAATACATATTTCAGCAGGTCGGGGGAAGAACTGCAGCATCATGGAAGACGGCATGATAGTTAATCGCCGGGCAGCAAGGCAAGAAGGAGGGGAAAGGGTGAATCAGACAAAAAAGATTCTGGAGACGTCAGTCTGCTGCATGGCAGCTGAATATTATTACGCAACGGAGCATGCCCCGGATGCTTTAACAGGAGGTGATTATACGGACAATGCTCAACATTAGGAAAAGAAACGAAGCCTGGCAATTGGACGTGAATCACCGGGATGTAAGCGATAAAAGATTATTAACGGTAAAACAGGGAGAATGGAGGTAATACCATGTTAGATAGTATGCGTATCAGGGGACAGGTAATGATGGGATTCAGCCTGGCTTGCGGCCTTATCATAATCACGACCGTAATAGGTGTCCTGGGAATCGGATCAATAATTAGTGCCAAGGATATACAAAGCGCTGCCTCACAGGCGCAAATTTTCATGATGGCAGCAGCCTTTGTTGGAGTTATCATAACGATTGGCCTTGGCATGGGCATAGCAAGTTCGATAATGTCAAAACTGGGTGAGGACCCTACAGTTGTTACGAACCTTGCCCGCAAGATCGCTGCAGGTGATCTTACGATGAATATCAACATGAGCGGCAAGAATGAGAATGGACTGATAGTGGCCATGAGCAGGATTATCGATTCGATCAAATTAGTCGTTGCAGATGCCGGTATGCTGAGCAAGGCAGCGGTAGAGGGCAAGCTGGCAACAAGGGCGGACGCATCAAAACATCAGGGCGAGTTCAGAAAGATAGTCGAAGGCGTCAACTCAACTCTTGATTCCGTGATCGGGCCGCTTAATGTGGCGGCAAACTATGTCGATCGTATATCCAAGGGTGACATTCCGCCCAAGATCTCGGATACTTACAATGGTGACTTCAACACAATCAAAAATAATTTGAACAATTGTATAGAAGCCATCAATGCGCTTGTGGCCGACGCAGGCATGCTAGCAAAGGCAGCGGTTGAGGGCAAGCTTGCAACAAGGGCGGATGCAACTAAGCAGCAGGGAGATTACAGGAAGATCGTTGAAGGCGTAAACGCCACACTAGACTCGGTTATAGGCCCGTTGAATGTAGCAGCCGAATATGTAGACCGGATAGCTAAGGGAGATATACCGCCCAAGATCACCGACAGCTACAACGGCGACTTCAACGAGATCAAGAACAACCTGAATGTGGCCATTGATGCTGTCAATGCAATGGTTGCTGATGCTGCAACACTCGAAAAGGCAGCCCTTGAAGGCAAACTGGCGACAAGGGCGGATGCAACCAAGCACCAGGGCGACTTCAGGAAGATAGTGCAGGGTGTAAACAACACACTCGATTCCGTAATTGGACCGTTGAATGTGGCCGCCGAGTATGTAGACAGGATATCAAAGGGTGATATCCCGCCTATGATAACGGACAGCTATAACGGCGACTTCAATGAGATCAAGAACAACCTGAACGCAGTCGTCAAGATGATGAACGAATTGCTGGCTGAGACTGACAAGGTCATCAAGGCGGCGGCAGACGGTCAGCTGGACCAGAGGGCCAATGCAGACCTGTTTGTTGGTGGCTGGAAGAAGCTCGTGGCAGGAGTCAATGAAACGATCACCAATATCGTGAACCCGCTGATGGTGACTGCGGACTATGTGGACAAAGTAGCCAAAGGAGTGATTCCGCCGACCATAACTCAGGAGTACAAGGGGCAGTACAACATCATCAAGAACAACCTGAACGCGGTGGTCAAAATGATGAATGAGCTGCTTGCGGAAACGGACAAGATCATCAGGGCGGCCGCGGACGGTCAGCTGGATCAGCGTTCGAATGCAGACCTCTTTGCAGGCGGCTGGAACAAGCTGGTGGCTGGAGTTAACGATACGATCACCAATATCGTGAATCCGCTGATGGTGACTGCTGACTATGTAGACAAGGTGTCAAAGGGAGTTATACCTCCGACTATCACTCAGGAGTACAAAGGGCAGTACAACATCATCAAGAATAATCTGAACGCGGTTGTGAAGATGATGAATGAACTGCTGGCAGAAACGGACAAGGTCATTAAGGCGGCGGCAGACGGTCAGCTGGACCAGAGGGCGAACGCAGACCTTTTTGCAGGCGGATGGAACAAGCTGGTGGCAGGAGTTAACGATACAATTACCAATATCGTGAATCCGCTTATGGTTACGGCAGAGTATGTGGACCGTATTTCAAAAGGTGACATCCCGCCGGTTATCACTCAGGAATACAGGGGTCAATACAATCTCATCAAGACAAACCTTAATAACTGTATAACAGCAATTAATGGCCTTACCGCTGATGCTGGAATGTTGGCGAAAGCTGCCATTGAAGGCAAGCTTGCAACAAGGGCGGATGCAACGAAGCAGCAGGGTGACTATCGCAAGATTGTTGAGGGCGTGAATAATACGCTCGACGCGGTAATCGGGCCTTTGAATGTGGCGGCAGAGTATGTGGATCGTATTGCGAAGGGTGATATCCCTCCGAAGATCACCGATACATACAACGGCGATTTTAACGAGATCAAGAACAACCTTAACGTGGCCATTGATGCGGTCAATGCCATGACAGCAGACGCCAAGATGCTTGCGAAGGCAGCGGTAGAAGGCAAGCTGGCTACGAGAGCAGATGCTACAAAGCACCAGGGTGACTTCAGGAACATCGTAGAAGGTGTAAACAATACACTTGATGCGGTAATCGGCCCGTTGAATGTGGCGGCAGAGTATGTGGATCGTATTGCGAAGGGTGATATCCCTCCGAAGATCACCGATACATACAACGGGGATTTTAACGAGATCAAGAACAACCTTAACGTGGCCATTGATGCGGTCAATGCCATGACAGCCGATGCGAAGATGCTTGCGAAGGCAGCGGTAGAAGGCAAGCTGGCTACGAGAGCAGATGCTACAAAGCACCAGGGTGACTTCAGGAACATCGTAGAAGGTGTAAACAATACACTTGATGCGGTAATCGGCCCGTTGAATGTGGCTGCAGAGTATGTGGACCGTATAGCCAAAGGCGACATACCGCCCAAAATTACCGACAGCTATAATGGCGACTTCAATGAGATTAAGAACAACCTGAACGTGGCTATCGATGCTGTCAACGCGCTGGTTGCCGATGCCAAGCTTCTTGCGAAGGCGGCGGTAGAAGGCAAGCTCGCAACGCGTGCGGATGCCACGAAGCATCAGGGCGATTTCAGGAACATCGTAGAAGGTGTAAACAATACACTTGACGCGGTAATCGGGCCGTTGAATGTGGCGGCAGAGTATGTGGATCGTATTGCGAAGGGTGATATCCCTCCGAAGATCACCGATACATACAACGGCGATTTTAACGAGATCAAGAACAACCTGAATGTGGCCATTGATGCTGTTAATGCAATGGTAGCGGATGCTGCAAACCTCGAAAAAGCCGCTATTGAAGGCAAGCTTGCAACAAGGGCTGATGCCACGAAACATCAGGGCGACTTCAGAAAAATAGTGCAGGGTGTAAATAACACACTCGATTCCGTAATTGGACCGTTGAATGTAGCTGCTGAGTATGTTGACAGAATTTCAAAGGGGGATATTCCTCCGATAATCAGCGACAGTTACAACGGCGACTTCAACGAGATCAAGAACAACCTGAATGCAGTAGTCAGGATGATGAACGAGCTGCTGGCAGAGACAGACAAGGTAATCAGGGCGGCGGCGGATGGTCAGCTTGATCAGCGTGCAAATGCAGATCTTTTTGTTGGCGGCTGGAACAAGCTGGTTGCCGGAGTGAATGAAACAATCACCAATATTGTGAATCCGCTAATGGTAACTGCAGACTATGTGGACAAGGTGTCAAATGGAGTGATACCGCCGACTATTACGCAGGAGTACAAGGGCCAGTACAATATCATCAAGAACAATCTGAACTCGGTAGTGAAAATGATGAATGAACTGCTGGCAGAAACAGACAAGGTCATCAAGGCGGCAGCGGATGGTCAGCTGGACCAGAGGGCGAATGCGGACCTGTTTGCAGGCGGATGGAACAAGCTGGTATCCGGAGTAAACGATACGATCACCAACATCGTGAATCCTCTCATGGTGACGGCAGACTATGTTGAGAAGGTATCCAAGGGAGTAATACCTCCGACGATCACGCAGGAGTACAAGGGGCAGTACAACATCATCAAGAACAACCTGAACGCGGTTGTGAAGATGATGAACGAACTGCTGGCAGAAACAGACAAGATCATCAGGGCGGCAGCTGAGGGTCAGCTTGATCAAAGAGCGAATGCGGACCTGTTTGCAGGCGGCTGGAACAAGCTGGTGTCAGGCGTAAATGACACGATTACCAATATCGTGAATCCGCTAATGGTAACTGCAGATTATGTAGACCGGATATCGAAAGGCGACATGCCGCCGATAATTACGCAGGAGTACAAGGGCCAGTATAACATCATCAAAAGCAACCTGAATATGCTGATCGAGGCATTGAATGGTATTACAAAGGCGGCCCAGGAAATTGCAGAGGGCAACCTTTTGGTCAAGGTCAATGAACGGTCAGCAAAGGACGAATTGATGAAGGCGCTAATACTGATGGTCAAGAAACTGACCGAGATTGCCGGTGATATCCAGTCAGCAACAGACAATGTTGCATCCGGCAGCCAGCAGATGAGCTCAAACTCCCAGCAGATGTCGCAGGGAGCAACCGAGCAGGCAGCATCGGTAGAAGAAGTTTCATCGTCAATGGAGCAGATGACCTCCAATATCCGCCAGAACGCCGACAACGCCCAGCAGACCGAAAAAATAGCTGCGAAGGCAGCGGATGACGCTACCGAAGGAGGCAAGGCTGTTTCCGAGACGGTCAATGCGATGAAGGAGATCGCGGGCAAGATCTCGATAATCGAAGAGATTGCGCGCCAGACCAACATGCTGGCCCTTAACGCGGCCATCGAGGCAGCCCGCGCAGGAGAGCATGGTAAAGGCTTCGCAGTCGTTGCGGCAGAGGTCAGGAAACTTGCCGAGAGGAGCCAGCTTGCTGCCGGCGAGATAAGTCAGCTCTCCGAAACGAGTGTCGAGATCGCAGAAAAGGCGGGGACAATGCTGACGCAGATCGTACCTGCGATTCAAAAGACTGCGGATCTTGTTCAGGAGATCAGTGCTGCGAGCAAGGAGCAGGATGCCGGTGCCGAGCAGATCAGCAAGGCCATCCAGGAGCTCGACAAGGTCGTGCAGCAGAATGCTGCAGCGTCTGAAGAACTCGCATCTACAGCCATAGAACTGACATCGCAGGCAGACGCGATGCAGGGCACCATCTCGTTCTTCAAACTCGGAGAGAATGGCAGGACCAAAAGCAGGTCCCAGGCGCGCGTTGCCGGTTCCATCCCGCATATGGCCATGAGTACAGGATCTGCCACGGCCGTGCTGGAGCATCCGAATCCGAAGAAAAAGGCAAAGGGTGTAGCCATTGACATCGGAAATGGCGGCGATAAACATGATGATGATTTTGAGAAGTTCTAGGAGGGGGATATGAGCGTAGCCGGAATAACAGAGACTACTCAATACCTTACCTTCAAGCTCGACGACGAGGTCTTCGCGCTCGATGTGGCCAAGGTGAGGGAGATACTCGACTTTACTACCGTAACCAAGGTCCCGCAGACTCCTGATTTCATGCGCGGGGTAATCAACCTTCGCGGCAGCGTAGTGCCAGTGATAGACATGCGGCTCAAGTTTGGCATGAGCATGACCGAGAATACCGTAAACACTTGTATAGTGGTAGTCGAGATAAATCTTGGCAATGAGACCACCATACTCGGTGCGCTGGCTGACTCAGTGCAGGAAGTGGTGGACATGGAGCCCGACCAGATTGAGCCTGCCCCGAAGATCGGTACAAAACTGAACACCGATTTTATCAGGGGCATGGGCAAGAGGGAAGGGAAGTTCGTGATGATCCTCGATATCGACAAGGTATTCACGACCGAAGAATTGATGATCGCTCAGGGTATAAGCAAGACATAGCTTCAGGCTTACTGACGGCAGTCTGCAGAGGCTGCCGTCAGTCACCAACGAAAATTCAGGGAGATGAAATAATGATTGCGGATGAAATTAACAGGCGAAACAGGACAGGCGCATCTCCCGGCTTAATGTCCACAGCTGATTTCAACCGGCTCAGCAAATATATTCATGAGACGTGCGGCATCAAACTGACAGCCGAGAAGAAGGTGATGATAGAATCAAGGCTCGGCAAGAGGGTCAAAGAACTGAACCTTGATGATTATCATGACTACTGCAATTACGTGCTAGACGGTTCGCCGGACAAAGAAGAGCTGCGGCATATGATAGATGTTGTAACTACCAACAAGACCGATTTTTTTCGGGAACCGGCCCACTTTCAGTTTTTGACAAGCAGAGCGCTGCCGGAACTCAGGCAGATGAGAGGCGTCGGTGAGGGCAAACCATTAAGGGTATGGAGCGCGGGATGCTCAACCGGAGAGGAGCCTTACACACTTGCAATGGTCTTGAGCGAATATGCGCTCCAGAACAGGCCTTTCCGGTTTGAGATTATGGCTACCGATATTTCAGTGCGTGTGCTTCAGTCGGCAAAACTTGCTATTTATGATATTGAACGGGTTGCTCCGGTGCCGGACGCAATGAAGCGCAAGTATCTGCTAAAGAGCCGCGATAACTCAAAAAAAGTAGTGCGCATAGTGCCGGAGCTGAGGGAACTGGTCCAATTCAGACATCTGAATTTTATGGATGCTGATTTCGGAATCAGGGAACCGCTCGACATGATATTCTGCAGAAACGTGATCATCTATTTTGACCGTGAGACGCAGGAAAGACTGTTGAGAAAGTTTTGCAGCCATCTGGCCCCCGGCGGTTACGTTTATATGGGCCACTCAGAAACTCTGAACGGAATGAATCTGCCTCTTACTTCGGTGGCGCCGACAACATACAGGAAAAAAATATGAATATAGAACAGGCAATAAGCGGGTTTACACCGGCCATATTGAAGCCTGGAGAGATTCTGTCTTCGGGAAAACCGTCGGTGGTGACGACTGTTCTGGGCTCGTGCGTATCCGTCACCATGCACCACACTGCTTCCGTATTCGGCGCGATCTGTCACTGCATGCTGCCTAAATGTGCAGAGAGGAAAAAATGTGTAAAAGAGCCGGAATGCAGGGAATGGCCCAAATATGTTGAATGTACTATCAGGCATATGATTAAGAAGCTTGACGAGCTCAATATACTGCGCAGCGAAGTGGTGGTAAAACTTTTTGGCGGGGCCGAGATGCTCGACAGGACCGGGCCGAACAACGGGCATACAAAGACCGTAGGTGCCGAGAATGTGAGAGTTGCAAAAAAAATACTCGCGAAAGAAGGACTCGGGATTGCCGTTGCCGATACCGGAGGAATCATAGGCAGGAAAATCTTTTTTCTGACGCACACGGGAGAGATATATCTGAAGAGGCTCGGCAATGAATAAAAAGATAAAGGTGCTGATCATCGATGATTCGGCGATTGTAAGGCAGACGCTGTCAGAACTCCTTTCGTCGGATCCGCAGATAGAGATCATGGCCACCGCGGCTGACCCTCTTATTGCCATAGAGCGGCTAAAGGTAGAGGTGCCTGACGTAATCACACTGGATGTCGAGATGCCGCGGATGGACGGCATTACTTTTTTAAAGAAATTGATGTCTCAGCATCCTATACCGGTCGTTATGTGCTCTAGCCTGACCGGCTCAGGTTCCGAGACCGCTCTCAGGGCCCTGGAATACGGGGCAGTTGATATCATAGAAAAACCGCGCATAGGGACCAAACAGTTTTTAGAGGACGCTAAAGTTGCTATCTGCGACGCGGTAAAAGCTGCCGCAATGTCCCGTACAAGAAAACTGAATATAAAAGAGACCGTCATTGAGCCGAAACTGACCGCTGATGCGGTCATAGAAAAGCCGCTGTCAAGGGCCATGATCCAGACTACCGACAAAGTGTTTGTAGTAGGGGCATCCACAGGCGGAACTGAGGCGCTAAGGGTCTTTCTGGAAAGCATGCCGCTGGATGCGCCAGGCATAGTTATCGTGCAGCACATGCCAGAAAAATTTACAGAGGCATTCGCCCGGAGGCTGGACAGCCTCTGCGGCATATCGGTCAAGGAGGCAGCAAATGACGACAGCGTCATAAGGGGAAGGGCACTTATCGCTCCGGGCAATCGCCACATGCTGCTTAAACGCAGCGGCGCGCGTTACTACGTTGAGGTAAAAGACGGCCCACTCGTATGCAGGCACCGCCCTTCGGTTGATGTCCTGTTCAGGTCAGCCGCCAGATACGCGGGGAAAAATGCGATAGGGGTCATCATGACCGGCATGGGCGACGACGGCGCCCGCGGTATGCTCGAGATGAAAGAAGCCGGCTCATTTAATGTGGCACAGGACGAGGCGTCCTGCGTGGTATGGGGTATGCCCAAAAAGGCCATGGAATGCGGGGCAGTGCATAAGGTGGCCCCGCTTGAGCGCATTTCATCGATTATACTCGAAAAGGCTTAAATATTTGATTCAGGAAGGGGCTGCTTATGCTTCAGGCAAACGCTGATACTTTACTTATAATAGACGATGATCCGGCAGTGCTGCGGAGTCTCGAAAAAATACTCGGCTCACAATACGATGTTGTGGCCTGCAGCAGCGGCAAAGAGGCCTTGAGCAAATTCAGCACAGAGCATTTTGTGGCAGTGCTGTCGGATGTAAAGATGCCTGGCATGACCGGCATCGAGGTACTGGACAATATACACAACATTGAGCCGGAGCTTCCGGTAATTCTCATGACCGCGTATGCGGAGATAGACATAGCGGTGAGCGCGGTAAAAAAGAGCGCGTTCGATTTTATCATCAAGCCGTTCCAGGTGGATGCCCTGTTTGAAACTGTAAACAGGGCCATAAAAAAGCACAGGCATGATCAGCTCCGGCACATGACGCACATCAGGCTCAGGGAGGCGGTGCGCCAGAAGTCGTCTGAGCTTTCCAGGGCGATGGCGATGGTGAAGGACCTGAATGTCGACCTGATAAAGCGGCTTACGAACGCGGCTGAATGCAGGGATGAGGACACAGGAGCGCATATTCTACGCATAGGAGAGTATGCGGCAGCTGTCGCGAGGGAAGTGGGCATGAACGACGATTATGTTCAGCAGATCAGCCTGGCGGGCCAGATACATGACATAGGCAAGATCGGTATAAGCGATACCATATTGCTGAAGCCCGGCCGCCTGACAGCAGAGGAATTCGAAACAATGAAGACCCACACCATCATTGGCGAACGGATACTTAGCGGGTCGAATGCCCCTGTTATGAGCATGGCCGCTGTAATAGCCCATACTCACCATGAAAGGTGGGACGGAACCGGATATCCGCGGGGCCTCAAGGGCGAGGATATACCGCTTGCAGGAAGGATAGTCTTTATCTGTGACCAGTACGATGCCCTCAGGAGCCGGAGACCTTATAAAGAGCCGCTCACTCATGATGCGGTCAGGGACATTTTCAGCAAAGGCGATGGCAGGACCATACCGGGGCATTTTGATCCATGGATATTTGAGACTTTCTGGAAGACAGATCACATATTCGAGATAATTTTTGACCGTCACCAATAACCGTTGCAATAGGAGCATAAATGCCTGACAGCAAGTGCGGACGAGTTCTGCTCGTGGATGATGATCCGAATGTGCTCAAGAGTCTGAGCAAGCTTCTCGAGAGTGAAGGCTATTCGGCAAGGTCATGCCCTGACGCCTTCGCGGCCCTCGAATTTGCCGAGTCTGAACGTTTTGATGTAGTGCTTAGCGACGTGAAGATGCCTGCAGTTTCGGGACTTGAGCTGCTGGATCATATACACAGGCTTGATCCGGATATCCCTGTGGTTCTTATGACCGGATATTCTGAAACCGGAACGGCCATAGAAGCATTGAAGCGTCATGCCTTTGATTTCATCTTGAAGCCGATCCAGCCCGAGATGCTTGTTTCGATCCTTGCGAGGGCCCTTAATTACCGACGACTCAGGGAGGCGGAGCGCGGATATGCAGGACTCCTGAAGTCTACTGTCTTGAAAAATACTGAAGAACTGAAGCAGCATATCGAAGAGCTCAAGATAGCCCGTGATGCTGCCGAGGAATCGTCAAAGCTCAAGTCTGAGTTCATGGCCAATATAAGCCACGAGATAAGGACGCCGCTCAACGGCATGGTCGGGCTTATTGAACTTCTTACAAGCCTTGACCACACAGCCGAGCAGGACAAATATTATGCCATGCTCCAGTCCTCTACAAGTCGCCTGTCTTACCTGCTGAATAACCTGATTGAGTTTTCGAAGATGGCATCGGGCTCGTTTGAATTGACAGAAACGGAGTTCAGCCTCGGAGATCTTCTTGTCCCGCTTGTCAGGTCTTATTCGGACAAGGCGGCCGCAAAAAATCTGATCATGTCGTACATACCGGATACGGACCTGCCGGACAGACTGTTCGGTGATGAAGTCCGGCTGCGGCATGTCCTGCATCATATTCTCGAAAACAGCATCAAATTTACAAATGAGGGTCGCATTGAGTTCAGGATAGACACTCTGGAAAAAGCCGATCACGGAGGGTCTAAAACGGTCATGCGGCGTTTCACGGTGTCCGACACAGGCATAGGGATCGAGCCCGAGAAAATAAAGACGATATTCGATGGGTTCAGGCAGGCTGACGGGTCGGCCACGCGGAAACATGAAGGCGCGGGGCTGGGCCTCGCAATCGCAAGGAAGACAATCCAGAGCATGGGGGGTGAGATCTGGGTCGAAAGTTCACCTGGCAAGGGGAGTACATTCTATTTCACTTTACCTGTAAAGGGACGGAGGGACAATGAAACTGCTGATTGTTGAAGACGATTTTATCGCTAGGCATGTGCTGAAGGACATGCTGGCTGAGTACGGACAGTGCGATGTTGTGGTTGACGGCGCGGAAGCAGTGCAGGCTTTCAAGATGGCGTTTGACGATAAGAAGCCATATGATGTTATTTTTCTGGATATAATGATGCCTAATGTAAACGGGCTGGAGGCGCTGAATATGATGCGGGAATTTGAAAAGGAATCGGGTGTCATGCCTCCCAAAGAAGTAAAGGTCATAATGACAACCGCACTGGACGACCCTAAAACGGTTGTAGGCGCCTATTATCGCGGAGGCGCCGATTCCTATCTCGTGAAACCTATCACAAAAGCCATGATAGCAGAGGAGATGCGGAAGCTCAAGCTGATCTGATCATACAAGGATTTTCGGTGCTGCCACAGGCACGGGCACTCCTGTTTTCACGAATGCGTCAGGTGCAATCACCTCATGCCTTACAAAACTTTAGCGGGCAATCCCAAACGCCTGCTAAAAAACCTTATCACTCAGTCATCAACCGACACCGTTGTATACCGGCCCCATCACCTTCATTCCTGTCAGCATATTGCCTACAAAAAAAAGAGAGAAATACCTATATAATTCGCCCTCTTTTCCGGGTATTTATTTACTATAGTCCTTTCAATGGGATGTGAGGAAAACAATAAGACCGGCATAGCCGGCGAAAGAAAGCGTGGTGACAAAAGATGAAGCATCTGAAGACAGCGGTGATATCGTTAATGGCAGTTGCATTGATGTTCACGGCAGCCTACGGCGCAACCAGTGCTGAAAGGGGCAAGGCCCTTTTCAATGATCCCAAAGCCTTTGGAGCAACGGGGGAGACTTCATGCGCAACCTGCCATCCGAATGGGAAAGGCCTTGAAGCTTCCGGCAAGTGGCTCAAGAGGTCCTTTGTTACGCCGGGAGCAGTCTGGCTGAAGCTGCAGGACGCAATCAATTTCTGCATTATCATGGCGAACAAGGGCAAGGCCATAGATCCCAGGTCACAGGATATGAAAGACGTTGTTTCCTATATCAGGCAGGTGAGCAGGGAGAACACGGAGCCCCCGGCTGGATACGACTTTAACGAGTAAGTGTAAATGCCGGCGTTTATGAGGCAGCTGATTCAAAAAGGGGAGAGCAACAATGACTGCTGTTCTCCCCTTATTTTATGCCAGGCTTAATTTCTTTTTGGGCTGTAATGTCTCTTCAGCCAGGTCGCCATTCCATCCAGTCCGGGGAACAGTACCCGTTCGGTTATGTTGGCCTGATCAAGCTTGTCCCTGACCTCACTCTTGATCTCTTTTGGAATGATGATGCGCTTGCAGACACCCATGCGGGAATCAAGCCATGAATCGATTGAAATGCGAGGATCGGACATAGCAGAAAAAAGGGCGAACTGGTTCACTATACGGTCGCTCATCGAGGGAGGCTCAAAAAAGACAGCAAAAGGGTCTTCAGCCAGGGCATCGAAATCGTGAATTCTTTTAGCGACCGTGTCAAGCATGCCGACGGTGAAGGCGTTGGACTTGGCGCGGATCTGCTGTTCCTTCAATATATCCGGGATTTCATCATGGACCTTCATAAAGTCTACGCACCATACGACACCGTCCGTGTGGCTGTGCTGCAGATTGGCAGTTGCAAAATGGAGCGCAACAAACGGAGAATATGTCCAGTCTAGCAGTCTGGTCGGCAGCCCATGCTGCTGTCCAAGGGTGAGCCATTTCCAGTCAGAGTAATGGCGGTCGGCATCGCCGAGTTCGGAATATTTTGAGAAGTTCCTCAAGAGGGGGCCTTCAAGCTCCCAAAACGAGCCGCCCAGCCTGGTTAGACTGGTTTTTAGGTCGTAACCCTGGTCTGACAGACCCCGAAACACGAAATTTGACCGGTAACGCTGAAGGTCCTGCTGCCAGGAATTTTCATATAGCAGTTCTATCGCATTGGCCCAGCTTGTTGCTTTTTTGTCAACAATAGACATGCCTTGCCTCAATCTTTCTTTATTCTGTAAATTAACATTTATTATTCGCTTTATGCCATGAAGCGGCTTCTGATAGCGCATTGCGGCCAAAGTGCTCCATGCCATTTTGGATGCAGAATTCAGTTGTAAGCGGCTTATCAAGGGCTGCGCAATATTTTAAGCAAGACAGCATGTTGACGAACCCGGCCAAAATCGGGACAATACTATTAGTTTGGGTATTATGCGCGTTTGTTTTAAATCCTTTTTAAGGGGTCATTTTGAAAGAGATCAAAATAAGGGACTTCGCGGTCGGCGGCAACAATCTCCCGCTGATTATCGCAGGGCCCTGCGTGATTGAAAATGAGGCGATCACATTTGATACAGCGGCAAGGCTGAAAGAGATATGCGCATCTGTCGGGCTTCCATTCATCTTCAAATGTTCGTTTGACAAGGCCAACCGCACGTCCGTGACTTCGTTCAGGGGCCCCGGGCTCAAGGCCGGGCTCAAGGTCCTGTCCGATGTGGGCGCCAGACTCGGGATACCTGTAATATCGGATATCCATTCGATAGAACAGATAGCGCCTGCCGCAGATGTACTCGACATGATCCAGATCCCGGCGTTTCTATGCCGGCAGACGGACCTGCTTGTCGCTGCTTCAAAAACGGGCAAACCGGTCAATATCAAAAAAGGCCAGTTTCTTGCGCCCTGGGACGTGCAGAATATAATAGAAAAGTTTGTCTCAGCGGGCAATGAAAACCTTACGCTTACCGAGCGCGGTACGACATTCGGATATAACAATCTGGTTGTCGACTTCAGGTCTTTTCCGATCCTGCGCTCTTACGGCTATCCTGTTATTTTTGATGTTACACACAGCCTGCAGTTGCCGGGCGGACAGGGCGGATGCTCGGGAGGGCAGAGCGAGTATTCGGGCCATCTGGCAAGGGCCGCTGCAGCCGCGGGGGTGGACGGGTTTTTTATGGAAGTCCATCCCGACCCTTCGAAGGCATTGTGTGACGGGCCTAATATGATTGGACTCGCCGATGTAGAAAAACTGCTTCTCGATATTAAAAAGATCAGCTCACTGGTAAGGACTTTATAAATAGTCAGAACTGGCGACCAGAAATCTGCCCGTAAGCCGTAAACGCCCCATTATTTCCACTCAGCCGGTCCTTCACGCTTTCATTCAAGGCTTATTAATAAATTGTTGATATTATGATATATAATAAGACTATTACATAATAGTATGGGAGAGGAAAATCTTAAATGATAACCTTCAGGAACGTTTCAAAATATTATGAAGACGAGCCTGTACTCAAAAATATCGACCTCGCCATAGGCAAGGGAGAGATGGTTTTTCTGACCGGCCCGACCGGCGCCGGCAAATCCACGCTGCTGAAGCTTCTGTATGCTGCAGAGCTTCCGGATGGCGGAGAAATCCTGCTTGGCGACTTTAATGTGGGACAACTCTCGCACGCCGAGGTGCCTCTTTTGCGCCGGAGCATAGGGGTAGTATTTCAGGACTTCAAGCTCCTCGAAAATCTGACGGTGTATGACAATGTGGCCCTTGCCCTCAGGATACGCGGGAGGAAGGAAAAGGAGATAAAAGGTATCGTGCTCGAGGCATTAAAAGATATTCATCTGAGACACAAGGTAGAAAGCTATCCGCCTACTCTTTCGGGCGGAGAGCAGCAGAGGGTTGTTATTGCGAGGGCCATGGTTTCTGAGCCCTCGGTCCTGCTGGCCGACGAGCCGACCGGCAACCTTGATCCGGATACTTCCAAGTATGTAGCAAGACTTTTCCACGAAGCGAACATTCACGGCACTACCATACTTATTGCCACGCACAACAGGGAACTTTATAAGAATACCGGCAAAAGGGTGATACGGCTCGACAACGGTGTTATCATCGGAGAGGAGATAGGGTAATGGAACTGTCCTATTCCACCAAGACGGCGCTGCAGAGCCTGATGAAGGAAAAATGGATCAACCTGCTGTCGAGTGTTACCGTTGCGGCCAGCCTCCTTGTCAGCGCGGTTGCCATACTCCTTATATACAATTTCGATATATTCACCCGGTCGCTGCCCGAAAAATTCACGATGATCGTCTATCTTAAGGACAAGATAGAGCAGCCGGAAGTCCAGAAACTGGTCGCAATCCTTAAAAGCAGGGAATATGTGGCGGGGACCAAATACATCTCAAGCGAGCAGGCACTGGCAGAAATGAAGCGCTCACTCAGGGAAGTCAGCAATGTCTTCGAGGGGCTGGAAGAAAACCCGCTCTCTTCGGCCATCGAGGTGAAGCTAAAGCGTGAAACGGTTTCCGCCGTGTCCGTAAAGCAGATCTCGGATGAGATCAAAAAGATGCCGGGAGTAGAGGATGTGAATTATGAGGAAAAGATTGCAGAAACGGTATATCTCATAAAGACCTCGGTTGAGAACCTCAGTCTCTTCATCCTCGGCGTGATAATATTTATTGTGCTGTTTGTGATATCCAGCACTGTAAAGATACTCTTCTACCGACGAAAGAACGAGATAGAGATAATAAAACTGCTCGGGGCCACAGGCGGCTTTATAAGGGCGCCTTTTCTGATCGAGGGCGGGGCGCTGGGTCTGCTTGGCGGCATCTTCGCCATAATCGGAGCCTCCGGCTTCTATTATCTGACTACAGAAGTCTTCAGCGCGTTTATGCCCATACTCGGGAAAATGGTAATGCCTCTCGAGATATTGGTCTTTATCCCTGTTGTCGGGCTTTTGATGGGACTGGCGGGATCGCTCATATCTGTGGGCAAGCTTAAACTCTGAAAGCAATGCTAAAAAATAATGCCTCATTCTTTTTCACCATAGCCATTCTCGTTCTTTTCAGCGGGGCGCTGCTGCCCGGCCAGCCCGGAGACGCATTTGCGGCAAGTACGCGCGACGAATACCAGAAGCTTCAAAAAGATATCAGAAAGCATAAAAAGAAGCTGGCCGATGCCACCCGTACTGAAAAGTCTGTTGTGATCGACCTGAGACGGGTCGATTCCCAGATTGGCGATATCGGAGACCAGGTGGCGGCCACCAAGAAACAGATAAACACGATACGCGGCAGCATATCTGTGCTCGAAGGACAGATCTCGGCAGGCGCAGGCCGTCTTGAAGCACAGCGCATACGTCTGGCCAAAAGACTCAGGACCCTGCAGAGGATCAATGACTCAAAAGAAGTGATGCTTATGCTTATAAGCAATGAAGAGCCTTCGACCTTATTAAGGATTTCGCGCTCTCTTGGCGAGATATCCAGGCGCTATAATGAATCAATAGCGAAATATCGGACCGAGCTGATCGGACTCGGCGCACAGAAGAAGAAGCTGGACGGTCTTGTCGGCAACCTCAGGTCCGAAGAGCAGAACCTGTCCAGGCTTGAGGACTCTCTCAAGGTGAAGAAAAAGGACAAAGAGACGCTGCTCGTAAGCGTCAGGAAAGAAAAAGACACATATCAGCGGATGATTAATGAATTAAAGGACAACTCTGAGCGTATGCAGAGGATTATCCGCGAGGCAGAGAGGCGTGAGAAAGCTCCGAAGAAGAAGACGGTCAAGGGCAGGCAGCCGGAACCCGAGAGCCTGCCGGCAGACAGCGCCTTTACCAGGATGAAGGGAAAGCTTGCCTGGCCGGTGCATGGCAAACTCGCTATCCGATACGGTTCGCAGACAGACCCCATATTTAACCTGCCTGTATTCAGGAGCGGTATTCATATCAAGAGCGAGTCCGGGTCGGCTGTCAGTGCGGTCTGGGGGGGCAAAGTGGTCTACGCCGCTGAATTCAAGGGATACGGCAAGATGGTCGTTATAAGCCATGGCGCGGGATACCATTCACTGTACGGCAACCTTTCCAGGATTTTTTTGAAAAATGACGCTATAATAAAAGAGAACGATCAGGTGGGCGAGGTTGGAGATTCTGCGGCGATAGGGAGTACGGGCCTCTACTTTGAAATACGTTATAAAGGAAAACCGCTTGATCCACAGCAATGGCTGAGAAAGTCCGGAGGGTAAATAAATGGGTCTAAAAAGAAAGATGTTTATAGTATCGGTAGCTCTGGCCGGGGTCCTTTTCGGCGCCCTGGTCGTAGGCGGTGTAAACGCCAGGCTTGTGGATGCCCAGGGCAGTTATGAAGAGCTGCGGACCTTTGTTGATGTGCTGAATGTCATCAAAAAGAATTATGTTGATGATGTGAAGACAAAAGACCTCCTGACAGGCGCTATAAAAGGTATGCTGGCAGCATTGGATCCGCATTCAGGATATATGACGCCGGAGGCATACAAGGATTTTCAGGTAGAAACAAAAGGGGAGTTCGGAGGGCTTGGCATACAGATAGGCATCAAGGACAACGTCCTTACTGTTATCGCTCCGATTGAGGACACCCCGGCGTTTAAAGCTGGACTGAAGGCAGGCGACAGGATCCTGAAAATCGCTGGCGAATCCACAAAAAATATGGCCATCCACGATGCGGTCTCAAAGATGCGTGGCCCCAAGGGCAAGTCCATAACCCTTAGTGTGCACAGGGAGGGCTGGCCGCAGCCGAAGGACATAGTTATAGTTAGGGACATCATCAAGATAAAGAGTGTAAAGTCCAGGATGCTTAAGGACGATATCGGCTATGTTAAGCTTACCCAGTTCCAGGAGATGTCTGCCGATGATCTTTCAAAGGCCCTCAAGGCCCTGAAAGAGAAAGGCATGAAGTCCATAATCCTCGACCTGAGGAATGACCCCGGAGGTCTTCTTAACATAGCGGTAGATGTTGCCGGGCAGTTCCTGCCGCCTAAGAAACTGGTCGTTTATATCAAGGGTCGCAGCGGCGACAAGGTGGAGTATTTTACTGACGGCAGCATGACGGCCTATACGGACCTCCCAATGGTTGTATTGGTCAACCAGGGAAGTGCCAGTGCCTCGGAGATTGTGGCCGGCGCGCTTAAGGACTGGAACAGGGCGGTACTGATCGGAGTTCAGACGTTCGGCAAGGGCTCAGTCCAGACATTAATCCCCCTGAGCGACGGTTCGGGGCTGCGCCTTACCACCGCCAAATATTACACCCCCAGCGGTGTAAGCATCCAGAATGTGGGTATAGCACCGGACATCACAGTAAAGCTGGAAGCCAAGGACGGAAAGGGTATGCCGGTAATCAGGGAGAAAGATTTGCAGGGCCATCTGGAAAATGAGAACAACCTTGAGGCCCCCGCCGCGCAGGAGCAGGTGCCTTTTGAAGTGGAAGAGAAAGACGACCTGCAGCTGCAGCGGGCGATCGATGCGCTGAAGACCTGGGAAGTAATCGACAGGCTGAATAAAAAGGCCGCGTAGTGGGGAGGGTCATCTTCGACATCGAGACGGTCGGAGCTGACTTTGATACCCTTGAGCCGGCTGTTCAGGATTATCTTATAAAATGGGCTGAAAATGACGATGAAAAGGAGAGGATCAAAGAGAGCCTCTCCTTTTATCCCCTTACCGGCGAAATAGTAGCAATCGGCATGCTGAATCCGGACACAAACAAAGGCGCGGTATATTTCCAGGCGCCTGGTGTCAGGATAGAGCCTTTTGAGGAAGACGGGGTACGTTACGAATGCGGCGCCGAAAAGGACATTCTCGAAAAATTCTGGCAGGCAGTCAGGGCTTACGATCAAATCGTGACTTTTAACGGCAGGGCCTTTGACTGCCCGTTCATCGCGGTCCGCTCGGCTGTACATCGCATCAAACCTGCCCGTAACCTTATACCCTACCGCTATTCGGACAAAGACCATATAGACCTTTTTGATCAGCTCAGTTTCTACGGGGCAACAAAGCGAAGATTCCCGCTGGATATGTGGTGCAGGGTTTTCGGTATCAAAAGTCCGAAGGAAGAAGGTATCACAGGATACGACGTGAAAAACCTTTTTCAGGCCGGTCGGTACACTGACATCGCACGGTATTGCGCTGGAGACCTTACTGCCACGAAGGAAGTCCTGTCCGTTTGGGAAAACTATATCAGGTTTCCATAAAACCTGCTGACCTGATGGTCTGAGTTCTCCTTATTTGACCGACTGAATCAATTCCTGCAAAAAAAGAGAATAAATATGCCTTTTTTACTTAAAGTAGATGTAATTTGGCAGGTTCAAGACAACCTTTTTTTGTCAAATGCCCACCCCCAAAAAACCCCTTGACAAGTTCCCAAGGAAGCTGTAAGATAGATCATCAGGTTGTCAGACCAACGCTTTTTGGTTCAAATTATGTTTTGTGCGGGGGGTTTTGATGTCTGCTGAGATAGAATTAAAAGTAGCTGAAACAACCATTGATGATGTGGGGCAGGGGATAGCGCGGATCGCACCGGAAGACGGCCTTAACCTCAAAGTAGTGCCAGGCGACCTGCTCGAGATAAGGGGCAAAAATGTCACAGTTGCCAGAGTAGCTGCCGGTTTTCCCGAGAATAACGAAAAGAAACTTATCCAGATAGATGATCTCACCCGGAAAAATGCCCAGATAAATATAGGCGAGATAGCAAAAGTCAAAAAAGTACGCCGCGAAACCGCAACAAATGTAGTACTCCTTCCGATTGACGCAGACGCACCGCTCCCGAGTGAGAGAGATATAGAGCAGTTCGCCAAGATACTCCAGGGAACTGCCATGATGGCCGACGACACCATAAACATGCCATATTTTGGCGGCAAGGACCGCCTCTTTAAAGTTGTTGCAACATCCCCCCAGTGTGCCGTAATCATAAACCTGAATACGAAAATGGTTGTACAGACCCCTGATTATATAGTCGATGATGCAATCCGCATCTCTTATGAAATGATCGGGGGCCTCGAAAAGGAACTCAAACTGGTCAGGGAGATGGTGGAACTCCCTCTGCGCCATGAGGAATTATTTTCGAGGCTCGGAATAGAGGCCCCGAAAGGCGTGCTTCTTTATGGACCTCCCGGCACCGGAAAAACCCTCATAGCACGCGCAATAGCAGCCGAATCAAAACTTCACTTCATCAAGATCAACGGACCAGAAATTATACATAAATATTATGGCGAGAGCGAGGCGCGGCTGCGTGAGATATTCGAGGACGCCATTCGCAAGGCCCCGAGCGTTATCTTCATAGATGAGATAGATGCCATAGCGCCCAAGCGCGCCAATGTGCTCGGCGATGTTGAAAAACGCGTCGTTGCCCAGCTGCTGGCCCTTATGGACGGCATGGTTCGCCGCGGCCGCGTTGTTGTAATCGGCGCGACCAATATCCCTGAGATGATCGACCCAGCCCTGCGCCGCCCGGGCCGCTTTGACCGCGAAATCGTGATCCCGGTCCCGAATGCACAAGGACGTCTCACTATCCTGAAAATCCATAGCCGGCGTATGCCGCTGACTCCTGATGTTGATCTTAACCATCTTGCCGAGATCACCTACGGGTTTGTCGGCGCCGATATCGAGGCCCTTTGTAAAGAAGCGGGTATGGTTACGTTAAGGCGGCATGTCGAGCTTTACTCCAAAGACCGGGTCGAAGACATAATATTGCAGGATACCGACAATATGAAGGTCACAATGGATGACTTTATGGATGCACTTCTGGAAGTGGAACCTTCCGCGACACGCGAATTCTTTACAGAGCGCTCTACCCTGCGGTGGGAGAATGTCGGAGGACTCGAAAAGATCAAAGAGACGCTAATGTCTGTTGTTGACTGGCCTTATAAATACCCGGAACTTTTTGCTGCCGGCAAATTGGCCCCACCCAGGGGCATCATATTCAGCGGTCCGTCCGGCACTGGAAAGACACTCATGGCAAAGGCCCTTGCAGGCGAAACAGGCCTGAATTTCATTTCGATCAGCGGACCTATCCTCTTCTCGAAATGGCTGGGTGAGTCAGAAAAAACGCTTCATGAGATTTTCAAAAAAGCGAAACAGTCTGCTCCCTGCATACTCTTTTTTGACGAAATCGACGCACTAATCCCGAAACGCGGCGACTTCAGCGAAGGCGGGATCTCTGAGCGCATGGTAAGCCAGTTCTTCAGTGAACTGGACAACCTGAGCGACCATTCCCAGGTCCTGATACTTGCTGCCACAAACCGGGTAGACTGCATCGACCCTACACTGCTGCGCGCAGGACGCCTCGACTTCCATCTCGAGTTCCCTGTGCCGAACTGGAAAGACCGGGTCACTATTTTTAAAGTTCATACCAAAGAGAAGCCTTTGGCACCTGATGTAGACTTTGCCGAACTGGCAAATGAGACTGACGGCATGGTCGGTTCGGAGATAGCATTAATCTGCAGGCGGGCGACCATGACTGCAATTACCGAGTTGATCCATGCCAAGACGGAAGATGCCTCAAAGAAGCTGTTATTGACACGCGCCCATTTTGTGACGGCAACAGAAAAAATCCGTGAAAGCGAGTAAAAAGCAGCGTCATGCTTAAAGAGATCAAAGCAGTAGAGAAACGGCGCGCATATGAGGATGTAGTTTCCCAGATACGCGCGCTCATCGAAGAGGGGCGGCTTAAGCAGGGCGACCAGCTTCCGACCGAGCGCGATCTGAGCGAGACCTTCAAGGTATCGCGGGCAACGATCCGGGAGGCCATCCGCACGCTCGAATCGCATAAACTGGTCCAGAGCCGGCAGGGTGAAGGCACCTATGTGCTGGCATCGAGCGAGGAGATCCTGGTGCATCCGCTGGCAGCTGCGCTTTTCAGCGAAAAAGACAACATACAGGATATCTTTTATGTGCGCAAGATCATCGAACCTCATATTGCGGAGCTTGCGGCAGAGAATGGGACGCCTGAAGAAATTGAGGAACTTGCCGCAATTATCAATGAGCGTGAAAGGTCCGGCACTAATGGCACAGGCAGTGCAAAATACGACGCCGGATTTCATGCGCTTCTGGCCCGGATGTCTAAGAATCCGGTATTGGAGCGTCTGCTGGCGGCTCTTGCAGATCCTTTGGAGCAGACACGTAACGAGTACCTTCAGGACGAAGAGCGTTCAAAACAATCTTTCGTAGGCCATCACGAAGTCTTTGCAGCCGTCAAGGCCGGGGACAGCACCGCCGCCCGACGGGCAATGCGCCGGCATCTGGAGGAAGTGGAGACTATAGTGATGGGCAAAAAGAGAAGGGGGGGTGATAAGCAATAACATTTGTTTTTTGAAGGTGAAGAGGGTTTTACAATCCGTTCAATTTATTTGAACAACACTTTTGGAGGTGTGTGCATGGCTAAAGTTAATGAAATAACTGTCTGGGCGCGTGGAGTGCTCCAGGACAAAGAGGGCCGGGACGTCATCAATGCCTTTGGCGCAGCCCTCATCAAGGAAGGAAAATTCGCACAGGCGTTCGACAACTATGAAGATCTTCCGGATCGCGTGCTTGTTCCGCTCAGGAAATATGTGCGTTACAGCGACGAAGAGATCGAGCACAAGTATGTTTACACAAATGATGTGCCGAACATAGTAGTTATCATTGAGGAAGCAATCGTCAAGGGCATGAATATCCTTAAGGGTATGCCTGAGGGCGGAATCCTCATCGTCAACACAAAGAGGTCCGTTGAAGAGATTCTCAAGTTCATCCCCAACGCAGACATTCTCGGCGGAATGGGAACAGTTGATGCCACCGGTATTTCCGGTATTCATACCATCGACTTTTCAGGATCCGAGGGCGGCATAGACGCTACCTCTCTCGCAGCCGGCATAGCAGCTCCTGTTCTTGGCGCAATGGCCCGCATAACCGAACTGGTCAAGAAAGAGACCCTGGCCGGAATCGTAAAAGACGTTGCAGGCATGGAGCGCGGTTACAACGAGTGTACGTTCCAGAAGTTCAAGAAATTCCGCCTGCCTTCGGGTCAGTTCGGCGGATAAAAAGCATTCGGGCAATAAACCCGTTTTTAATAACGGAGTTTTTCAAGGAGGATGACATGGCAAAGCAGTTACCGAAGTTCTCAACATTTAACATTCCGAAAGACAGAGAAGTGCCCTTTGGGGCCATTACACCTGCTCCGGTCAACACACAGCAGGCGTTTATCACCTCGAACTGGCGTATAGTTCGCCCGGTTATTGACTTCGCAAAGTGCACGCGTTGCCTGACCTGTTACATGGCTTGTCCTGATGCTTGCTGGATCTACAATGAAAAGACCGACAAGCTTGACTGGGTAGCAGATTTTTGCAAGGGTTGTCAGATCTGCATCCACGACTGCCCGGTAAACGCGATTAGTGCTGAGCCGGAACTCAATTTCCCGGACGGCGTGGTCCGTTTGGAAAAACCTTTCTAAACAAGGTCTATAAGGAGGAACATACAATGGCTCAAGAAAAAATGTTAACCGGCTGTGCGGCAGCTGCAATAGGTGCCCAGCTGGCTGAAGTTGAAGTAATCTGTTCCTATCCGATCCGCCCTTATACGGCGATCATGATGGAACTCGCAAAGATGGTCGCCAACGGCGAACTGCAGGCAGAGTTTGTACATGGCGAAGGCGAGCACGCACAGATTTCCGTAGTGCTTGGCGCATCCGCAGCAGGCGCCCGCGCCCTTACCGGCAGCTCAGGAGTAGGACTTACCTATGCAATGGAAGTGTACAGCCCGATGTCGGGTGGACGTTATCCCGTACAGATGACAATTGCCGACCGTGCGCTCGATCCTCCCGGAGACTTTGGCTCGGAGCATACAGATGCGATGTCGACCCGCGGCCAGGGCTGGATCATGGGATGGGCCCGCTCCCCGCAGGAAGTCCTTGACAACACCCTTCTGCTCTACCGCATCGGCGAAGACCCGAAAGTAATGCTTCCCCAGATGCCGGTTCAGGATGGTTATTTCATCTCCCATATTCCTGACAGAGTCAGCGTTCCGACTCTTGCACAGGCCAGGGAGTTTCTGCCTCCGTACAAGCCGCATACACCGCTCAGCCTCACAGAGCCCTGCTCGCACGGCCCGCAGATCAGGCCTGACCAGGGTGCTCCGATGGACGCACAGCGCGCAGCCGTATATCTTGATGTACCTGCCGTTATCGAGAAGGCAACTGCAGAGTACAACAAGATCATGGGCCGCAACTATGATCCGTTCCTCGAGAAGTACAAGATGGAAGACGCAGAGATCGCTTTCTTCATTCAGGGCGCACACTCAAACACCTGCATGAAAGAGATCGACAAGATGAGGAAACAGGGCGTGAAGGTCGGAATGATTCGTCCGCGCTGGATAACCCCGTGGCCGACACAGTACCTCGCCGAAGCTCTTGCAGGCGTAAAGGCAGTCGGCGTAATCGAGACCAACACCCACTACGGCGGCTCCATGAGGGGCGGCAACTTGATGCCTGAAGTGCGCGCTTCCCTGTATGATCTGGATGACAGACCTGCAGTATGCGCATTTATGGCAGGCCTCGGCGGCGAGACCGTTTGGCCGGAAGAGTTCCACAGCATGGCCAAGGTTCTCACCCAGATGGCAAAAGACAAGAAAGCCAGCCAGTACACCTACTGGGTAGGATTTGAGGGCAAATAAGCCCATCTGTTTATCAAGGAGGAAACATGAAATTCGATTATAAGTTTCAGAAACTCGAACCGGCAAAGTCATTCAAGGCTATCAACAAGGCTGAGATGTACGTGCCGGGGCACCGTACCTGCGCAGGCTGCGGTCCCGCTCTTAACTACAGGCTCGTAGCAAAGGCTGCAGGCCCGGACACCATATTCATCGGCCCTACCGGTTGCATGTATGTTGCCAACGCATCATATCTCTGCACCCCGTATGCGGTTTCCTGGATACATGCCCAGATCACCAATGGCGGAGCAGTTGCCTCTGGTATCGAAGCAGCCTTCAAAGTACTCGCCAGGAAAGGCAAGTACAAGGGCACCTTCCCGAACATCATCGTTATGGCCGGCGACGGCGGTACCGTAGATATCGGACTCCAGGCAATGTCTGCCATGTTCTATCGTGACCATAAGGTTCTGTTCATCTGCTATGACAACGAATCCTATGCAAACACCGGAATCCAGACATCACCGACAACACCTTACGGAGCAAACACGACCTTCACACCTCCTGGCAAGGAGATACCGGAAGGTAAGACTCTGTTCCCGAAAGATGTTCCGCAGATGGTAATCGGCGGTCACCCGGCAGTCAAGTATGTGGCCACCACCACGGTTGCCCATCCGCTCGACCTGACCAACAAGGTGAGAAAGGCCCTTTCATACGAGTGCCCGACTTTCCTGCATATGCTTTCTCCATGCCCGAAGGGCTGGAAGTTTGACGAGAAGCTGACCCGCGAAATGGCAAAGCTTGCAGTCGAGACCGGCATGTGGTCACTGTTTGAGTGGGAAAACGGCGTTTACAAGTACACGAACGTACCGAAGACCTACAAGCCGATCGGCGAGTATATGAAGAACCAGGGCCGCTTTACACATCTCAAGGCAGAGCACATTGCCAAGATGCAGGCCTTTGTTGACGGCAGAATCGCAAAAGTAAAAGCTGACATGGCGATTCCGGTAGCCACACCGAAATAGTAGTCAGGGGAATTTTTCCTTGATGAAAAAGCAGTAAGATAGTTAGTAAAAGGTACTACCCCCTCATTTCCATCATCAGGAGGTGAGGGGGTGGTATAACGACCACCCATCAAGGAGGAGTTCATCTCTGAGCAGGTTTCAAAAATAAATGGGAGGAAATACATGGAACAAGTGAAAAGCTTAGATCCAAAAGTAGTATACGGACCCATTATTGGCAACCGCTGGATTCAGCTCGCTTCTGCAGTTCTGGGCATGATCATGATTGCCAACTGTCAATATGCATGGACATTGTTTGTGCCGGCACTACAGGGCGCCTTTGGCTGGTCTCTTGGTGCAGTTCAGCTCGGCTTTACCATGTTTATAGCCTTTGAAACATATACCATGCCTGTCGAAGGGTATCTGCTGGACCGATTCGGACCGAGAATGCTGTTTACGGCAGCAGGCTTTATGGTCGGCATTGGATGGACCGCATTAGGATTTATAACATCCCTTCCCGGCCTCTATTTCTTCTACGGACTTGCCGGCGCAGGCGCAGGTATTATATATAGCGGCAGTATAGCAGTCGCAATCAGGTGGTTTTCGGACAGGAGAGGTCTGGCGTCGGGCATCATCGCTGCCGGCTTCGGTGCAGGCTCTGCCCCCTTTATTCCTTTTATCGGATGGCTCCTTAGCGCCTATGGCTATGAGCAGGCATTTCTGGTGACAGGTATTATGCAGGGAGTAATCATCCTTGGTGTTGCCCAGATCCTCAAATACCCGCCCGGAGACACAGGTGCCCATGCTGTTGCCGCTGCAAAAGCAGATCCGAACAGGGGTTTTTCACCTCTTGAAATGCTCAAGACCCCTCAGTTTTACCTTATCTACATGATGTTCATATGTATGGTCACCAGCGGACTCCTTATAACAGCGCAGACAAAGCCGTTTGCTAAAGATATCGGCATCGCTGCATATGTTGTTATAATCGCAGTTACTGTTGACCGTGTTTCCAACGGACTGGGCCGCATCGTTGTCGGAGGAATATCTGACAAGCTGGGCCGCGAAAATACAATGTTTGTGGATTTCGTGCTCTGCGGAATATTCACGGCTCTGATGCCCATAGTCGGGACAACTTCAGTAACGTTCATTGCGTTACTGTTCCTTATGATGCTCACATGGGGACCTCTATTCTCACTGTTCCCGTCACTGACAGCTGACAGATACGGAACGACTTATGCCGCTACAAACTACGGAATCGTCTATACTGCCAAGGGATTCGGCGGTATCTTCGGCGGAGTCGTAGCGGGATATCTGGTCACCACCGCAGGATGGACAGCAATTTTCATGACTGCAGGTTTCACCTGTGTTCTGGCAGGACTTGGTGCTCTTATCCTCAAGCGCATACCCAAGCCCGTACGCAAAAGCTTTACAGACGAGTGTCCTGTCTGTGAACTTGGAGATCAAAAGTCAAAATAGCATTATTAGCTGGTGAGTTTGAGGGGCTGAGAAACGGAGATTATTTCCGCGATCAGCCCCTCTCCTAAAAGGGGAAAGAGATGCAGATCCTTATTGTGGGGGGCGCGGGAGATGTCGGAAGGCATCTGATCAGGGATTATACCCGGAAGGGTCATTCCCTGAGGATACTGGATCTTGCGACCGTGACCGCCGAATTGGAGGCCAACCCGGATCTGACCTATCTTCAGGGCGATCTTACTGACAAGGCGCTGGTCCAAAATGCTGTAAAAGGCTGCGATGCAGTCATCAATCTGGCCTGGAGTTTTTCAGATGATCCGCATGTGATTTTCGGCTCCGACATTACCGGCACCGCAAATCTGCTGGATGCGGCCCTGTCATCGGGTGTTCGCAGTTTCATATATGCGAGCACGGCTGTTGTTTACGGAAGGGCTGTGCATCATCCTGTAACCGAGGAACATCCCTGCCTTATAGAGGAAGCGCGTAAGCCCTTTTACGCATTGGGAAAATATTCTGCCGAAAAGCTCTGCTTATTATTTTACAAAGAGCGCGGTCTTGCAGTATCGGTTCTCCGTTTCTGGTGGGCTTACGGTAAAAGTATAGGAGGCCGGCATCTCAGGGATATTATCAAAACTTCGATCGAAAACCGGCCTATTTCAATGGTACGAGGAGCCGGGGGGGCCTTTATAACAATGAGCGACCTGGCCCAGGCTGTAAGCCTGATGATGGAAAGTCCGGCAGCTGCGGGGCAGACTTACAACGCCGGAAGTCTTTTCCTGACGTGGGAAGAAATAGGTTCAATGATCATCGAACTGACCAACTCTTCATCGCCCTTACAGCTGGTACAGCCGGCCGAGTGGCAGGGCCCGGCTTTTTTAAATGAAGTATGGGATCTCAGCTGGGACAAGGCTGCCGCTGCACTGGGATATCAGCCGCAATTTAACGCTCCGGAGGCAAGGGTCCGTTTCAGGGAAGCACTCAGGGATTGCGTTGATCAATTGAAACAATAATGGACTCTCCCGCAAAAGGTCGGCATTGTAGCCGGCATGCCACGACGCGTCTGCGCCGTCGGCAAAGGGGGACAAGTTGAATTTTGGTATTGCTAAGAGGGATAATTATAGCACTGCTTTTATGCCAAGCGACTGAGGCAGTGAATTCAGATACAAGTAACAGTTATGAAAAATTAATATCAGGATATCGAGGTGAAACATGACACAGATTATTCAGGCACGAAAAGGCAATGTCACTCCGGAGATGGAGTTTGCGGCAAAGGACGAGGGAGTGAGCATTGATCATATTGTTGACGGCATAGCCCAGGGCACAATTGTAATATGCAGGAACGTGCGGCATAAGTCCATAAAACCCCTTGCAGTCGGCAAAGGGCTCCGCACCAAGATCAATGCCAATATAGGCACTTCGAAAGACCGCATGTCAATAGAGGGCGAGATAGAGAAGCTTAAGGTCGCGATTGAAGCCGGGGCGGACGCTGTTATGGACCTCTCAACCGGCGGGCCTATTATCGGAATACGCAATGAGATCCTCAAACATTCCACTGTTGCTATTGGCACTGTTCCCATTTATCAGGCCGCTGTAGAGACTGTCGGGCAGAAGAAGGCAATTGTTGAGATGGACCCCGATCTGCTTTTCCGGGTAATTGAGGAACAGGCGGAGGAGGGAGTCGATTTCATCACTGTGCATTGCGGGATTACCAAGTCGAGCGTTGAGCGCCTCAAGCGGCAGGGCAGGATAATGGATGTAGTCAGCCGCGGCGGGGCCTTTCACCTCGAATGGATATTATACAGCGACATGGAAAACCCGCTTTATACGCAATATGACAGGCTGATAGAGATCTGCAAAAAGTATGATATGTGTCTTTCCCTTGGGGACGGAATGCGTCCGGGCTGTCTGGCGGATGCAACAGACCGCGCCCAGATCGAAGAGTTGATTATCCTCGGCGAACTTCGCGATGTGGCCCACGAGGCTGGTGTGCAGGTAATGATCGAGGGGCCGGGGCATGTCCCGATTAACCAGGTCGAGACCAACATAAAGATTCAGAAAGCAATCTGCAAGGGCGCTCCATTCTATGTTCTCGGGCCGTTGGTGACTGACGTGGCGCCGGGATATGATCATATTACGTCGGCTATAGGCGGCGCGATAGCCGGTGCGGCCGGCGCTGACTTCCTCTGCTACGTAACACCGTCAGAACATTTACGTCTGCCTGACCTTGAGGATGTGCGCGAAGGCGTTATGGCTTCACGCATTGCCGCGCATGCTGCTGATATCGCGAAAGGCGTAAAGGGCGCAATCGAATGGGACAAAGAAATGGCCAGACGGCGCAAGGCGCTTGACTGGAAAGGCCAGATAGAGCTTTCCATCAATCCTGAACGCGCGAGGAAGCTGCGTGAGTCAAGTATGCCTGAAGAGTCTGATGTATGCTCCATGTGCGGGGAATTTTGCTCGATGAAGGGAGTCAGCAAGTACCTGAAAAAAGACGGGGTCCAGGCGAGAGGATAGATCCGAATCGGTAAAGGCATCGCTGTAAGTGAGGTGGACGGATGGCAAAAATACTGATTGTTGACGACAGCCAGACTGATATACAGTATATTAAATCAGTTCTGCAACCACTCGGGCACACCCTGGCGGTCGCCATGGACGGCGAGGAGGGTGAGCAGATGATCAGGGCTGAACCCTACGACCTTATCATCCTTGATGTGGTTATGCCAAAAAAGAACGGATTTCAGCTCTGCCGGGAGATAAAGAAAGATGACGCGCTGAAGCACATTCCTGTCCTTATTCTTACTTCAAAGGACCAGGACAGTGATAAGCTCTGGGGAGAAAAACAGGGTGCTGATGCCTTTCTGAAAAAGACCGGAGATAATATGGAGCTGCTGATAGCCATTCGGAAGCTCCTGGGCCGAAGGGAAGCAAAAGGCTGAGTCTGCGAAAGGAAAAACGGCAGATACTATAACGGTTATATTCGCACGGGAAATCTTCATTAGCGCCGACGATTCGCGTGAAGCGTACGAATCAAGGGTTGGGGGTGAGCATGAACATACTGTTAGCGAAGATTGTTGCGGACATCAACGAAGGCAGAAGAACAGGGGTATTGACTGTATTGGTAAAAGGCACGAATCACCTCCTGAAGCTTTTTTTCAAGGATGGGAACGTGTATCATATTACCTGCGGCAGCCTGAGGGACAACGAATGCTTCGCGAGCATTAATACCATGGAATTCGGTGACTGCATGTTTCTTCCGGACGTTAAGCTGGATGCAAAGGCCGGTGCAGTCCCGCCTACAGCAGAATTGATTCAACAGCTCAAGGTTTGGTCAAAAATGGTGGAATCCAGGCTCGGCTCCGAGGGTTCCGGGTCAATAGGCAGCGAAGATTCGGGGGATGTTAAGCAGCTGGAAGAGATAAAGGTCGCACTGATCAGACAGATAGGGCCGGCGGGGGCCAAGGTAATGTCGCGCATTATTGCAGAAAAATGGCATGCCTCAATGCCATTTACCAGGGAAGATATTGAGACATTGATAAACCTCCTGCAGGTCGAAATTGATGATCAGGACGGCAGGAAGGCATTTATAAAAGAAGCCAACAAAGGCCGCTGAAAGGAGATCGAACTATGCAAATGAACCTGCAGACCAGGACCATCATTCCGGTGATAACGATTCTGGTTGTCATCATGATTGGACTGGCAGTTTACAACTATGAGGCACAGGTCTCGGTGCTTGAGGATAATGCCGAAGCGACTTTGAAGAGCGCCCTGAATACCGCTCAGCAGTCGCTGGACAGCAACCTGAATGCTTATCAGCAGTTGGCCATTATTGTGGCCGCAAGCCCCACTGCCGAGGCGGCCTTTGCAAAGGGAGACCGTGCGGGGCTTTTGAGGGAATACGGGCCGGCCTACAAGCTGCTGAAAGAAAGATTCGGGCTGCCTTCCATCAAATTCGACTATCCCCCCGCCACAAATTTTGTGCGTATTCACCAGCCCGGAACCTATGGAGATGACCAGTCCGAGTTTCGATATACCCTGGTTACGGCCAACAAAAAATTTATTAGTGTGCGCGGTATTGAAGTCGGACGTGTCGGAATAGCGCTTCGCGGCGTTGAACCGGTTTCGTTCAAGGGAAAGCATATAGGATCAATCGAGTTTGGCGGCGATCTGGGCCCTGCCCTGGAATCGACGCGCGCTATTTTCAATGCGGAAGTCGGAGTTCTAATCGGGAAAAAGACGGCTGATATGGCGAAAATATTTGATGAACTGAAAGGCAAGATGAACGCGATCGGCGAAACATACCTGCTGACTAACGCCACCAATCCCGAACTTATACAGAAGCTCCTTACTCCGGGAATCCTGGCAGAGGCGGACCGCCGCCTGAAGGACGAGACCGGATATTTCGTTACGCGTACTAATTATGGAGATCAGGATTATTTTGTCGGATTGAGACCGCTGAAAGATTTTTCAGGGGCAACGATTGGCTATCTTACGGTCCTGATGAACCAGACCGCAGTCGTAAGCAAGATCAGGCTGACGCTATTCATCAATATGCTGATCTACGCCGCGCTGCTGATACTTATTTCGGTTGCCATCAATTTCAGCCTTAAAAAAACAGTTATTGGTCCGGTTGTCAACCTGACCAAGGTTGCCGATGATATCTCGATGGGCAAGCTTTCGGAGAAGATCGAGGTCTCGTCAAATGATGAAATCGCTACACTCGCCAAATCTATTGACCGGCTGCGTCTTAGCGTAAAAAAGCTGCTGGAATAATGTGCGGCACGCTTTACCATGGGGAGGCCTTGTGCCTCCCCTTTTATTCGTATTACAGATTTCGGGAAGTTTGAGCATCTAATTTGATAAAAGACGGGATGGTCGTAAATGTTAATAACAGATAACAGTGTGAAGGCAGCTGGGGCAGCAGACAGTAAGATAGTGACACGGCATTACAATGCCTTCGGACAGCATATGAAGGACCTGTATCATACGCAGGTCTACAAGGTGAATGTCGATGCGGGGTTTACCTGTCCCAACCGTGACGGAACGGTTGCCACTGGCGGCTGCATATACTGCAATAATGACAGCTTCCGGCCTGTGGCATGCACCAGCGCGCATTCTGTACGCAAGCAGATCGAGAAAGGCATACCGTATCTGAAGACGCGATATGGCGCCGGGAAGTTTATTGTCTATTTCCAGCCCTATACCAACACCTATGCAAAGGTAGAAACACTTGAGAAGCTCTATCTCGAAGCCCTGGACCACCCGGATGTGGTCGGTCTTGCTATCGGCACGCGGCCGGACTGTGTTGATGAAGAAAAAATTGCGCTTCTCGAGGGGCTTGCCAAGGATAATTTTATACTCGTGGAGTATGGGCTCCAATCGATATATGACAAGACTTTGAACTTCATCAACCGCGGCCATCCCTATGAGTGCTTTCAGAAGGCCCTCGCCATGACAGCTGGAAGGGGGATACGGATCGGGGCCCACCTCATACTCGGTTTTCCGACAGAAACCAGGGATGAGATGCTGAGTATGGCGGGAGAAATGTCGGGCCTGCCGGTTGAGTTTCTCAAGGTGCATCAGCTGCAGGTCGTCAAAGGCACGGCACTGGCCGATATTTATGCTGCGAACCCCTTTCCCATGTTCGGTTATCAGGAATGGATAGAGATGCTGGCAGATTTTCTGGAGCTCCTCTCTCCCGATATTGTATTGCAGCGCCTGTTTGCCGCAGCGCCTGATTCCATACTGATCGCCCCGGTCTGGAACAAAACCCGCAGCGAACTCCTCAGGGACCTGGATGACTATATGGACAGACGGGGAAGTTATCAGGGCAGACTTCGGATATAAGAGGATCAATGCACAGGGAGTCGGTCAGACAATATGCTTTCCGGGCCTTAGCGTTGCTATAACCCATGAAAAGAAGGGCTGTTGAGAGTTCAATTTTGTTTGTAAGCGTGGTCAAGTGGGTTTTTCTCGCTGCTTGCATAGGGATAATTGTGGGGCTTTCGACAACATTGTTCCTTAAGGCGCTCAACTTCAGTATATCTCTTGCTGCTCTATATCCCTATTATTATCTCCTGTTGCCCCTGGCGCTTTTTGCAAGCGCAGCAATCGTAAAATATCTGGCCCCAGAGGCGGAAGGGCATGGCACAGAGAAGATAATCGGGGCTGTACACAAGAATGACGGCAAGATAAATCCCATGGTTGTCCCTATTAAACTTGCCGCCACGGTCATCACAATTGGAATGGGAGGTTCGGCAGGCAAGGAAGGGCCTGCCGCACAGATTGGCGCAGCCTTGGCTTCAATTTTCTCAGATCTGCTCCGGTTTGACGGGAACGACCGCAAGAAACTGGTTATCTGTGGTATAAGCGCCGGATTCTCGACAGTTTTTGGTACTCCTATTGCGGGGGCGCTATTCGGAATTGAGGTGCTGTTCGTGGGAAGTATGATGTACGAGGTGCTCCTGCCCTCCTTTGTGGCCGGTATTGTTGGATTTCAGGTTTCGTCCTCTCTCGGACTCACTTATTTTTATTCGCCGCTTAAATTTATACCAGCCTTCAGCAGTCTCTTTTTCCTGAAGGTCTGCGCGGCAGGCATATTCTTCGGTCTAGTTTCGCTCGTCATGATCGAGGTGCTTCACCTGTTTGACAGGATGGGCAGCAGGATCAATATCTGGAGTCCCTTGAAAGGCCTTCTTGGCGGCTCCGCACTGGTAATACTTACATTCATGTTTTCGACCCGGTATCTCGGGCTCGGAATAGAGACCATTGAAGGGGCCCTCAAGGGAGACACTGTTCCGTCCGGGGCCTTTCTGATCAAAATATTATATACTGCAATAACTCTTAACTTCGGCGGCACAGGGGGCAGCATTACCCCTCTGTTTTTTGTCGGTGCCACAGCCGGCAGTACGTTTGGTTCCCTCTTTGGACTGGATTTGGGCACCTTTGCGGCCATAGGCATGGTAAGCGTGCTGGCAGGCACATCAAACACGCCTATCTCTGCCAGTATAATGTCTATCGAGCTGTTCGGGCCCGAGGTGGCCCCTTACGCTGCTGTCGCATGTATCATCAGTTTCCTTATGACAGGGCATCGCAGCATTAATCCGACACAGGTTTTGGTAATTTCAAAATCGTCCCAACTTGCAGTGCCGCACGGAAAGGAAGTCGGAGGTTCATGCCGCGTTGAGTACCGCCCGAGACCTAAGAGCGTTATCGGCAGGATCTCGGGGGCAATGAAAAAAAGGGCTGGAAAGGGAAAGAGGGGCCAGTAAATTGTCTATAGCTGCCGTTTTTCAATGGGCCTGCGTTCCGGCACCTGTCTGTGTTCAACCCGCCCTTCATTCCAGGCTTCAGACACATAGAGCGCACAGTAGCAGCTCCCGAATTCCTCGATGTCGGGGTTGCAATATAAACAGGGGCAGATAATATCCTTGTCAGCTTCTTTTATGCCGCTCGCCAGACGGCAGGGGCAGGACCTGTAACCGTAACGGGATTCATTAGTGAGCAGGCCCCTGAGGATGTCCATTACAAAAGGCTTGTCCTTGTTAAGGCGCCTTCCCTGAGATTCAGCGTATCCGGCCAGCAGATCGTAGAGCTTTTCGGGCGTCATGGCAGGTTTAAGGCCTTGCGAACGTTGTCTTCGTTAAAGCCGGCGAGAACTGTCTCATCGATGCATATAGTCGGAAATGTGGCATCGGGGTTCAGTCTGCGGACTTCTTCCATTACGAGCTTACGTTCCTCTCCGGTAAGCAGGTCAACGTCCTTGCACTCTGTTTCGATGCCGTTATCCTTAAAGAACTGTTTTGCCCGCATGCAATGTGAGCAGGTGCTGAGGGTGTACAGCTTTATTTTTTGTTTAGATGTGTTCATATACGTCTCCCTTCAGATGCTTTTTACAAAGTATAGCACGGCAGACTTCTGCATGCAAGGCAGAAAAATCGCCACTTATCTAAAGTAAAATCATTCACCCAAAATCAATAAGCTATGTAATAATTACACAGTTTATGTAATTCCCTCTTAATTTTGCAGGATAGGGGTCTGCACGCCCATCAATAAAATCCAATTAAATCAATTAATTAAATAAAAAGCTGTTTTGGCATTCATCTTGCAATACTTCAATGATGTTTTCCCAGGTTTCAGGGGACTGGCTTCCCGGCCAATAAGCTGCCCCCTCCTAAAACAGCTTCCCCTGAAACCTCTCCCCCCCTAATTTGTAGCAATTCCAATATCGCGCCTGTTATAGTAATTTGTATCTTATGAATTTCGAGGCGATATCACTCCAATCAGGCAGCAACGGAAACTGCATCTATGTCGAAACAGAAAGCGCCCGTCTGATTTTTGATGCCGGCCTGAGCTGCGCAGAGACTGAGCGCCGTCTGTCCGCCAAGGGCAGGGACATCAGAAAAGTTGACGCCGTAATAATTTCGCATGACCATGCTGATCATATCCGGTATGCAGGAGCCATGCATCGTAAATACGGGATACCGCTATATATAACGAAAGATACCCTCGATGTCGCACTAATGCGCCACAGGCTTGGTTGTCTGACTGATGTACGGCATTTCAGGGCCGGTGAGGCGATTCAGTTGGGGGAGGTCATTGTACGGACTATCCCGACGCCGCATGACAGTGCGGATGGCGCTGTTTTTATTGTAGAGAGCGGCGGCAGGAGCCTTGGCATCATGACTGATCTGGGCCATGTCTTTAAGGAACTCGGGGACGAGATATCCTGCCTTGACGCAATCTTTCTCGAGAGCAATTATGATCCCGAAATGCTTATGAACGGTCCTTATCCGGCTTTCCTTAAGCGCAGGGTGGAGGGGCCGGGCGGACATATCTCTAACCGCGAGTCCGCCGAACTCCTGCTGTCCGGCGGACGGCTGCGATGGGCCTGTCTGGCACATCTGTCACAGCATAATAACTATCCAGCTCTCGCGCTCAAGACACACCGGAAAATTGTCCCGCAGACGCTGACTCTGCATATAGCGGGGCGCAATGACTCAACTCAAGTCTTTAAAGTCTAGACTCCAGACCAGCCTGAATAAGTTACAAGTTTCCGAAAAATTCGTGAAGGCCAAATGATCAGGTAATAATCGGTGACCCTATATTAAATTTTGCGTTGACACGCACATCTTCTTTATAATGATCTCGTGGAACAACTCTCCTTACATAAACCCGCGCTGTCGCTTTCTGAACTCAACTCGCTTATTCATGCCGCAATCGCGAACGCGCTGCCGGACCTTTACTGGGTAATCGCAGAGATAGCAGAATGCAAATGCAACCAGAAGGGCCACTGTTATCTCGATCTTGTAGAGAAAGAAGAGCACAAGACTGTCGCCCAGATCAGGGCGACTATCTGGTCCTATGAATACCGGACCCTCAGCAGGAAATTCGAGGCAGCTGCAAAAACAGAACTTAAACAGGGAATAAAGGTATTGTTGCTGGCAGCGGTAAACTTTCACGAAATTTATGGCCTGAGTCTCAATATAAAGGACATTGATCCGGCATATACTGCAGGAGAGATGGCGATCAGGAAAAGGGAGATTATCGAACGCCTGCGCAGGGAGGGTATCATTGATCTGAACAAGGACCTGAATCTCCCTCTCGTTCCTCAAAGGGTGGCGGTAATATCCTCACCCACGGCAGCAGGATATGGTGATTTCACCGGCCAGCTCGAAAAAAATCAGCATGGTTACAGGTTCTATCACACAATCTTTCCTGCCCTTATGCAGGGAGAGGGTGCCGAAAAATCAGTGTTGGCTGCATTAGACAGCATATCTGCACAAAAAGAGAGATTTGATGTCGCTGTGATTATAAGGGGCGGGGGCTCGGTGGCTGACCTGAGCTGCTTTGACAACTATGCGATTGCGGCGCGGATAGCGCGCTTGGCCTTGCCTGTCATTACGGGTATCGGACATGACAAGGATGACACGGTAGTGGACATGGTCGCACATACAAAATTGAAAACCCCCACCGCTGTTGCCGAGTTTCTGATATCCGGAGTCAGGAGTTTCGATGAAAGGCTCTCCGGCATAGAAAGCGGCATCGGTCTTTATGCAGAGAGGCTTTTAAGCGGGGCATCCAGTTCACTTAATGCGCTCATTCACAGGCTTTTGCTTTCGGCTTCACATATAATTACGGCCCCACAAAGCCGGCTTGATGCGCTCGGAAAGAGTCTGACAGGCTGTCTGAAGCAATACTTTCAGCTTGGTGAAAAAAGACTCTCAGCAGCAGAACAGGCAGTGCGGCTGCTCGATCCTGAAAATGTGCTAAAGAGGGGCTATAGTATAACGCGTTATAACGGTAAATCAGTGAAAGACGCGTCTATATTATCGAATGGTGATATAATCATGACTGAGCTGCACAGTGGCTTTATCAGCAGTACGGTTGACAGGCAGGGGGAGGACAATGGCACGAAGCAAAGAACTTAGTTACGGCGCTGCGCTCGCCGAGCTTGAAGAGATCATCGGGAGTATAGAATCAGATGCGGTAGACGTCGATACCCTGGCAGAAAAAGTCAAGAGGGCGGCACTCCTTATCAGCTTTTGCAAAGAGAGGCTGAAGGGCGCTGAAGAAGAGGTAAAAAAAATCGTTTCAGAGATTGAATAGCCAAGTCCGCCGTCTTGCTTGAAAGGTGACAATCGAGGGTTAAAATTGATGCCAAAAAAACCTTGACAAGCCTTGACGGATTCGTTATTCTAATGCTTGGTCGTCAGGTTGTCAGACCAAACTTATTTGGGGTTTATTACTGTTTACCGGAGGCTTTTATGTCTGCCGAGATAGAATTAAACGTAGCAGAAGCAATCGTTGACACAGGTAATAGGCTGACTGCGAGATCAGCCACAATGAGGTTATAAATAAGTGACACCAGGCAATTACCTTCCTACCGAATATCTCCCCGTTTTAATCATGATGATAGTAGCGGCCATTTTTGGCGCAGGCATTATTCTCGTTGGCGGTCTGGTCAGGCTGCGCAGACCCTATAAGGACAAGTTAATTCCGTATGAGTCCGGCATAACTCCGGTAGGAGAGCCCGGCATCCGTTTCAGGATCAGTTTTTACATTGTTGCCATGCTATTTGTAATCTTCGATGTGGAAGCAGTATTCCTTTATCCCTGGGCAATCGTTTATAACAAGATCGGACTTTATGCCCTGATAGAGATGCTGCTGTTTATCGTCATATTGCTGGTCGGTTATATATACGCCTGGAAGAAAGGCGCATTCGTCTGGGACTCAAGAGGAGGCAGTGACGCTTTATGACAGATAAAGTGGAAATGGTGGAGATCGCTGAAGGAGTCAGGACCGTTCCCAACTCCAACATCTTCATCACCTCAATTGACAAGCTGGTTAACTGGGGCCGCCAGTCGTCCATGTGGCCGATGTCTTTCGGACTGGCCTGCTGCGCCATAGAGATGATGGCGACCGGAGCAGCGCATAATGATCTGGACAGGTTCGGCATAATCTTCAGGGGTTCGCCGAGGCAGTCCGATCTGATGATTATTGCGGGGACCCTTTCAAAGAAAATGGCGCCGGTTGCGCGGAGAGTATATGACCAGATGCCTGAACCGAGGTATGTGGTCGCAATGGGAAGCTGCGCTTGCACAGGCGGTATTTTCAATACCTACAGTGTAGTGCAGGGGGTGGAAAAAATAATGCCGGTCGATGTTTATATCCCGGGGTGTCCGCCAAGGCCAGAGGCATTGATGGAAGGCCTGATGATGCTGCAGGAAAAGATCAAGAAAGAGCACGCCAAATGGGGCGGCTGGAGATAGGCATGGGACCGAAAGAAGCTGCTGAAGCGTTAGCAAAAGCCTTTCCGTCAGAGATAAAAGAGACTGCGGAATTTCAGGGACAGGTGAGCGTAACGGTATCCAAAGACAGGATCAGGGACATGATGCGTTTTCTGCATGACGATCCGGCACTTGAATTTCATTTCCTTTCCGATATATGCGGGGTAGATTATCTCGACAAAAAGGAGCCGAGATTCGAGGTTGTTTATAATCTCTTTTCTCTTCCGAACAAAACTTCCCTCAGGATCAAGGCCCAGGTGGCTGCAGAAGATCTTAAGATCGACAGCGTTGTCAGCGTTTGGGCAGGCGCCAATTGGCGCGAGAGGGAATGCTTTGACATGTTCGGCATCAGGTTCAGCGGTCATCCTGATCTCAGGAGGCTTCTGATGCCTGAGGACTGGGACGGTTATCCCCTCTGCAAGGATTACCCGCTTCAGAGCGATCTTGGCGACAAAGAGTGGCAGGGATACAAGGATGTTATCGATACTGCCGAGAGTAACAAAAAGTACGGGGTGCGGTAAATGCAATCAGAGAAAGAGATCACGACAAAGTATCTGACTCTGAACATGGGTCCGCAGCATCCGGCTACGCATGGCGTATTGCGGCTGGTTCTTGATCTCGACGGCGAGACGGTGGTGAAATGTACGCCGCACATAGGCTACCTGCACAGGGGCATGGAGAAGTGGTCGGAGAGCAGGACTTACCCGACAGCCATGCCGCTTATGAACCGGCTTGATTATGTGGCAGCTGTTGCGAACGAAATAGGTTACTGCGTTGCGGTCGAAAGGCTGCTTGGAGTAGAGGTCCCTGAAAGGGCCAAATACATCAGGACTATGACTGCGGAGATGGTGAGGATATGCAGTCATATCATCTGGCTTGCAGCGCATGCGATAGATATCGGCGCAATGACGGTCTTCCTTTATTCGATGAGAGACAGGGAAACGCTACTTGATCTTTTCGAGATGTTATGCGGGGCGAGGCTTCTGCATATCTATCCGCGCATAGGCGGAGTGCGTTGTGATGTCAGCCAGGAGTTTCTCGATGGCGTCTATAAATTTACAGACAAGTTCCCCAAGCTGATTGAAGAGTACGAGACCCTTATTGACCAGAACAGGATATGGTTCCAGAGGACAAAAGGGATTGGTGTTATCGGGGCGGAAGAGGCCATAAATCTCGGGTTAACCGGTCCCACCTTGAGAGGCTCCGGAGTAGCCTATGATATCAGGAAGGTCTCACCGTACGACGCGTACGACAAGGTTGAATTTGATGTGCCGGTAGGAAAAAACTGCGATGTGTACGACCGGTACAGATGCAGGATGGATGAGTTCAGGCAGTCTAACAGGATCATAAGGCAGTGCGTAGAAAAGCTGCCTGATGGCCTTGTGCTGAACCCGGATGCCCCCGGATTGGACATGCTGCCGGGTCCCATAAAGAAGGCAGCTCCTGTTCCTGCCCCTGAAGCAGATGCCGTGCCTGTGATGTCGCCTGCCGGTCCTGCTTTTACCGAAATATACAGCGCAACAGAAGTCCCCAAGGGCGAACTCGGTTATTACATTGTAAGCGACGGCACAGGAAAGCCTTACAGGATGCGGATAAGGACCCCTTCCTTTATGCATATATCCGCGCTGCCCAGATTCTGCGAAGGGAATCTTGTAGCGGACGTCATCGCCCTTATTGGGACAATAGATATCGTTCTCGGCGAATGCGACAGGTGAGGTGAGCATTGGATAATTACGCAATATACGACGGATTGTACGCCATACTCGGCATTCCCCGGGACTGCAGTCTGCTGCTTCAGTTTATAGCCATTATGATTAATATTGTGCTGGTGATAGCGGTCGTCATGCTGCACGTTGCCTACGCTACCTATTTTGAACGAAAGGTCATCGGCCATATGCAGGTCAGACTCGGCCCCATGAGGGTAGGCTGGCACGGTCTTCTCCAGCCAATAGCGGACGGCCTGAAGCTTTTCTTCAAAGAGGACATTGTTCCGGCAACGGATTTCAAGGCAGTCTTCAAACTTGCACCGATTTTTGTGGTCTTTGCTGCCTTGAGCTCCCTGGCAGTTATCCCGTTTTTCAGCACATTCTATATTGCCAATATTAATATAGGCATTCTTTATATCCTTGCCATATCAGCAGTCAGCACCTACGGAATAATAATGGCCGGCTGGGCCTCGAATTCGAAATATGCCTTTCTCGGCAGCCTGCGCTCAGCGGCGCAGCTGATCAGTTATGAAGTAGCCATGGGATTGAGTCTCGTGGGCATAATGATCATGGCCGGCTCCCTTAATCTTAAAGAGATCGTCAGCGCGCAGCAGCAGCAGTGGTACGGCATGTATCTTTTCCCGCAGTTCCTCGGATTTTTCGTCTTTACCGTTGCGGCATTTGCCGAGACCAACAGGGTGCCCTTTGACCTGCCCGAGGCCGAGACCGAGCTTGTCGCGGGTTATTTCGCGGAATACAGCGGAATGCGTTTCTCGCTCTTTTTCCTCGGGGAATATATCGCGATGATAGTCATGTCGAGCATGTCGGTATTATGCTTCTGGGGCGGCTGGACATTGCCTCCGGTAATAACCAACGCAATCCCCCAGCTTAATATGGTCCCGGGAATCGTGTGGTTCGTCCTGAAGGTGTATGGCCATATATTCGTATTTTACTGGGTCAGGGCAACGCTTCCGAGGTACAGGTACGATTACCTGATGAGACTGGGCTGGAAGGTATTGATCCCTCTGGCTCTGGCAAATATTGTAATTACATCTATTGTGAAATATCTGGCATAGCAGGGGCATGCATACAATGACATTAAAACAGTTCATAAAGAGAATTTTTCTGATAGAGATAATGCAGGGTATGGCGCTAACCCTTAAGATGATGTTCACGCATGCGGTCACCCGTCAGTTTCCTGAAGAGAGAAGGGACCCTATTCCGGGTTTCAGGGGGAGGCACGCTTTTGTCAGAGACAGCAAGACAGGGAAAGAAAAATGCATCATGTGCATGAAATGCTCCACGGTATGCCCGTCGCAATGCATTTACATCTCGAAACAGAAACGGGAAGAGGACGGCAAATTCTATCTTGCACAATTCGATATCGAGGCATTGAGATGCATTTTCTGCGGATACTGCGTAGAGGTCTGCCCGGTATGCGCACTGGTCCTCACTGAAGAATTCGAGTATTCGGCATATACGAAGGAAGAGATCTATTTCACGAGGGAAAAACTTTTGGCGAACTGGGATGAGTTTGCGGCAAAACAGAAAGTAGAGACATATTTCAACAAATTCTGGAGACCGGAAGGACTGGATACTTCAAAAATGACCAAGTTTAAGCGGGAGCAGGGGCCGGTGCTTCTGAAACCGGGTGCAGCAACACCCGAGGCCGCACAGGTCCCCGCAGAAAAGGAGACAGCGTGATTACGGTACCCCAGCTATTTTTCGCTTATTTTGCCGTTGCCATGACAGTGCTGTCTTTGCTGGTCATAACAGCAAAGAATCCGGTTAACAGCGTGCTATGGATGCTGGCGCTCTTCTTTCACATTGCCGGGCTCTATCTTTTTCTCAACGCGGAATTTCTTGCTGCAGTTCAGCTCATCCTTTATGCAGGCGCCATACTGGTCCTGTTCCTGTTCGTAATCATGATGCTGAATGTAAAGGACGAAATAATAGGAAAGAGATTTATCAAAGGCTGGCCGGTCGGCATCGCACTGGTCATGTCGATACTGGCAGTCATTTATTTCCCGATAAGCAGGCTGATTCAGGGGCCTGCCGGACAGTATACGATTGAGGCCATCAGGGCAGAGACGAATTCAAAGGTACTGGGCAGGGTCCTCTACACGGATTATCTTTTCCCCTTTGAAGTAGCATCCCTGATTCTGCTGATCGCAATCGTTGGGGCCATGGTGTTGGCCAAGAGAAGGGCGTAAGGAGGCACATGGTACCTTTAAACTGGTATATCATACTTAGCGCTATAATATTTTTGATCGGTGTCGCCGGCTTTCTGACAAGAAGGAACGTATTCATAATGCTGATGTCCATCGAACTCATGCTGAATGCAGTCAATATCAGCCTTGTGGCATTCAGCCATTACCTGCAGGACATGAGAGGACAGATATTCGTCATTTTCATAATAACGGTTGCGGCAGCAGAAGCTGCCATAGGACTGGCGATCATCGTCTCCCTCTTCAGGAACAAGCAGAAGATGCATGCCGATGAAATAGCGGAGATGAGGGGATAAGCGATGATTAACTATATTCTCATACCGGTCCTGCCGCTCGCGGCCTTTGTCATAAATATTATATTCGGAAAATTCTTTTTCAAGGAGAAATCCCACTGGATAGCGATCCTGGCCGTTTTCGGCTCGTTCGTCCTTTCGGTCATCACATTCGCCGAGGTTGCCGCTGGTAAAACAATCAACTACGATGCCTTCAGCTGGATCGTTTCGGGCAGCTTCAATGTTAGTTTTGGACTCCTTATAGATCAGCTTACCGCGATCATGCTGATCGTGGTAACGAGTGTGAGCCTGCTTGTTCATGTCTATTCAGTCGGTTATATGCATGGCGACAAAGGCTATTACCGCTTTTTCTCTTACCTCAGTCTTTTTACATTTTCTATGCTCATGCTGGTTACCGCAAACAATCTCCTGCAGCTCTATTTCGGCTGGGAGGCAGTCGGTCTCTGTTCCTATTTCCTGATCGGGTTCTGGTACGAGAAGAAGAGCGCGGCTGACGCTGGCAAGAAGGCCTTTATCGTGAACCGCTTCGGAGACTTCGGCTTCGGCCTTGGCGTGATCATGATTTTCCTCTTCATCGGAGCAATCAATTACACCGATATTTTCGCTAACATATCTACGCTTCAGGGCAAGACCATAACGATGCTCGGCCATGATTTTGACCTGATTACAGTCATAGCCCTGCTGCTGTTCTGCGGCGCGGTCGGCAAATCAGCGCAGATTCCGCTGCATGTCTGGCTGCCTGATGCCATGGAAGGCCCCACACCGGTAAGCGCCCTCATCCACGCAGCTACAATGGTCACTGCGGGTGTGTTTATGGTGGCGCGCTTTAATCCCGTGTTCAGCCTTTCGGAAGTTGCCATGAATACAGTTGCCATTACCGGCGCGGTCACCAGCCTTTTTGCTGCAACGATAGCGCTTGTACAGAACGATATAAAGAGGATCATCGCATATTCGACAGTGAGTCAGCTCGGCTACATGTTTCTCGCCTGCGGCGTAGGAGCATACGGCGCGGGAGTCTTTCATCTTTTTACACATGCCTATTTCAAGGCCCTCCTGTTCCTCGGTGCGGGAAGTGTAATGCATGCAATGGGCGGGGAGCTGGATATTCAGAAGATGGGCGGCCTGAGGAAATATATGCCGGTCACTTTCTGGACATTCCTGATTGCCTCACTGAGTATCGCGGGAGTCCCCGGGCTGGCAGGCTTCTTCAGCAAGGATGAAATCCTCTGGCTTGCATACAACGGAGGCGCTGTCGGCAAGACAGTCTGGCTGATGGGAACTCTTGTCGCAGGGCTGACAGCATTTTACAGTTTCAGGATCATTTATCTGGCTTTCTTCGGAAAGTTCAGGGGAACGCATGAGCAGGAGCACCATCTGCATGAATCGCCGACCTCAATGACCCTTCCGCTTGTAGTGCTTGCTATTGGAGCACTGGCTGCGGGATGGATCGGCATACCGGCCCTCCTCGGCGGCAATAACTGGGTAGGACATTTCTTTGAGCCGGTACTGGGTCATCCTCATGTACATGGAACTCATGCAGAGGAATGGATGGTTGTCGGGATATCCATTGCAGTCGCCTTTACCGGGATCCTGATCTCGACTATCTTCTATCTCTGGAAACCGCAGATACCGGTTCTGATCGGCGAGAAGTTCAAGGGAGTATACACTACGCTCTGGAATAAATATTATGTTGACGAGTTCTATGACCGGATAATAGTCCAGCCCGCATTCTGGATAGCGAAAAATGTTCTGGTAGGTATCACGGACGCAAAGATCATCGAAGGCATTGTAAACGGGGTGCCGAAGCTGATCGGCAGCTTTGGAGAAAAGTTAAGGAAGTTACAGACAGGCTATGTGCAGCATTATGCATTGAGCATGGCAATCGGGCTTTTTGTAATACTCACCCTGGTATTGATAGCAGGAACAAGATAGGCCGCGCGGCATTATTATACAGGAGGATTCGGGAATGCAAACGGGGCATGATGCACATATAAGCACCCCAGTAGAGAATACGGGCAGTTCGCCGCTGCTGCGGTCGCTCTTGCTTGTGCCTGTTATAGGCCTGGTTTTTTATTTAGGGGCGCTGGCTGTCGGGGTGATTAAATATCCGGTCCTGAGCTGGGTCATCTTTCTGCCGATCGTGGGCGCAATAGCTCTCCTTTTTATTCCGCGCAAGAATGAGAAACTGATAAAGATGACCGCCTTTGTACTCAGTGTTGTCGTCTTTCTGATGTGTATCCCTCTCTTTACCAATTTCGACAAGACCACCTCGAACATGCAGTTCGTAGAGAAATATGCCTGGGTACCCGCGTTTAACATCAATTACGCGGTAGGCATCGACGGTATCAGTATGCTGTTTGTTCTTCTCTCTGCCCTGCTCACGATCCTGTGCGTGACGGTCTCATGGAATGCGATAACCGACAAGGTCAAGGAATTTTATGCGTCCCTGCTTCTCCTGGAGGGCGCAATGATAGGCGTATTCTGCAGCCTCGACCTTTTCCTTTTCTATATCTTCTGGGAAGCCATGCTGATCCCCATGTTTATAATGATCGGGGTCTGGGGTGGTCCCAACAGGGTCTATGCCGCGATCAAGTTCTTCCTCTACACCCTGATCGGAAGCCTGCTGATGCTGATCGGCATAATCGTGCTTTTCTTCTATAATGGGCGCTCATTCGATATCCTCCAGATGATGACAACGAATTATCCGTATGATATGCAGTTGATACTCTTCTGGGCCTTCTTTTCTGCCTTTGCGGTCAAGGTCCCGATGTTCCCGGTCCATACCTGGCTGCCGGATGCGCATACTGAAGCCCCGACGGCGGGCAGTGTAATACTTGCCGGAATACTCATCAAGATGGGCGCATACGGTTTTCTGAGATTTAATATGCCTTTCTTTCCGCAGGCAACTGTAGCCATGGCTCCTGCCATGATGGTGCTGTCGGTAATCGCGATCATCTATGGCGCTGTCATCTGCCTTGGACAGACAGACCTCAAGAGGCTGATCGCCTATAGTTCGGTAAGTCATATGGGGTTCGTTACCTTAGGCATTTTTGCCCTGAACTTTCAGGGCATACAGGGCGGGATCCTGCAGATGATCAATCATGGAATTGTGACCGGCGCGCTCTTCCTTTGCGTAGGAATGGTGTATGAGCGGACTCATACCAGGGCCATAGCGGATTACGGCGGGGCAGCAGCTCCCCTGCCGGTATATGCCGGACTCTTTATGATCTTTACTCTCGCAGCGGTCGGATTGCCCGGAACGAACGGTTTTGTCGGCGAATTCCTCATACTGGTCGGCGGCTTTACAGCCTCCAAGCTGCTCGGCGCGCTCGCGGCAACCGGTATTATTATCGGCGCGGCATACATGCTCTGGCTCTACCAGAATATGTTTTTTGTACGCACGAATCCGAAGCTATTGGGACTGACTGATATAAATGAGAGGGAAATCCTGACCCTGCTGCCCCTGGTAATACTCGTATTCTGGATCGGTTTTTATCCGAATACGTTTCTCAGCTTTATGGACGCATCAGTACAGCATCTGATCGAGCGAATCAGTACGGCGGGACAGCTGCAGTTATCACAGCATTTAGGAGCGATTCCAAGATGAATATTCCATTTCCAGACCTGACCCCTGTCATACCAGAAATCATTCTCACGGTTTTCGCATCGATATTCCTTATTATTGAGATCTTTACTGAGCGGAAATCAGTACTTGGTTACCTGAGTATTCTGGCGGCCGGCGTTGGCCTCTATGTGCTTCCGATGAGTCAGGGTGAGACCTTCGGCGGGATGTTCATCAGCGACAGCTTCAGCACCTATTTCAAGGTGATCTTCCTTATCAATGTAATCCTTACTGTTCTGATTTCCCTGAAGTATCTCAGGAAGGAGAACACGGAGCACGGAGAATACTACAGCCTGATCCTCTTTTCGACCGTGGGAATGATGCTGATGGCATCGGCCAAGGACATGATTGTCCTTTATCTTGGACTCGAACTGATGGCGCTCAGTACGTATATTCTTGCCGGGTTCAAGAGGCAGGACATCAAATCAAATGAAGCGGCCATAAAGTACTTTTTACTGGGGGCATTTTCTTCGGCTTTATTGCTCTTCGGTATCTCCCTGCTTTATGGCATGACGGCAACTACTGATATTTATCAGATAGCAGCTTTTTTGAAAAAGAGCGGGACCACGCCCGTGCTTATGGTGAGCATGGTCCTTATAATAGTCGCCTTTTCGTTCAAGATAGCTGCCGCGCCGTTTCACATGTGGGCCCCGGATGTATATGAAGGTGCGCCTACTTCTGTGACCGCTTTTATGTCAGTTGGACCAAAGGCTGCGGGTTTTGCGGTCATCGGCAGGGTATTCTTTGAGGCCTTTGGAAGCGTGCAGGCAGACTGGACAGTGATACTCATCGGGATATGCATACTTACCATGGCGGTCGGAAATATCGTCGCCCTCGTGCAGACCAACATCAAAAGGATGCTCGCTTATTCCTCTATCGCCCATGCCGGTTATGCCCTTCTGGGCATTATTGTCGGCACGCCTGCAGGCATGGAAGCGGTGAAGGTTTATCTCTTAATCTATGCTTTTATGAATATCGGGGCGTTCGCAATTGTGATTCTGCTCGATAAAGGCGAGGAGATAAGTGATTATGCCGGCTTGGCAAAAAGCCATCCTCTTGTTGCCGCCATTATGCTTGTTTTCATGTTCTCGCTCACCGGCATTCCGCCCACAGCCGGCTTTATCGGAAAGTTTAATCTCTTTGCCATAGCGGTCAATGCTGATTATACCTGGCTCGTAGTTGTTGCGGTTATTTTCAGTGCCATCTCGGCGTATTATTATTTGCGGGTAGTTATGAATATGTATATGAAAACTTCTACAGGTGATGCTTCTATTACAATTTCACCAAGCCTCGGCATAGCCCTGTTTGTAACGGTCGCTGCCATGTTTGCAATAGGAATATTTCCGTCCCTCGTGATACCGTGATTCCGGAAGCATTCTGTTTTAAAGGCGCGGACTTGTAAATACATTGAAGTATCCATTAAAATTTAGGGTTTGGCGGGCATAAGGATTTAACAAATAGATTTGACAGCTGGCTGTAATATTGGAATCTAATGTTGTTAGATGAATACATTATCTGAAAGGAGTAGATTGTGGAAGGGTACGTATTGGCTCTATTGGCGCTAGCCACGCTATTACCTGCCTTCTGTGCTGCGATCTGTTACGTAATAAAAAACAGAGCAGTACGCAATTTTGTGGTGGTCGTGAATACCCTGGTCCTGTTTTTTATAACCTGGGAATTTGTACGGCTGCTGATGGGATCCAACGGCAGCATCAGGATCAACGAAGGGTCCCTGCCGGCGCATCTTGGCGAAGTCATCAAGTATCTGGATGTTCTGCTGCTCGGATTTATCGGGTATCAGGGACTGAAGCTGAAAAAGCCCCTGATTGTTGCGCTCACCCTGGCGCAGCTGGTACCGGTAATATTCTTTGAGTTTTTCATGGGTGTCCATGAGCCGACAGCCGCATTTGTAATCGACTACCTGTCGGTCGTCCTAATCCTTCTCATTTCTCTCGTAGGACCTATCATAGCGATTTTTGCGATAGGTTATATGGAAGAACATGAACATCACCTGCACCTCGCAAAAACAAAGCAGCCCGCATTCTTTATGGTGATTATCGGTTTCCTCGGCGCCATGAATGCGCTGGTCATGACGAACAATCTTTCCTGGATGTATTTTTTCTGGGAAGTGACCACCCTCTGTTCTTTCCTCCTGATCAAGCACGATGAAAACGAAATTTCGATCACCAATGCTGTCAGGGCATTATGGATGAACCTAACCGGAGGAGTGGCTTTCATCGCAGCTATCATCATCATCTATCAGGTGAAGGGAACGCTTTCCGTTGAAGATATCGCCGTAGCTCCTGTAGCCGGCGCGTTTACGGGGCTCTTCCCGATAGCTCTCGGCCTGCTCTGTATCGCAGGTTTTACAAAATCGGCGCAGTTCCCGTTCCAGAGCTGGCTGCTCGGCGCGATGGTTGCACCGACCCCGGTCTCGGCCCTGCTGCATTCCAGCACAATGGTAAAGGCGGGTGTCTATCTGGTTGTCAGGATCGCCCCGGCTTTTATAGGCACCATCCTTGGTGATATGGTGGCCATTGCCGGAGCGTTCACATTTATGGCTGCATCGGCAGTTGCCATCAGCCAGAGCAACGCAAAGCGGGTGCTCGCATATTCTACGATTGCCAACCTGGGCCTGATAATATGCTGCGCCGGTATCGGCAACTATGTCGCCCTTGCCGCCGCAATCCTGCTTATCGTCTTCCATGGCGTTTCGAAAGGCCTGCTCTTCCTCTGCGTCGGCACAATTGAACAGGGCATCGGAAGCCGTAATATCGAAGATATGCAGGGTGTTATGAAGATAATGCCGGTTACGACAATCATTATGGTCATAGGCATGATCTCGATGCTGCTCCCGCCTTTCGGCGTTCTGATCACAAAGTGGCTTGCGATAGAGGCAGCCGTATCAATGCCTCTGGTATTGCTGCTGATCGTTCTGGGCAGCGCCTGCACCGTTGTGTTCTGGTCGAAGTGGATCGGCACAGTGCTTACCATGTCATATAAACCGAAATATGCGATAGAGAACATACCTACATCGATAAAGGCCGCGCTGGGAATACTAATCCTGGCGGTTTTCGTAGTTTGCGTCGGCATAGCGCCTATGTATAACGCTCTTATAGACCCCCAGCTGAAGGCATTCCATCTTACGGACAAGATCCAGCTTATAGGAAGCCAGGGAGGTCTGTGGCTGACCGGCGGTTCGAATGTTGCAATCGGCGGATTTGCCGTTCTGGCCGTATTTACCATAATATTGGCCTTGTTCATAGCGATACCATACTACCTGCACAAGGGCAAGTCGGCTGATTTAAGGGCGCCGTACCTGTGCGGTGAGAACATCGATTCAGACCTCCGTGGAGCGGAGTTTATGGGCCCTGGCGAGAAACCTGCAGGCACCCTGGTTCGCAACTATTATCTAACAGGGGCTTTTGGCGAAGAAAAGCTTACTCATGTGCTGAACCTGATTGCAGGGGCGATAATCATGTTAATGCTCGGGATGGTGATAAGATGATAGACAATCTAATAATCTCATTAATAGCGATAGTTGGAGCACCGATTATAGGCGGTCTTCTGTTCGGCATTGACAGGCGGATAACCGCCCGTTTGCAGAACAGGTTCGGTCCCCCCATACTGCAGCCTTTTTATGATTTCTTCAAGCTGCTCGGAAAGGAAAGCATTGCAGTCAACCAGATACAGATGATGTATGTTCTGTCCCATCTGTTCTTTGCGATTGCGGCCCTGCTGATGCTGGTGCTGAGGCAGGACCTGCTGATGCTGATGTTCATATTCGCTTTTTCTACCATATCCCTCATTATCGGCGCCATGAGCGTACGTTCACCATACAGCAAAATCGGCGCACAGAGGGAAATAATGCAGATGCTGGCCTATGAGCCGGTACTGCTGCTGATGGTATTCGGGGTATACAAAGTGACCGGAAGTTTTATGATCCAGAGCATACTCGACTACCCGATGCCGCTGATTTACTCTCTGCCCCTCGTATTTTTTGCGTTCCTGTATGTCCTCACCATCAAGCTGCGCAAGTCGCCGTTTGATTTTTCGACTTCCCATCACGGACACCAGGAATTGATCAAGGGTTTGACCACGGAATTTTCGGGCACCCAGCTGGCGTTGATAGAACTGACCCACTGGTACGATCTGATGATCCTGCTGGGGCTTATCGCGCTCTTCTTCGCGCAGCCCCTGTGGGTGGGCATCCTGATAGCTCTTGGGGCCTATTTCCTTGAGATGGTCATCGACAATATTTGCGCCCGCGTAACGTGGCCGTGGATGATTAAGGCAACCTGGCTGATCGGCGTCGGCACTGCCTTGGTCAACATCATCGGGCTCTATTTGAGACCATAAGGACGGTGGATAGATATGGGATTAATGAATACATCAAGAATGAAGTCTCCCTGGATAATACATGTTAACTGTACTGCGTGCAACGGGTGCGATATCGAGGTGGTTGCAGCCCTGACCCCTATGTTTGACGTAGAACGCTTCGGCATTGTGAACGTGGGAAACCCTAAACATGCTGATGTTATGGTAGTTACCGGATGCGTGAATCCGAAGACCGCGAGGGTCCTGAAAAACATCTATGACCAGATGCCGGAACCGAAGCTTGTCCTTGCAATTGGCGCCTGCGGCGGCACCGGCGGTATCTTTGCAGAGTGCTACAACGTGCTTGGCGGTCCTGACAAGGTAATCCCGGTAGATGCCTATGTACCAGGCTGCCCGCCGAGACCGGAAGCGATTATTGACGGCGCCGTGGCTGCCCTCGGTCTGTTTGAGGCAAAGGCAAAGGCGATGAAAGAAAAGGCCAAGAAAGCAGCTGAAAAAGCAAAGGCCGAAGCCTAAAGGAATGGAGGAGTTATGATCGAAAATATAGCGGAAATAACAAAAGACCAGCTCCTTGGAGAGACACAGAAGATGTCCGGCCAGAACTATAGGTTTGTGACAACATCCTGTGTCGACCTGGGAGACGGCAATCTTGACGTGCTGTATCATTTTGACAAGGACGCCAAGCTCCAGAATCTTCGCATAAAGGCAAAGAGGGGCGAGGAAGTGCCGAGCATATCGAAGATATACCTTTGCGCGGTGCTCGTCGAAAATGAGATGAAGGAATTATTCGGGCTGAATGTTACGGGCATGGCCATTGATTACGGCGGGCATATGCTTCTTACGCCCGAGGCGCTGAAGAATCCTCAGTCCAAGATCACAATTGAACAGAGGGGTGAAAAATAACATGATTAAAACAACTATACCATTTGGACCGCAACACCCTGTTTTGCCAGAACCCCTTCATCTGAAGCTTGTGATGGAGGATGAGAAGATCGTAGAGGCGATCCCGGCTATAGGTTATGTGCACAGGGGACTCGAAAAACTGGCTGAAGTCAAGGATTTTCACCAGAACGTGTTCCTCGTCGAAAGAATCTGCGGTATCTGCAGTGTTCAGCATGCCATGGCATATGTTCAGGGCATAGAGACGATGATGAACATCGAGATACCCGACAGGGCAAAATACCTGAGGGTAATTTGGGCAGAGCTCCACAGGATTCACAGCCATCTGCTCTGGCTGGGACTCTTCGCCGATGCCTTCGGTTTCGAGGCGCTGTTTATGCAGTGCTGGCGCGACCGTGAAAAGGTAATGGACATCATGGAAGCGACCTCAGGCGCCAGGGTTGTCGTTTCGGTCAATGTTGTCGGAGGCACAAAAAGAGATATATCAAGCGAGCATCTGGCTGAAATTATCCGGGTCGTTGACCAGGTCAAAGAAGACATGAAAAACATGGAAAACGCCTTCCTGAATGACTATACCGTCAAGCACAGGACTGTAGGCGTGGGACATCTGACCAAAGAGCAGGCATACAGCCTTGGAGCCGTCGGTCCGATGGCACGTGCAAGCGGAGTGGCGCAGGACCTCAGGACCCTGGGATACGCCGCATACAATGATCTTTGTTTCGATATGGTTGTTGAGACGGCCGGAGACTGCTGGGCAAGAACAGCGGTCAGGCTCAAAGAGGTGTACGAGTGCGTTCGCCTGATTAAAGCGGCGATAGACAAATTGCCGAAGGGCGACTTCGCTGTTCCGGTAAAGGGAAATCCGACCGGTGAAGTCATATCAAGGGTTGAGCAGCCGAGAGGCGAAGTTCTGTACTATATCAAAGGCAACGGCACCAAGAACCTCGACAGGTTGAGGGTCAGAACGCCAACCTTTGCGAACATCCCGACACTTCTGGTCATGCTTCCGGGCAGCCAGCTCGCGGACGTTCCGGTACTGTTACTAACTATCGACCCATGCATAAGCTGCACCGAAAGGTAGGAGAATATATATGTTCGATTTCTTGGGAAGTGTACTGAAAAATGTTATATCGAAACCCGCGACCCGGATGTACCCGTACGAGACACGGGAGGCTATGGACAAGGCCAGGGGAGCGCTTGGAGAGATAGAGATCGAGAAGTGCATATTTTGCGGCATATGCGCAACTAAATGCCCTTCGATAGCTATCAAGGTCGACAAGGCTGAAAGGTCCTGGGAATTTAACAGGCTCAAGTGCATAGTATGCAACGTTTGCGTGGAGGTATGCCCTGTAAAATGCCTGCATATGGACAAGGCCCATCTCGGTCCTCTTCTGGCAGTAGAAAAGACCAAGCGTAACGGGCCGCCCAAACCTGCTCCGGCAGCAAAGGCCGCTGAATCAACAAATTAAGTATTAAAGCTGATACAGGCGGGGAATCTCTTCCTCGCCTGTATTTTTTTGAGGATAGATTGAATGCATGAATACGCAGTGACAGAGGGCCTTCTTAAACTGGTGCTCGATGAGGCCGGGAAGGCCGGGGCCTCTAAAGTGACAGAGATCAAACTTGTTATCGGCGACCTTTCCACTATTATTGATGAATCTATACAGATGTATTTTGATCTCATGAGCGAAGGGACTATGGCCCACGGGGCCAGACTTGTTTTCAGGAGGATACCTGCCCGCTTCAAATGCAAAGACTGCGGGTGCGACTACGAAAAACCCGCAACAGGATATGACTGTCCTCAGTGCGGAGGGCTAGGGATGCCTACCGGTGTTGGGCGGGAATTCTATGTTGAAAGCATGGATGTAGAGTGAAAGTCAGGGAGCGAAACTGACATTCGAATCAGCAAACATGAATAACCTGTTTAGTATAAAATCAGTTATATTGTTAATAATAGAGCGGGGACGGATATGGAAATAAAAATAATGAAAAACATACTCGATGCCAATGACAGGCTTGCGGCAGAAAACAGGGCCTATTTCAGCAATAGGCATATAACTGCGGTAAATGTGATGGCCTCCCCGGGGTCTGGCAAGACGAGCGTAATCCTCAAGATCATAGAAGCGTTCGGCAAAGAGACTGGCATCAGCGTGATCGAGGGGGACATTGCCTCGAGTATTGACGCGGACACGATAGACAGGCTGGGCATTCCGGTAGTTCAGATAAACACAGGCGGCGGCTGTCATCTTGACGCCAACATGATACAGGCAGCTGTCAAGGACCTTGCCCTTAAGGACAATTCCCTGCTCTTTATCGAAAATGTCGGCAATCTGGTATGCCCGTCGGCCTTTGACGTAGGCGAGACCCTTAGAATGATAATCGCGAGCGTTCCTGAGGGCCATGACAAGCCATATAAATACACCTCGATGTTTGAGGCTGCTGACGTGATCATACTTAATAAAATGGACCTGATGCCTTACATAGATTTCGACAAAGAGAGTTTCTACAAAGGCATTAAGGCATTGAATACAAAAGCTCCCATATTCGAGATTTCATGCCGTACCGGATTCGGCCTGAAAGAATTTCTGCAGTGGCTCAAGAACCAGGCGTCCGATAATTGATGATGGCTGATGGATTAAGAGGATTTTTCAGTGACAAATAATTACATTTTGCGAAATATCCGTTATGCACTAAATCTGGATGATTCGGAAATGCATGCCATATTCAGTCTGGGCGGGCATGATATTGATTCGGCCACCTTGTCCGCTCTACTTAAGAAAGAGGATGAAACCGGCCATATTGCCTGCAGTGATAATATTATCGGGCTGTTTCTGGACGCCCTGATTGTTCATAAAAGAGGCCGGAAAGAACCAGGACCGGGTAAAATAAAGCCTGCGGCATTAACAAATAATGACATATTAAAAAAGCTCAGGATCGCCCTTGAACTGAGAGAAGACGACATGCTCAATATCCTCAAACTGGGAGATGTTGATATTTCAAAATCAGAATTGACGGCCTTATTTAGAAAAAAAGGGCATAAACACTACAAGGAATGCGGCGATCAGTTTCTGAGGTACTTTTTCAAAGGGCTTGCCGTTCGCCAACGGAGTTAGAATCACGGCGATAGATATCTGCTTCCTGGCCGGAGTCTTTTAGTTTGGTACGCGATAATAAAACAGCCGGCGTTTGAGGGCCGGCTGTTTTACGTAAAAGTGATAATTTACAACCTTATTTCATGCTTATCTGACCCCTGATCTCGCCGTCAGGGTACTTTGTGGTATGTACGTTAATATAAGTGTTGCCGCTCTTCATCGCATCAATCAGGTCATTCAGGGTCTTTCCCTTGTAGGAAAGCATCAATTCCTGAGCTGTAATCTTTCCTTTTGCGAGTGTGCCGTTGAACTTACCCATTTTTGACGCCGTTATTTTGATGAGCGCGATAGGCGGGCCGGCCTTACCCATTGCTCCGATATGAATATGAGAGGCAGTCACACTCTCAATACCTTTAACTTTTACCCGGTATCTAAGTGACATCCCGTCCTTGCTGAGAGTAAAGGTGGCCTTTCCGGTTGAATCAGTCATTACTGCCGGAACTTCTTCCCCTCCGGAAAGCGTCGCAACAAAAACCGTCTTTCCTTCCATCGACTTATCGTTCATGTCCGCCGCGAAACTCAACGTCGCCAGAGCGATGCAGGCTGCTACAACAAACAAAATCTTTTTCATGCTTTTCCTCCCTGCTTGATATTATGATATTGAGGCGTCTTTTCAGTGCCATGATACCACTTTAAAAAGGATATCAACATATCCCGCCCGATGCAAGGGCCGCCAGTTATTTATCCTGGGTGGCGTTAAAAAAAGCGGCAGTCGATGATTGACAATAGGCTGACGGCTCTTTATTATATATACACAACAAATTTGATGCCGAGACCCATAATGAATATGGGTGCGGGGGAACCAGAGTTTGGGGCGAATTTCTTTTGGAATAGGGCACTTCCAGGCCCGAGCCCGTCAGCTAACTTCGTAGGCGAGTGGAAGGGAAAACATGATAGGGTCAGCTTCCTGCCGGCATGCCGGCATTTTTGTCGCAGTATTCGCGCGCAGACGGGAGTGCGCATATGCAAACCAATAAACTCTCGGTAAAAGAGATAGTTAAATCCCTTGGTCTGGTGTTTGGTGATATCGGCACTAGTCCTATTTATACTCTTACGGTTGTATTCCTGCTCACAGAGAAAACGGCTGCCAATGCGCTCGGGGTCATTTCGCTTATCATATGGACACTTGTCATACTTGTTACGGTGGAGTATGCATGGCTTGCCATGAGCCTGAGTAAAAAGGGCGAGGGCGGCACGATTGTTTTAAGGGAAATTCTTGCCCCAAGGCTGAAGACAGTCAGGCAGGTAGCATTTGTGACTTTTCTGTCATTCATCGGAATATCGCTTCTTATAGGAGACGGGGTCATCACGCCGGCAATCAGTATCCTGTCTGCTGTTGAAGGTATTCTGCTGATACCGGGCCTGGAAGCCACACAGCAGGACATTCTTATCATTATTGCCGCAGTCATAGCGGTGCTGTTATTCGCCTTCCAGAGCAAGGGCACCGAAAAAGTATCTGTCGCCTTCGGGCCTATTATGGTTGTATGGTTTGCGTTTCTGGCAGTCTCGGGCATAATATCCATGACCCAGCATATGTCCATAATTAATGCGCTTAATCCCTATTACGGTCTGCACTTTCTCTATACTAACGGCATAGCGGGCTTTTTCGTGCTTTCGGAGGTCATACTTTGCGCAACAGGGGGCGAGGCCCTGTATGCCGATATGGGACATCTTGGAAGACGGCCTATCACTATGGCCTGGTACTTTGTTTTTGCGGCCCTGCTGCTGAACTATCTGGGACAGGGCGCGTTTGCCGTATTGCATCCCGACGCAAAAAACATCCTTTTCGAGATGATTTTTACTCATCTGAATGTGCTCTATGTGCCGTTTCTTGTCCTGAGTATCCTCGCGACAGTTATCGCTTCGCAGGCCATGATCAGCGGGATGTTCTCCATTGTATATCAGGGCATCAGAACGCATGTAATGCCCCTGTTCAAGGTCGAGTATACATCAGAGAGGTTCAGATCGCAGATATACATAGGCGCCATAAACTGGTTCCTGCTCATCTCGGTCGTCTTTATAATGTATCACTTCAGGGAATCCAGCAAATTAGCGGCAGCATATGGCCTGGCAGTTACTGGAACTATGACGCTTACCGGAATAATGATGACCTGGATATTCATACTCAAAAAAAGAAAGCTCCTTGCCGGCGTGTCAATATTTGTAACATTTGTGGATTTAGTTTTCCTGCTCTCGAATCTGAACAAGATACCGGAAGGCGGATACTGGTCCATCATTATCGCCGCAATACCTTTTTTCACCATATTACTCTTTACGCGAGGGCAGAAGAAGCTATATAAAACTCTGAAGCCGATGGAAAGAAAGGAATTTCTGCAAAGATTTGAATGGGCATACAAACATTCGAGCCGCATACGCGGTTCCGCGCTTTTCTTTGCTCGTGGGATCGACAGGGTACCGCCATATATAGTCAACACCATGTTTCTGAATCATATAATATACGAGGACAATATAGTGGTCTCAATTGTTCTTAAAGACGACCCATATGGCGTCACCGGAACGCTAAGGGATGCTCCCACGGAAGGCCTGAGGATATACGAAATCAGAGCGGGTTACATGGAGGTTTTTGATGTGCAGGCGATGCTTTCAGAAGCCGGGATTGATGAAAATGCCATTTTCTATGGCGTGGAAGATATATCGACCAAGAATATTTTCTGGAAACTTTTTTCTATCATAAAGAAGCTGAACCCCACATTTGTGCAATTCTACAGACTGCCGCACCAGAAGCTCCATGGCGTTGTTACGAGAGTGGAAATGTAGGGTATCCTTTTTTATGAGAGCCGCCGTTCAGTGATTTTAGTGATTACTTCTGCTATAATTAGACAAAATGGTGCAGAAAGTCTGGGGGAAACCATATGAAGTATTGCTCGATACAGTTAAAAGTAAGTTGTTTTTCAGTCCTGTTGCTTTTCATTTTGTGCGGGTGTGCTAATCAGTCGGTATTTATTGAAGAGCATGGCAATCAATATGTTGCCATGCCCATTGACGAGCTTAAGCAGGAGATGGGCCAGCCAGGCTCCTATGCATATAAAGTCAAATGGAAAGAGCTGACATATCCGATGGCCGATGGTTATTACGGCTTTGTGGAGCCTATTGGCAAGAATTGCTTTATACATTGGCGGGTTAATCAGAGGAACAAGATTGTCAGCTACGAGCCCAAGGGCGATGGATGCGATCTGAGGAAGAGCAGCGATATGGAGCTTATAAACCTCAAGAACACAGGCAGGCAGGCTGACTGGAAAGATTGATACGGCAGGCATAAAGAAAGCTTCAGCCATGGTGTTTCAAACCAGACTGGAGCTTTTTTTATCTGCAGCATCTGTATAAAGATCGACTGGAAATATTTATATTTCGTTCGTTGATAACGTTTCATTGTATTGAGCTTTTGTTTGGGAACTGCCGCCTTGCATAGTTGCTTTTACAATGATAAGCTAGAAAAAGAGAAATTTAACAGCAAGGAGGAGAGATATGCCGGGAGTAATTGTTGAGCTGGGACCTGATACCTGGGACAAAAACGTAAGCGATGCCAAAGGATTAATAGTAGTCTATTTCTGGGGGCCTGCGTGCGGACATTGCACGATGTTTTCGCCCATATTCGAGGCCGCAGCAGCTGAGGCGGGCGACAGGGCCGTTTTTGCAAAGGTCAACTGTACAGAACATATTTCGGTTGCCATAGATTGCGGCATACGCGGAACACCTACCGTCCTGATCTACAAAGATGGCGAGGTGGTCGACAGGCATGTTGGCGCTGAAACCAAAGAAGCCCTTGTTAAACGCATAACAGATTTACTGGCCTGATATCCGATATGGCGTTACCGGATCCAGCTGAGCAAGAAAGTCTGTTCTTAACGGTCTGAATTCCAATAAGCGGGAGATATTGATGCCGAAAAGACGCTTCCTGGCAGTTGCGGCTGCGCTTATATTATTTTTTCTGACGCAGGGCTGCGCCTGTCTCCCGCAGTCAGACCGCGGGTTTCTCGATGTAACCATTACGCATGTTAACGACACTCACTCTCACCTAGAAGCTGCCTATTATTCACTTAAGATAGAAGGCAGGCCCACGCAGGTCGCCCTCGGCGGAATGGCCCGTCTGAAAAGCGCGCTTGATGATCTGCGCACGAAAGAAAAGAATGTCCTTTTCCTGCATGGCGGGGACATGGTGCAGGGTACCCTGTATTTCGCGAAATATCAGGGAAAGGCCGATATGGATATCCTTAACATGCTGAATCCGGATGCTGCGACGGCAGGCAATCACGAATTTGATGAGGGTCCGGGGCTGCTCGCTTCGTTAGCGGGCATGGCACACTTTCCGATTGTTCCATCAAATATTGATGTATCAGGGGAACCCCGGCTCGCGGGCCGTCTTGCGCCATACGCCGTCAAGACCATCGGGGGTGAGAGGATTGCTATTATAGGTGTTACAACAACGGACACGCCGGCTATTTCAAACCCCGGGCCGACAGTACGTTTCAAAGATCCGGCGGAAAGTGTGATGAAGTCCGTAGAGGAACTGCAGAGGACCGGGTTGAGAAAAATAGTGCTGCTCTCTCATTTGGGCTATATGGAAGACATCGCCATAGCGAAACAGACATCCGGCATATTCGTTATCGTTGGGGGCCATTCTCATACTCTTCTGGGTGACAAAAAAGCGTTTCACTCTCTCGGCCTAAATCCGGAAGGCCCGTACCCGACCATAGTCAAAAACAGGGATGGCAGGGATGTTTTGATAGTCCAGGCGTGGGAATGGGCAAAATTGCTGGGTGTGCTCAGATTGCGCTTTGATTCAAACGGAGAGATTATTGCCTGGAGTGGGGCCCCAATGCTGCTAGTGGGTACTACCTTCAAACAGAATGATGCAGTCATCGCCGAGGGCTCAGAGGCTTACAACGATATTCTGAGATCGCTAAGGGCGTCCGGAGCAGCCGGTATTTATGGAGAAGATGAGCAGGTAAAGGCCAGGCTTGCAGAGTATGCAGGCCCCATGAAAGAAATGATGAATACAGTTATAGCAAAGGCAGGCAAGGAACTTGTCAGGGGGAACAACAGAGGGCCCGGGCCTATTGTCGCGGATTCAATGCTGGTAAAGACGCGTACAGCCGGCGTTCAGATAGCTATACAGAATACCGGAGGGATAAGAAGAGACATACCGGCCGGGGATATCTCCGTAGCTGAGGTATATGAGCTGTTGCCCTTTAACAATACACTGGTCATCATCGACCTGACCGGCAACCAACTTCTCAGTGCCCTTGAGGAGTCCATTGATTTCCAGCTTGCCGGCGGCAACCGGGGGACGCATCTCTATGTGGCCGGGATATCCTTCAGGATAGACGAATCTGCAAAAAAAGGCATGCGGATCAGGGATGCCATGGTGCAGATGTCTGACGGCAACTATAGTGCGCTTGATGGAGCAAATACCTACAGGATTGTGACAAGCAGTTATCTTGCCGGAGGCGGCGACGGCATGTATATCTTCAGGCAGGCGGCCGGTTACCGGTCAGACACCGGTTTCATTGATGCCGAAGTGTTGATCGAATACCTGAAGGGTCTTGGCACGGTCACTGCTCCGACAGAGAAACGTATCTCATCTTTACCGCTGTATACCAGGATTGCTGTTATCAGTCCATATAGAGCATTTCAGAACAGGCTGTCCGCGGAACTATTGAAGGCAGCATAACCCTTTTTTATAGATACGGCGCTAACCTGACTTTCTGCCGTAGCTGTCCTCAACCCTCTGTATATCATCCTCGCCCACATACTCGCCGCTCTGCACCTCGATGATCTCAAGCGGCACCTTACCCGGATTTTCAAGCCTGTGGAGTGTCGACTTGGGGACGTATACCGACTCGTTTTCATGCACAAGCGACTCTTTTTCGGCTATAGTAACCCGTGCGGTGCCCTTTACGACAACCCAGTGCTCAGACCTGTGGTGATGCATCTGCAGGCTTAATTTAGCGGTAGGGTTTACAACAATCCGTTTGATCTTGTAACGTACGCCCTCCTCGAGCACAGTATAGCTGCCCCAGGGCCTGTAACAGGTAAGATGCTCTTCAGCCTCGACTCTTCCAGCGTCCTTCAGGCTGTTTACAACGTCTTTGACCTTCTGGGCAGAACCGCGTTTTGATATGAGCAACGCATCTCCTGTCTCTACGATAAGACAGTCCTCAAGTCCGATGGTAGAGATAAGCCTTTTGTTGCCGAGTATCAGGCAGTTTCTGGTATCAACCAGATTGATATCGCCCAGCGCAATATTGCCTCTGCCATCTTTTGGCAGGACGTCATAGAGAGAGTCCCACGATCCTATGTCATTCCAGGCGATATCGAGCGGCAGGGTGGCCACTCTTTTGGATTTCTCCATAACGGCATAGTCGATGGATATATCAGGCATCTCGCTGAAGCGGGCCGACATCTCGTCAAAGGTGAGATCAATAAGCGCCCCTATCGCAGGCGCATGCGTTTTCAGTTCCCCGGTCATGGAGCCGATAGTGAAGGCGAACATGCCTGAATTCCATAGATAACCGTCCCTAAGATAAGTTACGGCCGTTACAGCGTCCGGTTTTTCCGCAAATTCGGCGACATCAAAAAATTCGGTCCCTGATGCAGAGACATGCCGCACTCCCTTGTTAATATATCCGTATCCGGTCTCGGGCTTATCAGGGGTAACGCCGAAGGTAAGCAGAAAGCCCTGCCCGGCGATTTCTCCTGAAGTGCGCACATAGTCGGCAAAGTGGTCATCAGGCCCAATTATATGGTCTGACGGGCAGACAAATATAACTTCATTATCCAGTGCATCCAATTTGTCACGGCAGTAAGCTATCCCGAGAGCTATTGCCGGAGCAGTATTCCTCGCAGAAGGTTCAAGTATTATGTTGCTGAAAGAAGACCGCCCGGACGAGGGCAGGGAATCCATGTCGGATTTGACATAAAAACGGTATGCATCATTAGTCATCACTACAATATCATTCAGAGGAAGGACCTTGAGAAGCCGTTCGGCTGTCTGCTGCAATAGCGACAGATCGCTGTTGATCTTAAGGAACTGCTTCGGAAAGTTCTTTCTGGACAGAGGCCAGAGCCTGGTCCCGCTTCCCCCCGCAAGTATTATAGCCTTCATTAAGTCCGACCTCCCGGCTTATTGCAAGCGCGAACTGATCCTTAAAAAACTGCAATACAATCACTGAGGTTGCAGTGTCTGCACCACTGGAATCGATTCTCAGCCTGCACAGCGCCTATTTATTTATGGCAGTTTTATACTCTTCTTCAAGAAAAGCCCTGTAATTCTGCAGGCTCTCCTCACTATCAGCCTCTATCCTCATAACAATGACCGGCTGAGTGTTGCTTGTCCTGACGAGTCCCCAGCCATTCTCGAACAGGATCCTTGCTCCATCAGTTGTATCTATATCAAGGACCTTGTGTGCAGCACCGCCATGTTTATTATATGCCACAAACCTGTTAATAATCCTGCCAGCTACCGCAGTTTTTTTCTCATCTGGACAGTCAAGCCTGATCTCGGGCGTGTAATAGAGCCTGGGTATGTCAGAAAGCAATTCCGAGATATCTTTCCCTGTCTTTTTCATGATCTCTACAAGCCTGAACGTGGTATATAGTGCGTCATCGAAGCCGAAATAGCGATCAGCGATAAATATGTGGCCGCTGAATTCGCCTGCCAGCAGCGCCCCCTCATCCCTCATCTTCTGCTTGATAAGCGAATGACCGGTCTTCCACATTAGTGGTCTGCCGCCATGCTTTTTTATATCGTCGAAGAGAAGCTGCGAACATTTGACGTCGCCTATAACCATGGCGCCGGGATGCTCCTTCAGCAGCTCGCGGCCTAAAACAATCAGCAGCTGATCACCCCATACGACATCACCGTCCCTGTTTACGACACCTATCCTGTCTGCATCCCCGTCGTATCCGACCCCTATGTCTGCACGGGACTGCATAGTTTCCGCAATGAGGTCCCTGATGTACTCTACAACAGTAGGGTCAGGATGGTGGTTTGGAAAATTTCCGTCGGGCTCGCAATAAAGAGGGATTACATCACATCCGATGGCAGAAAGTATATCGGGTAAAACAGGACCGGCCGTGCCGTTGCCCGCGTCTATAACAACCTTGAGACGTCTGAATTCGGGCCCGGCAAGATAAGAAAATTCTGCGAGCATATACTTCTTATATTCATCGATGATATCGAGTTGTTCGACCCCTCCTTTAACAGAGGAGGTATCCCAAGCAGAGTCCAGGATGATCTTCTTCAGAGCCTGAATGCCTTTGCCATGTATTGTTTCCCTGCCTATGCTGATCTTGAAGCCATTATATTCGGGCGGATTATGGCTTCCCGTAATCATAATGCCGCCATCAAGGCTGTGCGTGGCTATCGAAAAGTACTGCAGAGGGGTAGGACATACCCCAAGATCAACGGCATCTATGCCGCCAGACCGAATGCCCTCGATGACTGCCGCCGCCAGTTCATCAGAACTCAGCCTTACATCTCTGCCTATGCTCGCTTTTTTTGCATTGGGATGTGACCGTTTCAATAAAACCGTAAAGGCCTTTCCAAGGGCGAAGGCCACATCTTTATCTATGTCCCGTCCGACTATGCCCCGGACATCATATTCACGGAATATTTTTTCACTGATCATCAGCTTCTATCTCCATAGTTCTTTGCGATCCACTTCCTGTATTCCCCTGTCTTGACCTTTTCAATCCATTCGTTATTTTCGAGGTACCACCTAATGGTCTTTCTGAGGCCGGATTCGAAGGTCTCTTTCGGTCTCCAGCCAAGTTCCCCACTAATCTTTGAAGCATCTATCGCATACCTGAGATCATGTCCCGGCCTGTCGGCCACATAAGTTATCAAGCCTTCCAAAGCAGCAAGTGGTTTACCGGTCTCTTCTGAAAGCACTTTGCAAATTGATCGCACTACGTCAATATTTTTCTTCTCACTGTTGCCGCCGATGTTATAGGTCTCGCCAACACGCCCTTTTTGGACAACAAGCCATATTGCTTCGCAATGGTCGAGAACATAGAGCCAGTCCCTGACATTGGTGCCTTTGCCATAAATCGGCAGCGGCTTGCCCTCAAGCGCGTTCAATATCATAAGCGGGATCAGTTTTTCCGGAAACTGGCGCGGACCATAGTTATTCGAGCAATTGCTGAGTTTGATGGGCAGGCCGTATGTCCGGTTATAGGCCTTCACAATATGATCGCTGGCCGCTTTGGCAGCTGAATAGGGGCTGCTGGGATCGTACCTGGTCTCTTCAGTGAAAAGACCATTTTCACCAAGGGAACCGTAAACCTCGTCCGTGCTCACATGGTGGAACAGATTATCACCATCTTTTTTCCAATGTGCCCTGCAGGCCTCGAGCAGATAAAAAGTACCCATGATATTTGTGCGCATGAATGCGTCCGGGTCAGCAATACTTCGGTCAACGTGGCTTTCGGCAGCAAGATGGATAACGCAATCCGGCCCATATCTCCTGAATGTCTCCGCAACAGCCTCCGGATTGGATATGTCGGTCTTCTCAAATTTATAGTTTGGCGCGCCCTCAATCCCTTTCAGGCTGTGCAGGTTGGCGGCATATGTGAGATTGTCAAGATTGATAAAAAGTGTGTCAGGCTGCAGGGGTACCAGATAATTCAGCAGATTTGATCCTATGAAACCTGCCCCCCCAGTTACTATAATTTTTTTCATTATTTAACCGCCCTCAGGCCGGCCTTGTTCTCCCTTGCCCAAACTACTTCCGCGACAATGTAAGGTTTAACGATGTTCATTATACTGCCGCTTTCCAGAGATGCCGGAGAAATAATGCCAAAGCCGGTTTCGCTCATATCAACAATCCTGCAACTCCACGTTTTTCCCGCAGCATCTGTCAATTCGGTAGGTATGGCACAGGCGTGCCTTGGTCTGAGCCTTTTTTCGTAATTCGTATCAAAGGTCTGTTTTTTAAAAATAGACGCGAAAATTCCCATGCCCATTCTCCCTATTGCCGGCTGATCATTAAATTGCTTTTACCCCGGGTTGATCATAATTTAAACAAAATTGGAAGCAATTGCAACAGGTCTTTTATAAATGAAACCCGTTGCCCGATCCTTATACGCTCTTCGCAGGCAACAGCACTAGTCTGTCAGCGCCCTTATCCTGCCTATTATTGCCGTGGTGGATATTCCATCGGTGAAGGCCAGGCTATGGATCTCTGGCACAATGTCAGCGCCGATTATGTCCTCTTTTTTCCAGTCCCCACCCTTGACAAGCACGTCCGGTCTGAGGGATTTGATCAATTCATAGGGGGTATCTTCGGTAAAAAGTACAACATAGTCAACCATCTCCAGGGCAGCCAGCACTTCGGCCCTCTGTGACTCATTATTGACCGGTCGTCCGGGCTTGAGCCTGCTGACAGAAGCATCGGAATTAAGGCCTATTACCAGCAGGTCTCCGAGCGCGTGGGCCTCCCTGAGATAACGGACATGTCCTGCATGGATGATGTCAAAGCAGCCGTTGGTAAAGACAATACGCTTGCCTTTGTCCCTGTGGGCGGAAAGCACTTTTATTAGTTCATCAAGAGGCAGAATCTTTGCCATTGTTCAGCAATCTCTCCTTTGCAGTCGAAAGTATGTCCCTGTCGCTTCTGTATGCGAGGATTTCTAAAGCCTGGTCGATTGGGAACCATCTAGCCTCGTCAACCTCGGGACTGATGTCAGAAGGCTCACCCGATATATATTCGAGCAGAAAATATGTTACGGTTTTTTTGCACTTCGCATTCTCATCCTTCAGGAAGAACCAGTATGATTTATCGCCAAGCTTGCATATGATCTTTCCGAAAAGCCCGGTTTCCTCGTTGATCTCCCTTACCGCGGCCATTTCAGGGCTTTCATCCCTGTCTATTATTCCCTTTGGCAATGTCCATACTGTCCTGTTCTTTGTGGCTATCAGCGCAATATTTATTGAGGACCCGGTTTTTTTGTATATGACCCCGCCGGACGAATAAAGATACCTGATGGCCGCCGGTTTTGCCATTAGGGCAGGGGCTTGCCGCCGAAGAGCCTGAAGACATCATTATAAATTACGAGCACCATCAGGCAGAGCAGCAGGGCGATACCCATTTTCTGAATGAAAGCCAGAGTGGAGTCGCTGAGGGGTTTGCCGCGCGCAGCCTCTATCCCCATCATAAGGAGATGCCCTCCATCCAGTACAGGGATCGGCAGCAGATTCAATATCCCGAGGTTAACGCTGATAAGCGCCATAAACAGCAGGTAGGCAAGCATGCCTGCAGAGGCTGCCCTGTTGGACAGCGTGACAATAGCTATGGGACCGCCAACATTCTTTACGGAGATCTCGCCGGTGATAGTCATCCAGATCGAATCATAGATCATGGTACCCATCTTGTACGTTGCATAAGCCCCCTGGACCGGCGCATCGAGCAGGGAGGAGCTTTTTATAAAGGTATAGATACCCTGACTGTTCCTCTTGATACCTACCCGGCCGATGGTAATCTCTTTACCGTCATTGCCTGTTACCTGCTCGGGCTTCGGCGTTATCGTGGCGCTGTAGGTTTCGTCGGAACGCTTTACAACGAACTGCAAAGGCTTGCCGGGATTCAGCGCGACGACGTTAACGATATCCAGCCATGTGTCGATTTCTGTGCCGTCGATGCTTACTATCCTGTCGCCCTTTTTCAGGCCGGCCGCTTCTGCCGGATTGCCTGCAACTACCTCATCTATAACGGGCATAAGGTTTTTGAGGTCAGGAACAGGCACTTCCTTGCCCGCCATAAGCAATGAAGTATAAATGATGAAGGTCAGCAGCACATTGAAGAGGGGGCCGGCCAGCACTATCAGCGCTTTTTTACCCAGGGCCTGGTTCTTGAACGAGCGGGCGCTCTCTTCCGCAGAAACAACTTCCTCCGGGTCTTCTCCAAACATCTTCACGTAGCCGCCGAGCGGGATGGCAGAGATGACGTATTCGGTTTCACCGATCTTTTTGCCGATGATCTTTGGTCCAAAGCCTATCGAAAACTTGAGCACCCTGACTCTGTTCAGTTTGGCAAAGATGAAGTGGCCAAGCTCGTGCACAAAAATGAGAATACCAAATAGTAATACAGCCATCAGTATATTCATTTCCCGATGACCTCAGCAGCCTTTGTTCTCGCCCACTGATCCGTGTTTATCACAAGGTCAATGTCCCTTGCTTCTTCAGGCATGTGTGCCTCCATTGTTTTTTCTATTATAACAGGGATGGCGTTAAAGCCGATTATCCCATTCAGAAAGGCGTGTACAGCCACTTCATTGGCAGCATTAAGCACAGAGGGCATGGTCCCGCCGCACTTCAGGGCTTCGTATGCCAGCCGCAGACACGGGAACGTATTTGTGTCGGGCTTGAGAAAAGTAAGACTCGACAGCTTTTCCCAGTCAAGAGGCTCCATGACATTACCAAGTCTCTCCGGATATGAAAGGGCGTATGCAATGGGTCCCTTCATGTCAGGATTGGCGAGCTGGGCAAGACAGCTTCCATCCAGGAATTCGACCAGCGAGTGAACAATGCTCTGCGGATGCACCAGTACGGATATCCTGTCTGCCGGCATATTGAACAGATAGTGTGCCTCTATGACCTCGAGTCCCTTGTTCATCAGTGTCGCGGAATCAATGGTAATCTTTTTGCCCATCTGCCAGTTGGGATGGCGCAGTGCGTCGGCGGCAGTCACATGCTCGAGATCCCTGGCGGTCCTGCCAAGGAAGGGCCCGCCGGAAGCAGTCAGTATCACTTTCCTTATAGAGTCTGCTTTGTTTCCATTCATGCACTGGAAAAGCGCGCTGTGTTCACTGTCAACAGGCAGCAGCCTGGCACCGGAGTTTCTCACCTCAGTGGTGAAAATATGGCCCGCCATCACAAGCGTCTCCTTATTGGCCAGGGCAACTGTTTTGCCGGCCCTCACAGCTTTCAGAGTCGGCTGCAGACCGGCTGCTCCGACTATGGCCGATATCACGATGTCGGCTTCCGGCATGCCGGCGACATCGGATATACCCTGATGTCCGCAAAGAATCTCAGGCCTGTAGTCATGGCCCGAAAGATTGTCATGCAATTCGCTGCTGAGACAGTTGTCTGCAATGGCAACGACCCTGGGTCTGAATCTGATTATTTGCGCCTGGAGGAGAGCGCTGTTATTCCAGGCTGTAAGTCCGATGACCCTGAAGCGGTCAGGGAATTTGGCTATGACTTCAAGAGCATTCCTGCCGATGGAACCCGTGGAGCCGAGTATGGCTATATTTTTCATAAAAGTATTTTTAACAGATAGAGTGCAGGGGCGGCAAACAGGATGCTGTCTATCCTGTCGAGGACGCCTCCGTGTCCCGGTATCAAATTGCCCGAATCCTTGATGCCCGCATCTCTTTTGAACATGGACTCTACGAGATCTCCGACTATTGTAACAGCCCCGAGAACAGCGCCGGTGATTAATAGGGACGTTAGACCAGCGCCCTTTATCAGGAAGCTGCCGAAGAGCGCCGCCGCGAGTATGCCTCCCGCTACAGAACCGGCAGCGCCTTCCAGCGTTTTATTCGGGCTCACTTCCAGATACAGCTTTCTTTTACCAAAATTCTTTCCTATAAAATACGCGAATGAGTCAGCGCTCCACACACAAAGCAGCAGTAATATCAGCAGCTCATAACCCATCAGCCTCAAATACCATGCCGACAACAGCAGCGAAGGAATATAAAGGATACCGATTATTGCGGGCGCGATATCAATTAGAGCTGAGGAGGGTCCTTTTATGATGAAGAGTCTGGCCGTTGAAATAATTACGAAGATAAGGATGAAAATAACCGGCCAGGCTGTTGCCGCCGCTGAAGGTGTCATAAAATAAGCGGCGCCGAGCAGGCCTGTGCCGCTCATTATGCCCAGGACAGTCATGGACCCGGAGGTTTTGTACATCGCATAAAACTCATATTGTGCCAGCGCGGAAACCAGGGCCAGCAGGACAAGAAAAAACACCGGCGACAGTTCCGCGAGGCAGAGATATATAAGGGGGATGGCAATTAGGGCTACAATTACCCTTTTCAGGAGCATTTAGTCACCCCACTCCCGACCTTGCCGAACCTCCTGTCCCTGATCTGGAACTGATACAGGGCCTCAAGGAACTCTTCCCTGGTAAAATCGGGCCATAGGGTATTGGTAAAAAGGAACTCGGCGTAAGCCGACTGCCAGAGCAGAAAATTGCTCAGCCGCTGTTCACCGCTTGTTCTGATAATCAGATCAGGATCAGGCACGCCGCTGGTGTCCATATGGCTGTTAACGGCATCTTCGGTTATTTCGTCCGGAGCTATGCCTGACGAGAGTGTCTTTTTTACAGCCCTGACAATCTCATCTCTGCCGCCGTAGCTCAGGGCGCATTGCAGCAGCAGGCCGGAATTGTCCAAAGTCATGTTCTCAACGTGGCCTATCATGGTGCGTATTTTCGAAGGCAGCTTATCCCGGTTTCCGATTACCCTGAACTTTATGCTTTTCTCCATGAACAGATTTACGTCGTTGACAAGAAAGGTTTCCAGAAGCTTCATAAGCACCGAAATTTCAGGCGCGGGCCTGCTCCAGTTCTCGATCGAAAAAGCATAGAGAGAAAGGACCTTAACGCCAACCCCACATGCGGCTGCGGTTATCTCAGAGACCCTCTCCACACCCCGCTTATGTCCTTCCGAGCGCGGCAGACCACGTAATTCGGCCCAGCGGCCGTTGCCGTCCATTATGATCCCAACATGTTTTGGGATGGCCATTTCTTTCAAAATATCACCCCGTAACAATAAATAAAACTAATAGCTGCAAAATACCAAGGTCTCAATGTTATCTGCCCTTGGTCGAAAATAAATAAAGCATCATAGCTGCGGGATTTTCGCCTTTTAGCAATACTTTGGCGGTATCAAAACTCAGCAGGTAAGGCTTTACCAGTACGAGCAGCCTGTCGCCAATCACGACATAATCCACTATAGTACCATCCACCTGCTCGAGATAGCTTCGTTCTTCTACAGTAATGCCGTTCCACCAGAAGCTTCTCAGTTCCGAAGACGAGTAGCCGAGGCTCTTTATACTTACGAATCCGAACATGGGATTGCGCTTTACCGCAAGTACCTCCGCATTGGCAGTCACAAACTTGTCCTTCATTGTCCAGTTGCCTTTGTCGAGGACTACGTTTCTGGACTCTTTTTTATAGGAATCCTGAAAGCCGCCGAATTCGTCCTTGCTGACCCAGGTCCTGACGCCTTTATCGTTGAAAAAATTAACGAACCCGGATTCATCCCAGGCAAAATATCCTCTCCTGCCGTCCGGGGCATATACATACTGGAAATCATAAATATTAAGCCCTTTTTTAATGAATACAGGTTTCCCTTTAGTAAAACGGCCATTGTTAAACTCAAGCGGGTACAACTGGCCTTCAAATCCGTCCGCATTGGAAAATTCCTGGGCGACTACATTTTTTTCGAGTGCCCGGATAAACATATTCTCACCCTTCCATATTGGTTTGAACTTGTCGTCCTGCAGGGAAAATATGAAAGAGCGCACCGTGCCGCCTTTATCGGCCCCTGGTCTCATCGCAGCAGTGTCGTCAGTCGAGTAAGCCATGAGGGCGGATTTGACGCCGGTAGCGGTTGTTACCAATATTTCATCACGGCCATCTTTGTTGACATCAAGTGTATCTATCCAGAGAATCTCGCCAGAACCGGGTACGTTAAACTCCCAGAGCGGTTTGAGATCAACGTCGAGCTTGTAGATACCAATATGGGTATCCGAGGCAAAGACTATGTCGAGCTGTCCGACACCCCTGAAATCTCCAACTGCCATTCGCTTGGCACTAAAGGGGATTTTATATGTGAGGAGAGCTTCACCCTGGCGCCAGGCAAAAGCCCCTGCAGAGAATTTAAGCTGTTTGACCGATGCGAGCGCGACGGAAGTCCTGGAGTCCGAGAACAGCTTGCCGTCATTGACCCAGTAAAGCTTCTGGGTAATTTCGATAGTATTTTTCAGCTCTTCCGAACTTAATGCCAATATGACTTCGGCTCCCTCCTTCTTTGCCTCGGCCACTATTTCAGCGTTGCCTGCAGACTGCAGACCGGTATCGATCAGCTCAAAGCGTCCGGAATCAAGAAGGATGCGAAAATAAGAGTCTCCCAGGTTCCAGTCAACATTACCCTGATAATATAAAATCCTTATTTTCTTCCCTGCTATCTTTACCTTGGCGTCCGCGAAATCAGCAGCCTTGCCCGACACAATCCTGCCTTTTGAGGATGCAGCGCCGACAGAGCTTATCTCAATAGTGCCGACAGGCATTTCCATCTTGCCCAGATATTCTTTGGTGACAGGATGGGTGAAGGTGGCCCCTTCCTTGAACGAGGTAAGTCTCATACCCGTCCTGATGGCGGCCCCAGTCCCCTTATTTATGGTCACCATATCTCCATCAACCGAGATGACATCTCCGGTAACCGCTATGAAATAGGAGGAGATATCAGTTTTGAGTTTTTCGAGAGACTGGTTGAGCGGGCTGGCGGCTGTCGGATTTTTATCTGCCGCCAGGGTACCCGGTATATATGCCGCGACAAAAGCCATAAACGTTATTGCTGCCGCGATCTTTCTTATCATTGGTATGTTACCCCCAGTTGATCTTATTATAAGTTTAGCATTAAGTTTAAAATATAGCCTGAAAATATGTCAAAAAAATATGGCCTGACGGGCCTTTCATGAGATCAATAGGGCTTGCCGGAAGCATGCCCGTTTTTCGCAGATATTTTGCGAATGCGGGCGGTTTGTTAATGCCGCGGGAGGCTTCAATACCTTGACTATTGGGACCCTTAAAGGTTTTAATATCCGATGAGAAAAATATCGAGGTTTTTCATATTTATACCTGTCTTGTTTGTGTTTCTGTATGTTTCCGGCTGCGGTAAAGATATAAAACCCGAGACGTCTTACGACCCAGAAAAATATCTGGCCAAATCCGATGAACTGGTCAATGCAAAAGAGTACAAAGAGGCCAGAAAAGTATTATTAGAGGTAAAGAACAGGGACACGCAGAAGAAATATGGCGCCCTGGCGCATCTTAAGATTGCTGATTCTTATGTCAGGGAAGGCGAACCCGACCTCGCAATAACCGAATATCGCAAATTTGTTGAACTGTATCCGGACAACCAGTATGCTCCATACGCCCAGTACCAGATAGGCATGATATATTTCGGGCAGATTGAGTCTGCCGAAAGAGGCACGGGTGCAGCCAGGACGGCCCTTGAAGAATTCAACCGGCTCAAAAAACTGTATCCCAGGAACCCCTACAGGGATATAGTTGAACTCCGGATCGAAAAGTGCCGGAATATTCTTGCCGAGGGCGACTATTTAATAGCCGAGTTTTATTTCAGCAAAGAAGCGTATAAAGCTACGGTGGAAAGACTAGAGAGTCTTATCGCCAGATATCCTGACTACAAGAGGGAAGAGGTAGTACTGCTCCTCCTCGGCAAGGCGCTCAGGGAGCTTAAAGATAAAAACAAGGCAAATGAGGTTTTTGACAGGCTGATTAAGAAGTATCCATCCAGCAAGGCCGCCAAAGAAGCAAAAAAGCTTTTATCCTGAGGTATCCCTGGCCACCATATTTAAAAGGCCGTGGCCTGTCAAATCACTCCTGAAATCTGGTGCAAGCATTACGGTTATCGTCAGGCTTGGCTGAACGCCACCGATATGCGCGAAAATAAACAAGGGCTGAGATGCCTGATAAGGAATAGGTGGACAGGATGATTAAAGCGGGTGTTATCGGAGTCGGACATCTGGGGCAGCATCACGCGAGGATATTGTCGGGCATTGAGGGTGTTAAGCTTACTGCCGTTGTCGATTCTGACCGGAAACGGGCGGAAGAGATTGCGGCAAAATTCGGCGGCGCTGCATTTACGGATTGCAGGGAGGCACTTGGCGCAGCCGATGTATTCAACATCGCTGCCCCAACTACAATGCACCATGGTATCGCGCTTGAATGCATCAGGGCGGGCAAGCATATTCTGATCGAGAAGCCGATAGCTGCCACTATCAAAGAAGCGGATGACATAATCGAGGAATCCGGGAAAAAGAATGTGATCGTCCAGATCGGACACATAGAGAGATATAACCCGGCGGTGCTTACAGTATTTCCTCTTGTCAAAAACCCTGTATTTTTCGAGGCCGAGAGGCTTTCCCCTTTCCTGGGAAGAGGCACGGACGTTGATATCAATGTTGATCTCATGATACATGACATCGAGATCGTTCTCGCACTCCTGTCAAGAGACGGAGAAATGCCCGTGCTGAAGGACCTCAAGGTCGCGGCTGAAAGAGTGCTCAGCAAAAAAATAGACATTGCCAGGGTCTGGTTCGAGTTTACCAATGGGGTCCAGGCATTGATGACATCGAGCAGGCTTGCTCCTGACAAATCGCGCACCCTGAAGATATTCCAGGGCGACACTTACTTCATTGTGGATTACCAGAATGCCGAGATCAGGCGCTGTTACAAGAAGGACGGCAATATGGAGGTCGAGCATATTCCGGTCGAGAAGCATGAGCCGCTGAAGGAAGAGATCAAGGATTTTATTGACTGCATCGTTAATAAGCGCAGGCCTCTTGTCTCGGCACAGGACGGACGGAACGCCCTGAAGATAGCCCTGGAGATAAGTCAGCGCATACCAAAAGATAATAAATAAAAGTAAGACCGGCAGCTGCAGCTGCCGGGCGAAGAAGGAGACTTTTTATGAAGCCCATGCTTGACCTGAAAAAGCAGTACCTGGAGATCAAGGATGAAATCCTTGAGATGACAACAGGGATCCTCGACAGCGCCCATTATATACTTGGCAAGAAGGGCGCGGAACTGGAAGAGAATTTCAAGGCTTACCACGGAATGAAAGAAGCCATTGGTGTCGCGTCCGGTACCGACGCCCTTCATCTTTCCGTACGGGCCCTGGGCATCGGACCCGGAGATGAAGTCATAACCACACCTTTCACTTTCTTTGCCACCGTTGAAGCGATCATGTATGTCGGGGCGCGCCCTGTACTGTGTGACATCGAACCGGACACGTACAATATTGATCCTGCGGCAATAGAAAAACTGATCACAAAAAAGACAAAGGCGATATTGCCGGTCCATATCTTCGGTAATCCTGCCGATATGGAAAAGATAATGGCCCTGGCAGCAGCTAACAGGCTCAAGGTTGTCGAAGACTGCGCACAGTCCATTGGGGCGACCCTGAACGGGAAAATGACCGGAAGTTTCGGTGACGCGGGCTGTTTCAGCTTTTACCCGAGCAAAAATCTGGGGGCCTATGGCGATGGAGGGATGATCATCCTGAAAGACAGCGATATTGCCGATGAGGTCCGGAAATTGAGGAACCACGGCTCGAAAGGCGCCTATCGCCACGACTGCCTCGGCTTCAACAGCAGGCTCGATGAAATACAGGCGGGCATCCTGCTAGTTAAATGGAAAAGGCTGAATGAGTATAACAGAAAGAGGCGCGAGAATGCGGCGCTCTATACAAAGCTGCTGTCGGACGTAGTGAAATGCCCGACCGAAAAGCCGGGCGCCTGCCATGTCTACCACCAGTACACCATACAGAGCCCGAGGCGCGATGCCATACAGGCGTTTCTGAAAGAACAGGGCATATCCTCAGTCGTTTATTATCCCATCCCTTTGCATGTGCAGGATGCACTGAAAGACCTGGGCTATAAAGAGGGCGATTTCCCTGTGACCGAAAAAGTGTCGCGCGAGGTCATTTCTCTGCCGATGTATCCCGAGCTCGAAAAGGACGATATCAGGGCCACAGCCGAGGCTGTGCGAAAATGCCTGAACGGGTGATGATTATTGCGGGTGAAAGCTCCGGCGAACTTTACGGGGCTTTGCTTGCAGAAGCGCTGAAGGCTGCATATCCGGGCATACGGCTGACGGGTGTAGGAGGTGCCAGGATGAGAGAGGCCGGGGTTGACCTGATTTCCGGCATATCGAGCGCCCTTGGAGCGACAGAGGCCCTGAAGGCCTATTCTGACCTCAAAAAGACATTCACCAAAGTTGTGGACACTCTGGAGTGCTTTTGTCCGCAGGTGATTGTACTCATAGACTTTCCGGATTTCAACCTGAAATTGGCCGACAAGGCCAGGGCCCGCGGCATTCCGGTCTTTTATTATGTCAGCCCCCAGATATGGGCATGGAGAAAAGGCCGCATAAAGACCATTAAAAAGCTTGTGAACATGATGGCCTTTATACTCCCGTTTGAAGAAAAGATTTACAAAGAGGCGGGCGTGCCATGCCGGTTTGTCGGCCATCCGATTATGGACGAAATAGATCAGGTACTATCTCATTACGGCGCAGGGTTTGATGATATAGGCTCAGCTGCGCTGAAGGCAAAAGTCAGGTCTGAACTGGGTATTAAAAATGCCGGCCTGGTGATGACAGTAATGCCGGGCAGCCGTCCTCATGAGGTTGAGAACCTTTTGCCGGTCATAACAGAGGTCATCGAATCCATGAAAGTCCGGTACCCTGCCTGCAGATATATACTGCCGGTTGCCGTTAACCTTGATGAAGCGGTATTTAACAAACAGCTGCTTCCTGAGGGGTGCATCAAAGTCAGGGGAGAGTCCATAAAGGCGCTCCTGGCTTCAGATCTGGCGTTAATAGCATCAGGAACATCAGCCCTGCAGGCGGGCCTGCTAAGGGTCCCCATGGTAGTTATTTACAAGGTCTCTGCGCTCACGGCCTTTATTGCCAGACTAATTATTGATGTGGATTACATATCCCTCGTAAACATACTTCTGGCGGGATCGACTGCTGAAGATTCGGGACTGCGCGCAGTGGAACTGCTGCAGGATGATGTGAATACTGCAAACATCATGGCCGAGCTGACAAGGATAATCGATGACGCCGGATACAGGCAGGAGTTTCTTTCGCAGCTTGATCATGTGAGGGGGTTATTCAGGGGCAGGAACGCATCTCGTACAGTTGCCGGGATGATAGGTGAGATGCACTGATCCGTCGCACTAAAATGTTTACGATATATTCCATACTTTATGCAATCGCTTTCTTTTTCATGGCACCTTATGAATATTTCAAAAGGCCGGCGTCATTGCGCCGCAGGTGGCTCAGCGAACGCTTCGGTCGCATTGATGTCACGGCTGCCAAATCAGGGTCACAGGCAAGGAACAAAATCTGGATACATGCTGTATCTGTAGGAGAGGTTGCGGCCTCAGTAACCCTCGTCCGGAAGCTGAAGGAAATATACCCCCTGACCGACATTGTAATTTCGACAGTTACCGATACCGGGCAGCGTGTTGCAGCTGAAAGGATGGGACAACTGGCACGCATTGTTTATGTTCCCTTTGATCTGCCATGGTGTGTGAAGGCGGCTGCCGAGGCCGTCCAGCCGGATATGTTTATTATCATGGAGACTGAACTCTGGCCGAACATTATCAGGCTTTTACATGAGCGCGGGGTCCCGATACTTCTGATGAACGGGCGCATATCCGGAAAATCATTCAAAGGCTATCTTAAAGTGAGATTTTTTATACGCAGGGTACTGGGATATATAGCCTTCTTCTGCATGCAGGAAGAGCCATATGCCGAGAGGATAAGGCTCCTTGGCGCCTCAGCCGAAAGAGTAGCGGTGACGGGCAATTTCAAGTTCGATATGCAACCCGTGGCAGAAATGCCGGCATGGACAAGCTTGCTCAGTGGGCTGACCATCATTGCTGGAAGCACCCACATGCCCGAGGAAGATATAGTCCTTGATGCTTATGTGCAGCTGCGCAGACAGATGCCGGAACTCAATCTCATACTGGCCCCCAGACATCCTGCCCGTTTTGACGAGGTGGAAGAACTGGTACGCAAGAGAAACGTTCCCTATATAAAGAGGTCGCAGATAAGAGAAAGTATAAACGAAGTCGAGGCAGGAGGAGCTGCAGCGGCACATCCGCACATTCGGAATGCAGCGCGTGCTGAAGGTTCCGGAAAGGTCATAATCCTTGATGTGATAGGCGAATTGGCCTCAGTTTATGGCGCTGCCGATATCGCGATAATGGGCGGCAGTTTTATCGAGCACGGAGGGCAGAACCCCCTTGAGCCGGCCTTCTGGGGCAAGGCCATCGTCTGCGGACCGCATATGGAGAATTTCCCTTTTATCGGGGGGTTCTATTCCCAGGGCGCCGCAAAAACCACAGATGCATCCGAACTCCTGCAGACACTCGATAAACTGCTGCGTTCGCCCGAAAAATGTTCTGAGATGGGCCGCGCAGCACGGGCTCTTTATGACAGCAGCACCGGCGCTACAGAAAGGGCCATGGTGATAATAGACAGGTTCATCAGGACAAAATAATCCGCGCGATTAGAACATACTGCAAAGGCCAAATTGCAAGAGGATGGAGATTAAGGTTAAAATTTACACTACTAATATGCCTGTGCGGAATAATAGAGCAATCCGGAAACCAAAATGGAAAATGACAGAACCTCAACAGCCAGAAATTTTATAAAGGCACTCCTGAAATCAAAAAAGCTCCTTCGTATCTACCCGTCAAATAACATGATTTATCGCAATGCCCTTGCTGAAGTTTATTCATCCGCAAACGACTATTTAAAAGCTTATGGGGACATTGTATTTAATATCACACCAAACCAGATGACGGTTGATTCCGAGCAGGTATATCAGAGCGACGATCGGGCAGACAATCTGGCCCTTTTTTTCTTCAGAGAGGGCATTACCGAGATGATTTTCAGGGAGGGGTTGAAGAAGGAGGAGCTGGAAGAATTTCTAAGTATACTGGGCACTGATTTCAACCGGAGTGATACCAGTGAGGATTTCCTGATGGCCGCGTGGGAACGAAACTTTGAGCACATTAGGGTCATTGCCGATAATATTTTTCTGCCGGAAACTGAGGATACGGCACCGGAGGATACCGAAGTCTATCTTAATATCGGGCGGGGCCAACCGGGCGGGGATTATCATACGGGCATTTCTGCGGATGGAGGGCAGGAAGAAAAGCTCCAGACAGCGAATGAAGATGAGAAGCTTAACCGCGCATATACCGACGGGCTGATGAAGGAAGAGGTCACCCCATTGTCATCCGGAGACCTCTCTGCGGAGGAGCGGGCATTTATTATGGCCGAGACCCAGAAGGGACCGGAAGAACAGCTTAACAGGCTCTCCAATATTCTGGTCCAGATACTGTTAAATGAGAAGAATCCTGCAGAGGCAGAAAAGATAACCGGGGCCATCGAAGGCGTCATCAATTATTCGGTAAAAGACGGCAACATAGGCACACTTCTCCTTATATTAAAAGCACTTAAGGGGCTTGACCGGGCGTCCGTTACGGCAGGAGTCCCAGCCGGACAGATTCGGCAGCTTCACACATTCTGCATCTCCCCTCAAATTCTTAACCAGATCGGCAGCATGCTTGATAAAACCAGAGGACTTAATGAGGAAATGCTGCTCGAATATGCATGGTATTTCGGGGGAGAAGCCGTCAAGCCGCTCATTACGCTGCTGGAGAGTCTCCAGACCATGCATGGCCGCCGGATGGTTAACAATGTGCTTATTCATATAGGCAAGGAAAATATTGATGCTATTATTTTGAGACTTTCAGACCCTGTCTGGTATGTCGTGAGAAACATTGTGTATGTGCTCAGGTCTATTGGGGACAAAAAGGCGCAGGACAGTATTCTGAAGGTCTCACAACATGAGCATCCGAGGGTCAGGCTGGAGGTCCTCAGGGCAATCCAGGACTTTAAAAATATCAAATCCCTGCAGGTCATCAAGGACTTTCTTGATGACCCGGATTCCCTTGTCAGGATGAGTGCAGTTTCCGTACTCGGCAATCTTGCCAGGGATAATACTGTAGTTGCCATGTTCGCCCGGGATTCCATCATGGGGAAAATAGCAGAGAAGGGTTTTGATGAAAGGGAATTCAGGGAGAAAAAAGCCTTTTACGAAGCGCTGGTCGCTGTCAGGGACGACAGTATCGAGGAGTTTATGATAAATACCCTGAAAAAGAAGGGCCTGTTCAGCAATAGAAAGCAGATCGAAGCGAGGGCGTGTGCCGCTCATTATCTTGGCCTGGCCGGCAGCAGGAATTCGCTTCCGGCTCTGGAGCAAATGATCGAATCGTCGGACCCCCTTTTGGCAGAACACGCAGCGGCGGCCGTTCAGAGGATAAGAAATGAACAGACTGCGGTCTAAGGCAATTGATGAAGCGAGAGACATCGTCAGCAGGCTGGCTATATCCTTTAAAATAGCCCAGACATACAGTGTAGGCAATGAGACTGTTGAAAGGGCCATCGATGCCTTTGTATTGATGCTCAAGCCGCTATTGCGCGGCGGCGAGAGGCTGGATATCGATCTGCATGGCGACTATTTCTATATCAATAATGCCCGGGTGCGATACAGCGTTCAGCACTATATGAATTTTGATTTTCTGATAAACGAATTCAGGAAGAGGGGGCTTGGAAACATAGCGTTCAGCGGAGATATTTCGAGAAAACATATACAGGAATTTATAACTGCATTTAACGCGTGCCTCTCAACAGACATACCTTTTATAACCTTGCAGGGAGATGTGGACATTATCGATTCGATAGAAGTAGGGCCCCTGAAAAATATGCGTTCCGACAGCCTGATGGATGTGCGGCGGACAATCAAGAAGAGTTATTTCAATGCGGTGTCTAATCTTAAATCGGTGGTTACGAGGGTGCAGAGCGGACAGACCGTTGAGGTGAGAAAGGCCCGGCTTGCGGTAAATTCCCTGATTGACTTGATGCTGCAGGAAGAGCAGATGCTTGTCAGCATGACCGCGATAAAGGACTATGATGACTATACTTATTACCACTCGGTAAATGTAAGCATACTCTCAGTGGCGCTCGGACTGAAACTGGGTCTGAACAAAAAGAGGTTGTCGGAACTCGGAATAGCCGCATTCCTGCATGACATAGGCAAGGTGAATATAGCCGGCGAGATTCTGAACAAGGCTGCGCCTTTCAGCGATGAAGAATGGGAAATAATAAGGAGCCATCCAATAGAAGGCGTCAAGACAATCGTCGGCTCGATGAAGATGGATTCCGTGACTATCAGGAGCGCGATAGTCTCATTTGAACATCATCTGAATTACGACTGTTCGGGCTATCCGCTGGTTGTGGCGGCAGCACAGCTCGATCTTTATTCAAATATCATTACAATTGCGGACCGCTTTGACGCGATGACCTCGGCCAGGGTATATGAAAGTACTCCCAAACCTCCGGAGGAGGCCTTGCGCATTCTTGTTGACAGGGCCGGCAAGGATGTGGACCCGGCCCTTCTAAAGATATTTATCAGGATGACAGGGTACTATCCCATAGGCGCCATGGTGGTGCTGGATACCAGCGAAATGGGGATAGTATGCAAGAGCAATGCAGAACTGCCTGACAGGCCGTCTGTCATTCTTTTATTCGGAAGCCAGAAAACAAGGATTGATAACGTGATGGTAGATCTTGCCGAAAAAGGGCAGGGTGGCAATTATTTGCGGACTATAAGGAAGACAGTTGATCCTTATCAATACGGTATTAACATCTCTGAATACCTGCTGGAAGCGAATGCATGACACCCATTGAGCTTATTTACCGCCTCGGTTACACTCTGAAAAAACGGGCTGTGCTGAAAGACCGGAAGGCCCTTCCATATCCGGTCATCAGTATCGGTAATATAACGGTCGGCGGCACAGGCAAGACACCGGCTGCCATAGCAGTTGCCGAAGAGGCATTGAAGAGAGGCTATTGTCCGGTAATACTCACCAGGGGATATAAAGGACGGGCCAAAGGGCCATGTCTGGTGAGCAAAGGCAGCGGCAGGCTGCTTTCTGCAGCTGATGCCGGCGACGAACCGGCCCTGCTGGCTGAAAGACTGGACGGCGTGCCGGTTGTAAAGTCAGCAGACCGCTATGCAGGCGGAATGTTTGCGCTGGCCCAGCTTCAAATGGATGGCAAGCGGCCGCTCTTCATCCTCGACGACGGATTTCAGCACTGGCGGCTTGCAAGGGACGTTGATATTGTCCTTATAGACGGTATAAATCCATTCGGAAACAGACGGCTCCTGCCATTGGGTCCCTTGCGTGGTCCGCTGGCAGAATTGAAGGACGCGGATTTTATGGTAATCACAAAGACCCGGAACGAACAGCTGGCCGCGGAACTTAAAACCATTAATGGAAAGGCTCCGCTCTATTTTTCTGAATACAAAGCCATCGGTCTCCGCGGCATTCACGGAGGGCAGGCAGGTTTGAGCGGTCTCGAGAATAAAAAAGTTTTTGCCTTTTGCGGTATAGCTAATCCGGAATCTTTCAGGGGCACCCTTCAGCAGGCAGGAAGCATAATCGTGGAATTAAAATCATATCGTGACCACTACCGCTATTCACGGAAAGATATGGATGAAATCGCAGACAAGGCAAAAAGGCAGGGCGCCGATCTTATAGTGACGACCGAAAAGGACATGATAAAGATAAAAGAAATTTCAGAGCTTCCTTCAAATATTTATGCGCTTGAGATCGGGTTCCGGGCAGACAAAAATTTTTTTGACGAGCTATTCAGACGCATAGACGGCAGGTAGGCAAAGGCCGGGATCTATTTCTCAGGCGTATTCTTTAAGATATTTTCCGGTGAGAGAAGAGGGCATCTCCTTGAGGTCTTCGGGTGTTCCTTCGAATAGAACGAACCCGCCTTTGTCTCCTCCTTCAGGTCCGAGGTCTATGACCCAGTCCGCCCTTCTTACGACATCAAGATTATGCTCTATGATCACTACGGTGTTTCCAGAATCGACCAGGCGGCGGATTATCTTCAGCAGCAGCAAAACGTCGTTATGGTGCAAGCCTACAGTTGGCTCATCCAGTATGTACAGCAGCCCGCGTGAAGAACTATGCAGCAGCTCGGCGCATATCTTCAGCCTCTGGGCCTCGCCTCCGGAGAGTGTGGTTGCCGACTGGCCCAGCACCAGATAACCCAGCCCGATGCTCTGCATGACTGCAAGGCGCGAATATATTTCAGGCACAGTATTGAAGAATTCACAGGCCTCATCCACTGTCATGCGCAGAACGTCATTGATATTCTTGCCCCTGTACGCGACGCGAAGAGCGTCCTCACCGTATCTGCGCCCCTTGCAGTCCTCGCAAGTGACGAAAATGTCCTCGAAAAAGTACATCTCCATTTTTTGGTAACCTGCTCCGGTGCAGGTTTCGCATCTGCCGCCCGGAACATTAAACGAGAAGAATCCGGGCGAGTACCCGTGCGCCTTTGCTTCAGGCTGCTGTGAAAAAAGCTTCCTGACAGGTTCGAATATCTTGAGGTAGGTCAGCGGATTGGACCGTGGAGTCCTGCCTATCGCACCCTGATCAATGAGGCTGACTCCTTTAATCCGGTCGAGATTTTCGATGCCCGAAAAAGGCAGCGGATGGTCTGCTTCGAACCTGAAATGTCGCGCAACTGCATTGAACAGGGTCTCGACAATCAGGCTGCTCTTACCCGACCCTGACACCCCCGACACAACGGTCAGAGAATAAAGAGGAAATTTCACCGAAACGTTTTTCAGATTATGGCCCGACGCTCCGACGAGAGTCAGATATTTAACTCCGGACTGGAGAGACTTCTTTATCAATGCAGAGTGGTCAATGACCGCTGAATCTTCACCGCGCAGATATCTGGCGGTCAGGGTGTCCGCTTTTGCAAATTCGTCTATCGGCCCGTTGAACAGGATGTTCCCGCCAAGATGTCCGCCTCCGGGGCCCAGTTCAACTACCCAGTCGCTCGAAGAGATTATTTCCCTGTCATGTTCAACTACTATAATCGTATTGCCGAGAGCGGAGAGGCGGCGCATGATGTCTGCGATCCTTTGCGTATCGCGGGCATGCATTCCTATCGTAGGTTCATCAAGCACATAGAGTGTGCCGGTCAGGACCGAGGCGAGCTGGTTGGAGAGATTTACCCTCTGGTACTCACCCCCGGAAAGGGTCTTTGCCTGCCTGTCGAGAGAGAGATAATCGAGGCCGACCTCATGAAGAAAGGAGAGCTTCTGCTCTATCTGGCGAAGGATCTCTTTCGCTATATCTCTCTGCATGGGGGATAGCTCCACCCTGGCAAGCCAGGCAGCCAGGGCCCCTACAGGTTTTGTAGAGAGTTCAGCTATATCGAGCGAATCTATCTTGTAGGCGAGCGCATCTTCGCATAATCTTTTGCCGTTGCATTTTGGGCAGATGACAGGGCTGCGAAACCTGCTAAGCAGCACGCGCACATGCAGTTTATAGCGCTTGTTTTCGAGTTCCTCAAAGAAGGAGTCTATACCATAAAAGCTGTCTGTGCCCTTGAACACGAGCCCTTTTTCGGCCTGTGTGAGCGTATCATAGGGTTTTGTGACATCCAGGCCGGCTTTTTTTGCACCTTTCATAAACTGGCCCTTCCACCAGTGATAGCCCGGTTTCTCCCACAGGTCTATGGCCCCTTCTGCCAGGGAGAGACGCCGGTCTGTTACGATAAGGTCTTCATCATACGTGAGTATGTTTCCAAACCCCTTGCACTCAGGACAGGCACAGAGCGGATGATTGAAAGAGAAGAGGACCGGTGAAGGCTCCGGCACTGATACCAAACATTCGTCGCAGACATTTTTTGAGGAAAACCTGAGCGTCTTCATCGAGACTTCGACCCCATTATTCTCACTTCCAGGCGTTGTGCCGACGATGATAACGGAAAGGCTCTGTTTTCCTTCGCGCCAGGCTGTTTCGATCGAATCGGAGAGTCTCGGTTCGTCGCGTATTACGAGCCTGTCCAGGACTACAGAAACAGTTTGAGGAGAAAGGGCTTCAGAATTATGAGTGCAGACTTCTGATTCCGGATTGCCTATTTCAGATTTCCTGCTGACAGACGATTTAGTTTTCTTTTTTTTGATTTTTAAATCATCAATCTTAACTCCACAATTATCAGTTTTCGCTGTTGTTGCGGCAGGCAGTCTCAAATCAGAAATGTCCCTGACCTCATTGTTTACAAGGATGCGATGGTAGCCGCGGCTGACAAGGGATTCCAGGGGCTCGGTCGTCTCGAAAGCGATGAGGGCCCGCGCATCATTATGATGTTCTAGCAAATCTGCCGCGATCTGGGAGGTGTCCCATCTGCGCACCTCATTGCCGCATTTCGGGCAGAATGGCACGGCCACCTTGGCGTACAGTATCCGGAAGAGGTCGTAAAGTTCTGTCAGGGTCCCGACAGTCGACCTGGCGCCTTTTACCGGATTCTTCTGCTCAAGGGCTATGGCGGGCCTGATATTACGGATTGTGTCGACATCAGGACGGTCCAGCTTTTCGAGGAACAGGCGCGCATAGGTGGAGAGGGATTCGATAAACCTCCATTGGCCTTCGGCGAATATCGTATCAAAGGCAAGGGAAGACTTTCCGGACCCGGAAACGCCTGTCACGGCTATGACTTTATTATGGGGCAGGCGCAGGTTCAGGTTCTTCAGGTTGTTCTGCCGCAAGCCCTCTATGACCAATTCTCTGTTTGGCATCCTCATATTTTAACATTTAGCAGATCTTCGAAGCTTTCGCGTTGTTTGGGTTATAATTACAGATGGTCAGAACAGCCGAAGATAGACTCAATTCCGACGGACGCCTCACAAGGGAGAACGCGGTCGGGCTGTTCGGGAGCGACGATCTCTTCGGACTCGGCAGGATGGCGGCAGAGCTTGCTGTGCAAAAGAACGGCAACAAGGCTTTTTTTATCGTCAACCGGCACATCAATCCAACTAATATCTGTGTAAACAGGTGCAGATTCTGCGCATTCAGCAAGTCCAGGGGAGAAATAGGCGCCTTTGAACTCTCTTTGGACCAGATACTTGAGCGGCTGGCCGCCAGTTCGACGACCCCCAGGCAGAGTTTTTCAGAAGTCCACATAGTCGGCGGCCTGCATCCTGACTGGCCTTTTGAATACTACGTCAGGATGATTTCCGCCATACGCGAGAGCTATCCGGACATCAACATCAAGGCCTTCACCGCTGTCGAGATAGACTATTTTTCGAGGATCAGCGGAAAGGGTATCGATGAGGTGCTTGCGAAGCTCAGGGATTGCGGACTCCAGATAATGCCTGGCGGCGGCGCCGAGATCTTTGCTGAAGGCATACGAAGCCAGCTCTGTCCCGAAAAAATATCGGGCGAACGTTGGATAGAAATTCATGAGGCCGCACACAGGGCCGGCATCAAGACCAATGCGACCATGCTTTACGGCCATCTGGAAACAGTCGAAGACAGGGTCGACCATCTCTTGAAGCTGCGCGACCTGCAGGACAAAACAGGGGGCTTCCAGGCATTCATCCCGCTCGCATATCACCCGAAGAACACCGATATCGGCGGGTCGTATTCATCGGGCATTGACGACCTGAAGACCATAGCCGTAAGCAGGCTCGTCCTCGATAACTTCGACCATATAAAATCATACTGGATCATGCTTGGAGAGAAGGTGTCGCAGGTTGCGCTTCTGTTCGGCTCTGACGACATCGACGGCACTATTATCGAAGAGAAGATCACCCGCTCAGCCGGCGGTCTCACCAGCGGGGCGATGACCAGAGACGATCTGATCCATCTGATAAGGAAAGCAGGGAAAGCACCTGTCGAAAGAGATGGCTTGTATAAAGAGCTTTGGCGAGGGTAGCGTTTATCTGCCTTGACCTAAGAGGGTGAAATCAGGTTATTATAGGCTGAATTCTGGTCAACCAGAAAGGAGGTCAATATCATGAAAACATTGTCGCTTTCCGAGGCCAAGATGAAGTTGAGCGGCCTGGTGGATGCCGTATATTCAACTGACGAAGAGGTGGTCATAACAAAGAACGGATCACCTGTAGCAGTCCTTGTGAGTCCCGATGAGTTTGACGGCTGGAAAGAGACTGAGGCTATCCGCTCTGATGCAGCCTTCATGAAGGAAATCAAAAATGGTCTTGATACTCTCAAGGGAGGCAAGACAAAGCTTTACACGCTTGAGGAGCTATTCAGCTGAATGAGTAAAAGCAGACGCAGGATCAGGCTATCGGATGATGCAGCGTCGCTTGTCCGTTCGCTGCATCCTGAACTCAAGCGCAAGATGAAAGCGGCATTGCAGGCGATACTTGACAATCAGGATTCAGGCAAGGCCCTGAAGCACGAGCTGTCAGGATTGCATAGTTTCAGGACCGGCAGATTCAGGATTATATATAAAAAAGCGGGCGGTGGCACTATAGAGATAGTGGTCATAGGCCCTCGAAGAACGATTTATGAGGAAACATTCAGGCTTGTCACTGAAAAGAAAAAATAGCGGAAGAACCGGCCGGGCAGAGGCGCTCGATTTGTATCTGAGCGCCGATCTTCTCGATCTCGGCGGGCAGGCAGACCTGGTCAGAAAAGAGCTGCATCCTGAGGGCCAGGTCACATTCGTAGTAGACCGCAACATAAATTACACCAATGTCTGCATAAACCAGTGCCGGTTCTGCGCTTTTTACAGGGATGCAGGGAGCAGCGAGGCCTACATACTGCCGAATGAAGAACTGTTTCGCAAGATTGACGAGACCCTTGCCCTTGGCGGCACCCAGATACTTTTGCAGGGCGGGCTGCACCCGGAACTCGGAATAGACTATTACACAGCTCTTCTGGAATCGGTAAAGAAACAGTACGACATCAACATCCATGGCTTCTCGCCGCCCGAAGTATGCTATCTTGCTGACAAGCACGATCTGACGATCCGCGAGACAATCCTTATGCTCAGGCAGGCAGGGCTTGATTCAATCCCTGGAGGCGGGGCAGAGATACTTTCTGACCGGGTTCGCGAGATAGTAAGTCCAAAAAAGATTAAGACTGGCCGATGGCTGAGGGTCATGGAAGAGGCACATGGGCTCGGCATGCGCACCACGGCGACAATGATGTTCGGCAGCGTTGAGGAGCCGGAGGACATCATCGAGCACCTTGATGTAATCCGGTCTCTTCAGGACAGGACCGGTGGATTTACTGCATTCATCCCGTGGTCTTTTCAGCCCGGGAATACGGAGTTAAGCCGCGAGGGCGCGAATGCTGGAGACAAAAAAGCAGGAATCAGCCAGGCCACGGCAGTAGATTATCTCAGGGTGCTCGCATTGTCGCGCATTTATCTCGATAATATAAATAATATTCAGGCCTCGTGGGTGACCCAGGGCCTGAAGCTTGCGCAGGTCGCGCTGCGCCTTGGGGCTAACGATTTCGGCTCCACAATGATCGAAGAAAATGTTGTCAGGGCAGCCGGCATTTCATATTGCGTTACAAAAGAAGACATAGTTAATGCAATAAAGGCGGCAGGGTTTGAGCCGGCTCAGCGAAATACGTACTATAATATAATAAGAAAGTTTTGAGGAGTTAAGGAGGGTAGTATGAAAGAGATTATTTTTGTGCTTGAAGATGACCCTGATGGCGGATACAGTGCGCGTGCCCTGGGTTTTTCCATATTTGTTCAGGGCGAAACCATTGAAGAACTTAAGACTAATATTAAGGATGCTCTCAAGTGTCACTTTGAAAAGGATGAAGATATACCAAAGGTAATACGCCTTCACCAGGTTAAAGAGGACATCTTCTCTTATGCCTAACATACCCAGGGATCTCCCTGGCATGGACCTCGCAAAGCTTCTGACCAGATTCGGGTATGCTATTACCCGGCAGACAGGAAGCCATATCAGGTTGACCAGTTCCATCAAAAGGCTTGAGCATCATATTACAATTCCGAATCATGATCCCCTGAAAATAGGAACACTTAATAAGATAATAAACGATATAGCGTCTTATCTTGGAATGGATAAACAAGCCCTTATAAAAGAGCTCTTTGGTAAAGGATGAATATATCAGGAGGCAAATGTGGATTCTGCAAATGTATATGACGTAATTATTATCGGCGGAGGGCCGGCAGGACTTAGTGCTGCGCTTTACACGTCGCGTGCCAAGCTGAAGACCATTGTGCTCGACAGATCAAAGGCTGCCGGGTCGCTTGCCTATGCCAGCCTGATCGAGAATTATCCGGGCCTCGAAAGGTCGATGACCGGCAACGAACTTCTCGACATATTCAGGAAGCAGGCAGAGAGCTTTGGCGCTGAATACAAAGACGACGTGCAGGTGATAGGGGTTTCGCTTTCGGGTGAACTGAAAGAGGTCTTCACAATGGATGCCTCGTATAAGGGCAAGACTCTCATAATCGCAACAGGCTCCATGGGCAGGAAGGCTACTATCAAGGGAGAAGAAGATTTCCTTGGCCGAGGCGTGAGCTATTGCGCTATTTGCGATGCCGCGTTTTTTAAAGGCAAAACGGTCTGCGTGCTCGGAGACTCAGAAGAGGCCGCAAAAGAGGCAGGGGTACTCGCGCGTTTTGCCGAGACAGTCTATCTCATTTCACCGTCTGCAAAGCTCAAAGCCGAAGCTGATCACCCCGCGCTCGCAATGGCGAATGTTAAAGTCATGACCAGCAAAGTGGTTACTGCTATCGAAGGCGCGGACATGGTCGAAAAGATCAGGATGAAGGACAGCTCTGGCGAAAGCGAGCTGGAGCTTAACGGGGTCTTTGTTTATCTTATGGGCAGCAAGCCCATCACAGATTTTCTCCAGGGCGCGGTTGAGGTATCGGAAGAGGGCTGCATAATAACGAACAAGTCAATGGAAACAAATGTGCCGGGTGTGCTCGCAGCAGGTGATGTCATCTGCACCGAGGCCCGGCAGGTGATCCTTGCTGCTGCCAATGGCTGCCTTGCCGCGCTTTCGGCAGAGAAATTTATCTTTGGCAGGAAAAAGACAAAGGCGGATTGGCACTAATAAAAGACAGAGGAAAGAGTTCCGGCAGGATTTATCAGAATAGGGTGTTGTGGCCTAGTTGCCTCGCGACCGTCGGTTTATGGGAGAACATCTAATTAAAGTAGCCTGTCCCATTTTTTCCGCACACCTATACATTTATCAACACATTAAATAGAACCGTTCACTTTGTTTCTTCATTTGTTTCTTTTTATTGTCCGCACTTTGTCCCATGATGCATAAATGGCGGCATTATTACTACCCTTCAGCCGAGTTGGCTTATTATCGCCAACATATATCTGCGTAACGGATACATGCAAGATGGTATTTTTGTGTGTTGTATTAAAACAGACCAGAAGGCCATCATCCCGATATGTACAATCAGGCTTATATTGCTCATTAAGCCAGGCTACTGTCTCTTCAATGCGATTAAAATGTAGCTGATCTTCGTTCAAAACGCCGAGCGTCTTTCTTTTGAATGGCAAAATATCAAAATCCGGCCTATACAAATACGTCCCATAAAGCGTAGTCATAACAGCAGAACAAGTGACACCATCCCATGTATAATATCGTCTCAATCCTTTACCTGCCCTTATTAAAACGGTTCTATTGTTTTTAGTAACTTCTATAGTACTGCCAGGAGGCATGACCACTTCAGTTTGCGACGGTACCGGTGGATCTCCATATATCAAATTATCAAAGAATTCATCTCCCATGTTGGTGAAGATAATAGTTATAATTGCAAGAAATAGCAGAATGACACTTGAGATAATTATTGCTTTTATTTTGACTCTTGCATTTGCCGACATGGGGAAGAATCTATCCGTAAGCGGTGCGGTAATCTTTCTAAATAGTTTCCAGGTAACCAGTAACAACCAGCAGAAAGACAACACTATTACGCACCACCAAATAGTCCCCCCAATAGCATATACGCTCAATCGAATTGCCAATCGACCCAAATAAGCATATATGCCGAGACCGTCAACAATAAATTTATATACTTCATTAAAAACAATAGACGCCGGAAAATTAATGGCAAATATATAAAATCCGGCCCAGCAGTCACGGTCGGCAAAATAGCACAAAATGCCCCGGATTGACTCTAATACATTCAAGACAAAGTTGATTATAAATACTATGTATACTATTTTTTTATATTTCATTTATTATTTACTACTCCATTCTTCAGGCATCGACCAACTTAGTCAATCCTTACACCAAGGACAAACATGTTCAGGCATTTTAGTTTTTTCAGCGCAATATCTTTTATTAAACCCCTCAAACATAGGATCTTCTTTTAAAGAAAAAGGGGGAAGAGGACAGCTGTCCCGATTTATCTCTACGTATCATTTGCATTCATCCTGTGTCTGCCTTTGGTGTTGCCCCACCCAATAGGAAATACCTAATGACAATAGACCACAAGCAAAGCCAGCTATGACAAACGAGACATTCTCCATCGATAAATTAAGGAAAGATGGTCGGGCAACCCAAAAAGTAATGATAGCAGCCGCACCAGAAAAAATAATATAAAGAGAAACTAAAGCAATTGAGCGAAGTATCATCCGATTAGGCAAGGCAAAGATAAATACCCCAACCAATAAAATCCATCCAAGCAGACGTGTTTGAGCAACACCACCTCCGCCCGGATCTGGGCCACCGATAAGTAGAAAAAATGACAATAGCAGAAATGGAAATCCCCCTAGGATAATAGATATAAACTTTAGGATAGTAGATGCTTTGTACATATTAAGAATTCCTCCGTATATTAGCAGCCCTTTTTGCAGCCACGATTAACACCTTTGCAACATCGGTCATCCCATTTTTTAAGCCAACCGTTTGTCCAGTCTTCGGCCTTCTGCCATGCTACATCGTCAGCATCAGGATCCTCTCTTTTGAGCATGAAATCATTGCAGGCATGGCCATAGCCATTACAATGCCTTTTCTTATTTCCCGGATCCCATCGATACCCCTTAGCCCAATGTGAAAAATAGTCTTGTCCGCGGTGCATTGCACGAGGAAATTCCTCTACATTGCAAGCATCGATAGCCTTCTGAACTTCAGGTTCAGTTCCTTTTTTCCCTTCTTCATCTCTCAGCGGTCGGAAATGACGCGAAGTATCTCCAAATACGGTGTGTGTTTTGCTATCATGATCCTCTAGCGTATAATCAAAGCGATCTCCACCGGAAAAATCACTGTGCCCTCGCGGCGGCCAATACTCATATCCCTCGTAATCTCGTGCGCCCGATTTCCTCTGCCCGTCAGCAAACAGGCCATATGTGTCTCTACGCGTTATAGGTCTATTTCGCACATATACAAATCTGTTCACTCCACCAAACAAGCCTACTGGATCTGCTTGTATATATCTGCCGATAATAGGCTTATAGTCTCTGAAGTAATTGTAGTTCAGTCCAGTTTCTTCATCGAAGTACTGCCAAGGAAACCGAAGGTTGTTTGTTATTATTCCCTCGATGGAGAGCGGTTCACCGAACGGAAGAAATTCCCCATACCAGACAACCGTTCCGCGGCCATCAGACATCTTTTGAGGTGTGCCCAGGTGGTCATTATGGTAATAGTAGACCGAGCTTCCGTCGATCTTGGCAAGAGGTCGCCGGTTAAAGAATACATAATCTGTTAAAGTTCCCCCAGCCGATTCTGAAATCATATTCCCGTTTATGTCATAAATAAATATTGTCGTTTGCCCGCCAACACTCTTCATTACTCTCTGCCCATCACCATTATAGACATACTCGCCTTTGACTATTCCACTGTCCGTCACTTTTACAAGCCGCTGATTCTGATTGTAAATGTATTGTCTCAAGTTTTCAATTGCTGTATTCCCATTATTGTCATAGGCAAGGGCAAGGTTTTTTCCGCCGACAGCCGTCTTAAGTCTATTTGCTTCATATGTATATGTCGTCTGATTTGCGCCGGCAGCTTCAGTCAATCTGTTGCCTACCACGTCATAGGTATAAGTTAATGCTCCCCACGGACCATTGGCAGTTGCGAGCCTGTCGAGTGCATCGTAGGTATATGTTTTGTTCTTTTCAACATCAAGGTTATTAATTATGCCGGTTATATTCCAGTTGCTATCATAAGAATAGACAATATCCTGTATAGTGCCTGCCTTAATACTCGTGAATCTATATTGCTGATCATAGCTTATTGTCTGCGTAACATTGTTGCCATATGTCAAAGATGAGATGCCTCCAAACGGTTTATATGTTACATTTAAAGCAAGCGGAGTATTATTTTGCAGAACACTTGCCGGACGGTCGTTAGCGTATGTATATGTAATTACTCTTCCAGACGGATATTTGATTGCCGTAAAATTGTTATTTTTATCATAAGAGTATTCAGTGATATAGGAGCTTTCATCAATAACCTTTGTCTCTCGGGCAATCTGACCCTTAGCACTGAAACTATATGTAGTATTGCCGCTCTGGTCCTGCATCCAGCATAAATTACCCTTGCCATTTGTGCAGGTGTCGTAGGCATATGTTATATTCTGTGCGGAGTCGGGAAAGTATACTGCTTTTAGTCGATTCAGTTCGTCATATGCATAACTCTTTGTAATACCATTTGCATCGGTTCTGGTCTTGCGGTTACCATTGGCATCATGCGTATAGGTTGTTGCGCCTGTGTCAGCAGATGCCGTTTTTACAAGCATATTACGGCCATCATATTCGTACGTCGTAGTAATACTACTTGGATCAGTTACAGTTATCACATTGCCTCGTTTGTCATAGGAAAAAGTAGTAATGAAGTTACTAGGCTGAATGAATTTAGAGGTTCGCTTTAGCGCGTCATATGAAAATAATACTACATTTCCGTTTGGCGTCTTTATCGAATTCAGATTGCCTCTCGGATCGTATCCATAAAGTGTATAGCTGTTATCCGGATTGATTATCTTTGTAAGTCTATTGAGTGCATCGTATTCATAGTCTACTTTCTTTTGCACCATGCCATCCACGTCAGTCACTTGCAACCTGAGCACGTTACCTGCATTGTCATAAGTGTATTTGATGCTGTTTCCATCATTGTCTGACTCCGCAGTTAAATTGTCAGAAGTATTGTAACTATAACTGAATTGATTACCCTCAGGATAGACTATACGTTCAATATTGCGCGTACCACCGCCGGTTCTGCATGTGCTGCATGAACCGGAAGGTTTAGCGTAAAAATATTGTGTAGTCGAATTGTCGGCCTGATTGGTAATAGCCTTTACTCTGCCAAGCACGTCGTAAGTATAAACAATCATATTCCCATTGGGGTCTGTCTCTTTCCCTTTATTTCCCATGTAATCAAAATCGGAGTATGTTGTTGCGCCAATCAATGGCTTGGTTATTGTAAGCAGATTTCCAGTAAGATCATAGGTCATAGCAGTTCTATTTCCTAGAGGGTCTTTCATCTCGATAATATTACCTGCTTGATCACATGAATCGCTTGTGTGTTAATCGGCGTGCAAAATTGACCCACTTGAGGCCATAATCGGCGTCCAAAATTGACCCACCTCGGCATATCCTCTATTCTCTCTGTAGCCAAACAGAGAGAGGAGCAGATGAAAGGAGATGCTGATAGTGGAAACCA
>CAIJNL010000009.1 GCA_903822005.1 uncultured Nitrospiraceae bacterium
GGTTTCCACTATCAGCATCTCCTTTCATCTGCTCCTCTCTCTGTTTGGCTACAGAGAGAATAGAGGATATGCCGAGGTGGGTCAATTTTGGACGCCGATTATGGCCTCAAGTGGGTCAATTTTGCACGCCGATTAACACCATCTGCCTATTTATTGGCCGCCTGCCTGTTTTTTAAGGCATGCTGAAGCGCTTCTTTTACTGCATCAACGCTTGCGGGCACCTCAATAGGTTTGTTCGCAAAACGGCTCGGGAAGCCGAGTTTCTCTTCATGATATGAGACCTTGAAGTCGCTGAATTTCAGGCCGTGTGCGGTAGAGATGACCACTACACGCTCGGACCTGTCGACCTTGCCGGCATTTATCAGCTTGATGAGAGCGGCCAGGGCCACACCCGTATGGGGACAGTTAAACATTCCGGTAGTGTCCCCCAGGGCGGCGGCATCTGCCAGTTCCTGTTCTGTTGCGTCTAAGACGATACCGTTAAACTGTTTCAGGGTCCGAATCGCCTTATCAATACTGACCGGGTTTCCGATCTGGATGGCACTGGCCAGGGTCTTTTGGGCTTGAATAGGTTCAAAAGTCTCGAAATTTTTCAGATAAGAGCGGTAAAGCGGATTCGCCCGTTCGGCCTGGGCCACCACAATACGGGGCAGTCTGTCTATCAGGCCCAGGTCTTTCATCATAAGCATTCCGCTTCCTAGCGCCGAAACGTTTCCAAGGTTTCCGCCCGGAATAATGATGACATCAGGGACTTCCCAGTCAAACTGCTGTACAATCTCGATCCCGACTGTCTTTTGCCCCTCGATCCTCAGCGAGTTCATTGAGTTGGCCAGATAGATGGTTTCGTCTTTTGTGATTTCCTGGACCACGCGCATGCAACCGTCAAAATCCGTATCCAGAGAGAGCACCAGAGAGCCGTTCGCAATAGGCTGGACCAGCTGTGCAATCGAAATCTTGCCCTTTGGGAGCAGCACTATTGATGGAATACCCGCTGCCGCGCAGTAGACTGCCAGGGCAGCAGAGGTATCTCCCGTCGACGCGCAGGCCACTGCCTGGATCGGCGCGCCCTGGCTGATCATCTGCTTGACCTGGGATACGAGTACGGTCATACCGAGGTCTTTGAAGGAGCCGCTATGGGAGTTGCCGCAAAGCTTTATCCAGAGGTTATCAAGTCCGATAATCTTGCCGAAACGTTCGGCCCAGAAGAGATTAGTGCCGCCTTCATAGAGCGAGACGATGTTGTCATTCGAGATCTGGGGGAGTACCCACTCTTTTTTGCCCCAGATGCCCGACCCGTATGGCCACTCAGTGGTCTTATAGCGCTTTTCGAACAATTTCTTCCAGGCTTTGGCATCACGGCGGGCGAGGGCTTTCATGTCGTGCTGGACTTCGAGGAGCGAGCCGCAGGATTTGCAGCGGTATATTATCATGTCGAGCGGATAGTGGTCTTTGCACTCAGGATTGATGCATTGGAACCAGGCTTTGTATTGCATAAGTTTCACCCTCTGTTGTTCTGAAATAATTTTATGGACATTCCTGCGGCCTGACACTCACGAATCACTGTCAGGCAACGAAAGAATATCACAATAAACCGCCAAGAATCAACCTGGTATAATTTCCGAACTCCACCTCAAAGTTGTCGCTCAACAGACCGGTGCCGGTCGATTTTTTTATTTTTTCAAAGCTCCAGAAAGAGACCTCGTCAATCTCTCCTTTATCAAATGGGAAAGGGCCATTGTGAATGCAGCGGTAGGTATAGACAATCTCGCTCTCAAAGTCATTCCTGTAACAGTATGAGTATAGATACAGGTAGTCATCAGAAACGACACCGAGTTCCTCCTGCATCTCCCTGAGTGCAGCGGCCAATAAATCTTCTCCCGGTGCCACATGCCCGCCGACCGATGTGTCCCATTTGCCGGGAGCCACATCTTTGCTCAAGGATCGTTTTTGGAGCAGAAGTTCTCCTGCATCATTGAACACCAACACATGTATGACTTTATGGAGCAGGGCGGGGTTGCCGTGGACCTCGGAACGGCGGCCGAGACCGGTGGTCATGCCTTGTTCGTTTACGATTTCGAGCATTTCTTCCTGCATTCGATAAAATACAATACTTGTCCTTATAACGGCAAGAGAAACAGCCGCGCATTCAGGCGCTATTTTTACTTTTTAACAGACTTGTCAGCCGGGGCCCTGATATATGATAGAATATTACTCGATGGACTCAATTTCGAGGGCGATTGCGACACTCTTTTATGTGGGTTACATTCCGTTTGCCCCGGGCACCCTCGGGACCTTTGCGGGGATGTTGTTCATATGGCTTATGAGGCCTTCAATGCCATGGCAGGCCTTCATACTGTCGGGCGTTTGCATTATAGGTGTTATTACCGCAGGCATCGCGGAAAAGTCATTTGGTGAAAAAGACAGCCAATATATTGTAATAGACGAGTTTGCGGGCTATTTGTGCTCTGTGATCTTTCTGCCGCTGACCCCGATAATTATGCTCGCAGCATTTGTACTATTCAGGTTTTTTGATATAATAAAGCCGCCGCCAATATGCCTGTTTGAGAGGATAAAAGGCGGCGCAGGCATCATGCTGGACGATATTGCCGCCGGTCTAATAACCAATGTTATTTTGCAGATCTGCGTTGTGTTATTTTAGAGGTAACGGCAGGCTTCGGACATGAGAGCATTTATAGCCATCGACATGTCTCCGGAAATCAAATCGGAGATTGGCGGCATCGTTCGCAAGGCCGGAACGGCGGATGCAATACGATGGGTGCCCAGCCGCAATATGCACTTGACGCTCAAATTTCTCGGAGAAATCAGGGAAGACCTTGTTCCCGAGATAGAGAATCGAATTCGCGTGGTAACAGCCGGCAAGGGGCCTTTTTCAGTCGGCATCAGGGGTACAGGGGCGTTTCCGAACCTGAAAAGGCCCAATGTGTTATGGGTAGGGGTTGAGCCATCTGCGCCGCTCAAGGCCGTCTTTGATGGTATAGAAAAGGGTCTTGCGGAAATCGGCATCCCGAAGGAGAGCAGGCCCTTTTCACCTCATCTGACCATAGGCCGGGTCAGGGACTTACGGGGCATTGAATCTGTGGTAAGGGAACTGGCTACATATAAAGACACCTTTTTTGGTACTATAGATGTGCATGAAATTCTGCTGATGAAGAGCGTGCTTAAACCAGCCGGGGCTGAATATTCGAAAGCAGCAGTCATAAGGCTCAACCAGAAGTAATATTAAAGGAGGCATGGATGAATAAGGAGAAAGACAAAGACAAGCTCAAGGCCCTCGAAAATGCCATTTCCCAGATCGAAAGGAGCTTCGGCAAAGGGTCGATCATGAAGCTCGGCTCAGCAGGATTGGGCGAGACCATACCTGCGATTCCGACGGGATCTCTGACGCTCGACATTGCTACCGGGATAGGCGGGTTTCCGAGGGGGCGTGTCATTGAAATATATGGCCCTGAATCATCAGGAAAAACCACGCTGGCGCTCAATGCCATTGCCCAGGCGCAGAAGCAGGGCGGAGTGGCAGCTTTTATAGATGCTGAGCACGCGCTTGATGTCAGTTATGCTGCACGGATAGGTGTGAATATCGACGAACTGCTGGTTTCGCAGCCCGATACCGGCGAGCAGGCGCTCGAAGTGGCTGAGACACTGGTCAGGAGCGGGGCAGTAGATTTGGTGGTTGTAGATTCGGTGGCAGCGCTGGTGCCCAAGGCTGAAATCGAGGGCGAGATGGGAGATGCCCATATGGGACTTCAGGCGAGGCTTATGAGCCAGGCCCTGAGAAAACTTACAGCGGCAATTTCCAAATCGATGACGACTGTAATCTTCATAAACCAGATAAGGATGAAGATCGGAGTAATGTTCGGCAATCCCGAGACCACCACGGGCGGCACGGCCCTCAAATTCTATGCCTCTATGCGGCTTGATATCAGAAGGATCGACGGGCTGAAAGACGGTCAGGAGGCGATCGGAAACCGGGTGCGTGTCAAGATCGTGAAGAACAAGGTTGCCCCGCCGTTCCGGCAGGCCGAGTTCGATATCTATTTCAATGAAGGCATATCCAGGGTCGGCGAGATTATCGATATCGGGGCAGACAAGAATGTTATAGAAAAATCCGGCGCATGGTACAGCTATGCCGGAAACAGGATTGGACAGGGACGCGAAAATGTGAGGGAGTACCTGAAGGCCAATCCCGCCATCGCGCTCGAGATTGAAGAGAAGATAATGGAGGCAGGCAACGACAAAACCGCTGCGCCGGCCCCGGCAAAAGGCGCTGGGAAAAAACAGGTAGTTGAAGAATAGCGACAGCGATAATTACGGACAGGCCCTGCAGTACGCTTTTTTGCTGCTCAGGTACCGCGACAGAAGCGAAAAAGAGATAGTTTCAAGGTTGCAGAAAAAGGGCTTTATCGAAGAGACGGGCGGGAAGGTCAGGGACTATTTAAAGGACAAGGGTTTTATTGACGATCTTCGCCTTGCGGAAAGTCTCAAAAGGAACGCTGTAGAGCAGAAACATCTCGGGAAAGCAGGTGTCTTTCGTTACCTGCTCCTGAGGGGCATCCCTGCCGGTACGGCAAAGGACATGGCAGGAGCGGACGATGATGATGTTTATGCAGGCTCAGCCGCGGTCCTTGTTGAGCGGAAACTTAAGCAGTATGCCGGCCTGGATGAAATGACTGTGAAGCGAAGGCTCTGGGCAGCTTTGGCGCGAAAGGGGTATTCGCCCGAAGTCATCAGAAAGGCATTGAAAAAATTTCCTGAAATTGAAGGTAGCGATTTATAGAATTAATCACACCAAAGGCAGGGGAGGGGCCCTTCCGCGGGTGAGGCAAAAGAGAGAGGTCATATGAAAGGTTCCGAGATCAGAAGCACCTACCTTGAATATTTTAAGTCCAAAGGCCATGAAGTCGTAAGCAGCTCTTCGCTGATACCGAGGAACGATCCGACATTGCTCTTTACCAATGCGGGCATGGTGCAGTTTAAATCGGTATTTCTTGGCGAAGAAAAGCGTGAATATTCGCGCGCAACAACTTCACAGAAATGCATGAGGGCCGGAGGCAAGCACAGTGACCTCGAAAATGTGGGCCATACCGCGCGCCATCACACCTTTTTCGAGATGCTCGGAAACTTCTCTTTTGGCGATTATTTCAAGAAAGACGCGATACTCTTTGCATGGGAGCTGCTGGTTGAACGCTTTGGCCTGCCAAAAGACAAGCTCTGGGCGACCGTTTTTCAGGACGATGATGATGCCGCAAAGCTCTGGCCTGAACTGACAGGCATCCCGGCTGCCCGTGTAATCAGGCTCGGCGCAAAAGACAACTTCTGGCAGATGGGTGACACAGGCCCCTGCGGCCCATGCTCCGAGATCATTATTGACCAGGGTGAAGAGCTTGGCTGCGGCAAGCCCGACTGCAAGGTAGGCTGCGACTGCGACAGGTATCTCGAATTATGGAACCTCGTCTTCATGCAATTTAACAGGGATGAATCAGGCAAGCTGACGCCGCTGCCCCGGCCGAGCATTGATACGGGCATGGGGCTTGAGCGTATTGCTGCCGTAATGCAGGGCAAGAAGAACAATTACGATTCTGATCTCTTTGAGCCGATAATATCGGCCATAAGCACCATGTCCAAAGTAACATACGGGAAATCCCCGGAAACCGACATTTCGATCAGGGTTATAGCCGACCATCTGCGCTCAGTCGCCTTCCTTACCGCAGACGGCCTGATGCCTTCAAACGAGGGCAGGGGATATGTGATGAGACGCATCATCAGAAGGGCATCTCGTCATGCACGGCTTCTCGGACTCGAAGGTGCGGCGCTTTCAAGGCTGATGGGTTCAGTATCAGACGCCATGGGTGACATCTATCCGGAACTTATACAGGAACGCGAGCGTTCAGCAAAGGTCCTGATGTTTGAAGAGGAACGCTTTACCAAGACACTCGACCAGGGCATGAGGCTTCTCGATGATGTAATGTCAAAGCTGAAAAAAACCGGAGAGAAGATCATTCCCGGCGACGAACTGTTCAAGCTTTACGACACCTTCGGATTCCCCCTCGATCTTTCGAGGGACATTGCGATGGACAACCATCTGCAGATCGATGAGGACGGCTTTAACCGGGAGATGCAGATGCAGCGTGAGCGGGCAAGGGCGTCGTGGGTTGGCGAGGAAGAGGCGATTGCCACGATATACAAGGAGCTCAAGTCAGAGATCGGCGAGACGGTATTTGCAGGTTACGACACGCTCGAAGCTGACTGCGTTATCAGGGCGATACTGAAAGAGGGAAAGGTTGTGGATGAGGCGGCAGCGGGAGATGAGGTTGAACTCATTCTCGACAAGACGCCTTTTTATGGCGAGTCAGGCGGCCAGACCGGAGACATCGGCCTTATTTATGGCGGTGCATTCGAGGCAGTTGTCAGGAATACCAAAAAGGAAGCCGGAATTCATGCGCATGTATCGACGATCAAGACCGGAAGCCTGAAGGTCTGGGACAAGGTTAAATGCGAGGTTGACGGCGAGTCACGAAAGGCGACTGCAAGGAACCATACTGCTACTCATCTGCTCCATACCGCGCTTAGAGCGGTCCTGGGCGAGCATGTAAAACAGGCCGGATCATTCGTATCGCCTGAAAGACTGCGTTTCGACTTTTCGCACTTTTACCAGGTCGACCGGGCAGAACTCGATTCACTTGAGGACCTTGTCAATGCGGAGATTATAGCCAACAAGCCGGTAAGTACCGAGGTATCTGACATCCAGGATGCCCTTAAATCCGGGGTCATTGCCCTTTTCGGTGAAAAATATGGCGATAGCGTACGAGTTGTTAAAGTGCCTGGCTTCGGTGCCGAGCTTTGCGGCGGCACTCATTCCAATGCTACCGGCGACATAGGCGTATTCGCCATTATTTCCGAGGGCAGCGTTGCTTCGGGCATCAGAAGGATAGAGGCCTTTACAGGCAAGGCTGCCTTTGAATATCTGCGGCAGAAGCGGGACGATCTTAAAAAGATGGCCGAGATGCTCAAGGCTGACCAACCCGTCGAAAGGCTCGAAAAGGTCCTGTCTGACATGAAGGACATGGATAAAGAAATTGAGGTATTGAAAGGCAAGCTCTCATCCCATAGTTCTGCTTCATTGCTCGATCAGGCCAGAGAGGTCAACGGGGTCAAGGTGCTCTCATGCCGTGTTGATAATCTCGAGCAGAAAGATCTGAGGGTGCTTGCAGACAATATCAGGGACAGGCTTGGGTCCGGCATTGTTGTTGTGGCATCCGCTAAAGACGGACAGGCTTCGATCATTGCCATGGTGACCAAAGAGCTTGTCAAGCAGTATAGCGCGGGCGAGATATTGAAGAGCGTTGCGGCGCTGTGCGATGGAAGAGGGGGCGGCAAGCCAGACATGGCGCAGGGCGGCACCAAGGAGCTGGACAAGCTTGATGCAGCGATGGAAGCGGTTTATTCGATAGTCAAGAAGTAAGCCCGTTAAAATAACATTTGGCGCATATCGCAGGTTTTGCGGTATGCGCTTTTTATTCCACATAAATGCCGATGTAATTAGCTCTGCCGATTAAGGCGCGTTAAAGCAGATTATGGTGTGCCCTTATCCTTTCTATTTCGTGCTGATTAACAGCAGCTTCCGCAGCAAAATCAGGCCAGGCTGATACCGCGTCTTTGACCTGTTTAAGTACTTTAGGCGCAGACCCTATGCCAAAGCGATCGGCAACCGATAGCAGATCAGCGCGAGTAATTCCCCTAAAAACACCATTGACCGCCATAAGATGCTGATACGTCCACTCGCCCTCAGGATTGTAAGCATGCGTTACATCATACGCCGAAGCAAGCTGCCATTCCCGGCCCTCACGCAGGACAAAGGATATGTTTTTGGTGTGGTCATCACAGTTTGCTGCCATCACATTAAACGCCATGCGGCGGAAAGCTTCCTCCGCAGAGGTATATCCCAGTTGCAGGCGCGCTATCGTCAAAAAAAGCTGGCTGTAATCATGGCTTGCTTTCTGCTTGTAATCAAGATGTGTCATTGCACAGAGCGTCTGCAGATGATGTTTTGTGTTGCCGTCCCGGTCAAAGCGGCGCGTCATAAAGTGTGCGCGGCCATTTTCCTCCATTAGTCGGCATGGCGACATGGCAATGCCAGCCGCACGGGCCATCAGGGAATATGCGTATTCTATACGTCCGAAATCCTGTGACACTCCCAGTTCCCGGTCTGCACCCATGCCGTCAAACTTGAGCAGCCAATGTTCAAACCCCTGCTCCACGTCAAACTGTCCGGGTCTGATCTCATCCGTTATCGGGTTCCATGCAATAGCCGCCTTGGCCCTGGCTCCGCCTGCCGATGTCCCTACCTGTATTATCTGAGACAGCGCAGCCCTGGTCATAGTATCTGAGCCAATCTCCCCGCGCACTGCATGGCGAGCGCTTTCGATCAGTCGCGAAAGAGTAATGGCCGTGCTGCTATGAACGGAAGGACTGCGGACCGGTTTGAACTCCAGTGCTCCCATCCCGCGTTTGCCCATGTAGGCAAGACGATCCAGTGCGGTAATATCTGACTTTTCTATGCCTCTTGCAGCCATCCATGCATCAATCAGGCTGTTGCCGAAATCGTCTGGAAGTGCATCGGCCACCATTGCAGGCAGACGCTTAAAGGTCAGTTCCGGCAGGTCCGTAAATACAAACGGTTCATGTGCCTTTGCAAGAGGCATGGTGAGAGGTGCAAGCTCAATCCCTGTCGTAATAAAGGCAGGGTCATATTCGAAAACATAATAGCCTAGCTTTGGATCACGCGCCACCGCACCGACTCGTTTTCCCCATATGCGAACCTCTATGGCATGAACAGGCTTATACATTACCAGCTCTCTTCACTCGGGAGGCGCGCTGTCGTGCCGGTTTGGCCTTAAGCATCTGCAATGGGCTGATCGAAACCTCTGGAGACAGGGAATGCAGCCATTCGGTCCGGCCAAGCGCCCGGAGTATCTTTATGAACGAACTGAGTGTTGCCCCTTTGCCACCTTCCAGGTTTTTTATAGCGTTCAGGGCAACGCCTGCCTGATCAGCCAGCTGCCGCTGATCAATGTTCTGCCGCAGCCGCAGATTGCGCAGCTGTTGCCCGATGGTCACTTCTAATTCCTCTGTCGTCTTACTTTCAATCATAGAAGACCTTATTAAGGCTATTAATAATATAAGTATATATTATAGCCCTAAAAAAGTCTATATAAAGTATTAGTCTAATAGAAACTTCATCTGTAAGCATGATGGAACTGGACAAGCTCGATACCGGTAAGGAAGCTGTTTGCCCGATAGTTAAGAAGTAACCATTTTATATCGATAAATCAGTAAGTTAAATTTGAAGAGTTAAAGTTATTTTTGGTAATAGCGTATCCTGTCGCGGTAACGGTCAGACGTTTTTTATCGCGCCAAAGGCCGCAAAGCACGAATTTTTATGTAAAAGCTCAACATGAGCAAAACCAACTTTCCGAAGAAGATCCAGTTGATAAGTTACCGGCCTCGGCGAATCTTCCTTATCGATATAGTCAAAGACTTTAGCCCTGTAATCTTCTCCTCCGAATGAGCAAAGGTATTCACCATACCGCTCCCACATCATGGATTGAACAGGGCCGGTTTCATGAGATACCAGGTCTGTAATCCAGACGCTGCCCCCGGGTGCCGTAAGGCGGTAGATTTTGCTGAATGCTGACTCCCAATCCTGATCATCACGCAGATGATGTAAAACGGCAGCGGCAATGATGACATCATAGCTTTGTTCGGGCAGATCTGCTTCACGAAAATCGCCCTGAAATGTCCTTATTGTGCCGGTATTGACCGCTGAAATCCGTTCACGGGCTTTCTTAAGCATCGGCAAACTAAGATCTACAAGATCGCAGTCAAAAGGCGCAGCATATTGAGAAAGTTTTATTGTGTTGTTGCCGGCGCCGCAGCCGATATCCAGAGCTCTGCGGATGCTCCTGGTAGACTTAAACGCCGCCTGGGTAATCAACTCCATTGCCAATGGCGCGTCGATAGTTGCAGTCTGACCGGTTTCGAGGTTTGAAAATCGTTCAACGTCAATGTCAAAGCGCGCTTTTATTTCGGATACGGATGATTTCTTTTTCAATGGTCTGTCCATAATTCCTCTCTGGCTGCTAAAAATTAAGCAAAGAAGTATCACACATATCGTTTTTGTTGGTCAATCAGGGTTACAGCACTTTCAGATAAACAATCATTGCCTCGCCGTCCGGCAGGTAATTTTCAATTTCTCCTGCAGGCTTAAAGCCCTTGTTTTGATAAAACATTCTGGCTTTTTCAAAGGTTGGAGAGATATAAGTTTCTATAAACATCTTCTTAAACCCCATTTTTATTGCAAGAGAGACCATCTCATCAAATAATTTGCTGCCGAGTCCTTTGCCATGCAAATCAGGATCGAGTGCAAACCAGGCGAGCCATACATTTTCTTTAGGCCCCCAGTTATATTGATGAAGACCGGTGATACCCTGAACTTTCGATCCGTTTTTCCAGACAAAATAATACCTGCCGTCATCAAGATTGTTTTCAGCGCACCCAAAATGAAAATGCATGGTCTTGTCTGCCCAATCAGCTTCATCCTGGTTCATAGCTCTTCGAATAAGGTCCACAGCTTCGGGTATGTCGCCTTTATTCATAGGGACTAAATTAATATTTATAGGTGTCATAATTCTTTCCACATCAGTGTGACATCCATTGCGTCAATTATTGCCGCGATGTTGGAGTGAGCCCGGCCTTGGAAATCGTTGGGGCCGCCTCGGGCGATGAGAGGTAGCGGATTAGCGCCTCAGCAGCTTCCTGGTTCCTGACTGAGTTGGCGAGCGCTGCTGAAAAAAAGGTGTCTTGCTGAAGCTGTGCGGGAATCCTTCCTACGAATGTAATCCCCTTCACATGTATCAATTCGCTCACCTGTTGAAAGCCGATCTCAGCTTCGCCGCGCCCAACAACGTCAGCGACATTCTCGCCGGACGGCGGACCCTTAATCATGCGGCTCTTTGGCGATACCTGTTCTTTAACTCCAAGCCTTGTGAACAGTGTGGTCGACAGATATATGCCGCTGGCGCTGTCGGAGTACGCGATCGACTTTGCATCGAGAAGCGTTCGCCGAAGAGCGTCAACGGTGCTGATATCAGGCTTCGCTGCCCCGGCTTTCACGACCATGCCTATTTCCGAACGGGCAAGGTCGACCTTGGTGCCGGCACGCACCGACCCCTGCCGGGTCAGGTCATCTATCGAAGCGCCGACCATAATCACAACATCGGTGGGCTCGTTGCGCTTGAGCCGATTTGGGATAGCCTCCGGGGAATTCCCGAGTGAGGGGCCACGTGTTGTGATCAGGCGGTGGCCAGTGGATTTTTCGAAGGCCGGACGCAATTCAGAATAAGCCTCATAAAAGCCTGCAGAGATCATCGCGTGTATGTCTGCCGCTTGCGCCGTTCCCGCGAGCAAGAGGGCTGCTACAGCTATAAATTTTGAGAACCATCGAACGAGTGATCTTGTTTTCATAAGGCTCCTTCGGAACGCTTTTTTAGTGCATTATTATACCAAGTTAGTTTTTACTGGGGAAAGTATGCCAAAGAGATTCATAGGGTCGTTAGAAAGCCCCACAAAACAATTCTGCGGTATAGCATTAAAGTAGACTGTACCCTTTATGCCTTTAAACAAGCCTTGCCTTTTTATTTCTTATGTCGCCAACCGTATGGTTCTCATTGATTAACAAATCGGATACTGACTTCAATAGTCTCGGCGTTGCTCGATTCGGGTATGGGAGGAAATCGCTTGACTGCTCGAATAGCATTCAGTGCAGCTTCATCGAACTCTGCATTTCGGGATGATTGATCAATGACTATTTTCCGGATACTGCCGTCTTTATTGATTTTTAACGTCACTAGGGTTATGAGTCTTTCGTTTTGTGAAAGCTCCCGCGGAGATTTCCATGACGATTTTACTGTCTCTAACGTATTCATGTTATACGCCCGCTGATCCTCTATCAATGTGTTAGTTTGTACCGCCGGGGCAACCGTGTTTGAACAAGCAGCAGACATGACTGAAAAGGATAGAAGACAGAAAAACAGCAAGCATTTGACGTTTGCGTAATTATCTGTGCAGTGTCTCACAAATGACCTCCCAATATTATCGTTAAGTCAACGCTAGCAATTCATATAGGTACACGTCCCAATTAATCTTTGTCGCTGCGTTTTTTAAAAAATTGGATGTGTATCTATTAATCCTTTATTACTGTTTAATGTCAGGAATCTCCAGCCCCTTACAAATCTTTCTGGCAAGCTTATCTGGTATTTCGACATGGCGCGGTACAGCCTCTACAGCACCTGTTGTTGGATTCATCCAAAGTGAATGGGAGGAGCCTTCTCTTTTAAGGTAGCACCCAAACCGCCGCAAATGACGAAGGAGGGTTTGTCGCTTCACGAGACGGCAACTACTTCACTAATTGCATCATCAGGCAGGCCACGCATGGCATCCTCGCGGCGGTCTTCAAGTATGAGAGAAATAGCCTCGGCCAGATTGGTTTTGCATTCTTCAATTGTCTTTCCCTGCCCATTTGCGCCCGGCACTTCAGGGCAATAGGCAATATACCAATCGCAGTCTTTTTCAATAATTGCGGTAAATTCATTATGCATGGCATTCCTCCGGCAACTTAAACGGTTTCTGAGATAAAGCAAAACCTGTCATTTACTGCAATCTTTCAATATACTTCTCAATACTACCCTAAATTCCATTAAAATATCATCCTGATCCGTTGTCTTTACCCGATTTCTTCGTATTTTGATAGTGATATTGACAAATCATTTAATTAAGAGTAAATTAGTCCTAATTAGATTTATACTTTACAAAAAGGAGGAATCAGCGATGGATGTCTTAATGCTAAGCCGTTTGCAGTTTGCGGTCACAGCAGGGTTCCATTTTATCTTCGTACCCCTGACCCTGGGCCTTGTAATGCTGGTTGCCTACATGGAAACCATGTACGTGCGCACCGGCGACGAAATGTATCTAAGGATGACCAAATTCTGGGGAAAGCTCTTTTTAATTAATTTTATTCTTGGTATCGTCACAGGTATTACGCTTGAATTCCAGTTCGGCATGAACTGGGCGGAATATTCAAAATACGTGGGTGATATCTTTGGCTCCCTGCTGGCAATTGAGGCCACTGCCGCTTTCTTTCTCGAATCCACCTTCATCGGTCTCTGGGTATTCGGCTGGAACAAGATATCAAAGAAACTCCATGCGGCATCGATCTGGATCGTGGCTATTGCTGCTAACCTCTCTGCCCTCTGGATACTTCTTGCCAACGGCTGGATGCAGCACCCGGTCGGGTATGTTATAAACAACGGCCGCGCCGAAATGACCGATTTCCTGGCCCTTGTGACAAACGGACATGGCTGGTCAAAATTCGTTCACACTGTAGCATCCGGTTATGTAGTTGCCGCTTTTTTTGTGATGGGCATCTCTGCATATCATATCCTCCGCAAACAGAATCTCAGGTTTTTTAAGACCTCATTTAAAATTGCCGCCACTTTCGGCCTGCTGTCTACCCTGCTTGTTTTCGCAAGCGGAGATCATCACGGGGTAGAGGTTGCGAAGACCCAGCCTGCCAAGTTCGCGGCCATGGAATCGGTATGGGAAACACAGAAGGCTGCCACGTACCACCTGATTGTCGTGCCCGATTCTGACAACGAGAGAAACAGCATCGAGGCACTGGGCATTCCGAAGCTAATGAGCCTGCTCGCCTTTCATGACCCTGATGCAGAGATCAAAGGGCTGAAGGAGTTTCCAAAAGAGCTGAGGCCTCCGGTCTTTATTACCTTCGCAAGTTTTAAGGGAATGGCCGCGCTCGGCATGCTCTTTTTGCTTCTGACCGCCATTAGCTGGTATCTTTCGCGAAAGGACAGGCTTGAATCATGGCCTCTGTTCTTGCGCATTATGCTTTATTCGATTCCATTGCCCTATATTGCCTGTCAGATAGGCTGGATTGTCGCCGAGGTCGGCCGTCAGCCCTGGATTGTTTATGGGGTGCTCAAGACCTCTGACGCCGTATCCAAATCAGTATCTGCAGGGCAGGTCATATTTTCCCTGGCCGGTTTTACGCTGCTGTATGGTTTCCTTGCCATAGTGGACTTCTATCTCCTTACCAAATTTGCCAAACAAGGTCCGGATGGGCCGGAAGAATCCGCTATAACGAATACGAAGCCCTCAGCGGGCTCACAGGAGGCATAAAATGGAATATCAGATAATCTGGTTCATATTATGGGGAGTCTTGTGGTCCGTATATTTCATGCTCGACGGATTTGATCTTGGGGCAGGCATGTTACAGCGTTTTATTACAAAAAATGAAAAAGAGCGTCAGCAGGTAGTAAGCAGCATAGGGCCGGTATGGGACGGCAACCAGGTCTGGCTTATCACTGCAGGCGGAGCCACTTTCGCGGCCTTCCCGACAACATACGCGCTGATGTTCAGCTACCTTTACACGGCGCTTCTGCTTATCCTGTTTGCCTTAATTATCAGGGGCGTTGCCCTTGAATTGAGACATAAAGAACCTGGCGAAAGATGGCGCAAAAACTGGGACATAGCCTTTTTTATAGGCAGCATGCTGCCCGCGCTCCTGTTTGGCGTTGCCTTTGGAAACATCTTCCAGGGACTACCGATGGATGAGATGGGTTATCACGGCACGCTCTTTACACTCCTGAATCCCTACGGTCTCATTACCGGCGTGCTCTTCGTAATGCTGTTCCTCATGCATGGTGCGCTATGGCTTGCCCACAAGACATCTGATGAACTGAGCGACCGCTGTACTGGTTTCGCTATTAAGCTATGGATCCCTCTTGTTGTTGTGGCCGTCACTTTTTTGTGTGCGACTTACTTTGCGACAAAGCTCTATGACAATTTCCTTAAGGCGCCGATATTCCTTATGTTCCCGCTGATCGCCGTATCGGCGCTGTTCATAATGCGCTTCTTTATTGGTAAGGGACAGATATTAAATGCTTTTTTTGCTTCCTGTGCCCTTATCGTGATGGTTTGCTTCACGGGTGTAACCGGACTATTCCCGAACCTTATACCGTCTAGTATAAATCCGGCGTACAGTCTAACTATATATAATTCCTCATCTAGCATCTATACGCTGAAGATAATGACTGCTGTGGCCTTTATCTTTGTCCCGATAATTATCGCTTATCAGATCTGGGCATACCGGGTCTTCAGGCAGAAGACAGATTCTGCCGAAGGATATTGAAGGGGAAGGGCAGCATAACGGGCGGTAGATAAAAATGCTTTCCATCAGGAGGGAAACAGACTACGCCATACGCGCAGTATATTATCTCGCACAAAAAAAGGGTGCTGTTACTATGGTGGACGAGATAGCGCGCGAGATGCATATACCCAAAAGCTTTCTGGCCAAGATTGTTCAGAAGCTTAACAGGGCAGGGCTGGTAAAATGCTTTGTCGGCATGAAGGGAGGATGTTCTCTGGCTGAAAAACCTGAGGGCATCTCCTTTCATGACGTTATTGTCGCTATTGAAGGGCCGCTAGCAATGAATATATGCACTGTAAACAAGGAAGAGTGCTCGCTAAGCGCGGATTGCGTGGTCCATCCGCTATGGGTAAGCGTGAGGGGTGATGTTGAAAAAATACTTAAAAGCAGGAATTTCGGGACATTAACATAGCCGCCAGGCAGCTGTCTAAAGGCGGCTTATTCGGAAGATTTTACGTGTTAAGGTATTTTATTGTCTCTCGGAATCAATATCGATATTGTTGTACCAGTGCCCTCGTTGCCGATACTCAACTGACCATCCCACATGCGCACGCGTTCGCGCATCCCGAGAAGGCCGAAGGAATTTGCCTTGCGCATGTTTTCTTCGGAAATACCGATGCCGTTGTCCGCAATTTCGAAGATGATGCTGTTATCCCGCTCAGACAGCCTTGCCGTCACAGTAGTTGCTTCCGCATGTTTAATTACATTGGTAAGCGCTTCCTGAAATATCCGGAAGAGGGCGGTGGCCCTGTCAATGTCGATATCAAGGCTGTCCGGAGAGAAAGAGACTCTGCATTTAATCCCTGTCCTGCGCTGGAACTCCTCTGCCTGCCATTCGAGAGCGGCTTCAATACCGAGATGGTCCAAAAGGCCGGGCCTTAGTTCATTGCAGATCCTCTTCACCGACTGGATGTACTCATCTACAAGAGCGATGTCTGACTGCATCTTTTCCTGCAGTACCTGTTGATCGGCAGGAAGCTTGCCCTGTACATAATTCAGGTCCAGTTTTAATGCGGTGAGTATCTGCCCGAGCTCGTCATGTATCTCGCGGGCGATCTTGAGCCTTTCCTCTTCCCTGACAGACTGCAAATGAGCAGCCAGGTTCCGTAATTCTTCATGTGATATTTCGAGCTCTTCAACAGCGCGCCTGCGCTCCTGGCGCTCACATGTCTCTTTAAGTGCGCGTTTTACCGAAGGTCCCAGCCGTGAAAGGCTGTTTTTCAGTACGTAGTCGGTAGCACCGCTCTTGAGTGTATCAATGGCAAGTTCCTCGCCCATCTTTCCTGAAATAAATATAAAGGGAATGTCGGAGTATTGGGCGGTTGCTATGTTGAGCGCGGACAGGCCGTCGAATCCAGGCAGCGAATAATCGGAAAGGATTATGTCGTATCCGCCCTTTTCAAGCGAATTGATAAAACTGTCGCGTGAATTGACCAGGTGGATATCGGCGACTATCCCATCTTCAGAAAGGGCCGATTTAACGAGTTCGGCATCGCAAGGATCGTCTTCCAGGTGAAGGATTTTAATGGCAGCTGTCATCTTTGACCTTTCTTTAACTCAGAAGCAGTTGTATTATGCCGACCGCGGTGGCGGTTCGTTGATGATTGCCCAAAAGGCCCCGGTCTTCATGACCGCATCAACAAATTCGTGAAAATTGAGAGGCTTAACAACATATCCATTTGTGCCCAGGCGATAGCCTTCTATTATATCTTTTTCTTCGCCGGAAGATGTAAGTATCACCACGGGCACGCGCACCAATTTTGGGTTGCTTCTGATATGGTCCAGCACCTCGAGGCCTCCAACTTTCGGCAATTTGAGGTCAAGCAGGACCACTGCCGGATTGCCGCCTGTTCTGCCGGCGTATTTCCCGCGATAGTTAAGGTAATCGAGTGCCTCTTCCCCATCTCTCGTGACGATGATATCATTTGCGAGTTTATTCGAGGCCAGGCCGGCCATAATAAGTTCGACGTCATTCGGGTCATCTTCGACAAGAAGGATACTCTTCATCACACTCATTATTAAGCCCCTTTCATCTTTGGAAGAGTGAAATAAAACACGGCGCCTAGCCCCTCTTCGCCTTCGGCCCAGGTCCTGCCGCCATGCCTCGAAATTATCCGCTGAACATTCGCAAGACCTATTCCTGTGCCTTCAAATTCTTCCTGAGCATGAAGGCGCTGGAAGACGCCAAAAAGTTTTCCGGCATATTTCATATTGAAGCCCACGCCGTTGTCTTTTATGTGGCAGATAAACTCATCCGCATCTTCGCTGCAGCCAATTTCTATCTCCGTCAATGGACGAGTACGCGTGAATTTTACAGCATTGGATATGAGATTAACAAGCACGAGACTGAGCATCGAAGCGTCGCCCTGAACACGCGGCAGTCTGTCTATCTTCCATTCGATACTGCGGACTCTTTCCACCTTCATGACTTCATCTATGGCAGCCCTGGTGAGTGCGGTAAGGTTAACCTGTTTCATCTGCATTTCCGAGCGTCCTATGCGTGAAAAAATCAGCAGGTCGTCGATAAGCCGGCCCATTTTCTTTGATGCGCCAGAGATTACCTGCAGATAATGGATGCCGGTTTCGTCCAGCTGTCCCTCGAACCTTTTTCGGAGCAATTCGACAAACCCGGACATATGCCGCAAGGGAGAACGAAGATCATGTGAAACCGAATAGCTGAAGCTCTCAAGTTCCTTGTTGGCCAATTCCAGGTCGGAAGTGCGCTCCGTTATTCTCCTTTCAAGATCTTCATTGAGGTTCCTAAGCGCCTCTTCAGCCTCGAGGCGTTTTTGTTCATTGTTCATTGCATCTATAGCAAAGGAGATATCGTCGGCAAGGGAGGAGAGAAGGTATATTTCAGCGTCCGTAAAAAATTGGGGCACATGGGAATATATAGTCAAAGCTCCAATCACCTTGCCGGAGACCCGAAGAGGGAAGGCCGCCGAAGAGCGGAATCCATGCAGCCGCGCTTTATCCAGCCATGGAAGCATGTTTGGGTCACTATCAAAGTCGCTGCAGATAAAGTATCTATCTTCATAAATGGCCCTGCCCGTGGGGCCCTTGCCTTCGGAAAGGTCATTTGCAAAGATGGTGATCCCATCCAGATACCCGTTCCTGTCCCCGTAGCTTACGACCGGTTTTACGATTAGTGTATCGAGGTCTTTAAGGCCAATCCATGCCATCCTGAATAAACCGTATTCGACGATTATACGGCATACCCTTTCATACAGTTCATGAGGGTCATTGAGCCGGACGATCGCCTCGTTGATCTTGCTCAGCACGGAATAGAGGCGGTTCAGGCGGAAGAGTTTGTCCTCAGCATCGATGCGCCCTGAAATATCGCGGGCTGCTGCGAAAACGCCAATGACTTCCCCTGCTTCATCCCGATAGACAGCGGCATTATACAACACAGGAGTAATATGTCCGTCACGGTGAAGAATCTCGAGCGGATAGTCTGTCACCGATCCCTCACTGAACACTTGTCTGTACCCCGCCTGAGCTTTATCCGGATCTGTAAAATAACCGGAAAAGTCGGAACCTATTATCTCTTCACGGGAGAGTCCCGTCACTTTTTCAGTTGCAAAGTTGATATCGGTTATTTTGCCGTAGATGTTAATTGTTACCAGGGGATCAAGGCTTGCTTCGATCAGGCTTCGGTTGTACGCATTTGCGCATTTCAGCTCTTCCCCCGCCATTTTACGACGGGAGACCTCGATCTCCAGCTCCTCATTTACCCTGACAAGGTCCTCGGTGCGTTCGAGCACCCGGATTTCAAGGTCTTCCTGCACCTGTTTCATGGCGTCTTCGGCCCGTTTGCGTTCCGCAATCTCGTGTTCAAGATCAAGATAAGACTTTTGCAGTTTTTCGGTCATTGCGTTTAATTCACGGGACAGCCCGGCTAATTCATCATCACCTATGACATCGATCCGGTGATAGAGGTTTCCGCCCCCAATCACAGCCGCGCCTTCGCGAAGACGGAGGACCCTCTCCGTTATTGAGCGACTCATTATCCGTGAATTGATAACGGTGGCGGCACATACCAGCAGAAGCACCAGCAGGATTGCCCCGGCAGACATTTTCAGGGACGAGATGACGGCCTCATTGCCCGACTCCTGCAATTTGCCGCTAAGTACAACTGTCTCGTAGACCCACATGTTCAGCTGGCTGAGCATTCTGTCCTCGAACTCCCGTGAGAGTGCGCCGGGACGGAGAGTTGGTCCGGTTTTACCCCGATTTTCCCTGAGGGCCCTGAAGAATTTACCGATTGATTCGTGGATGGCGAGTAACTCACTAATAGTTCTTTTGTCTTCAGGGGCAGGGAATTTTTCCGAGGCGGCTTTCAATAGTTCGCCGATCTGGTTGTGCTTGGCAATAAGCTGTATTTTTGATCTCTCATGGCCGGTCCGCAGATGGTCGGTCCGAAGCATTAAGCGCTCAAATGAAGCGGTGATTATGCTGTCGGCGATTGTTGCTTCCTCAAGGGCCCTGTTTACCCCATATATTGTCACAACAAGCACAACGAGTATGGCAAGCACCGATGCTGCCGAAACGATCGAATTAATTCGCAGTCTTTGCTTGACCAGCATGATTCCGTCCTTTATAAATAATCTGCGTAGATGCAAAAAAAGCCATCCGGTTGCGGAAGGCTTTTTTTGCATCTATTATCATGGACTGTTTCAGGATCTGTTTCTGAGTCCACATGCTCGAGCAAATACCTTATTTTTTCTTTGCGGCTTCCCTTATAATGGCTTGTCCGATTACGTTTCTCTGTATCTGGTTGGTGCCCTCATATATCTGTAGTATCTTCGCGTCACGCATCATTTTTTCGAGCGGGTACTCTTTCATATAGCCCGAACCGCCCATCACCTGCAGGGCGTTGGTGGTGACCCTCATTCCGACGTCTGTCGCATAGGTCTTGGCCATGGCTGATTCCCTTGAAACATCCTTTGCCCCGCTGTCAATGAATCTTGCCACCGAATAGATAAGGGCCCTTGCGGCCTCTATCTCTATCGCCATGTCGGCCAACATATGCTGTATCGCCTGGAAACTGATTATGGGATGCCCGAACTGTACCCTTTGACGGGCAAATTTGACGGCTTCGTCAAAGGCACCCTGGGCCACGCCCAGACCCTGGGCTCCAACTCCCGTGCGTGAAGCATCAAGAGTCTTCATCGCAACTATAAATCCCATACCGTCTCTGCTCAGCAGGTTTTCTTTCGGTATGCGGCAGTTGTCAAAAACAAGTTCGGTCGTTATGGAAGCCCTGATGCCCATCTTGTTCTCTTTCTTGCCGAATGAGAAGCCTGGCGTGCCTTTTTCGACAATAAATGCCGAGGCGCCTCTTGCTCCCTTGGACCTGTCGGTGATAGCTATGACAGTATAAATTTCGGCAACGCTGCCGTTAGTGATCCACTGTTTTGTGCCGTTAAGTACATACTCGTTTCCCTCGAGACGGGCGGTTGTCTGAATGCCGCCCGCGTCGCTGCCCGCATTTGCTTCTGTAAGCCCGAATGCCACAAGCTTTTTGCCGGCTGCTATGTCCGGAAGATATTTGTTCTTCTGTTCATCAGTCCCGAAGAAGAGAATAGGAAAGGAGCCGAGCGCATTTGCGGCGTAAGATGTCGAAATTCCGACACAGCCCTTGGACAGCTCTTCAACCGCTAAGCATAGCTCAAGGCAACCCTTGCCAAGACCGCCGTATTGTTCAGGTATGAAAAGTCCGAACATGTCGGACTGGGCAAGCACCTTTATGACTTCCCATGGGAATTCGCCGGTTTCATCGAGTTCTGCCCGTATGGGGACAATCTTCTCTTCAGAGATCTGCGCGGCGAGGTCCCTTATCATCTGTTGTTCTTCAGTTAAGAAATAGTCCATGAATCGACCCTCCTAAAGTATCCTGGTTGTAAATTGTTCCTACCCGCTGATATCTATATTGCCGGCGAGGACATATGAAGTTCCTATGTTACCATAAAACCGGATGTCTTCACCAATCATAATGATGTTTCTGAAAAGATCCAGAATATTGCCTGATATGACAGCTTCTTTTACAGGGTATGCGATAGCGCCGTTTTCTATCCAGAGGCCTGAAACGCCCACTGAGTATTCTCCCGATATTGGGTTGGCGGTATGCATGCCCATGGTCTCGGTAACATAGATACCCCTGTCGATCATTCCCGCAAGGTCCTTAAAGTTTCGCGTATGATCAGCAGACGCAGCAGATATTACAAAGTTTGATCGACCGACCCCGGGAATGCCGGTAAAGCCGCTCCGAACTGCATTTCCGGTTGAGATGGTACTGTCTTTCAGCGATGTATATGTATTGTGCAGAAAGCCTTTAAGTATTCCTCTTTCGATAAGGACTTTTTCTGTCGTGGGAACGCCTTCGGCGTCAAACGTCCTGCTGCCCAGCCTGCCATCGAGAAGGCCGGAGTCCGTAATATTCAGAACAGGGCTTATTACCGGTTCCCCGATTCTTCCGGCCAGCATGGATTTATTTTTCTGAACAGCGTCAGCGGACAGGGCTGAAGAGAGGATCTCGAGGAAGTCTGCGGTTACCGCAGAGTCGAGCAGCACAAAGCCCCTGGCAGGTCTTATCTTTCGGGCGCCTAGCAGCTGAAGTGCTCTCATGGCGGCCATGCCGCCGATCTCGCCGAAATTTATGTCACTGAGAAAACGGCTTCCATTATACTCCCAGGCCATCTGGCTTTCTGAGGTATCCACTGCAACCGCCATGATGCTGCCTGAGCATGAGGTAGCATCATATTCCGAATCGATCCCTTTCGAGTTTAATATCCTGGTGCTGCTTCCTCCAAAACTGCCGGAGGCGCTGCGCGTTTTTTTGATCAGGCTGTCTCGATCCAGAGCGGCCCGCTCCATAGAGAGCACAAGCCGTATAGCCTCCTGTTCGGAAAGGGACGTGACAGCTGCATCGAATATCTTGACCGTGGATGGGGCGGCTTTTGAAGGAAGGGCATTGAATTCATCCGGTTCAGAGAACCCGGCTGACTCAACAGCCTGTCTTGCCACAATATTAATATCGGAGGGGTTGGTAGAGTAGGAAAAACCGAGGCGTCTGTCTTTAAATACCCGGACAGAGTACCCCACAGAATCAGACCTTTCGAGCGTATCAATCTCCTGGCCGCTGACCTCTATGTTGAGATGTTTTGAAGTCGTGACTAATACCTCGGCCTCGTCCGCCCCGTGACTGAGGACGTTATCGAGTAACTCTTCTGCGAACCGTGTATCCAACGTGCGAAATCCTCAGTCCTCGGTATAGGTTGCCGAAGCAGAATCGGATTCCCAGACAGTTACGGCCTTGACTTTGACCTGATAGGCGGCGATTTTTTCCCGCAAAGAATTAAATACCCACTTCGCGAGATTTTCCGATGACGGATTGATTTCTGTAAACGGGGGTATATCGTTAAGGCAGGCATGGTCCAGAGGTTCCACGATCTCATTTGCTATCCGGCGCATGTCTGTGAAATCCATGGCCAGATCGATATTATTGAGCTTTTCAGCAGTAATGAACACCTGCACCTTCCAGCTGTGACCATGGATATTTTCGCATTTGCCCTTGTATCCCCTCAACTGGTGAGCAGAGGCAAATTTTGTTTCGACCATCAGCGTATACATAGGTTTGTCCGCGAAGCCCCCAAATCAGGTCTTCTTCTTGAAAATGGATATATAGGGAAGGTTTCTGAACTGATTTTCGTAATCAAGCCCATATCCCACAACAAAAACATTCGGGATTTTGAACCCTATATAGTCTATCTGGGGATGGGCTATCCTGCGTTCCTGCTTGTCGAGAAATGCGCATATCTTCAGACTGGCCGGATTTGAGCGTAATATTCTTTCGCGATGGTAGTTGAGCGATACCCCGGTGTCGACTATGTCTTCAATAAGAAGGACATGCCTCCCCTCAATTTTCTCGGTTACATCGTACAGTACATTGACTTTGCCTGTTGATTCAGTGTCTTTGTAACTCGAGGCGATAATGAAGTCGGTAGTCAGACGCTGACCAATGGCCCTTACCAGATCAGAGTAGAACATGAAAGCGCCTTTTAAAATGCCTATTGCCAGGACCTCTTTGCCCTCATAGTCACTGGATATGCTGTTACCCAGCTCTGTAACCCGGGTCTGGATCTGCTCAACACTAAACAATGGCTTGCCAATAATCATTGAGACCCCCGTAAAAATCGGTTTGATTCTATATAATACTTGTAATCGGTTATTAACTCAACCTGTCTTTTGTTGAGTGCCCGGAGGGATGTGCAGCTGAATATGTATTTTTGTTAGTATAGAAACAATGTTGTCTTTTCAGGAGGTAATATCATGCATAAAAGTATAAGGAAAATGGCGGGGCTGACGATACTGCTTGTCTTGATTATTTCACTTGTCTGTTCGTGTACCCCCAGAACGGGGCTTCAGACCGGACATGGAAACGGCAAAGTTGCCCTTGTACTTGGGGGCGGCGCTGCAAGGGGCTTTGCTCATATCGGCGTGCTCAAGATCCTCGAACAGAACAAGATACCTGTTGACATCGTACTTGGGACCAGCGCAGGGAGTTTTGTCGGTAGTCTCTATGCCTATGGTTTCAATGCGTATCAAATACAGAAGATAGGCCTCGAATTGGAGAGGGGCGATATTATCGACATATCCATTCCTGACAATGGTTTTATCAAGGGCGAACTGCTCGAGAATTATGTGAACAGGATGCTCAGGAATACGCCAATGGAAAAACTGAGGATACCTTTTTACGCTATCGCCACGGATATTCAAAACGGTAAGGAAATGGTATTCGGAGTCGGCAATACCGGCAAGGCCGTTCGGGCGAGCTGTGCAATACCCGGAGTATTCAACCCGGTTTTAATCGGAGATCGGATGTATGTCGACGGGAGTGTTGTGAGCCCGGCTGCTGTTGACGCGGCAAGGGCAAACGGCGCCGATATTGTTATAGCAGTAGATATCTCATCCGATCTTGGCAGCGAAAAACCTGCGGGCACTGTCGAGACCATCCTGCAGGCTATCGATATAATGAGCAGCAAGATCTCTGCTGCTCAGCTCTCCAGGGCTGATGTCGTAATAAGACCGCTTGTGGGACATATTGGTTCCACCGATTTTACAAAGAGGCACGAGGCAATCCTTGAGGGTGAAAAGGCGGCTGTCCAGGCCTTGCCGAAAATCAGGGAGATATTGTCTCGGGCCAGACCGGATTGGAAATAATCATAATGGGTCACAATTATTATAAAACCATTTTCCTGCTGCTGGTGCTGGCCTTGCTTTTAGCCGGCTGCTCAGACAGGAAGGCTGCCGAGCTTTTTGATACCGCCAGATTTGAAGAGATCCAGAACAACAGGGAGCATGCAACAAAGCTTTATGAGAGGATCATTGTGGCCTATCCGTCCAGCGATTATGCCGTTAAGGCAAAGGAAAGGCTTGACGATCTTAAAGGTAAATAATCGCGGCAAAAGGAGTTTGCCATACTGCCTGAGTTCATGCTTATTCTGATTTCGATGCCGCTTTTTGTACTATTTTACGACCCACTGGGTGCCGCAGATGTACTGGAAATCACAGGACGGGCAGACCTTCTTCCTGTCATGCGCCTGTGAAAAGGGAACCAGCGGGTCTGTTATTTCTTTAAGCAGTCTGAATATAACTGTCTTCAGCGACGCAAACGTCTCTGCCTGCGATGCTCCGCCGAAGAGGGGAAGTTCAACATCGCTGCTTATCTGTGAGCGGCCTAACAGAAGAAAAACCGCCTCAAGATCTTCTATCGGCTTTCTTTTATCCGCAGTGTAAAGCAGGAGGTAGAACGGAAGCTGAAGGCTTCCTATGGCCTTGTCCCAAGTCTCACGCCTGTTGATGTCGAGTTTTTCGGCATCTATCCTCAGGTAATTTGCGCTGGAGCCTGTCTTGTAATCAACAATAACGGTCTTGTCATCCCGCTGCTCAACGCTGTCCAGCCTTCCGCTCAGATTAAAGGAGTCCTCCCTTATCCGTATCAGTTCTTCGCTTGCCAGTATAGTCACTTTCTTTCCCTTGACGAGAGGCAGATAATAATATTTAAGCACGTCAGCCAGATGTCTCCTGACCTGTCTTTTCAGAAAATAGAGGGCGCCGGAAGGGTCAGCTCCGTATCTGTCCGCAAATAGCTCTTCCACAATAGAGTCCATCTGCCTGACTGCCAGATCTGTTTCCCTGAGCGGTCTGCCTTTCTTGTCGAGAAAATAACGCACCAGGATGGAATGGACAAAATTTCCGAGATCATCGCGTTCAATGTTCCCGGTCATCTCTTCTCTCCGGCCAAGGCCGAGCACAGAGGCGTAGTAGAACTGGAGCTGACACTTGAGATAACGGTTCAGCGCGGTCGCACTGTAGTTGAAGTCCTTGAGAAAGGCGACCATTGCATCGGTTTTTTCAATCGGGTCTGTTGCGCTGTTTGTGAGTTTTACCTGGTACTGGACAGGTCTGATGTAGGACTTGTCGCCCGTCGTCCTGTCCTTTTTCTGCCTTTCCCACAGGAGCTTTTCTACAAACCTCGACCGCTCTATTTTGCTGTTTTCAATAAAGAAAAGATGCACCTTCCTGGCTCCCTTCAGCAGCGTGTCGAAATAATAGGCGGCGAGTTTGTCCCTGTCAATATAAGTCGGAAGTCCGAGGATCTCGCGGGCCTTGAAAGGAAGCAGGGTCTCTTCCTTTCTCGTATTCGGAAGGATTTCCTCATTGGCATCGAGGACATATACAGTGTCGAACTTCAGGTTCCTGGTCTCAAGGGCCCCGAGGACCTGCAGCCCCCTGACAGGCGTGCCTGTAAAAGGTGTATGGCCGGTCGTTATATATTTTTTGAAAAATATAAAGTAGCTGGACCTGTCCGAAAAGACCAGGTCTTTCATCATGGACCTCATAAGTACATCAAGGGACGTTACGAAGGACTCCGAGAACGGATAAAAAAGAGGATGCAGTCTTGCAGTGCTGTTGTTGAAGACAAAAAGGAGCACCTCAATACATTTTCCCGCAAAGTCCCCGATCCCTTTGAAAGAAAGGAATCTTTCAAGAGTATTTTTGTGAATGGCCTTCAGATGCGCCCTGATCTCTGCTTCGCCTGCCTGCGCCTCGTCTTTTGGCAGTTTCCCCAAGACCTCCCTGAACAGGGTTTCACTATTCTCGATCTCTTCAATGGTTGTGAATGTTTTAGCCTTGTTCCTGAGGAGCTCTTTCTCGATGGTATGGAACATCACTCGAGTGGTCTCGGACTTGCCCCTGTAATAAATGTTTTTCGTGTAGGGATGGAGAACGAATTTCAGGTAGTCGGGGATATATATTCTGTCCATGTCCATCGAATTGATGAGTTCCATGAGGTTATTGAGAAAACCGAAGACAGGCGTACGGTGCAGGGGATAACCGAGCGATACATTGTATTCATCCTCGGGAATGGCCGAGAGGCCCTGGCGCAGAAGAGGGAAAAGTGTTTCTGAAGCAGGCAGGACAATCACCGTGTTCTCGTCGGGAATATTCCCCGAATCGAATTCTTCGCCGAGTATGTTTCCAAGTGCAAAGACCTCGCCATGGGTGTCGGGGCTGCTGTAAAAGCAGACTTCCGGCTCCGAGTCCGGGCCCTCATTCGTAATGCAGGTTATGCCGAGTTCTTCAAGTTTCTCATTCAGTCCTGCCCCGTCCTGGAAGATAAAGACAGTATTATCGCAAGAGAACATTTTCCGGAACAGGGACTTTTCAGCCCTGGTGAGGGCAAAGAATCCGGCGACAATAATACGATCATATTTGCCAGGTCCGGTTTCGTCCAGCTTTTCAGATGCAAGATGATATCTAACCGACCTGGTAGAAAGGCGGAGTGCGGCAATATCTTTGTAGAATTGCTCATAAAAGTGAGACAGGGACTGTAATCTTTCTATCGTCTGCTCAGGAACGCCCTCTGCGATGAAGGAGTCGATTCCTTTGACCATAGAGGGGCGTATGCCTTCAATGGTCAGCTCCTCTATGTCGCGGTAAATTTTCAGCCCGAGGTGGAAAAAACTGTCAGGAGTCATGAATCCACTTCCCCCAAGAGGCATAGCGGCCTTCCTGTGGATATTGTAAAGCAGGGCCACGGCGTCTATGCTCTCGATCTTTCTGCCGGACCCCGGTCCTTCGAACAGGGAATCGACGAACTCATCCATCGAAAAGACCCTCGGCGGGATGAAGCCTGATCCTACCTTTGACGCCAGCATCTTTCTGAGAAAATGGGCCGGTCTCTTGCCCGGGAATATCACCAGGGATGAAGAGTAGTCTTTTTCATACCCGGTCAAATGGGACATTACTTCTTCGATAAGACTTTTGTTAGAAGGGATTACAATTGTGTTCACTGCATACTCTCCACCTGGACGAGGTCAACGAAGGCAATAATGCCCCTGACGGTTTTCCCGGGATAGACGTCACGCAATATGCTCATGTAGTTCTTCAGCTGAGCAGTATATTTATCAGGCGACTCCCTGTCTTTCCCTGTTTTATAGTCGATAACGGTGACGCCGTCATTGTCTATTATCACGCGGTCCATCCTGAAAAGCCTGCCGGCTTTGTCGGAATACTCCTGTTCTTTTCTGATCAGCCGCCCCGGAGCTGCGGTAAAATACCTTTCCATCTCCCTGTGGCGTACTATCGCGATGACGGGTGTTTTGATTTCATCGTCCGGATAATCCGAGCCCGTCTCTTCTCTTACAAGGGTTATGATCCCCTGAAGTTCAGTTTCAAAGCTGTCATTCAGTAAGTCGATGAAGGACAATACCCTGTGGATGAACTCGCCTCTCTTTAATTCTTCTACGGTCAGAAACTTTTCGGGACCGGCTTCGAATTTCAGCTGCTCGTGATGGTGCAGGAGACGGCAGGGAGCAAGAGCCGCCGGCCCTGCAGAAAGGGTGACATCAGGAACGCGCAGCGGCTTGGCAGATGGGGCGAATTCAGCGGCAGGCAGCAGGACGAACGGATATGTCTTGTCATTGCCTTTGACTCCGATCACATAAAGCTCTTTCTCGGGGCGGGTAAAACCTACATAGAGGCTGTTAAGTCTGTTCACAAGTTCGCTCATTCTCTCTTCGTCATAGAGGTTCTGGAGTGTATTGTCACACGCGGCTGTGGTTTTGTTGATCTTGAGGAGGCAGACAGTATCACCATTATCCTCGACAATATATTCGAAGCCCCTGTTTCTAACTTCATAGAGAAGGACAATCACTACCGGGAATCCCAGACCTTTGGCCTTGTGTACAGTCATCACCTGCACGGCGTCAATGTTTTTCGGAACGGCCAGGTCCCATTCAGCGTCGCTCTTTTCATCATCGAGCGCGGTTTCGAGAAAATCTTTCAGGCTGTTAAATCCGCCCCCTTCGAAGTCTTTCACTACTTCCAGTATCTTGATGAGAGCGGCTTCCTCTTCCGGCATGTCTTCGAAGACTCTGAAGACGGCAAAAACCTCTGTGACCAGATCATACAGAGGCAAAAAACCGGCCGACCTGAAAAGGCCGTCAAAATATTGTTCCCAAAGGCAGCTGAACTGTCCCTGAAACGCCTTGTACAGGGGGGGATTTTTTCTCTGAGTGAAGCAGAATTCTCTCAGGCTTCCGATGCCGGCCGCGGGATGGTCTTTTGCGATCGCGGTTTTGAAAACATCGCCCAGTATGAATGTGCCGAAGGAGAAATCATCAGTGGGTGCATCCAGAAAGTTCATCAGCGATATAATCTCACCGGTTATCTTGCGTCTTCTTACGTCGAGGCTGCTGTGCGATATAAACGGAATTTCCTTTTCGTTCAGCCAGGTTGTGGCACTGACAGCATCTTCGTTGGTTTGTGTAAGCACGGCAATGTCCCCGTAACGGTATCCTCGGGTGCACAGCTCTTCAATGAGTTCCTGGATCTTTTTCCGTTCTGCGGGTTCGTCGTCGTTTCTTTCATGCAATGAGACTTCAGCATACCCGTCGCCGTCTATATTTTCTCTCGGTTTCTGGATATATTCGGTAAGACCGCTTCTGGCGCCGGCCTCCCTGTATTCATCGTTACTGACGAGGTTTTCCCTGAAAACTCTCTCGTTGAATTCAAGTATCCTCTTTCTGCTCCTGTAGTTGGTGTCAAGTTCGCGGACAGAATGTCCGGCCGAGGGAAACTGGTTCGCTTTCTCAAGGCCTTTCATGATGGTGTAGTCCGCGTTCCGGAAGCCGTATATGGCCTGTTTTGTGTCACCAACAACAAAGAGGCTTCCTCCCTGGGAAAGCGAGTTCTCGATCAGTGGCGATAGGTTTTCCCACTGGATGGGAGAGGTGTCCTGAAACTCATCGATGAGGAAATGAAAGATAGTCTCACCCATCCTGAAATAGACATCGGGGACTATGGAACTGCTGAGGTAAGAGGCAAGCTGCATATTGATGTCTTCTATGAAGACCTTGCCCTGCTGTTTCTTAACTAGTTCCACGGTCTCGCTGAAGGCAAGGGAGGCCTTCACGCAGGGCATACACCGTGTGCGTACGAAATAAACGGTATACTGCCGGGTCAGTTCGCCGACGTCAGACCACATGTTCGATATTCGGTCGAAAGCAACCTGTTCGCCGCCCGTATTTTTTTTCGGTTTGTTTACCGGAGGATTGGCAAATCCCTTCCCGATCAGATCAGGAAATCTTTTCTCTCTTACCAGCGGGAAGACAGTTACGTAAGATGAATTTCCGCGTCTGGCAAGCCCTGAAGTTCCGATCTCTTTTTCAATGTCGTTAACAAGCTCGCTTATCCGGTCTTTTATGTTGCTGAGCTCTTTGCTGTAATCCTCGATCGCGGCATTTTTTCCTCTTGATGAGAGCTTCCTGTAAATCTTTTTTATTTCGTCAAGGAGCGCTGTTGACGGGTCCCATAAATAGGCTTCAGTGGCCTTCTTTTGCTCCAGCAGCAGGTCCACGATCTCTTCGATACAGACAGCCTCCGCGGTTCCGTGTTTGACCTTTCGCATAAAAAGATTGAAGGAATGGCCCATAAGCAGATCGTTGCTCATCAGGATATCGAAGTCCGGGTTATAACCGAAATCGATGGCCGAGGCCTTGAAGACGGTCGTCATGAAACTGTCTATAGTTTTTATCTGGAAATCAGAGTAACTGGCGAGTATCTCTTCGATCAGTAGTCCGGCTTTTTTTTGCATCATGTCGTTATCGAGGGAAATTAAATCCGAGAATTCCCCCAACCCGGCACCGTCTCCGAAGTAGACCTCCTTGAGGCGCGAGAGTGTCCTCTCTTTCATCTCTTTTGCTGCATTGTTGGAAAAAGTAATAGCGAGCATATTCCCGAGGCTGTTTCTGGGGATTCTCTCTGATACAAGAAACTGGACAAGCCTTTCTGTGAGCGTACGAGTCTTTCCTGAGCCGGCTGATGCCTTAAGGACCGTAAAGTGCGGGAACTTTAGTTCCGTATCTTTTATTAAAACCGATTCTCCCATATACTCCTCGCTCAATGGTATAGAATCACAGGTGCATGCAGATAATGGAGGTTTTGAGAATTGTGTGCATTATATTAACAGTTTCGGCCCTTGCGGTGCAGGCGGAAAGTTGCCTGTGGATCAAGACAGGATTAGTTGCGTACTGAATAAATGTTAAAATATTCAAGGGAAATGTGATGTCCGGCCTGACGCCGGTATGCCATAATATTAGTTGCCGGGGTTTCCAGTCAGAACATCTCGTCACTATTTATCTGCAAACAGGATGACACGGATAAAATAATGTTATATATGATATTGACCTGATGACGAAACCATCGACCCATATAATCGGGATAACACGCACTTTCTTCACATTCATGTTCACGGTATTGAAGGAATTCAAGCGGAATCAGGGCCTCCTGTTGTCCGGAGCAGTTGCTTATTACACACTTCTCTCCATCGTACCACTCTCAATTCTCGCGCTGATTGTATTGCCTAATTTCATAGGAGAGGAGCAGCTGATTCAGACGCTGTCTACATATCTGGAGTTAATGATACCCGGTTACGCGTCGACTCTTACCGAGCAGGCGCGTGTTTTTCTGGCTAATCGCCACGTAGTCGGTGTGGTCGGCCTCCTTGTGATGCTTTTTTTCAGTTCCATTGCCTTTACCGTACTCGAAAATGCCATGTCAGTGATATTCTTCCATAAGGTCAGGATTCATCACCGTCACTTCCTTATCTCCGCGATTATACCCTATGTCTACATCCTGCTGATGGGGATGGGGATTTTATTTGTGTCGTTTATTGCAGGGGTGATAGAAACGCTCGAAAACAGGCAATTGTCTCTATTCGGATGGAGCATGGGCCTTGAGGGCACTTTAGGGGTCGTATTGTATCTGTTGGGGATCATTGGTGAAGTGCTCGTGCTCACTTCAATATATCTGGTTATGCCCGTGATGCGCATAAGGTTTCGCCATGCCTTGATAGGGGGAATAGCGGCCGCTTTTCTATGGGAGCTCGTGCGGCATGTACTGGTCTGGTATTACTCGGTCCTTTCAATGGTGAATTTGATATACGGCTCTTTCGCGACCGCGGTAGTTGCTCTTCTCAGTATCGAGGTTGCAGCGATAATTTTTTTACTTGGAGCGCAGATCATATCAGAGCTTGAGCGAAAGGACCGTAAATGGGATGATGATGAGTCGGATGGATTTCAGACATAGAGGCGGCGGTCTGTTATAACTGCCGGATTAGCATTTTAGAAGCCGGGCAGGCAGCTGCTGTTCGGTCATGATACAATTCAATTATGCTGCAAAGGATGAAAAATGAAGATTATATCGGCTAAATGTACCATGAGTGCAGTGGGACCCGCACAGTACCCGGACACCGGATATCCCGAAATTGTTTTTGCCGGGAGATCCAATGTCGGCAAATCATCCCTTATCAATTCATTATGCTCAAAGCATGGCCTGGCACGCATTAGTGGTCAACCCGGTAAAACACAGACCATTAATTTTTTCTCCATAAATGAGCAAATGTATCTGGTTGATCTGCCGGGGTATGGTTATGCGGAAAGATCAAAAGGGCAGCGCAGAGAGTGGGGTGAGTTCATCACTAACTATCTGAGGGACCGCGAAAGACTTGCGCTTATCGTCCATTTGATTGATCTGAGACATGAGCCTATGGACAATGACAAGGAAGCCTCGGAATGGCTGGCAGGGCTCGGCATACCATATGTAATTGTAGGGACAAAGGCAGACAAAATTGCCCGCGGCAAGCGTCAAGCCCATATTGCAGCTATCCGTAAAGGTCTGGGACTGACGGCCGATGTTCCGGCTCTCGTTTATTCGAGCGAAACCGGTGAGGGTAGGGACGATTTGTGGCGTCATGTCAGGGGCATGTTGGCCCTTAAAAAATAAGCAGCGCAGGAAGTACTCATCGCCTCCTGCACTGTTTACTGGTTGCGAAACACCCTCTATTTTGAGGAGAGAGTTATATAAATAGTCGATCCGTTTCTGAACAGGAGCAGCAGTATGTCGTCTGATGTTTTGATCCCGGAGACGACAGCTTCATACTCTTTAGTGTCTGTTATCTTTTTTCGGTTTACCTCGAGTATGATATCGCCCGCTGCAATAACACCCGCTGCAGGGCTGTTGTCCTCAACTTCAGTGACTACGACACCCGTCAAACGCTTTGGCAAGTCCATTTCCCCTTTTATTTCGGATGTCAGGTTTTGAATAATAACTCCATTGAGCAGATTGTCGAATTTGCCTTTGGCCTTTTGCAGCTTTGAGGGCAATTCGGCGATTAGGACTTCCATTTTCTGCTCTTTTCCGGAACGAAGGACAGTTAACGACACTTTTGTGCCTGGTGGAATTCCAGCAACCATGTTTCTAAGGGCGGCAGGATCATTGATATCTTTTCCATCAATGGCTGTAATCACATCTCCCCTCTGAATGCCGGCTTTTTCAGCCGGGCTTCCTTCCACCACATCCCCTACCAATGCGCCTCTGTCCTCTTTTATTCCGAACTGTTTCGCCAGTTCAGGTGTTACAGGCTGTATCGAAACCCCGAGCCAGCCCCTCACAACCTTGCCTTTCCTGACCAGATTCTCCATTACGATCTTTGCCATGCTGCTCGGAATTGCGAAGCCAACCCCCTGGTAGCCGCCTGAAGTGCTGAATATGGCAGTGTTTATTCCAACAAGCTCTCCCCGCACATTGACGAGGGCTCCGCCCGAATTCCCCGGATTAATGGCCGCGTCTGTCTGAATGAAATCCTCATAGTCAGCTATTCCCACATTCGCCCGGCCAGTAGCGCTAACTATTCCGGAAGTAACGGTCTGGTTCAAACCAAAGGGATTGCCAATTGCAATTACTGTTTCGCCGACTTTTAATTTGTCGGAATCACCAATCCTGATTGACGGAAGGTGGTCAGAATCAATTTTTATCACGGCCAGATCGGTCTTGGGATCAATACCGACGACCTTGCCCTTGAACTCGCGCTTATCGGATAACTTGACCTTGATTTCATCAGCATCCTTGATCACATGATAATTGGTCAGGATATAACCGTCCTTATCCACTATTACCCCGGAACCGAGCCCGGACTGCTTAAACTTCCGTGATTTTCCGGGCTGGCCAAATTCGTCTCCAAAAAATCTTTTGAATAAAGGGTCATCAAAAAAAGGAGATTGCATGCCTGGTAATTTTACTGTTTTGGCCGAAGATATATTTACTACGGCAGGTTTTACCGCGGCAACCACTTCTGCCATGGCCTGCCCCGTCTTCGTCAGGATCTCGATGGATTCGGCCGATATTTTGGCGTCTTCAGTGTAAGCCTTCGAATGCCAGCCGAAGTTTGAGGAGATGACCAGCCCTATAATCAGTCCGGATGTCAGAAGAATTGCTCCATAGACTAAACTGCTTTTTTTCTTAATCATCTCTGATCTGTTCCTCCATTCTTGATTCTAATTCAGTTATTAGATGTTCTTTGGCAAAACTCGCGTTTGTTTAAAAAAAAGACGCCGAGCCCACAAAACAAAACCGGAACATATTTCAGTACAGATTACTTGTAAATAATCGGAGGCAATTTCAGATCGAAAGTGCCATAATTATTTTTTTATCATAATCGTGAATGCTTGTCAAGTCTTCTTTGAATGAGAATGCAATACTTATAAATTAAGCGCATTTAGTGTTAAAGGGCTTGATTGCTCGAAAATCATGGCAAATGGTAGACTTAAAGACAAATCAAATCTGTCGTGGAGGGTACTATGGAAGCAATATTCCAGGTGTTCACGCCTTTTGTCTTTGTCATTGTTCTTGTTGTTTACATCCTTTCCAGCGCTATCAGGATTCTCAAGGAATACGAAAGAGGCGTGATCTTCAGGCTCGGACGTATAATTCCAATCAAGGGTCCGGGCCTTGTCCTTATATGGCCGATCATCGACAAGCTGGTCAGGGTCAGCCTCAGGACTATCACCATGGATGTGCCCCCTCAGGATATCATCACCCGCGATAATATTACTGTCAAGGTCAATGCTGTAATTTATTTCAGGCCGATAGATCCGATTAAGGCAATAACGGAAGTCGAGGATTTCTACTATGCGACCTCGCAGATTGCTCAGACCACTCTCCGCAGCATTCTTGGTCAGAGTACGCTCGATGATCTTCTTATCAACAGGGAACAGCTTAATGCGGAGCTGCAGAAGGTAATAGATACCCAGACCGAACCCTGGGGTGTAAAGGTTTCGACGGTTGAAGTTAAGAATGTGGACCTTCCGCAGGAGATGCTCAGGGCGATTGCGAAGCAGGCAGAGGCAGAGAGAGAAAGACGCGCAAAGGTCATTCATGCTGAAGGTGAATATCAGGCGTCACAGAAACTTGCTGATGCGGCCAAGATCATTTCATCCCAGCCCGCAACTCTCCAGCTAAGATTTCTCCAGACGTTGACCGAAATCGCAACAGAGAAGAATTCGACTATTATTTTCCCGGTGCCGATAGATTTGATCTCTACCTTCATGAAAACGTTTGGAAAGGATACAGGGAAATAAACAGTGCATATTGAAGGGGGCGGCGAAGACAACGGGAAACATAAAAAGAGGATACATGTATGGATAAGGCTGCTGTCGCTTTTCCTGCTGATTGGAGGTCTTTGCTGGATTCTTTATGAGACGGGGCTTATCACTTTTTTTCTCGATGAGCAGAAGATGCTTGATTTCATTGAATCCCTTGGGCCGTGGGGACTTTTGGGATTCATCTCGCTGCAGGTCCTTCAGGTGGTACTGGCCCCCATTCCGGGAGAGGTGACCGGGTTTATTGGAGGCTACCTTTACGGGCCGGTTATGGGTGTCGTCTGGTCTACAATAGGGTTGACAATCGGTTCCTGGATAGCCTTTGCGCTTTCGAGATATTTTGGACGTCCTTTTGTCGAAAGGTTTGTAGATAAAGATACAATCGGCAGATTCGACTATCTGCTTCATCATAAAGGAGTATTCTTAATATTCCTGCTGTTCCTGATTCCCGGCACGCCAAAAGATTTTCTCTGCTATATACTCGGACTCGGTCATCTCACGACCATGCAGTTTCTGGTGATAGGGGGGGTCGGACGCCTGTTCGGTACCATACTTCTTTCTGTCGGAGGAGATTTGATCAGGAACAGTGAGTATGGCGAGTTTTTTATAATGGTAGGCGCTACTGTCGCGGTTGTGCTGCTCGCAATTATATTCAAGAAGCAGCTCGAGAGACTCTTCAGAAAGATGCATGCATCCAATTATAAGAAGACAAAAGCTGAAAATCATCGAAACAAAAAGGGGCATAACTCGGATGTCCGGTAAAACAGGGACTAAAAAGGCAAGGGTGTATTTACCACCTGATAAGTGATGAACCCCATGTAAGTCCGGCGCCGAAGGCCTCGAGCAGAATGTAGTCACCTTTCCTTATCCTGCCGCTTGTCAGGGCCTCGTCCAGTGCTATGGGGATAGACGCAGATGACGTATTGCCGTATTTCTCGATATTTACCATGACCTTTTCCATGGGCAGCCCGAGCCTTTTTGCGGTCGCCTGAATGATCCTTATGTTGGCCTGGTGCGGTATCAGCAGCGATAACTGTGAAGCTTTAATATTGTTTTTTTCGAGCGTCTCAAGCGCGATGCTCTCGAGAGTTTTAACAGCGACCTTATAGGTCTCGTTGCCTTTCATTCTGACAAACTGCAGCTTCTTGTCAAGACATTCCTTGGAGAAGGGCGTTCTCGACCCCCCGCCAGGTACCTGGATATAATCCCACATGCTGCCGTCGGACCTTATATCCGTAGACATTATCCCGCTCTCGTCTTTTGAAGGTTCGAGGATGACGGCACCCGCGCCATCGCCGAATATTATGCAGGTGGACCTGTCATCCCAGTCAGTTACCCTGGAAAGCATGTCAACGCCAATCAACAGAATTCTTTTTCTGGCACCGACTTTTATCAGATTGTCCGCCAGATAGAGTCCATATATAAAACCGGAGCAGGCCGCGGACACGTCAAACGAGGCCGCGTTAACAGCGTCCAGCCGGTTTTGCAGAAGGCAGGCAGTGGATGGAAAAGGGAGATCACCAGAAACGGTAGCGCATATGATCATATCAAGGTCTTTTGCCTTAAGGCCGGCTTTTTTCAGGGCGATTTTTGAGGCTTCATAGGCGAGATCGGATGCAGCTTCATCCTTTGTTCCGATCCGTCTTTCATGGATACCTGTCCTCTCGACGATCCATTCTGCGGAGGTGTCAACGATCTTTTCGAGATCGAAATTGGTCAGTCTGTTTTCCGGCAAATATGACCCTGTGGATACAATCCTGGTTTTTATCATATACCTTGTCCTTTTTGGTGTATTTCTTTGATCGTGGCTGCGATATTTTCATGCACATGCTGCCTCGACATTTCTGCGGCAACCCGTATGGCATGCTTTATGGCCTTTGCGGAAGATCTTCCGTGGCTTATGATACAGGTGCCTTTGATACCGAGAAGCGGGGCACCCCCGTATTCATCATAGTCGGTCCTTTTCTTGAAATTTCTCAAGGCCGGTTTTATCATCAGATAGCCCAGCTTGCCGGTCTTAATATTGGCGATCTCGAACTTAAGCATTTTCATAATAGTGTCCGCAAGGCCCTCACTGGTTTTCAGCACGATATTGCCTATGAAGCCGTCGCATACAATAACGTCGGCCTTGCCAGAAAAGACATCTTTACCCTCGATATTTCCGATAAAATTGATTTTGGTGGCCTTCAATAGTTTGAAGGCCTCTTTTGTGAGTTCATTGCCTTTGGTGTCTTCTTCGCCTATGCTCAGCAGGGCGATTCGTGGAGAAGGACTATTTGACATTGCCCTGTAATAGGCATCGCCCATATGCGCGAATTCGAGCAGATTTTGAGGCTTGCAATCCACATTTGCTCCTGCGTCAATGAGGACGAAATGACCTGAGAGTGAAGGCATCAGGGTCGCAATAGCAGGGCGGTCAATTCCTTCAGTCTTTCCTAGGAGTATAAGTGACATTGCCATGGCTACGCCGGAATTGCCGGCACTTACGGCAGCATCAGCCTGCCCATTTTTTACAAGATCAATAGCGCGGCGTATGGAAGAATCTTTTTTCTTTCTTAAAACAGTAGTAGGCGCTTCGTCCATCTCCGCCACCTGGGTGGAATGGACAATTGAAATCCTTTCCGCAGGATAGCGCCTGTCCTGAAGACGCGCATTAATTTTGTCCGTATCGCCTATAAGGATGACATGGACGTCGTATTCACTAACTGCTTCGATGGCCCCCGCAACTGTTACCTCAGGCGCGAAATCGCCACCCATGGCATCAAGGGCGATAATCATGGTTATTTCGAGACTACCTCAAGAATTTTCTTCCCGTTGTATGTGCCGCATGAGATACATGCCCTGTGAGGTACTTTCATCTCTTTGCAGTCCGGGCAAGCTACCAGTGTAGGCTGTTCACCTTTCCAGTTGGCCCTTCTTTTGTCTCTTCTTGATCTCGAATGTCGATGGGTTGGATTTGCCATGGTATTACTCCTTTTCTGTCTTTAGTTTTTTCAGTATTTCAAAACGTGTATCAGGCTCGCTTGTCCCACAGCCGCAGGCCGAAATATTCATGTCGGCCCCGCAAACGGGACAGAAGCCCTTGCATTCAGAAGAACAGAGCGGTTTCATCGGAAGGTTCAGTATTAGCTGGTCCTTCAGCAAATCGTCTGTCTCCAGTATATCGCCTGTATAAAATACAGTGTCGAGTTCATCACTCTTCAGTTCGTGCTGCTCATGTTTACCGATTTCATCGGCCGGATGATAAACGACGTTAACCTGCGAGGCTATCTTCAATTCAAAATTCGTCAGACAGCGCGCGCATTCCAGCTCCACTTTACCGCTCAGAACTCCCCGCACAATCAGTTCCGGTTCGACCTTGTCTATGCGCAGGGACGCCTTCACCGGGGCCAGCACCCTGACTGCGTCAGACTGTATATCTCCAGTCAATTCAAGCTCAATTCCCTCATCGGGTATTTCGGGTATAATTATCTTCATGCCGCAAAACGTAAGTCACAATTATAGATGTTAAATCAATGTATTGTCAACGCTGCATTCGCCTTGCACCTTCATGGACGTGCAGGGCCGGTGAGTAAGTTGACCGAAGCCTCCACTTTAACACTATCAACAGCACGAACAAACATCAGGCATAGTCCGGTGTTTAGGGGATGAGGGACCGGTTAACAATAAATTAACCAGTCCCTCACAATAAACCTTAAAACCCGAGTTAGATCTTAAACTGAAGCTGCCACCTGAAAAACAGGGCATCTTTTGTATTTGGAGTATAAAACTTTCCGGGAATGAAGTATTCGAATTGCAGCATACCGTCAATATTTTTTGTAAATTGATGAGATAACATTGCGGTTGGCAGATGTCCCCTGTCTCTGCTCCTGTTCGAATATTCCGTCGACGACAGACCAGTAGTGGTCTCTGCCGATCTAAGGTATTGATAAGTCATGGTTATCGCCGTTGTGTCAGTAATATTGGCCTTTCCCTTGATCATATAGATAACAAGATTGGTCCAGTAGCCTGGTATTGGGCCGCTGTATTTTCCGGCTGTTTCGTTTATAAGCGAATAAATATAGAGTTCGTTCCAGTAAGGGTTTCTTGAGAAGAGAGGGTCCCAGGCCTTGCGTTTACTGGAAGGATCATTGGGATTATCGCCCGACAGATATACGGCGCCGAGGTCGAATTCGACCTTGCCGGGCAGTTCGTCGAATTTGCGGCCCGCAAAAAAGTACCCTCCCATACCTGTCCGGTCGATACCATGCGGATAGGTTGAGTTATGGTCATATTTTCCGAACTGGTACGCAAATTCAGCCTTTGCCCTCCAGCCATCAGAGCTGAATGTTGCCCTCGCGCCGGCTGTATGCAGGTTCAGTCTGGGGTTGCCGCTGAAACCGTCTTCAGTCTTGTAAATGTAATAAGGATCAAATGTAGCGATCTTGCCGAACCTGTTTCTCATGTAGGCAACATAGGCCTGTTCGTGCGAAGTGCTCAAAAGCTTCTCATTGTCGTAGTATAGAGCATTTCCGGTTATTGCCGGGTGGGCCGACGGAAGCAGGGAGTCAACGCTGGCATCTGTAATGTACACGAAATCAATGCTGTTATCTTTTGTTATGTTCAGTCGCGCCTTGGCAGCATTGAAATAAAAAGTTCTGGATCCGTCTCCTGGGGTTCCGTCCATCAAGAGGAACCCTTCTCCATAGATGTCCTCGGGAGCCAGGAAATCCTGTCTGCCGATACGAAAGTCGACGAGGCCGTCAATAAGTTTTTTGCCGGATATATAGACATTGTCTATTACAACCTCATCCTGATCCCAAGTTTGATTGCGTTTAATTCTGTTTGGTCCATCAAATACAGGATGGTATGGGCCCATATAATATTTAGGCTCGGTCGTGCCTCTGACATAAAAATCGAAATTACTTCCGACCTCGGCCTTGCCCCAAACAGAGGCCCTGATACGGAAAAAATCCCTGTCTTTCTGCGTGGAATTATTTGTCCCCAGTGAAACAACATTAGTCCAGATTTCCTGGCGAAGCCTTAACGATGCACCGACAGAGAATTTCAGGTCTGTGCTTCCGACTTTTACTGTCTGGGACAGGTCGGGCTGATCTGCAGCAAATGCCGGCCAGGCGAATATTACGATGATCAACGTCAGCAAAATAGCTCTCAAAAAATATTTCCCAGTCATTTCAATTCCTCTCCGCAATTTATTTAAGGTCAGCCCTTTGTGTATGACAGTCGGCATCGCCAAAGGCAGCATCGACTGTTTCTTTGGGCAAAGGCTGGGTCAAGAGACTAACAACAGGCACTACAAGAAGCGGAAGAAACATGGTAATGGCGCCCGCAAGAGGGATACCGTCTTTGCCCCAAAGAACGAAAAGTGCAAATGCGGTAACAAGGCCTGTAATAATGCCGGCATAAGCACCGGCCCTGGTTGTCCGTTTCCAGAAGAGACCGTATATATATGGGGCAAGGAATACGCCGGCAAGCGCGCCCCAGGACATAACCATCAAATTTACTATAACATCCACCTTGTTCATGGCCAGTATCAGAGACAGTGTCACGAACACACCGCACAGAAGCCGCATAAGCAGCATGGTCTGTTTCTGGTTTACGTGACGGTTTACGAAGGCCCCATAAAGATCTATGGCTATCGCTGAACTCGAGACCAGGACCAGGGATGACAGGCTGGACATTGAGGCCGAGAAGACCAGCAGCAGAATAAGAAATACGAAGGCCTGCGGAAATTGGGTAGTTATAAAGACCGGCATCAACTGGTCCAGGTTTGGTTTGCCGTCCACCATGATGGCCTGGGGAAAGCCATCTGCATAATAAAGATGGGTAAGTGCTCCGCTGTAATAAGCTCCAAATGTCATGAAGAACGCAAAGATTCCTGCTATTGTCATGGCACGCGTAACATCGGCCCTGCTGCGTATCGAATAAAATTTTTGAACCATCTGGGGAAGGGCCATCGGCCCGAAGCTGGTTATAAGGATGAGTGAAATGAGAATGACCGATCCCGGGACTGTTATCTGCCAGCCAGCAGGTCCGAGCGCCACTGCTTTTGTCAGGCCCGGCGCCATGATCTTTGCATCGCCTAGCAGCGCGGTTGCCGTCTCAACAAAGCCGCCTTTCCATTGGGCAAGCAATACTACCATGCCCAACACGCCCGCAAACTCGATTATGCCGCGAATGAAATCACTTATTGCCACGGCCAGGTATCCTCCCATGATAAGATAGACACCTGTCAGCAAGGCCAGGAATATAAGGGCTTCATTGTACTGCAGTCCGAGGGTCATCTCGAACAGGTAGCTTAATCCCATATAGACTGAAGCTGAGTAGGGCACGAGGAATATGAATATGGCGAGAGCTGCAATTACTTGTATCGGGGTGCTGTCGTAGCGGGCCCTAAGAAATTCGGGCATGGTGAGAGCTTTTAGTCTCACCGTCATCTCGTGCGTCCTTCCGGCCAATAACTTCCATGCGAGGAAGGTGCCGATAAGGGTGTTGCCTATCACGATCCACATGGTATGGATTCCGAATCCCCAGCCAAGTTTTCCGGCATAGCCGATAAAGAGAACCGCTGAGAAATATGTCGTGCCGTATGCGAAGGCGCTCATCCATGGTCCAAGTGTTCTTCCGCCGAGGAAGAAGTCGCCGACAGTCTTGGTCTTGCGCATCGACCAGTATCCTATCCAAAGCATAACAAGTACATAGATAACTACAATCAGGATATGCAGTATCTGATTCATGGGCTTCCATTTGCCCGCCGAGACTGCCGGAATACAGTTTCGGCCTAGGGGCTGTCCTTTTCATTGATTTTTCCCATAAGAAAATTGCTTTTACCTTACCATACTTGTGTTATATCGTCAACATGCAAACAGAGAAAATCGCACATGGCCCAAGAGGCCGCATTGTTGTTATGAGTGCTCAGTGTATGATAAAATCCCTGACGCATTATTTGCGTCAGGCTTAAATATTTTCAGGATAGGCAGACTGCATATGGATATCAAGAGCGTTCTTTTTTCAGGGGTTGGGGGACAGGGTATAATCCTTGCCAGTGCCATCCTCGCAAAATGCGCATTCAAGAAGGGCTTGATGGTGAAGGAAAGCGAACTGCATGGGATGGCCCAGCGAGGCGGTAGTGTTGTCAGCCATGTCAGGTTTGGGAATGAAGTATTTTCTCCGCTAATACCAAAAGGCGGGGCGGATTTTCTGGTTGCACTGGAAGAACTGGAAGGTCTGCGGAATTCGTATTACCTTAAGCCTTCAGGTATCGTAATCCTCAGCACAAAAAAAATAATTCCCCAGACTGCAGATCCGTCGCTGAATCCCTATCCGGAGGATGCCGAAAAGAGGCTCTGTGCGGACGGCTTTCAGGTCCGGACGATCGATAGTTTTGCGATTGCAAAGGAAATTGGAAACTTGAAAGTTGAGAACGTAATTCTGGTCGGCGCACTTTCATCGTATCTTGACTTCCCAATGGAGTTATGGGAGCAAGCCATTAGTGATTCGGTGCCGCCGAAAACGGTGCAAATCAATATAGAGGCATTTAATAAAGGTCGGGAGATAACTGTAAACATATGAGCAGAACTGATCCGTTAATAGAGGGCGCTTTTTGGCAGCGCCAAAACGAGGTAATAGAGCGAACATTTCTGGAGGCCGAACAGCTGCATCATCTGAAAGAGACTCTGGATAGTGTTTATAGCAATGTGCCATTTTACAAGTCGCGTTTTGAAAAGGCAGGACTTATTCCAGGCGATATACGAAGTCTGGGCGATCTGCGAAGACTGCCTTTTACTACAAGCGATGATTTGCGGGCCGCGTATCCCTTCGGTATGCTGGCAGTATCCAAAGAGGATGTCGTGCGCCTTCATACGTCAAGCGGAACAACCGGCAAACCAAAGGCCATTTTTTTCTCCCGGCAGGATATTGAGAACTCGTCAGATCTTATAGCGCGCTGTCTTGTTATGACAGGGACAGGCAGGGGCGACATTCTTCAGAACATGATGACATACGGAATGTTCACCGGGGCGCTTGTGATGCATTACGGTGCGGAGAAGGTAGGGGCGCTGGTCATACCTGCCGGCCCCGGCAATTCCGACCGGCAGATATCCTTTATGCAGGACTTCGGAGTGACTGCGTTTCATATCACACCGAGTTATGCCCTGTATATTTCAAGTTTAATGCAGGAGCGCGGTATTGATCCCGGAAAAGACCTGAGCCTTAAGAGGGCTTACCTTGGAGCGGAACCATATACCGAAGAGACGAGAAGGAAAATAGAATATATCTTTGGTATCGATGTCTACAATTGTTACGGTCTTACCGAGATGAACGGCCCTGGCGTCGCATTTGAATGTATGCACAAAAACGGCATGCACCTTTGGGAAGACCATTTTCTGATGGAGATTATTAATCCTGACACGGGTGAGGTGCTTGAGGATGGAGAGAAGGGAGAGCTGGTGCTCACTTCCCTGAGACGCGAGGCAATGCCGCTCATAAGGTACCGCACACGCGACATCACTAGAATTATGCCGGATAACTGCGAATGCGGCAGGACGCACAGGCGGATATCGCGCATTCTCGGCAGGTCTGATGATATGTTCATTGCAAGGGGAGTTAATATATTTCCTCAGCAGATCGAGCAGGTGCTTATGGGCATCAAAGGTGTTGCACAGAACTACCAGATAGTCCTTGAATCGTTTGATGATATTACTGTAAGGGCAGAGATATCAAAAGACCTATTTGATGGAAACATAGAACATCTGCTCGACCTGCAGACCGAAATAGCTGACAAGATAAGGGCCGAGATAATCGTCAAGCCTAAAGTCGAACTTCTCGAACCGGGAGCTCTACCTGTGAGTGAAGGCAAGGCCAAGAGGGTCATCGATAACAGGACGATGTAATAAATATACTTTTGAACTATTAAGGAGCCACTATGGACAAGGTAAGGCAGGTTTCTGTTTTTTCCGAGAACAAACCAGGCAGGATCCAAAAGATCACCGGCATCTTTGGCGAGGAAGGCATTAACATCCTCGCGATCTCGATAACCAGCACAAACGGCTTCGGCATCATCAAGCTGCTGGTTGACAAATGCGATCTGGCATATGAAAAACTCAAGGAGCACGGCTTCACGGTAAAGCTCAGCGAAGTGCTTGCCATTGAGATGAAGGACAGTCCCGGAGGACTTCATGAGGTTTCGCAGATCCTGTCCGACAAGGGCATCAATATAGAAAACGCGTATGTGTATGTCGTAGAATCAAGGGCAAGGGCCTACCTGCTTGTGGAAGTCAAGGACATCGAAAAGGCCAGGGAAATACTTGCCGGATCAAACCTGAACTTTTTCAGGCACGAAGACTTTTAGCTCTAAAAGAGGTGAGAGAATGATCTGGAACAAGCAGGCGGAGTGTATGCCGGCCCATGAACTCAAAAGCCTCCAGCTCGAAAGGCTAAGAGAGACGGTCAGGCTGGCGGGCGAGAATGTTCCGCATTATAAAAAGCAGTTTGCGGACATGAAGCTCAAGCCTTCATCTATCACATCTCTTAACGACATTTCAAAGCTTCCGTTTACAAGCAAAACAGACCTCAGGGACGGATTTCCATTCGGTATGTTTGCGGTTCCGCAAAGCGACATCGTAGAGATCCATACATCCTCCGGCACTACCGGCAAGCCCATTGTCGTGGGCTATACCCGATCGGATATCGACTTGTGGGGCGAGGTCATGGCCAGGTGCCTCAGCATGGCCGGGACCACCAGAGACGATATTATCCAGAACGGGTACGGGTACGGTCTTTTTACGGGCGGACTGGGTGTGCATTACGGGGCCCAAAAGATCGGGGCAACGGTTGTGCCCATATCTGCCGGTAATACCAAACGACAGATCGAAATAATGCGTGATCTCGGCACGACAATCATAACTTGCACCCCCTCATACGCGCTGTATCTTGCGGAGAGTGCGGAAGAAGAGGGCCTGCTTCCCAGGAAGAAGATCAAACTGAGGGCCGGCTGCTTCGGCGCAGAGATGTGGACTGAGAAGATGCGCGACGAGATTGAATCCAGGTTTAAAATAATGGCCCTGAACATTTATGGATTGACCGAGTTGATAGGACCCGGTGTTGCGAATGAGTGCGAACACAAGAACGGCCTGCATATCTTTGAAGATTATTTCTATCCTGAGGTGATATCGCCCGAAACACTTCAGACATTGCCTGAGGGAGAAACGGGTGAACTCGTGCTCACGACCCTTTCCAGGGTAGGCACGCCAATGATCCGTTTTCGAACCAGAGACATCACTTCATTGCACAGAGAGCCTTGCAAATGCGGAAGGACCGTGGTCAGGATGGCCCGCATTACGGGCCGCAGCGATGATATGATCAAGGTGCGCGGTGTGCTCATATTCCCGTCCCAGATCGAAAGGGCGCTCCTCGAGATCAAGGACGTTGAACCCCAGTATCAGATCGTAATAACGAGACCGCACCATCTGGATGAGCTTGAGGTGCAGGTCGAGCTTTCTAAAAAGATGTTTTCCGACGAGATAAGGCATATAGAGGAATTCAGGAGGAAGATAGAAGATAATATCGAAAGAACCATCAATCTCAGGGTCAAGGTGTCGCTTGTCGAACCAAAGAGTCTGCCGAGGAGCGAGGGCAAGGCCAAGAGGGTCATCGACAAGCGGGAAATCTAAAGGAGAATGCCATGAAGCTTAAACAGATATCGGTCTTTTTGGAAAACAGAAAGGGCAGGCTGGCAGAAGCACTCGAGACCCTTGCGCAGGCAAAGATAAATATCCGCACTCTTTCCATTGCCGACACTTCGGAATTCGGGATACTGCGTCTGATTGTGCCTGATCCCGACAAGGCCAAGAAGGTTTTGGAAAAGGCCAACTTTACGGTCAAGGAGAACAGCGTTATAGCCGTTATGGTTGACGACAGGCCCGGAGGACTTGCGGCGTCCCTGAGGGTTTTAAGCGATGCCAATATCAATGTCGAGTATCTTTACGCATTTGTTGAGAAGAGCGGTGAGAAAGCGGTAGTGATACTCAGGACAGAGGATGTGGATGCGGGGATAAAGGCTTTGAAGACGGCCGGTATCGGCCTATTGAAGGCTGAGCAGGTTTATAAGCTGTAGCATATTATTCATTCAATCCAGTAGCCCGGCTGCTGCTGTATGCAACCGGGCTTTTCTGTTTCAGAAATCTGTTTGCGACCCCTGAATTTGATGCAACAGTGGATATGTAGTAATGACCAGAAGCAATCTGCTAAACTTGCGCTCACTGAATTCGGGAGTATCATGGACAATGAGTAACATTTTGAGTGTCGACAAAAGAGATTTGCAGAACAGTCTACTGCCTATTGCGGCACTGGTCCTGCTCTATTTCAGCAGCCTCTACAATTATCTGCTGTTTCATAGTCTGGCAGAGATATTCAGCATCTGCATAGCGATTACTACATTCAGTATTGCCTGGAATTCCCGGGAATACATGAATAACAACTACCTGCTGTTTATAGGCATATCCTACCTGTTTATTGGCGTTCTGGACCTGTTCCACACCCTGTCATACAAGGGCATGAATATATTTACGGACTACGATTTTTATGCGAACCAGCTATGGATAGCTGCAAGGTTCATGGAGAGCTGTTCTTTTCTCATAGCATTCTTCTTCCTGTTTAAAAATAGGGCCATGAATTCCCGGTATGTTCTTATCATGTATGTGGCAGTCACGGCGGGCATACTGCTTTCAATCTTTACATGGAAGGTGTTTCCCATATGCTTTATCGATGGCACGGGGCTCACTCCATTCAAAGTCTATAGCGAATATGTAATTTGCGTGATACTGCTGATTGATACACTCCTGCTCGTCAGGTACAGGCGATTTTTTGACGACGCCGTCTATAAGTTGCTGATCTGGTCCCTTCTGACAACAATCGCATCTGAACTGGCATTTACCGTGTATATCTCAAACTATGGATTTTCAAACCTGGTCGGCCATTATTTCAAGATCATATCATTTTATTTCATGTATAAGGCGATAATAGAGAAAGGAGTAAAGACTCCCTACGCACTTATTTTCAGGGAACTAAAATTGAGCGAAGCCGCCCTCGCAGAGCAGAACCGTATACTTGAGAACCTGGCATCGATTGACGGGTTAACCGGCCTGTTCAATCACGGTGAAATATATCGATTGATAAATGATGAGATTGAAAGGGTCAAACGCTACGATTCATCATTCTCGGTCATCATGTTTGATATAGATCATTTCAAATTGGCAAACGATACCTACGGCCATGTATTTGGTGACAGCGTTATCAGCTCAGTAGCACAGATCATTAAGGGCAGTATTCGATCAGTTGATATGGCCGGGCGCTATGGAGGGGATGAATTTATTGTTGTATTGCCGCAGATTGATATGAAGGGATGCTTGTCTGTGGCCGAGAGAATTCGCATGGCTGTTGAAAAGCTTGTCATCAGGGAAGGGTTTGTCATTACAGTAAGTGCCGGGATTGCCGCATACTTTAATGGTCTCTCGGATGATATTGTAAATACTGCGGATGAGCGCCTTTACAGGGCCAAGCAGCACGGCAGAAACAGGATTGTTAATGATTAACCCGTCAGTTGCCGAATTAGTTCCGTTTATTTTCCCTGAGATATAGCCACAAATTAAAAAAGACTAATAGAATGGTCAGTACGAAGACGATGGTTCGTGAAATGTCAATATAGATAAGCTCTTCGACATAATGCGCAATGAATGATCCGGTGTAGGTAAGGGTCGGGTCATGCCGTGATCGAAGCCACGCTTCAAGATGCGTAAGAGGGCAGATCCAGTCCATTATTTCTGATAGAATTGCAAATGAAAGGCCGCCGAGATGTATTATCCTGACGGCTTTGTATTTTCTGCCCCAAAGAGCACCGATAAACAGAAAGACTATCCACGCCAGGTGGAGCAGCACTACCGCATCGGCAAGCAGTTTGTATGTCACGGAATGTATTGAGTTATCTTTTCTTGATCAATATGCATGGGCGTCTTGAAATTATTACATTGACGCCGTCCGAATCGAGCTTTTCTTTTATCAGCTTTTCAGTCTGTTCATGGTTGATCGGGTCTATTACCTCAAGGGACGTCACCCCGCAGCCCCGGCACAAATCTTCGAGCGAGACTTTTCCGCCTTCCGCTCCTTTAGCTGTTATTCCGGTCAGAGGAGTAGGCTGATGGCCGGTCATTGCGGTTGAGGAGTTGTCCATAATTATTACAAGTATATTTGCCCTGTTATACACGGCGCTTATGAGGGCAGGTACGCCCGTATGCAGGAAAGTCGAATCTCCAATGACAGCAGCGATCCTCGTTGCTCCAGCCTGGGACATGCCGGCTGCCTTGCTGATGCTTGCGCCCATGCACAAACAGGTGTCCATTGCGTTAAGGGGAGGCATGGCACCGAGTGTATAACAGCCTATGTCACCGGTCGTAAAAGAGGGTGATGCCGCTTTAAGGGATTTGTACAACTCCCGGTGCGAGCAGCCTGTACATAAAACAGGTGGCCGCTTTAGAAGAGTGGCGTCAACAGTTTTTTTCGGCGTAGCCTGCCCGAGTGCTTCTGCCAGTGCGTCAGGGCCGAGTTCACCAACATCGCTCAGATGTCCGGAAAGTTTACCTTTTATCGCCGGGTGATATTTGCGTGCAATCTCCTCAACTACAGGTTCGCCTTCTTCGAGCACCCATACTTCTTCGAGCCCTGTCACGAAGTCTTTAATCAGGTCGTCAGAGAAAGGATAAGCCGATATCTTCAGAAAATCGAAATCGCCTTTAGTCTCTCTGGCATACATATAAGTAATTCCGCAGGCTATTATGCCGCGCTTGTTTCCTGTTTTGAAAGATTTATTCAAGCCTGAATCTGCGGCCCATTTTTTCAGTTCCAGCTGTTTATTGTTAAGGGCCTTATGCAGCCTCACAACATTGCTCGGCACTGCCAGAAGCCGTTCAGGGTTCTTTTCTAGGAGCAGGCTGTTTTCTTTCCTCGGCTCACAGATAGAAACCGGTGAAAGGGCATGAGAGACACGGGTGAGCGTTCGCAGCATTACCGGCAGTTCCATTTTTTCCGATAGATCGAGGGCGGCAATTGCCATGTCCTTGGCCTCCTGTGAGTCAGCAGGTTCGAGGCATGGTATATTCGCAAATCTGGCAAATATGCGCGAGTCCTGCTCATTCTGGGAAGAGTATGCGCCAGGATCATCGGCCACTACCAGAAGCAGCCCGCCTTTTATGCCGAGATATGCTGATGTCATCAGTGGGTCTGCCGCAACATTGAGCCCGACATGTTTCATTGAGCAGATCACTCTTTTGCCTGCATACGATGCGCCTATCGCTGTTTCGAGCGCCACTTTTTCATTGATTGCCCATTCAGCCTTGCCAGAAAAATTTGCCGCTATATATTGAAGTATCTCAGTTGCGGGGGTGCCGGGATAACTTGTAGCAATCGAGATGCCGGCTTCGATGGCTCCTCTTCCTATTGCATCATTGCCCGAAAGAAGTTCTTTTTTTGTTATTTCTGCATTGGTCATATATTCTCCGGATATTTATGATTGTATAAAGGTGCAAGTGAAAAGATAACAGAAAGGGCGTTCTTTTCTCAAATTTATTAAGGGCAAATGAGGCAATCGGATGCAGAATCGGGCAAATAGAAATAAATTTGACAAAATAATGTTGCTGGCGTATATATTAATTGCTATCATTATTAGTACATCCATTATATGCCGGAGCTTACTAAATATATTCGATCGTATGGTTTTATTGTAGTTATAGCAAATGTGAGGGGGAATTGATGCATGTGCAATAATCTTAGGGAGTTGATATCAAGAGAGTTGAGGTTTGGCAGATAATGACGGCCAGGGATATAAGAGACAAGTTGAGCCCATTTCAAAAGCGCTCACAGGGATTTATGAAGAGAAATTGGAAATGGCTGCTGGCTGTTTCCATAATTATCGTTATAGCCATTATCTATTTCGCTATCTCAGGTATTCAGTCAAAATCATCCAGACAGACAGGCCCGCGCAGCACATCGGTAGTTACAGTAGCCGCCAGGAAAGGCGATCTCAATGTCTATATCACCGGATTGGGTTCTGTTGTTCCGCTGAATACAGTAACAGTGAAAAGCCGTGTTGATGGCCAGCTAATGAGGGTGAATTTTCAGGAGGGACAGGTCGTAGGTGTTGGTTATCTGCTTGCTGAATTAGATTCGCGTCCGTTTGAGGCGCTTTTGAAACAGGCTGCCGGGCAGCTTGCAAGGGACCAGGCCCTTCTGGATAATGCCCGGATTGACGTCCAACGCTACAGGGTGCTGATAGAGCAGGATTCGATAGCAAAGCAGCAGCTTGATACTCAAGAGGCCCTTGTGAGGCAATATGAGGGAACTGTAAAGATAGATCAGGGAGTAGTAGACAACGCGAAACTGCAGCTCGCTTATTGCCGTATCACCTCACCGATATCGGGCAGGATAGGCCTGCGGCTTGTGGACACTGGCAATATCGTGCGCGCCAGCGATGCCACTGGCCTTGCGGTGATTACGCAGATACAGCCGATTACGGTCCTTTTTTCCATACCTGAGGACAACGTGCCCGCTATTGTGAGCAAACTCAGGGCAGGGAAACGTATAGTTGTAGAGGCTTATGATCGCGCCCAGCTTCAGAAGTTAGCGAGTGGGTATTTGCTGACTATCGATAACCAGATAGATCCTACGACAGGCACGGTAAAGCTCAAGGCCATGTTCCAGAATAGCAGGAGTGAACTTTTTCCAAACCAGTTTGTTAATGCGAAGCTTCTGCTCGATACAAAGAAAGGTACAATTATTATCCCCCAGGCCACTGTACAGCGCGGTCAGAAGGGAACTTTTGTTTATGTTATAAAGCCTGACCAGACCGCATCTGTAAGGCCCATCAGGCTCGGACCGGCAGACGGCGACGATGTCTCTGTCGAAGATGGATTGACTGCTGGAGAATTACTTGTTGTGGAAGGCGCTGACAAGCTGCGTGAAGGCAGTAAGGTGGATTTGCCCGGACAGGGTCAGCCAGAGGGCGGCCAGAAGACACGCAAGGCCAAGTAAATGAACCCCTCTCGTATCTTCATTCTGCGGCCGGTTGCGACCGCACTCATTATGGTCGCCATTCTGCTGGCTGGGGCGATTGCATACTACCAGCTGCCTGTTTCTGCCCTGCCTCAGGTAGATTACCCGACCATTCAGGTGGCAACTTTTTATCCTGGTGCCAGCCCGGATGTCGTATCTTCTTCTATCACTGCTCCGCTCGAAAGGCAGTTCGGGCAGATGCCCGGACTGAGGCAGATGACATCAACCAGTTCAGGCGGCAGTTCGGTAATAACGCTCCAGTTCAGCCTTGACCTCAGCCTCGATGTAGCTGAACAGCAGGTGCAGGCGGCCATCAACGCCTCAGGAACATTCCTCCCCAGAGACCTGCCGAATCCGCCTGTCTACAGCAAGGTAAATCCTGCGGATGCGCCGGTCATCACTTTGGCCCTGACTTCCAGCACCATGCCTCTGCCCCAGATAGAAGACCTTGCGGATACCAGGCTTGCACAGAAGATATCGCAGTTGTCCGGTGTCGGTCTTGTGACCATCAGCGGCGGACAGAGGCCTGCTGTGCGCGTTCAGGCAAACCCGACGGCGCTTGCGGCGTATGGGCTTACGCTCGAAGACGTGCGGGCCGCGCTGCAGACCGCTAACGTTAACCAGGCAAAGGGAGGCTTTGACGGTCACAGACAGTCATCGATAATAGGCGCGAATGATCAGCTGCTCTCAAGCAAGGATTATAAACCCCTGCTTGTTGCCTATCGCAACGGTGCGCCGATATTGCTGAGTGATGTAGCGGATGTTGTGGATGATGCCGAGAATATCAAGCAGGCAGCCTGGATGAATGAAGACCCCGCCGTTATAGTCAACATTCAGAGACAGCCCGGTTCGAATGTCATAGAGGTAGTGGACAGGATAAAAAAGCTGCTGCCCCAGATCGAACAGTCCCTGCCGTCATCCGTAAAGGTCTCGATTCTTACTGACCGGACCACAACCATCAGGACCTCTGTAGAAGATGTTCAGTTCGAACTGATGCTTGCTGTTGTCCTGGTCGTTATGGTCATATTCCTCTTCTTGCGTACTGTTGCTGCAACATCGATACCGAGCATTGCGGTGCCGTTGTCCATTGTAGGCACATTCGGGATCATGTATCTCCTCGACTTCAGCCTTAACAACCTTACCCTGATGGCACTCACAATTGCCACCGGTTTTGTTGTGGACGATGCCATTGTAATGATCGAAAACATAAGCCGCTATATCGAACAGGGCGAGTCACCACTTGAGGCCGCTTTAAAAGGATCTGAACAGATAGCCTTCACAATTATGTCATTGACCATATCCCTGATTGCTGTCCTGATTCCTCTTCTCTTTATGGGAGATGTTGTGGGCAGGCTCTTCCGCGAATTTGCCATTACCCTTGGAGTTACCATTGTAATCTCGGCCGTGGTCTCACTCACATTAACTCCGATGATGTGCGCCAAATTGCTCAAACACCAGCCGGCAGAGCAGCATAACAGGCTTTTTCGGAAATCCCAGGAGATATTCGACAGGATAATAGAATTTTACGGGAGGACGCTCAAATGGGTATTGGGCCGGCAGACTGCGACCCTGCTTGTAGCGGCCGCCACTCTGGTCTTTACTGTCCTTTTATACATCTGGATACCGAAGGGTTTTTTCCCTGTTCAGGACACGGGCATAATACTCGGCATTTCCGAGGCGCCGCAATGGACCTCATTCAATGCCATGGCCGAAAGGCAGCAGGCCCTTGCGAGGGTGATACTGCAGGACCCGGGAGTCAAGAGCCTTTCGTCTTTTATTGGTGTTGACGGAACCAATACAACACTCAATACCGGAAGGTTTCTGATCAATCTGAAGCCACTCTCCGAAAGCGGACTCGATGCTACCGGGGTCATACATCGTCTGCAGCCCGAGATCGAAAAACTCAAGGGCATAGCACTTTTTATGCAGCCTGTGCAGGACCTGACGGTCGAGAGCCGCGTAAGCAAGACCCAATACCAGTACAGCCTCGAAGACCCCAACATCAAGGAGCTGAATTACTGGACACCCAAACTTGTTGAAGCATTACGGGAACTGCCCGAGCTGCGGGACGTGAGCAGCGACCAGCAGGACCAGGGCCTGCAGGTGTCCCTGAATATCGATCGCAATACAGCGTCGAGGCTGGGCATCACGCCGCAGATGATTGATGACACTCTTTATGACGCATTCGGGCAGAGGCAGGTATCTACCATGTTTACACAGCTGAATCAGTACAGGGTGATCCTTGAGGTAAAGCCCGAATTCAGACAGAACCCCGAAAAGCTCAAGCACATATTCATCAGGGGAGCAGGCGGCGGGCAGGTGCCGCTGTCAGCCGTCGTAACCGCCAAAGAGACTACCGGCCAACTGATTATCAGCCATCAGGGACAGTTCCCTTCAACCACTCTGTCGTTCAATCTCTCACCTGGCTCTTCGCTTGGCGACGCTGTAAAGGCCATAGAAACGACTACGATTGAGCTGGGTATGCCCGTCAGCATACGCGGCAGCTTCCAGGGAACGGCACAGGCATTTCAGTCATCGCTTGGGAATGAATCTCTGCTTATCCTTGCTGCACTTATAACGGTGTATATTGTGCTCGGTGTGCTGTACGAAAGCTACATCCATCCCATTACCATCTTGTCCACGCTGCCGTCTGCCGGGGTAGGGGCGCTGCTTGCATTGATCATATGCCGCACAGAGTTCAGCGTGATAGCCTTGATAGGCATTATCCTGCTCATAGGTATCGTAAAGAAAAACGGCATTATGATGGTTGACTTCGCCCTTGATGCAGAGCGTAAACATGGTGTGCCGCCGGTTGAGGCGATATACCAGGCCTGCCTGCTCAGATTCCGTCCCATCATGATGACGACTATGGCTGCGCTGCTTTCTGCCGTTCCGCTGGCACTTGGTACAGGCATGGGGTCGGAATTGAGGCATCCGCTTGGCATCTCCATAATAGGCGGACTTGTCATCAGCCAGGTCCTTACCCTCTATACGACCCCGGTTATTTATCTCTGGTTTGATCGCCTGGCCTTGCGAGTTGGCAGGAAAAAACCAGCCGATGCGTCTGAAGGTGCACTGGGCAAACCAGTTGAATCTGGAGAGAAATGAATATCTCCGCGCCTTTCATAAAGAGGCCAGTTGCAACAACGCTGTTAACCATAGGTCTGGTACTTTCAGGTCTGGTTGCAGTCAGAACACTGCCGGTTTCTCCTCTTCCGCAGGTTGATTTCCCGACTATAAATGTATCTGCGGGTCTGCCCGGGGCCAGCCCCGAGACAATGGCTACAGCAGTGGCCGCGCCGCTTGAGCGCCAGTTTGCACATATTGCCGGCGTGACAGAAATGACCTCTTCCAGCGGACTGGGCAGCACCTCAATCACTCTGCAGTTCGAACTCAGCCGCGATATAGACGGGGCCGCAAGGGACGTTCAGGCCGCTATAAATGCGGCCAGGACTAATCTCCCTGCCAACCTGCCGAGTAATCCGCGCTACCGCAAGGTCAATCCGGCGGATGCGCCGGTACTGATACTGGCCCTGACATCGGATACGAGCAAGAGAGAAAATATGTATGACGTTGCCTCGACTATCCTGGCGCAGAAACTTTCGCAGGTTGAAGGAGTGGGGCAGGTGTCTGTCGGCGGCAGCTCGCTGCCGTCTGTTCGCGTCGAGCTTAATCCGACTGCCCTGAATAAATACGGTATCGGACTGAACGATGTCAGCAGCGCGCTGAATGCAACTAATGCCAATAAACCAAAGGGTCAGCTTTCTGATGACTCGCGCACATGGGAGATAAGGACAAACGATCAGATTTATACGGCGGCGGAATACAAACCTCTGATCATAACATACAGGTCGGGTGCGGCCGTACGGCTGGCAGATGTGGCTGATGTGCAGGATTCGGTTGAGGACCTCCGTAATTCCGGTCTTGTAAATGGGAAACCGGCTGTTATGGTAATCGTCTTCAGGCAGCCGGGCGCTAACATAATCGATACAGTTGACCGGGTGCTTGCATTGTTGCCGCAGCTCGAGGCGTCATTGCCCGGCGCAGTAAAGCTGTCCGTGGTAAATGACCGCACCCCTTCGATCCGCGGATCTCTTAAGGATGTCGAAATTACTCTCGTTATCTCGGCCGTTCTGGTAATACTCGTGGTGTTCATATTTTTAAGAAATATCAGGGCGACCCTGATACCCGCCATTGCGGTGCCTGTCTCGCTGATAGGCACCTTCGGCGTAATGTATCTGTTTAATTACAGTCTTGATAATCTCTCGCTGATGGCGCTGACTATTGCTACCGGGTTTGTAGTGGATGATGCCATAGTGGTGCTCGAAAACATAACGCGGCATATGGAGCAGGGCATGTCTGCTGAAGAGGCTGCCTATCTTGGCGCGAAAGAGATCGGCTTCACTGTCCTGTCGATCAGCATATCACTTATTGCGGTCTTTATCCCGATACTCCTGATGGGAGGCATGCTTGGCCGCCTTTTCCGCGAGTTTGCGGTCACGCTTTCGGCCGCAATCATGATATCTCTAGTGGTTTCGTTGACAACTACGCCAATGATGTGCGCAAGGCTGTTGAAAAGCGATAAAGGCGTGGAGCACGGATGGCTGTATAATAAGGGTGAGCGGGCATTCGACTGGCTGCACAAACATTATGAAACGACCCTGAAACGCGCACTTCAGCATCCGCTTCTTATGATTTCGCTGACAATCATAACAGTAGCGATCTTTGTCGTATTATTCATCAATATCCCAAAGGGATTATTTCCGCAGCAGGACACAGGCAGACTGATGGGCTCCATACAGGCTTCGCAGGATATATCCTTTCAGGCAATGAACGAAAAGCTCAAGGCCATAGTTGATATTATTCAGGCCGATCCCGCTGTCGCAACCGTCGCCGCGTTCAGCGGAGGCGGATCCACTAGAAATACCGCAAGGATGTTCATAGCTCTGAAACCATATTCAGAGAGCAAGTTGAGAACGGATGAGGTGATAGCAAGGCTCCGCGGCAAGCTGGTGAGTGTGCCGGGGGCCCCTGCATATTTGCAGTCAGTACAGGACCTGCGGTTAGGCGGCAGGATGGGCGGCGCGCAATTCCAATACACGCTGCAGGGTGATAATCTTGACGAGCTTTTGACCTGGGCGCCGCGCATAGAGCAGCAATTACGCACGTTGCCCGGTATTGCCGACGTAAACAGCGATCAGCAGGACAAAGGCAGTCAGTCCCTGATAGTGATAGACCGCACTACCGCATCGCGCCTGGGCATTTCGACACAGGTGATAGATGAGACGCTCTATGGCGCCTTTGGACAGAAACAGGTTTCTGTCATGTATACCCTGCTCAACCAGTATCATGTAGTTATGGAGGTTGCACCGCAATACTGGCAGCGGCCCGAAACGCTTAGGGACATTTATGTAAGATCATCAACCGGCTCGCTTGTACCCCTGAGCGCGTTTTCTCATTTTGAGCCTACTCGTACTGCCCTTGCTGTTGCCCATCAGGGCCAGTTTCCTGCAGTAACTCTTTCTTTCAACCTCCCGTCCGGGACTGCTTTGGGCGACGCTGTTAATGCTATTGACGATGCTACAGCTAAGATGGGGATCCCATCAACCATACGCGGTACATTTCAGGGTACTGCCCAGGTTTACCTCTCATCTCTCGCAGGTCTGCCATTACTGATACTTGCCGCGCTTATTGCAGTATATATCGTGCTCGGGGTGCTTTATGAAAGTTATATCCATCCTATAACGATCATATCAACGTTGCCCTCTGCCGGAGTCGGTGCCCTCCTTGCGCTTATGATATGCAACACAGAGCTCAGCATTATCGCCATGATCGGCCTGATTCTGCTAATTGGCATAGTAAAAAAGAATGGTATCATGATGGTTGATTTTGCTCTGGAAGCGGAACGCAAGGACGGTTCCAGGCCGGAAGATGCAATATTCCAGGCCTGCATGCTCAGGTTTCGTCCGATTATGATGACTACAGCGGCTGCCCTGCTCGGGGCCTTGCCTCTCGCCATAGGCCTCGGAGTCGGAGGTGAGCTTCGCCGGCCTCTTGGAATCTCGATAGTCGGCGGTCTCATATTCAGCCAGATGCTTACGCTATATACTACACCCGTTGTTTATCTCTACATGGACCGCTTCAGATTATGGATTGCGGAGAAAAGGGCCGCACGCGGAGGGAAATTGATAACTCTGAATATCTTTAACAGGCCTGGCCGGAACCGCAGAGATAAATAATAATATGAATAGATTGAAAGGGCGTAATATCCTTTACGAAGGACATGTAAATTGAATTCATAGAAGTGGAAAGGTTAAGGTATAATTTGTTCAGGACATTTATCGTTATTTGGGAGAAAAATGTGGAAAATGTTGAGCCGTTATTTAACAGGCGCCGGGTGTCTATTTTACTGATATTATGCGGCATGCTGACTCTGCTGACCGGATGTGCCGTCGGCCCTGACTATGTCAGACCTACAGCCGAAACACCATCATCATTTAAAGAAAACGCGGGCTGGAAAGTGGCTGAGCCTCGTGATAATGGCATTAAGGGGAAATGGTGGGAGATATACAATGATCCGCAGCTGAACATGCTTGAAGAGCAGGTAATTGTTTCAAACCAGAACATTGCGGCGGCCGAGGCGCAGTTCCGTCAGGCGACAGCTATCGTTCAGGGTTCGCAGGCGGGGTTGTTTCCGGTGTTGGGGGCATCGGTTACTCCATCACGCTCCAGCAAGGCTATCGGATCCAGCAGCAGTCCATCCAGATCGAGGAGTACAACAAATGATTTTCTTTTGACCGGTCTCATATCATGGGAACTTGACGTATGGGGCAAGATTCGCAGGACAGTAGAATCAAACGAGGCAAGTGCCCAGGCCAGCGCAGCTGACCTCGAGGCTATACGCCTGAGCATACAGGCCACACTCGCGCAGAACTATTTCCAGTTGCGAACGCTGGACGCACAGAAACAGCTGTTTGATGTCACGATCAGCGAATACCAAAAAAATCTCGAGCTGACGAAGAACCGTTATGTCGGAGGAGTTGCTGCAAAATCGGATGTTCTTAAGGCCGAAACACAACTTAAAACAACCCAGGCACAGGCAATCGACATCCGCATTCAGCGCGCCCAACTCGAACACGCCATTGCAACTCTAATTGGAAAACCAGCGTCATCTTTCTCAATACCATTTTCTCCTCTTGCATCAATCCCGCCGAATATACCGGCAGGGATACCCTCTGATCTCCTCGAACGGAGATCAGATATTGCCGGAGCTGAGAGGCGTATGGCTGCTGCGAATGCCCTAATAGGTGTTGCGAAGGCGGCTTACTATCCTGCAATAACGCTGAATGGATCGGGCGGATTCGATGCTGCTACGCTGTCGAAATGGCTTGTATGGCCGAGCCGTTTCTGGTCTATAGGTTCAACTGCAGCGGAGACAATTCTCGATTTCGGGGTGCGGAGCGCTCATACCGACCAGGCGATTGCTGCCTATGATGCCAGCGTTGCTGCATATCGACAGGCAGTATTAACCGGCTTCCAGGAGGTAGAAGACAACCTGGCTGCCCTGAGGATACTCGAAGAAGAAGCCGCAATGCAGGACGAAGCTGTTAGGGCGGCCAAGCAATCAGTTGCCGTCAGTATCAATCAATACAAGTCAGGCATAATCAGTTATCTTGACGTTGTGACTGTCCTGGCCATTGCACAGGGCAATGAACAGACTGCCATCGGTATTAACGGCCGGCGCATGGCTGCGAGTGTGCTTCTTATAAAGGCCCTTGGAGGAGGCTGGGATTCTGCTGCCGCATCAGCTGATAAAGGCAATAGAGTAAAATAAGCAAGGCCGAAAACAGTGGATTAGAACAAGCCGGTTGCAACGTCTGACCTAATAGTTAAGACCGAGCAGGGGACTTTTTGACTGCAGGTATTCTCGCAGTCAGCTCTTTTATAGAAATATTGTTCTTTTCGGATATCAGTTTCAGGTCCTCGTATTCTGGCGTGGAAGTAACTATCATTCCCTTATGGCGGGATATTTTGTAACGCACTGTGCCAAATTCGGTTTTAACCTTTATTGTTTCCCTTGCCAGTATGTTTCTATGAGCGCTCTGGAACCGGATTCCGATTGTGGTAGTTTCGGAAAAGAGGACTGAAGAAATCCTGTCCATGTCCTGTTCAGTTGTTATTACCGTGAGCTTTATGGCCGGGCGGCCCTTTTTCATGATTATATTTTCCAGGAACACATCGAGGGCCCCGGCTGAGAAGAGCCGGTTCATAACGGTCTCATAATACTGGGGGTTCATGTCGTCTATATTGGTTTCGAGTACCATGACCTTGTCATTCTCACAGCCTTCTGACGGCTTGATGTTTGACGGTTCGGTGCCTATGAGAATCCTCAGGGCATTAGGCATGCCGGCGATTTCCCTGCTTCCCGCACCGTAGCCGATATGTTCAATAGCCATAACCGGCAAGGGACCTGTTGATGACGCCAGTTCTTTCACGAGAGATGCTCCTGTAGGCGTTGCAAGTTCAAACTGTACGCCTGAAGAGTAAATGGGCAGACCTTTTAGCAGGACAGCCGTAGCCGGGGCCGGAACAGGAAGAATCCCGTGCGCTGTCTTTACCGTGCCCTGGCCGGTATTTATAGGTGACGTAATTATTTTTTTAACTCCAAGAAGGTCCAGGCCGATCAGTGTGCCGAATATATCCACCATGCAGTCAACGGCGCCGAGTTCATGCAGGTGGACCTGCTCAACGGGTTCTCCATGGACTGCTGCTTCGGCCTCAAACAGGCGGCGGAATATCTCAAGGCCTTTCTTTTTTATGGATGGATCAAGCTCCGAATTCTTAATAAGCCTCTGAACATCCTTCCACTTTCGTGCATCTGAATGGCGGTGATGATGGTGATCGTGGTGATGATCTGCCTTTTTTTTGATGACAACGTCTACTTTTGTTGCGGCGATGCCGCTGCGCTTAACTTTTTTGGCAGAGATAGTATAGCCGTCCAGGGCGAGCTTCTTCAGTTCGCTTCTGATCCTGCTTATGCTTGCACCTGCATCCACGAGTGCGCCGAGGCACATATCACCACTTATTCCTGACGAGCAATCCAGATAGGCTGTTTTCATCCATTTATTTTACATGTAAATGATCAGAATGGAAAGATGTTTGCGCTTGTGATAATGTGCGCAAAAAAAAAGACTTGCATATCCTATGGCAGTATTTGATAAAATAACCTTCCGAAAAAATGGCCGCAATCATTCCGCGGTTTGTTTCTAAAGACTGCCAACGGTTATAATATTCGGGTTCTATGCCACCTTAGCTCAGCTGGTAGAGCAATTGATTCGTAATCAGTAGGTCGCCGGTTCGACTCCGGCAGGTGGCTTTTTCTCTTCTTGAAGTCAATAGGTTAAATGTTCCAATATCAGCGACAAAAGTGACTTCTCATATTTCTCTTATATTCTTAAATTTCGCTAAAATTTCTCGGGGCCATACTGGGTCAAAACTGAAGCGGAAAGTGCGATTAATTTACGCTACAGAATTGGTTCGCATCAAGATGTAATCAGATGACGGGGCAAAGGGTGAAAGCAGTGTTTCTATTTGATTGACCGTGCGAACTATTTCGCGAATCCTTTATGTCGGGGAAAATGCTAAAACATGGGTAATTAATGGGCATGACCTATAGAAAGCTCTTATAAAGCAATATCATACGCAAGGCAGTTAAGTTTCCAAACTGGGTGTCACGAGATCTTGCTGGGCCTTCCCGCTGCCTTATGTGAAAATCTATTCGAAATGCTATTGAAAGGTGTAGAACTTTCTGCTACAGTTGCTGTAACGAGATAATAACTGGCCGCAACTTGCGTTCTTCTATGGAATGCGCTTAGTGTGAGGGCTGTATATGCCCAATTTACATAGGGGGCGCAAATGTACTCATGGGGAAAGTGGCTGTCGTACTTGATAGGGATGGTCTTCGGTTTCGGTATTGGGGGGATCATTGGAGGATTGCTCGGGGAGGCCATGAAGAAATATAATATCCTAGATCAAGCTGATAAGGACTATTGGCCTTCACTGTTAGGTTTACTATTCGGTGGTGCTGGCTTTGGTGCAGGGATTTATATCGTCACGAAGATTTTCGGAGACTAAGTTTACTTATCATGGCATGTCGATCATAGGTGAAGAGAAAGGAGATATTTTTTCGGCATACCCTTATAAAATCCAGCGGATGGGGATGCTTTTTTTTCTTTCTTTCTTCTTCTTGCCCTTGGTTCGCTGCCGCTGAGCTTAACGTTCGGCCGTTTATCTTGAAAGGAGAAAAGATGAAATTCTTGACCCTGGTTCTTTCCATCTCTTTCATTGTATTGATCGGCAATTGCTCTCAACAAATGGCCAGTGGTAATTCTAATGTGAATGATTCGATCTTCCAGTCCTATGGATTTCCCGCACACCCTAACCTAACCCATTTATGCACTGAATATGTTTATGGATTAGACAACCACATAACATGGGATGCTTTTGTTTCTCCTGCCAAGCCATCTGAGCTTGTGGATTACTATCGTCGGAAGTTGGGAGATGCCGGATTTACAAGAGAAGGTGAGGGTGGTTCATGGAGGCGTCCCGCTGATGCTACTCAGCCGCAGGCAGTAATGAATATTATGGCGATTGGGACAGATAACCCTTCTCGCAATTGCAAGAAGAAGCCGCCTTCTGATTCACGCGCTATTATCATCATCTCCCGAATGAATAAGCGCTAAATCTATTGATTCTGAAGATATTCTTGACATGCTGCAGACGTTTCTCCAGTCTTTTTACATCATCCTGACGTCCCAATTGAGACGCTAATGTAATTGAAGCGTAAAATGCTTCTTTTGCGCGCGAATAGCATCCTGTGGGGTTCCTCGAGTCATACATTTCGTCATATGAGGCAGCGACAGACCGTTTTAAGGCTCTCTATAAAGTAGTATACTGAATTCGGTAACTTTTGATAACCCGGTGAACGTATGCGCAGCGGTGCGGAGAGTTGCTACGCCCACAAACCTGAACTGCTCCCTCGGCTTCCGCGTTGCCTTCTCCGCTCGGTAGTTATTTTCTGAGTTCTGGTATTCTATTTTCAGCCGTGCCAGGTTGGGGACAGGGTCTATGCTCCTGTCCGAGATGAAATATTTGGGGAGGGGAATCAGCAAAGAGTCGCTGATGATAAATATTATAACGATGATAACTATTGTGGAGGGAACACCATGTTGAAGCGAATATTGATAATTTACTTGATACTGTGTGCAATTGCACTGGTGTATGGCGAGGCTTCGATTGTTTGTGCCCAGTGGGGTGGCCTGCCCAAGACCTCACAGCCGCCGCAGCCACCTCCAAGGCCGATACTGACTCTTCCAGAGAACCCATTGCAATCGCCACTGGGCAATATCCCGTCGGCACCAAAGGTCAATACAGATACCAGCCGAAGGGATTCCGCAACAGGCAGCGGTAATAATAATTCGGCGGTTGAGAAAGGCAGGGAAGGGACTCGCTCGATGCCAGTCCCCATAGCAGAACCGGTTTCACCACCGACTGCTGTCAAAAACCCAACACCTATCCAAGTGCCCGAGTCATCTAATTCGAAAATGCCTTGGATCATTGTTGCTGGATTAATAGCGATCATCGCTTTTCTCGTCGGTCGACGTACACGGTAGCGTAGAACCGAAAAAAGTTAAATGTAGGAAATTGATATTCCATTTGGCGAATTCGGCATGGCCATTCCCTTAAAAGGAAATAATGCAGTCATCTAAGAATAAGCGGAAACCAGCAGGCTAAGGATTGTCCAGAGGTTATGGCTGCCTGAACTCTTGGGCCGTCGGGGAGAGATCGAGACCAAAATGGGTCGCGATCTCGGCGGACGTGTCCGCGACTATGGGCTCCCCGGAGGCCTTTGCGATGCGTAGTATACCCACAGCCTCCAGCACCGTGTTGCCTTGATCCTCATTGCCAGGTTTGCGCGTCTCTTCAAGACGAGTTCTCACTGCTTCTAAGGCAATCAATTTCGGATAAGCCAAAGTTACCCCCATACCGCGTACCTCGTGCTGAGTCGATGCGGGGGCCTGGCGTGAGCAATTATCCAGACTTAGGCAACGGGGTTCGCTGACCACGGAACGGAGAAAAGCCCAGTCTTCAGGGGAGTCGAGGTTGCTGCCCAGCAGAAAGACAATTGTGCCTCTAGTGGCGCGGGCTTCAACAGGGGCCTGAGCATATCTTTGGCGGAAAAGGCGTTTGGTTTCAGGCGTGAGGGCGTTAAAATCCCTATCGAGCCTGGGGTCGTTGTCATTGCCGGATTCCAGTATCTCATTCAGCTCCGCAAGAAGTCTGCCAGCAACATCGGAACCTTGAGCCGGTGGCTGGTCAAGGCCGGCGGTCATCTTGTTTTGGTAAAGAGGCGTGAGTTCTGGAGCAGATAGTGGGACATTACCGGGGGCATATTGTGCTTTACGCTCGATTGGATCCGACCATACTTTATCCTGAAATGCTACCAACAGGACAACCAGCAGCACTATTGCACGGACTGTCTGCATCTATGCCTCCTCCTATAAGCTGATTTATGTTAATCAGGCAATTTGTGGATTAATAGAAGTAGCCATATAACAATATACCATCGCCTCCTTTTTGTCCACACCTCTTCTGGCCTTAGCAAGATGTTTGTAGGACCCCCCTGCGGGCAGTGGTAGTTTGATATGGGGCCGTTTGTCTGTTAAAAACGTTTTGCCGCTGTTTGAAGAAGTGCGGCTCTTGGACACCACCGCAGTTACACACCACCTTGACACCGCCGCAGTGATAAAACGATTGGTGACTTGACAAACAACAGGTGCCTGTTGACTTAAGAAATGTTAGCATGATAGCGTATGCGTCATATGGGGAGTTGATTTTTTGATTGACATAGAGAGATGACTGGAATGCTTCTTTAGAGGGGGCTGAAAGTTCGCGGACCTTAGATGGAAATAGGCCGGGTCGACAGGGGAGAACAATCCCTTGTTGGTTCGGCTTTTGTGCTTTTGAGGAAATTAGAAAAGTGGTGCTGAACATTGAGTCATTTTTTTAAAAGTCAGGCGGTGCGGGAACTTTTCTCTGAAACCTTTTGTCCAATAATTATAGCTAAAACGATTAAGAGAATGGAGAGCAACAAATCATTTTGTGGTCATCTACCGAATTGTCTTATTGGATATCATGTTGAGATCAGATCATGAGTGATTATTACTATACATGTGAATTTCTAAAAGCGCTATTGCTTACAATAGCGTCAGAACTGCCCGTGGCGTATTTTATCCTTTACAGGCATTTTAAGATTAAGGGAATGACAGTTCGGCCCGGTCGGATAGTGGCGGCAGTTTTCATCTGCAACCTGACTACTTTGCCATACCTCTGGTTCGTATATCCTGGGATAATCGATTACACTAGCTCAGTCCTTTGCGGCGAACTGACTGCGTTTTTGGTGGAAGCGTTTATCTACTGGATTACTACTGGTGCCAGCATTTACGCATCACTGCTTGCATCTCTGGCTGCAAACGCTACATCGATGCTTATTGGACTGATTTTGATGCCACCCTTTGAATGATGGTGATATGAAGGCATGAAAACTCTCTTTACTCTCGTCATATTATGCCTTGCGCATCTTGCAACTGACGGCACTTGCGCCCTGTCAGTTCTTTCCATTCCACACCTATGCCATATGGGCTGGGATGAATTTTACTTTCTTGTGATCTTATACAACATTATCGCGTTCGGAAGTCTGCCTTTATGCGGATGGATACTCGATTTATTCAGAGTACATCGGGCAGGCGCATTGATTGGTTTAATCATTACTGCAACTGGTCCATTTTTTTTGTCTGCGAATCCTTTAGCTTCAGTACTGATGCTCGGAACCGGTAATGCCCTGTTCCATACTGGTGCGGGAGCCCTGGTTTACTCGCTTTCTGACAGAAGATCTTCTGCCTTGGGCCTGTTCATTGCTACCGGCGCAGTAGGACTGACCGGGGGTGCAATCCTATCTGCGATGTCCGGCCCGCTCCCGCTCTATTCAGTCCAAATACTGCTGGGCATTGCGATGCTGCTGTATCTTGGTCCTAAGATTGTTATAAATGTGATGACAAGCGGGGAATCCAGACAGCCGGTAGGTGGCCTGCGATTGATAGCTATAGCTCTGATCATGCTTGTAGTTTTTTCCAGGTCGGTTGGCGGATATGCCTTGCCCGCTGAATGGATGGGAAAAGAAAGTGCCATACTGCTGTTCGGAGCCGCAGTTTTTGCGGGGAAGTCTCTGGGAGGGGTGCTTGCAGATCGGTTCGGATGGATAGGTACAGGCAGTGCGCTGCTTCTGGCAGGAGCAGGAATGGCAATCTTTAAGGATAATTGGATCGCGCCGGCGCTGGTAGCGGTCGTCTGTGTGCAAGCCACGACAGGGATCACTCTGGCGGCAGTCCAGTCGCTTTTTCCCCATTACCCGTCATTTGCCTTTGGTCTGCCATGCATGGTGATTCTGATCGGGGCAAGTCCTTTTTTACTTCCTGATCCAGTCGGACATGTATCGGCATGGATCGTGACGGCATTATGCGTTATTGCAGCGGCAGCAATGGTGGGGCTGAAATATCTTCCGGGCTTTCAGGATCTGGCGTTCCATTTTCTGAGTCTAAGAAGTGGTCAGGCTTCTGCTAAGGATAGATAATTAAACGCTTCATATCGAAGGTGAGGAAAAAATTGCAGCATGGCAGTGAAAAGAATTAGCGCAAGTTACCGGACGGCCGGGCACATTCTTTAGACCCGGACTTAAACAGAAACCTGAAATGCAAATCCCGGAAGACCGGGCGAGGAGGGTAGAGATGCGTATTGTTAAACTTTCATTATGTGCTGTGGTAATTCTGGCAGTTGCTTCATTTGCATTAGCCGATGTCATAGGCCCTGGAGAAAAAAATAGGCCACCCCATCGTCCTTTCACGATCGAAAAACTTGACGTAGTCATTGAAAACGCATTGCCTTCAGGCACTGTGCTGGTATTTGATGACCATCGATCCGATAAATTCAAAGTGCTGTCTGAATGCGCAACAAAGACTCCCTGCGAATTGAGCTTCACTAAAGATGGCGATCTCTATCTCTTGAAAAAAGAGGCCCTCTCTGAAAAGTATGATGTAAATAAGCTTACAAAGGCCAAGAAAATATTTCTGATTAGAGCATTGAGGCTCTATTCCTGGGCACATATTCCGCCATCAAGAATAACCTGTCATCTGGACAAGAAGGGCACCTCATATGAGCTTGCCTGCAAACCGTAGATCCTATGTGGAGGAAGTACTTTTTGGGGTTAATATAACAGGAAGAAGGGATGGAATTATTATTATCCTTATCTTGCTCTTCGGGAACAATAATGGGTTCGAAGTTGTCTTAAGTTTATAAGCGGGAGGCTGTAGGAGCCATGCCGCAAATAACCCGGAGTGAGTATTCGGGGAAATATTACAGGAGGTGGAATATATAAAAAACAGAGCCGGCTATCTGTATCATCCCCACTAATGATACAGCCGTAGAATCCCATTCAATCTGAAAGGAGCAGGAGATGAAGAGACAGGATCTTGTAAAGACGGTGTTGATCGGAATATTGGCCATGGCGCTAATTATTCCCGCGATGGCAGGAGCTGCTGAGCAGTCCAAGAAGCAGCAGCCGGTGCTGGAAACATCCAAGATAACGATGGACTCAGAGCTAGTCAAACAGGAAGTGATCCAGGTGCTGAGGAAAGGTGAGATGACCAAGGTCACGCTGAACATAGCTGGTCAGCCCGGAGTAAACTTCAAGGTCGAATACAGTACGACTGGAGCTGATGATAGCTATATGCTCGTACCGAAGGGCAAAGGAGTGATAGGAGGCAACGGCTTTGGATCAGTAAGCTTTGATCTGAGTAAACTGGGGCGGGAAGATATCTATCTTAGGGTGACTACAGCTGACTCTGCAGATTTCGCAAACCCGCGCGTTATGCCTAAACCGCTGGTACTCGCAGTGGAGAAGGTCAAGATCAAGGACAGAGGCGCAATGGACCAACTCAGGAACGTGGAAAGAAATTCCAGGGATGCTCTAAAGGAACCCACTCATGAACGGATGAAGGAACATTCAGGCAGGGGGTTTGATACCAGATAAAAAGATGTCAGACATTAAAGAAGAAAAGGTGTGTGAGTCATCCCTTTGTCTATTTTGCTAAAAAAAGATTCAATGAATAAAAAAGCAATAAACAAGAAAAAAAAGTGAATAGGTTAGTGGGAGAGGGTCGCACCAACCATCTCATGGTTGCGTCAAAATCCTCCACCGCCACTCTCGAAGTGAAAGCGGTATGAAGGGGTTAAGTCTCGCTGAAAGGGACTTAACCCTAAGTTGGAGACTGACAGCCCAGAATGGTTATTCTGGCAATATCAATATGCTATCTTCCTGCGCCGCCATGCTAGCGGCCATCAACAATAATGAATGCAAAAAGGCCCTTGAATACGCGTAAAAGATACTATAGGAAAGACTCTTAAGGGTAAACGCTTAAAGATCAGACAAAATGACTCGGGTAAAGTAATTTCTGTACGCATTCTGGATTAGAGAAAATAACAATGGAAAAAGACAAGTTTAATATTAAGGCACTTCTTTAGAATGGGAGGTTAGAATGAAAAGGCTTTTGATGGTGACTTTTTTCTTGTTTTCTTTTATCAGTATTTGTACAATTTCGGAACTGCAAGCCTGGGATGGGGGAAATGTGCCTGGCAAGTGCGTTGACACCGCGGTCACAAACTGCGGTGGTAGTAGCGGAGGTAGTCACCACTATAGACGTGAACGAGAGCCAGCACTGACTCAAGAGGAACTCCAAAATCAGCAGGATCAGCAATACAATCAACGACAGCGCAACATCGGCCTCAAGTATTTCAATGCCGGCCTGAACTACGAGAATGCAGGGATGTGGGCGGAAGCGGAAAAAGAGTATTTCAAAGCAACTAATGGGTACATTATGGATTGGCAAGTATGTTGGCATATGTCATATGTGCTCGAAAAACAGGGAAAGTATGAAGAAGCGTTAAAATGGGCTTCTTCTGCTAGAGCTAGGACATTTGAAATTTCGTCGCGGACATTTAAGGATGATAGAGCGGCAGCTTATAGTCAAGAAGGTTATCTCCAGTTCATTACCGGCAGGTACGATTTGGCAAAGGGCAGTCTCGAAGATGTACTGAAATACGACCCCAATAATTCTTTCGCACGAAACATACTTAATCAACTGATCGCTATCAAAAATGAGCAACAAGATAAGAAAGACAAGATCCGAAAAGAGCAGCAAGATAAGGAAAGGGATGATCGAAAGAATCTTATGGATGAGTTAAACAAGCAGGCAAAGAAGTCAGACCCTGTTGTCCAAAAGCGACCTGAGTCGGTCGGGGTTATTATCGGATCTCCGCCGCCTCCGAAGAATAAAAAGAGCGAGGCTGATAGGCAGGTACTTATCAAAAAAAAGAAGATTATCATAAATGATCTTGTAAAAAAAGTAAAAAGTGATCAGAATGCGATCCGCAACCTGGGTCTTTACGACAGTAGGGACCCTGAAAAGAGGGCCAGGGATTTTGAGGATTGGGCGAACTTGTCAGCTAAAGCAAAGATGGATTTGGAGAAAGAATTTCTTGAAGCGGCGCTCCAGGCAGCTGAAGTCGCTTTAAGCGAATCAATTGCACGTGGCGCAGGGAAGGTGTTAAAGCCAATAAAGTCACTAAATCCTGTTACGGTTAACAAGCAGATAGCGTGGCTACAGTCTAAGGGAGTAACTGATCCATACCTTTTCGATGCTATTCGTGCAGTTGCAAAATACCCTGGCAAGCCAGAGCTGGCAAAAAAGTTGATAGAGAGGCTCCATGTGACTGCTGAAATCAGTATCGACCCCGGTTCAGCTTTTGGCTCACATTACGGCGAAGAAAAGTCACATGAAGTGCTAAATCGTCTGGGCCTGGTTCTGGGCATTATTAATCCCAAGTATAAGCTAATAATGGCCGATCTGCGAGTAGCGAGCGCTTCTGTTTACAACAACGCAGCGCGCAGGGTAAGCGAGGGTCATATTGAAAGCCTTAACAAGCTTACGGAAAATCAGCTTAGGCAACTCAATAATCTGAACAAACGCCTTGTTCAAAATGTAAAGCAGCTTAACAAAGAGAAAAAAGAACTTGCCAGATTGACAGCAGGTAACTGACGGGGAGGAAGGGTAACATGCTTATATTGCGCTTAACGGTGCTGTTTGCAGTTCTGGTTTTAGCATTCCATGGTAATGGGGCGGCGGTAGAAGTCGATGCACGATGCAGATGGCATTTGGAACATTCAGTCTCCATCTGTAATATACGTGTCACAGAAGATAGGATAGATGGGGACTGCGGGGCGGGGTGGGAGACCATGATGCATTTTATCTGCAACTACAAGGAACAGGGAGGGGTTAGGATCTTGGAGTGTAGTCCCGCTTATAATAAAAAACGTTCTTCGACTGAGGAGAGTTACTGGGTGCACAAGACAACACTTACTGAAGAGGAATTTTTGAATACTGATACCAGATGTCGCGAAATATGCGGTCCTTGTATCATGGGTGAATGGAAGCGGAAATAAATTCTTTCAAAATGACTACCCTGCGTCAAGAGCACAGAGAGTTCTCGTCACTCATTAAACAGCTGAGTAGGTACACTTCCCTATCCGGTCCAGTTCGGAGGGCTAAGAGTTTGAGGAAACATTTATCATTCGGGACAACCAAAGCGGCACTATTCTGTTTATAGGAAGGTTGGTGAATCCCATTGCAAAATCGCAATGACGATGGGCAACAGGATTTGCCAGTGGAGTTAATTAATTTTCTGGATCAAAGGAGAAGGCATTCAATGCAAGGTAATCAAAGTGCTTCCGGGCTATGTCAGGCTGTAAAAGAAGCCTGTCCAAGTATTCATGAAAGTGGGCCAAGCTAAAGGGAGAAAGAATAGTGAAAATGATCATATTGTTTACTCTGTTTTTTACTTTTATTGCTCTTGGCTGCTCTTTATAATTTCGCATGACACAGCCCGCAAGCTAATGAAACGTTATAATGAACTACAGGGCTTAAGCACTACATGAATCTCATAACCCATCTGCTAACGGGCTGGGCACTTGCCAACGCCGTTCCGCTGGACCGACGAGACCGGGCGATTGTTACAATCGCAAGTATTGCACCAGATGTCGATGGGCTCGGTATTGTAGTTGAACACACGCCTCTCAATGAAATTATACCTCTTCACTTGTTCAGCGATTATCATCATGTTCTTGCTCACAATCTCGGCTTTGGCTTACTCATGTTTATTATCGCATTAATTATCAACCGGCGAAAACTGCTTGCCCCGTCAATGGTGTTTGTGGTATTTCACATTCATCTTCTTGCTGACATTGTTGGCAGCAGGGGGCCTGACGGTTATCAATGGCCGATTCCATATCTGTTGCCGTTTAGTGCCAACTGTCAAGTCGTGTGGAAAGGGCAATGGGCTCTGGTTTCGTGGCAGAATATTGCAATTACCATAATTCTTATGGGACTGACAATCCAGCTCGCTTGGAAACGCGGATATTCACCTGTAGAAATGATTTCTGAGAGGGCCGATGCCAAGATTATAGAAACCCTGCGCGCACGCTTCGGCATGCCGGGGGACAGAACTTTAAAATAGGTTATTATTTTGATATAAAGGAGAGGCAATAAAGAATGAAATTTGCGCTTATATTTTTAATGAACTGGGTAGTGATTTATTTTAGGCAATAATGACCATCGTTCAGTTTTTAGAAAAAGTTCCATCATAAATGGGATACATATAGAGGGGTATTCTTTGAGTATTATATTTTGCTCTTGTAGCCCTTCTTTCTTCTAATTTCCATCCCCCCTTGCGTGCGGCCTAATCTGTCCGGTTTATGTACTCATCGGGAGTTCTAACCACTGCCGAATTGCCTTTCTGGTCGGTCAGCGTTATTTCGATATGAACTCTGCTTCCGACAGGCAGAAACGGTCCGTCCGCGGCAAGAAGTTCAACCCTCCTGACTTCGCCCGGCTTGAGCTCACCATTCCAGATGACGTTATACTTGGCCATTACAGCTTTTTTTGCAGTCTCATCCATAGTGCGCCAGGATTCCGGGTTGTCAATCGCTTCCGGAAGGATACGGTAGTTTGGCATAACCCGGAAGGTACCGGGATGGGATTGTCCTTTTTGGTCGATGATTACGGCTTGAAAGGAAAGCCTGTCGGCAGCTCCTGTAGAATTGTCCAGACTCAATGCGACTTTCGCGTGAAGCGGGGAACCCCGATCAGGCCCTGGACGGCCAACAATAGGCATCCAGTCACGCCAAAAGTATGTTTCAAGGACGACAATCTTGCAGGCGCCAAGCTCAGCCCCCGTGCCAGTAGCTGAAAGCGTGGCCGAATCAGCGTAAGGGTTAATTTCAGCTGCAAAGGCCATGGAAACCAATGACAATAACACAAATACCGCACAAATACACTTCGTCGCATCCCCTAAAGTTCTCATGATTCCGGCTCCTTTCGTTGATCAGCCTTCTGACGGGTTCGTCAATCTTCCAACTTTGATATATCCTGCATCAGACGCATTACAGACTCCTTTATCAGGGTGTCGTTCTCCTGCGAATCGTCCCAATCCGTCTTTCCGGCATTATAGCTCAATTATACATCCTTGTCCGGATATTTGTTCGCGCAAAAATAAACAATGTGAAATTTTATCTCCAGGAAGACTGAGCGGTGTCTTGACAGAGCAATGTGTGATGCCCGTTGACTTTGAAAATGGCAGAGTGGTAGCTTAATTGCATTATCACAGTCAGCCGCTTTTTTATTGGCATGAGGATATGACTGGAACGCTACTGAGTGGAGGGTGAAAAGTTCATGGACCTTAGATCATATTTAAAATCGACGGTCGGCTTGGGTCACAGCAGTGGGGCGCCTCTACGTCATCAAATAACCCTTTATCGTAGCTAGAGCGCAGAGGAATGGTTTTTTATTATGCGTTTAGACGACACACTTTAATTGGCGGAGGATATTATCTGAGGAATTTATTTCTATTTATAGTTTTTCCCCTCTTGATGTCATTGGCGTCACCGTCTTTAGCGCAGGTTCCATCAAGTTCAAGGTCGACAGAGGCAATAAACAGGGTGAAACCAAAGCTTGAAAAGGAATTAGAAGCAAAAAAAATAAAATACGGATCTGCGATATTTATCAGAATATTTAAGGAATCAGAAGAATTAGAGGTCTGGGTAAAGAATGAGAATCTTTTTCAGAAGTTCAAGACCTTTAAAATATGCACATATGGCTCGGAAGGTTTTGGCCCCAAGGAAAAGGATGGTGATGGAAAGGCGCCAGAGGGATTTTATACGGTTTCTGCCCGAGACATGAATCCTGTCAGTAATTTTCATCTTTCATTCAATCTCGGCTATCCAAATGAATATGATAAGTCGCATAGAAGAACAGGAAGTGCTTTAATGGTACATGGGCGTTGCGTTTCAATAGGCTGCTATGCAATGACAGATGCTGGGATTGAGGAGATTTATGCATTGGCTGATGGAGCGTTAAGGGCGGGGCAACGATCCTTTATGGTCCATATATTTCCTTATCGCATGACGGATGAAAATATGAAAAAAAATCATTCTCACAAGTGGATTGACTTTTGGAGGAACCTGAAAGCGGGTTATGACTATTTTGAAGAAAAGCACATCCCTCCTGAAATTAAAGTTAAGGATAAAATATACGTATTTGAATGAACTAACGGGTACGTTTGAACACCTGAATGTACATTTCGGGCAGGACCACAAATCATCAAATTGACAATCAGAATCTGCAACAATTAACCTTTAATAGGCATGGAATCATAAAATATAGATGTTATGGGAGTAACTGACATGAGAGATAATTGTGATATAGGCAAGTTCAGGACGAAGGGAAAAGTTTTCGTTCTGATCATATTCATTTTTGCAGCGATTACGCCGATATGGAATGCGCGACAGGCGGAGGCTGCAAGACCATACTCTGAAATTAAAGTTATTTTGTATATGACCGACTGGTGTTACAACTGCATGCATGCACGTGAACAGCTTAAGTCTCTTGGTGTCCAGTTGGTCGAGTACAACGTGGAGAAAGACAAGGACAAAGAGTGGGAAAGCATAGAAAAATCCGGGAGACGCGGCGTTCCAGTCATAGATATAGAGGGTATTATAATACCCGGCTATATACCTGAGCGTATCACAGGTGCGGTGGAGATGAAGCGGAATCAATAGCTAATCCGTTCAGATCAATTTTACATGCTAAGCAAGCGATACACCTTTTTGACCTTAGGGTCAGCTATGACAATTGTTATTCAGGTCTCGCCGTTGTTGCTGAGGTGGCAGGCTTCAGAATCGAGCAATAAAGAATTTTATATATACTCGCTCAAAATCTTGATAGAAGAATAGAATATTATAAGATTTAGTATCAGCTGAAACCATCTCTGCGGAATCTTTGGAAAGACCAGGTTGCCGATTACCATTCCTGCCAGCACTGCGGGGACCAACAGGGGGGCCATCCTGTACACTGTGGGACTTATGTTGCCTGTAAAATAATTAGCCAGAAGCGTAATCAGGCAAATAACGATGAAGAAGCCAAGAGTCGTGCTCCTGGCGGCCTCTTTGTCCATATTCACAACACTGAAATATACGGTCAGCGGGATCCCCGGCATGCCTATGCTTGGGCCGAAAAAGCCGGCCACTGAGCCGACGAACAGCTGCGTTACTCCTACACGCCCCGAAAACCCCTGGCGCAGTTCACTCATGCTCCATGAGGCCGGTGATTCCTTTGTTATCCTGAATGTGGCGGTGCTGTCCATCAGCTTCCAGTTTTCTCTGATCTTGTAAAGAGAGAAGGACGATATCGATAAAAGTGAAATGCCCACTATAAACTTAAGAGTGTATATGCTTGCCACTGAAAAAAGCCACAACCCGAAGGGTGCCCCTATGGCGCTTCCTATCACGAAATTCAGGAACATCTGCGGATGCACCTTGTGCCAGTGCCTCAGTATTATTATTATCTGGCAGATGAGAGAAAGGAAAAAGGTTATCAGCACGGTGTCTTTTACATCGAGTATTGAAAGCAGGAAAGGCGTGGCTACCATCACAAAGCCAACGCCGGCAACGGACTGAGAAAATGAGGCGCAACCGATTATGATGCTGGCGTATAATATATCACTCAATATTCAATTCTCCCGATTCAATCCGTAAAACAACCGGTCCGGCAGTGACTTTGTTCCGACAGTGCAGTGAACTCAGCGGCCACCCCTGAAGATACAACAGAATGCCATGCATCAAGAGCTTATTTATCGTGAGGCTCCCATTATGATAAAGAGGATTATGCTCACAAACATAAGGCCGTACCCTGAATAATGAAGAACGGAGACGATGCTTTGTGATACGCCTCTGGCGCGGGCCATGCTGCCACCTACAGATAAAACGGCCGCTGCAATGGCTGAGGCTATCATGATCTCACGCAGAGTATCTTGTGACACATTCATTCAGGCACCACGGTAATCTATTTTGCTTTTACTTCGGAATAGGCCTCGAGGAAGTCCGCAACAGCAGCGCCACTTCCGACAGAAAAAGCCTTCATCGCTTCTTCATGCAGAATCTCAAGCGCGTTTTGCTTGTAATGCAGATATTCCTTTGTCACGAGGATCTTGAAGTCGCGTGGTCTCGGAAGGTCGATCTCAATGACCGTGCGTGCGCTGGCGGGTCTGTTGGTGAGTATGATCAGCCGGTCAGCGAGGAAGATCGCTTCTTCAAGCTCTGAGGTAATAAACAGATTGGTCAGGTGGTTCTCTTCGAACAGTCTGACATAGTACTCCTGCATTAGCTCGCGTGTCATCGCATCGAGGCCCCTGAATGGCTCATCCATCATCATGATCTTGGGCCTGTTGATAAGTGCCCGCACCAGTTCGCAGCGGCGTTGCATTCCCCCTGACAGCTGGAGAGGATATTTATCCCTGAACTCGGCCAAGCCGACTTTGTGCAGCAGGTGCATCGCTTCGTCCTCAAGTTCTTTTTTGTCTTTCTCTCCGCGTACCATCGGGCCATAGACAACATTCTGGAGCGTAGTCATCCAGGGGAAGAGCGCCGTTTCCTGAAATACTACCAGGCGGTCTTTGCCCGGGCCCTTTATAGGTGAGCCGTCTACTGTTATAGTGCCCGAATCAGGCGTCTCATATCCGGCAAGAAGATTGATCAGGGTCGTCTTGCCGCAGCCAGAGGGTCCGATGAGCACTGTGAGCTTGCCGCTTTCGAGTGTGAAAGTACAGTCATTTATGATCTGCTTGCGCAGCGGACCGATGCCAAAATATTTCGAGATTGCGCTAATCTGCATTTGTCCGCCCTGCATCTTGGAGCCGCTGCCAGCCGGGTTATGGTGCTCGTTCATGGAATTTTCACCTCGCATTATATTGCGCCGCTAAATTATCTTCAGCCATGGGGTCAGGCGGTTTCCAAGCATACGTATTACCGCGCTCGAGATATAGCCTGCTATTCCTATGCTTATCATGCCTATGACTATAACCGGATAATCGCCGGCCACATATGATTTCCAGGTTAAAAAACCGAGACCGGAGCGGCTGGCAATCATTTCTGCGGCCACAACGACTGCCCATGTTATACCCATGCCAACGGTCATGCCTGTGAAAAGGCTTGGTAGTGTTGCAGGCAGGACTATGCGCCAGAAGATATCCTTATTGCTCGAACCGAGAGACTGGGCGGACCGTATGTAGCGGACATCCACGTTTTTTACGCCGCCGAGGATATTGAGCACCATTGTAAAAAAAGCGCCCAAAAAGGTCACGAAGATAATACTCATCTCCGGGGTCGGCCAGAAGATTACCGCCATCGGCACCCATGCAAGCGGCGGAATGGGCCTGAGTATCTCCAGCGTGGGAAAAGTCAGGTCCCGGAAATTGCGGCTCATTCCCATTATCAGGCCGAGAGGGATCCCGATTATCTGGGCAACGATAAAGCCCGACAGTACCCGGTCATAGCTGTATACCCAGCATTCCCAGTAGTCCTTATCCTGTATCTGCGCCAGCAGCGAACTGAAAACCGAACTCGGTGCCGGTATCATGCCTATAATGGGCACTTCAAAACGAGCGCATAATTCCCATATAAAACCGGTTGCTATTATAGCAACAATACCTCTTAGTGTCGTCTTGCTGAAAACAGCCTTGCGGAGTTTGCGAAGGTTTATTCCCATAAAAAAGACAGGTTTATTTTTTGTCACAGTGTTGCCTCCTCAAACATGATCTCCATCATGCCAGCTCTCTCTCTCCCGCCTCAAATGCCTTCTTCGCTTCCTCATGCACAGATTCAATAGCTTCCTTTTTAAGTTCGAGGTAGTGTTCTGATGCGAGTATTCTGAAATCGCGCGGTCTGGGGAGATCAACATCTATAATTTTCTTTATCTTGCCGGGACGCGTTGTCATGACTACAACCCTGGTCCCGAGAAAGATGGCCTCTTCAAGGTCATGCGTAATAAAGAAGACTGTTTTCCCGGACCTGTCATATACATCGAGCAGGTTCTTGTGCATGATTGTCTTTGTCAGCGCGTCCATCGCACGATATGGTTCATCCATAAGCAATATCTTTGGATCGTTCATCATTGCACGAGCTATCTCGACGCGCCTCCGCATGCCGGATGAAATTTCACTTGGATAACTGTGCAGAATGCCCTGAAGTCCCATCTGGGCGAGTATATCTTCCGCAGCTTTTTTGGCTTTTGGCCCTGACATCTTGCCCTGTACTGAGGGCCCGAACACTACATTTTCGAGGACCGTATACCACGGGAAGAGGGCGCCCTGCTGGAAAACAACGATGCGGTCCGCTCCTGGTTCGGCCTGCTTGTCTTTCGAACAGAGAAGTTCACCGTCAAGATCGATCTGGCCGGACGTTATGTCATGAAAGCCCGCTATAGCGTTCAGGAGAGTTGTTTTGCCGCATCCGGACGGGCCGACAATTACGCAAAACTCGCCCGCCTGTATTTCGAGTGAACAATCATCGAGGGCCAGTACATTGACTCCGTCAGGGTCATAAGTTTTGGACACATTTCTTATGCTGATTTTCCCTGCGGTCTTTGCATCCGAGATCAATCCTGAAGCATTCGGCGGCGATTTATGTTGTGTGTTTGTCATAGCTTTCCTCGTCATGATGATTCACGTGTTTGCCATTTCATGAGGAGCGTCCCCACAAAACGAATTATTGCGCTGCTGGCCCATCCGATTACGCCGAGTGTTACCATCGCTATGACGATGACAGGATACTGCACGAGGATGAAAGAGTTCCAGATGAGATAGCCGAGACCATACTCACCTGCAAGCATTTCACCGGCAACCAGCGAAAACCATGCGACGCCCATGCTGATCTGCAGCCCGGTGAAAATAAAAGGCATCGCACCCGGGATCACGACCCGGAAAAAGATATGACGCTCTTTTGCGCCGAGGCATCTTGCCGCCCGGAAATATGACTCATCGATAGATTCGACCCCGAGCAGCGTATTGAGAGTGGTTGCAAAGAATGATGCAAGAAAGGTCAGATATATAATAGCCATCTCGCGTTCGGGCCACATCAGGATTGCCAGTGGCACCCAGGCAAGCATCGGGATGGGTCTTAGTATTTCCATGACCGGGAAGGTATAATCCTTAAATATTTTATTCCATCCCATGAAGAGGCCGAGCGTCACCCCCAGGACGGTAGCAAGTCCAAAAGCCTGAAGGACGCGCAGTACGCTCCTCCAGATATGCCCGTAATATTCGGGCATGTAGATTGATATGCCATAGGACGGATCCTTGGAAACCCACTCCTTAAAGACACTGACAGGACCGGGCAGCTTCTCAAAACGTGGAAGCTGCCAGACCTCTGTAGTCAACCACCATAGAAGAATTAAAAGTGTAAGTCCGAGCAGTGTCAGGTAAGGCGTGGGGCTCTTCAGCCAGAGCTTTGTCCTGAAAAAGAAGAGGCTGATCGCGGACATCTGAATGTCCTGTGGCGCGATATTTCTTCCTTGTAATGTCTCTTCAGTCTGCATGAATCACCCCAGTCTTACTTTATTTCTTATTTAAACGGATCTGCTGACGCCGGCTGCCCGATAATTACGCCTATAGGCGACTTAAGTTTCTTTTCTTTGAGGATTTTCCGCGCGATTGAATCATCTATCGTGCCGGCGATTGGTGTGCCTATGTTCGTCCGTTTTTCTTTGTAAAGGAATGTATATACATCGTTTATATTCTTTATGATCTGCTTGTCAAAGACAAAGGGTTTCCATTCACGTTTCTTTGTGCCTCCCACTGCGGCAGGAATCTCTCCATAAATCGAATACCAAAGTGCGCGTTTCGGCATGCCGGTCGCGTATTTGGCAACCATATCGATGACCTTGGCGTAGTTTTTGGGATCAACAAGATATTGCTGTGCCTCAAGCTCGGACTTGATCCATGCCTCGGCAAGTGCCGGATTCTGCTCTACGAAATCGGCACGCATGATAAGGATACCGAGATCCGGGTTTTTTACAGCGGTGCCGGTAGCAGCAATACGGACCAGTCCTTCGCCTACCAGGTCGCCAACGCGTGAAATGGTTGGTTCCCACATTGCTGCCGCATCCAGCTTATTTATGCGGAAGTTGCTGCCTATGACCTCTATTGACTGGTTGAGATACTCTTTTGGCTTGACTTTGTACTTGTCGAAAAGCATAAGCAGGTACTGGTCAGCCGCGCTGCCTTTTGGCGCTGCGACTATCTTGCCGTCAAGCCACCTGATTGCCTCTTCCTGGTTCTTGAACTTGGGCGCGTCTTTCCTGACCAGCAGCAGCGAGCAGCGCATGCCATCGGACATCCCGAGACTCGCAACCATTTTCATCTTTGCCAGTTCCGGCTTTGTTGAGGCCATTGTTGCGGGCATGACGCTCATGTAACCGATATGGGCCTTCCCGGCCAGTAGGTTGTTCGATATTATCGATCCCTGCAGCGCCGGCTGGAATTCAACCTCGACTCCCTTGGGGAAATGTTTCTTCCATATCCCAAGTTCCTGATTCACAGCTACCTGATACGATATGGTATCGTAAGGCTGATATCCGACGATTACCTTCTCAATGGCCAATGCCGAACCCTGTGTGACAGCAACGCACAACGCGACTGCCAACAACACTAACAACAATCTGCATTTCTTCATTCCCGTAGCCTCCCCCTGATTTTATTTATTATATCGCTGCAAAGCGATACTGATTTGCCAGAAGTTTCAGCGTTTGTTCCAACGATCGCCTCCAATTGTTCCTGATGACGGAAGCAGAATCTTTGATCTCGAGCAAAAAAGAATACCCTTCAGAATTGACGTAAGGGCCCGTTGAACTAGTATTGCATAAAAGTGCCATCTCCTTATTGTCAGCAAGATGAATGCCACGGACTTAAATCGATGGTTTGTAGCGAAAAGTTGGCACTAGACCGTTTTTGAATCAGGCGATTCGCGATAATCCACCCGAAATACGCCTGCATGTCTGTATGGAAAAACAGACATGTCTGGATAACAAGACATTTTTTGGGTCTACAGTGTATACTAAAGCCGAAATTTAGAGTGATAGCAAGCGAAGCATGCAGAGTCAGTGTTCCCCAACCTGAAACGGAGGTTGAACAGATGCCGGAAGACGACAATCTGGTCTGCATTCCAGAAGAAATGCTCAAGACGGTTTTCAACGCACTGCCCACCGGGATTTATTTCTGTGACACCAACTACATTATTCGTTTTATCAACAACGCATACGCCGATTATCTCGGCGCAAAGCCAGAGGATATCATCGGTAAATCGGTAAAAGACTTTATCCCGGGCACCCGCGCGCCAATAGTTATCCAGTCCGGGGTAGCGGAGCTTGGCGACCTCGGCCCTCTGGCCAGTGACGGAAAAGGGAAAACTCTTATAGTTAACAGGATACCTGTCAGGAACGGCAGCGGCGAAGTGTGCGGAATGATATCCCAGGCCCTGTTCAGTGATCCCAGCGAGCTCAAGGCGACGGCCGCAAAAATTGAGCAGCTCGGAAGAACCGTAAAGTTCTTCAAAGAACAGATCAAGAGTGTCCTCTCGGCCAGATACTCGCTCGATGACATATTGGGGAAAAGCGATGTAATCATACGCGCAAAAGAGCTGATTTCTGTCTATGCTCGTACTGATACGCCTATCCTCATTCAGGGCGTAACCGGCGTGGGAAAAGAACTTTTCGCTAATGCCCTGCATGTTGCCAGCACGCGCTCTGATGGGCCCTTTGTATGCATAAACTGCGGGGCCATTCCACATGAACTTTTTGAATCAGAACTTTTTGGGTATTCCTCCGGAGCGTTTACAGGGGCCAAAAAAGAGGGTAAAATGGGGAAGATTGAGCTGGCCAACAAGGGGACTCTTTTTCTGGATGAGGTGGGTGAGATGCCTCTGTCCGCTCAGGTAAAGCTCCTCAGAATCCTTGATGATAAAATGATATCGCGCCTCGGTTCGAATAATCCGGTAAGGGTCGATTTCAGACTGGTAGTAGCCACGAACAGAAACCTGAAGGCGATGATAAGAGAGGGCGGTTTCAGGGAAGATCTCTACTACAGGCTCAGCGCCATGTCGGTCATGATACCTCCTCTTTGCGAACGTCGCCAGGATATACCCATTATTGTGCAAAGCATTATAGAGAAACTCGACCGCGGGGATTTGACAATATCCCCTGAGGCCATGGACATACTTATCAGCTACAACTGGCCCGGCAATGTCCGGGAACTCAGAAATGTTGTCGAAAGGGCTGCAAGCTTCTGCTCGGGCGGCGCCATCGAGCCCAAAGACCTGCCGGCAGATATCGTTAACATAGTCGTCTCCGAATCTGAGCTGCCCTGCCAGAACTCGTTGCCCGAAATACGGAATCAAAATGAGCGCCAGTTGATCATGGACGTTCTGTCCCGCGAGGACTGGAATATGGTGCGTACCGCTAAGACCCTCGGTATTTCGAGGGCCACGCTTTATGAAAAACTCAAGAAATACAACATCTCCCGGCCTCGAAACGACGACCGTGAATCACACGGCCCGACTTCAGATTTTTCTGTTTAATCACGCTTATTCAGTCACTGCCTTTTATTTGCAGCTCGCCGTAAAGTAGTCGATTCCCGCTGAAAAAAGCCTGGACTCTATCAGTGAACTGCTATTCCATTCCCACAGTCCATATTTCAGGCATGACTCTTGCTCTGTCTGATATGGGAAAGTGTTTCTCAATCACACGAATCTTGCGGTGCCGGACTTAGGCATCCCAACAGAGAAACGAAAAGTCAGGGAGGTAAATATATCATGGCAGACTATTGCGCAGTACTTTCACCGCAGGAACAGCGTATACAAAAAGAAGTCATAGGCAAAGAGGACACTCACGAACGTCCAAGGGCATTCAAAATACTTAAAAGCATACAGAACCTGAAGCCGAAGATCGATGTTGAGCGGGCAAGGTTTTTTACTGAATCCATGAAAGAGACCGAGGGGCAGCCGCTCATGCTCAGGTGGGCAAAGGCCATGAAGCACATAGCCGAAAATATCACGGTCTATATCGACGACAATCAGCTTTTGGCCGGACGTGCAGGGGCCCAGGGCCGCTATGGCATACTTTATCCTGAACTTGACGGAGATTTTCTCGATCTCGCGATCAAAGAGCTTCCGGGCAGAGTTGAGTCACCATTTGTGATATCCCAAGAGGATGCGCAGATAGTGTTTGATGAGATTGCCCCGTACTGGAAAGGAAAGACTTTCCACGAGAATCTTACCAAAGGACTGCCCAAAGAAACGCTTAAACTGACATATGATCCGGCAGATCCACTGAAATCACGATTCATAGTGAACGAGACCGCGTCTTTCAGGTCTTCGATCCAGTGGGTTCATGATTATGACAAAGTGCTCAGGCTCGGGTTCAAAGGTATGAAGGAAGACGCGCAAAGGAGGATCGAAACGCTTGATCCCATGAGCCCTGTGGACAATATGGAGAAGCTTCCATTCCTGCAGGCGGTTGTAATCACCTGCGATGCCATTACATACTGGGCCAGGCGCCATGCCAAGCTGGCAAAAGAACTTGCCGGAAAAGAAAGCGATCCGGTCAGGAAGAAGGAACTGCTTGAAATGGCAGACTGTTGCGAACGGGTGCCGGAGAACCCGGCGCGCACCTTCCGGGAAGCCATGCAGGCACAGTGGCTCACGCAAATATTCTCGCGTATGGAACAAAAGACCGGCACCATTATATCCAACGGCCGTATGGACCAGTATTTCTATCCTTTCTTTAAAAAAGATATGGAGGAAGGCATACTGACAGAAACCGAAGCCCTGGAGCTGATGGAATGCATGTGGGTAGGTATGGCGCAGTTTATCGATCTTTATATCTCGCCTACAGGCGGCGCTTTCAATGAAGGCTATGCCCATTGGGAGGCTGTCACCATAGGCGGCCAGACCAGCGAAGGCCGTGACGCCACCAATGACCTTTCATACCTTTTCCTTAAGTCAAAGCGTGAGTTTCCGCTGCATTACCCCGATCTGGCCGCCAGGATACATACCAGTGCGCCGATGCGGTTCCTGCACGAGGTGGCTGAGACCATCAAGGAAGGTTCCGGATTCCCGAAACTCATCAACGACGAGGAAGTTATCCCCCTATTGCTGGCAAAAGGGGCCCCTTTCGAGCATGCCTATGACTACGCAGTCTCTGGCTGCTCAGAGTGCCGTATGCCGAACCTTGATACTTATACGAGTCCATGTGCATATATAAATTTCGCCGCTGCTGTCGAGATGACAATCTATGACGGAAAGATGCTGCTGCAGGGTGAAGAGCAGATTGGGTTAAGAACCGGTGATCCCGTCAAATTCGGGACCTGGGATGAATTCTGGAATGCTTATTTGGCCCAGCACATGAACTTCCTTCGCCATGCATTCATCCAGCAGCATGTGATCAACAACCTCAGGGCAAAGCACTTCGCCTGGCCGACCGGCAGCATTTTGCACGACCTCTGTGTGAAGGAGTGCATGGATATCCATAATCCACACATACCGGGCGGCATCGATCTGGGTTACTTTGAGTTTATGGGTTACGGGACAGTTGTCGATTCACTCGCGGCCATAAAGAAACTTGTATTTGAAGAAAAGAAGCTCAAGATGAGCGAATTAATAGAAGCCATGCAGGTCAATTTCGATGGCAGGGAAGCAATTCGTCAGATGCTCGCAAATGCGCCCAAGTTCGGCACAAATAATGAGTATGCTGACAAGATTGCCAAGGACCTCGACAGGGTCTGCCTGGAATACACACGGAAATATTCGAAGGAACTTGGAATACATCTCGACCTGCGCTATGTGCCTTTCACATCGCATGTGCCTTTTGGCAAAGTTGTGAGCGCTTCTCCGTGCGGTCGCAAGGCGTATACCCCTCTTTCTGACGGATCGTCTGCTTCCCAGGGGTTCGACTCGAAGGGGCCGACTGCTGTGCTGCTATCGAACTATAATTCAAAAAATTATGATTTCAGGGAGCGTGCTGCCCGACTGCTGAATATTAAATTCACGCCTGCAGTCATGGCGGGCGATGAAGGAACGCTTAAGCTGATATCCTTCATCAAGACATGGTGCGATCTGAAACTCTGGCACATCCAGTTCAATGTTATCAACAGATCGACCCTTTTGGCAGCCAAGAAAGATCCAGACAAGTATCGGAGCCTGATCGTACGCATAGCAGGATACAGCGCATATTTCACTGACCTGTCTCCGGACCTGCAGGACGATCTGATAACGCGCACGGAGCATATAGCTGTCTGAGCGCATGCATGAAAAGATGTGCTGCCGCTCGATGTTTATGTCCGGCAGGGCTTGGCGTTCCGGAGGATTTTTGTGACGATGACCCAGACTGACCGGACATTACGGGGCTGTGTGTTCAATATACAGAATTACTCTGTACATGACGGACCGGGCATCCGAACTATAGTATTCCTCAAGGGTTGCCCGCTGCGCTGCGAATGGTGCTGCAATCCTGAATCACAGCTCCTGTCGCCTGAACTCGCATACAATCCGCAAAAATGCATTGGCATTGAAGAATGCATCAGATGCAATGATGTCTGCCGGCAGTTCGCCATAGGTCAGTCCGGACACAAAAAAATTACGATAAACCGGGATATCTGCAACCTCTGTTTCGAATGTGTGGAGGCATGCCCGTCAAAGGCCATACATGTATTTGGGAATTCCATGTCTGTCACGGAAGTGATCAATATAGTCGAGGCAGACAGCGCATTCTATGCGCGTTCCGGTGGAGGGCTTACGATCAGCGGCGGTGAACCGCTCATGCAACATGAATTCACGCTCGCGCTGCTGATCGAGGCACGCCGACGCCATATTGATGCTACGGTAGAAACGTGCGGATTTGCGGAGTGGGACATCCTTGAACAAGTCGGAAGTCATCTGAAATTCATTCTTTTTGATATTAAGAGCATGAACGATACCAAGCACAGGACCTTCACTGGTGTTTCGAACGAGCTAATCCTGGACAATTTCAGGAAACTGCGCGATACCTTCCCTCAACTTCACATCCTTGCCAGGATACCGCTAATCCCTGGACTGAACGATTCAGAAGAAGAGATTGCTGAAATTATCTCTTTCATAAAAGGTATGAAGAATATAAGCTGTGAACTCCTGCCTTATCATCGTATCGGCCAGTCCAAATATGAATTTCTTGGCCGTGATTATTCCATGGCCGGGGTAAAACTGAGTGACGAAAAGGCCCAGTCGCTAAAAGACTATGTCATCGCTCACTTCGCAGCCGGGAATTAGGATATTTAGCGCCGCCTGATACGCGGCATCTGTTTTTTTTGCTGAAATGATCACAAGGGAGGAATTGTATGGCCAAATTGTCTGTCGCAGTCCTGGGGTCAGGAAATATCGGTACGGACCTTATGTACAAGTTACGCCGAAGCACGCTACTCGAACTGAAGATGGTCGCAGGCATAGATCCCGCCTCGGAGGGCCTGGCACTTGCGCGAAAGCTTGGGTTCGAAACCTGCACGGACGGGATCGAGGGCATCCTCCGCAACGGGAAAATCCGGATGGTGTTTGATGCAACCTCTGCAAAAGCCCACCTCGCGCATGCACCGCGCCTCAAGGCCGCGGGCATTTTCGCCGTTGATCTGACTCCGGCAGCAGTGGGCCCGGGTGTCATACCTGTTGTGAATCTTGAGCAGTATTCTGCCGAATCCAATGTCAATCTGGTTTCGTGCGGTGCGCAGGCGACCGTTCCTATCGTGGCCGCCATAAATAAAATCAGCCCTGTCCAGTATGCCGAAACAGTGTCCACCATAGCGAGTCTCAGTGCGGGCCCCGGCACAAGGCGCAATATCGATGAGTTTACGCGCACTACGGCGAGGAGCGTTCGCGAAATCGGGGGGGCGAAACAATCCAAAAGCATCATCGTGCTCAACCCTGCGGACCCACCCATTATCATGCGCAACACTGTTTATGCCGTGGTTGAACTGCCTGTGGACGAGAAGCGCATCCGCGACTCTGTTATGGCCGTGGCCGAAAAGATCAAATCTTATGTGCCCGGGTATACAGTCACCGTCGAGCCGTTCCTGGACGGCGATCACATAACTACCTGCATAGAAGTGACCGGCGCCGGCGATTATCTGGCCCCTTATGCCGGAAATCTCGATATCATTACCGCTGCAGCAGTTAACGTTGCCGAGCGCTATGCAGGGATAATCTCGAAGGAAAGGATGGCAACCAATGGCTAAGCTCACCGTTGTTGATGTTACTCTTCGCGACGGGAATCACACCGTCCGTCAGCAGTTCACGCCCGAGTTGATGTCCAGGGTAGCAGCTGCCCTCGATGCTGCAGGAGTGGCCATCATAGAAGTTGGTCACGGTGATGGAACAGGAGGAAGTTCCATTCATGTCGGGAGAACGGCCGCCCCGAACGATCAATTGATCAAGGCTGTTGTGTCTTCCATAAAAAAAGCGAAGGCTTCAATATTCCTGATCCCCGGCTTCGGAACTATGGATGATCTGCAGCAATGCTATGATCTTGGCGTCACGGTCGCAAGAGTGGCATGCCATTGTACGGAAGCTGACACCACCGAACAGCACATTCAGCTCGCAAGGAGCCTGGATATGCTTGCTGTTGGGTATCTTATCTCGTTCGGCATGACGTCCGTGCAGCGCATCGTCGAAGAGGCGAAGAAGATGGAGTCTTACGGTGCACAGTATATCAACCTCGCCGATTCCCAGGGGTACCTGGTGCCCCACCAGGTAAGGGAATACGTCACTGCCGTACTCAATGCGGTAAAGATACCTGTCGGGTTCCATGCCCACAATAATCTGGGATGTTCGATCGGCAATTCACTCGCCGCGATTGAGGCGGGCGCTGCCTATGTGGATGGAAGCCTGAAGGGCTTTGGCGGCGGAGCAGGCAATGCCCAGACAGAGACACTTGTAGCTGCGTTGAAGACGGGTGGATTTGAGACGGATGTTGACCTGTTTGGCATTCTGGACGCGGCAGACATTCTCGTGGAGGAGATCAAGAAACAGCCATCTCTGGCGAATGTTCCGATGCCCACGGTCGACAACGATTCCATCCTGATGGGTTATGCATGTGTTTACGGCGGATATATCCAGCCTGTAAAACGTGCGGCCCAGGAATATGGCTGCGATCCACGGGAACTCGTGCTTCGCCTGGGGGCGCGCAAGGTTGTGGCCGCACAGGAAGACGTGGTCATCGAGGAGGCGAGACGTCTCGCCGGCAAGGCCTGAGATATAACAGAATTGTCGAATCACCTTAAAGGGAAGGCCCAATGTTTCCGTCTTTCAATACTCGCCATTGGGCCTTCCCCGCCATCATGTTAATCGGCATTGAAACTCTCCCCACCACCTGGCCACAATTTTGACCCGCATCAACCTTTGGTTTTATATTCAATTTCAGACTCTTAGTTAGATGGGTGTTGGTCACCGTTGGACGCCTACAAGTGTAACAAGTGGGTCATACTGTGACGCCGGTCAACAGCTTTATTGGGGAAAAGTAGAGGCAGCTACTTTTGTCGCAGGGTTTTGGAGAGGAAGAGAACGCAGTTTTCGAAATTTTCGGTTGAGCAGTAACAGGAAAGCCTTTTGTTGTCTATGGCGAGCGAGAATAGAGAGGCATTGCAAATATTAACCGACGCATCTCTGTATGGACATGGCACTGCCTGGGTTTCTTTCAATATAGTCTGATAGTTGTTTCTATCCATAAGTTCCATCGTTATATCACCTCGCTTTCACTAAATTCCGGGCTTTGCCGGTTTCGGCAAATGGACGCATGTCCAGAATGTCGAGATAAAACGGACATTTTACGTGGTATTCAGTCTTGCAGTATTCCTTCAATTGAAATGGCGAAGGAATATACGGTTTCTTTGTGGCCTCACACGCTTTGTACATCCAGTCGGCCAAATGCGGACATTTCATACTTCAGCTCCTTTTCTAAGTCAATTGTGACTGTTAATACGCATTAATCACAGCCTTTCGGTTCTTAAGCAAAACGCGCCCTGATTGAATCGAATAGCCTGTATCTTAGCGAAATAAAACCATATTCAGGGCAGGGTGTCACGTCCCAGGTATTTGGTACCAGTTCAATCCCAGGTAATGGAGACCACCATTGTTAGTATATTATTGCTTCCTTATTTTTAAGTCAACGTTTTTGACCTCAATTTTCCCTTTCAGTCTGTAGCTTCTTCCCTTGA
>CAIJNL010000010.1 GCA_903822005.1 uncultured Nitrospiraceae bacterium
CACCTTGGCCATGGCCGGAATATTCTCCGCCATTTGGCCAAAGCCGAGTTCATGACAGATATCCGCGCCTTTTTGTTTTCCAAGGCCGATCGTTATAAACTTCTGAAGCCCGCTCTCCACCTCGCCCCGAAATGCAACATGGGGCTTGATCCTGTTCATGAATATGGTCCCGTCGGCTTCAAACGCGTTCTTGTCAAAAAAGACCGGGAACCCGTTGGCCGATACCCCCACCTGCACAGTTTCCATGGTTGCCCTTATTGGGGCGCCGATGTATTCCTCCGAAAACCCCATGCCGATGAGCATACTGCGCTGCCCTTCTGCGGTTGCTCCACCATGGCTGCCCATTGCAGGGACAAGAAACGGCTTGGCCCCGGCCTTCTTCAGTTCCTCAACAAGGACCTTTACCAGGGCAGGCAGATTGGATATGCCTCGGCTGCCGACCCCTACTGCAATGCTCTGCCCAGGCTTAATGACTGCCAAAGCCTTTTTGGCAGCCAGTTTGGCCCTGAATTCTCCTACAACATCGCGGATTACAGGACGTTCAAACGTCTGTTTTACCTTTACCATCCGGGGGATGGCTATCGGATCAAGAAGATTGTCAATTGTGCTCATATCTCACCTCATTCAAAATAACTGCAGTCAATATGTTAAGTTACGGCATCCGGGTAATGCAAAACTGCTCATCATGCCCCAGTACCTCGGCCTTGCTCAACTTGCCGGATGCTACAGCAAGTATTTCCTGGTAAATCTCTTCTCCGACCTGCTGCAATGTCTTTTCACCCGTTATCACCGCTCCAGCGTTTATATCGATGTTCTCCATCATGCGTTCGTAAGTGCGGGGGTTGCCTGTAATCTTGATGACAGGCACTCCGGGGAAGCCTGAAGGTGTGCCCCTGCCGGTAGGAAAACAGACTATCTGGGCACCCGCTGCGGCCTGTCCTGTGGTGACCTCGCCGTCATGCCCTGGCCCGTCCATCAGCAGCAGCCCTTTCTTTGTGGGCTGATTACCGTACTTGAATACCTCTACAAACTGCGCGTTGCCCGATTTCTTCATGCCGCCGAGTGATTTCTCGACTACACTCGAAAGCCCTCCGTCGTAATTGCCGGTCGAGATAAGATGCTTTCTCTTTTCGTTGCTTGAATTGCTTGTCTGTCGCTTGAGCCGCTCTTCCATGTCCCGTATGACCCTGATGATGTCATCGGCCACCTGCTTATTGATTGCACGGCGGGCAAGGATATGTTCTGTTCCGAGCAACTCTGTCAGTTCCGTAAGGATCGATGATCCGCCCTGCGCAACCAGCTTGTCCGACGCTATGCCAAGGGCCGGATTGGCTATCAGTCCGGATGTTGTGTCGGAACCTCCGCAGTTTAGCCCTATCATCAGTTCGCTTACATCGGCCTCCACCCTGTTCTGCATCGAGGCTGCCTGCTGCATCTTGCGCGCATGCCTGACACCTGTATCCGTTGCCTTGATTGAATCGCCTTCATCCTGTATCACTACCGTCTCAAGCATCTTGCCGGTGGAGGCTATCCCTTCAGCCAGTTCCTGAGGCATGAACCGCTCGCACCCAAGTCCGACCACCACCACTCCCGCGAAGTTCGGGTTGCGGCCGATTCCGATCAGCGTCTTTGCGGTTATCTCAAGGTCTTCCCCTACCTGGCTGCAGCCAACCGGATGGCTGAAATGTACGCTGCCCGGTATCTGCTGCGCTATCCGTTGTGCCACCTTGGCGGAACAGAAAACAGAAGGTATTATGGCAATAAGATTCCTCACTCCTATGGCGCCGTTTTCGCGCCTGTACCCCATGAATGTGTCTCCCATACCTATTTCATCCCCCTGTCACATGACATATTGTGGCTGTGTATCCAGCCCCCCTTGGATATGGCTTCCTTCAAAACACCTATCTCTTCCCCATATTTGAAGACAGGCTCGCTTTTCTTCATATTGTTGAGTGCGAATTTGTGCCCAAACGGTATCTGTTCAGTAACTGTAATCTCAAACTGCTTTCCGCTGTCTTCAACTACCAGGCATTTGTCGCCGCTGTTAAGGTCCGTCAGGGCAACTGCTACATTGTCTTTTTGATCAATTACAAGGGCCTTTTTGCCGCCTGCCAGTTTTCCGAGCTCCATCATAAATTATTCCTCTCTCTTTCCGCGCTTATCTGCGCTGTTATTCAATTAATAGTGCTGCGCTGCCCGCAGACGCATCTTCAGTATCGTTGCGCTTTTTATCTTGAGTATAGATATCTTTGAGGTTGGACATCTGACAGCCCCCTTCCGCACATATGTAATATACAAGTCTTGTGCCAATTTGAGCCTCATCAAATGGGTGAGATCAGAATAACCGGCCATCCGTGGAGACATATCTGTTTTTCTTGCAGGGACTGCTTAAGCCATACCATATAATTGCTATAAGTATCTGTAATATGAATATTAATTTGACAAACCAATCTTTCTGGCATCGGGCACTCTTTACGCTATGTATAAAATAACAAGTTTTGACGAATGAAAAACAGATATCTGAGGATAACAAATAAAAGCAGACTGGCGCACTTTTAATATCTCATGAAACATTTCGTTGCAACAGTTCGTTTCAGGTCGGACTATTCCAGCCCTTAAGTTTTCGCCATAATGTAGACCGGCTGATACCAAGGCGTTTTGCGACCCGGGTATGATTATATTTTTCTTCTTCCAGCATAAGACCAATTTTTTCCTTTTCCAGGTCTTCGGATGTTTTTAGGGAAGATAAGTATTCGTCCTTATGCTTATGTTCGGGAATGGCGAGTTCCTGCATGACATCAGCAACTATTATCAGCGGCCCTGCGGACAATAATCGCAGCCTTTCGATTACATTTCTCAGCTCGCGCACGTTGCCGCGCCAGGGCTGCTGTTGCAAAAAGGCAATAGCGTCCGGAGTAATCCCGGATACGCTTGAAATAAACGAAGCAGGCCTTTCCAGAAAGCCCCTTACAAGCTCGGGGATATCTTCGCTCCGTTCGCGCAGCGGGGGTATATGAAGGCGGAAGA
>CAIJNL010000011.1 GCA_903822005.1 uncultured Nitrospiraceae bacterium
CGTTGCATGCCCCTTGAATGACAGTACCTTTGTTATCGATGCCGTGAGCAATGTCTTCCCATGGTCCACATGGCCAATCGTTCCCACGTTTACATGCGGCTTCGTCCTCTCAAATTTTGCCTTAGCCATATCTCCTCCTTAATTCAGGAAATTTTATTTATGATCCAAAATTGCAGACTTATGAATAGTGCTTTCGTCTTTACAATGAAACCATAATCATAAATCATCAATCGCCTGTATCTACAAGCCCATGACCGGAATTGAACCGGTGACCTCATCCTTACCAAGGATGTGCTCTGCCAACTGAGCTACATGGGCAACTAACCGGTCCGAACCAGCCAGACTGTTCAAACCGCTCAAACTGTTTTACTGGAGCGGGAAACGGGATTCGAACCCGCGACCCTCAGCTTGGAAGGCTGACGCTCTACCACTGAGCTACTCCCGCAATCTGTCACTCTTCTGCACATTTATGGTGGAGAGAGGAGGATTCGAACCTCCGAAGGCAGAGCCAGCGGGTTTACAGCCCGTTCCCTTTGGCCACTTGGGTATCTCTCCGCTATCAAAAACAAGAAGCAAAAAGCGGAAATAGAGATGTGAACCACATTCCCCTGCCTTTACTTCCCGCTTCTAAATCCCTGCTTTAAAACTGTCTTTATCTGGAGCCACCGAAGGGATTCGAACCCCCGACCCACTGATTACAAATCAGTAGCTCTGCCAGCTGAGCTACGGTGGCATCAACTTATTAATATAAAGGCGATATTATATAATTGTCAACCACAAAATTGCAACGTCCCCGGCTTTATGCCACCACCTTGTTTAACGGATACTCGACTATGCCCGATGCCCCGGCGGCCTTGAGCTTCGGAATAAGCTCGCGCACGAGTTTTTCTTCGGTTATTACCTCAAAGGCATACCATCCCTTGTCAGACAGTTGTGAAATAGTGGGGGAATGCATGGCAGCAAGCAGGCTGAGCACCTTTTTATAGGTTTTTTCTTCAACATTCATCTTCAGGCCGACCTTCTCCTCTGCTGCAAGAGCGCCCTTGAGAAGCATGGCGATATTTTCTATTTTAGTGCGTTTCCATTTGTCCTGCAACGCTTTTTTGTTTGCCACAAAACGCGTCGTGGACTCCAGAATCACTTCGACGATGCGCAGATTGTTTGCCCGGAGGGATGAGCCTGTCTCGGTAACGTCCACGATGGCATCCGCCAGCTGGGGAGGCTTCACCTCAGTGGCGCCCCACGAAAAATCGACCTGGGCGGTTACTCCCCTGGATTTCAAAAATCTTTTCGTGTATCCCATCAGTTCGGTTGCGATCCGCTTGCCCTGAAGGTCTTTGACTGTTTTGATCTTCGAATCCATCGGCACCGCAATGACCCATCTGACCGGCCTGAAGCCTTCCTTGCCATACTGCAGTTCGGCCACTTCGACCACGTCCGCATTCTGCTCTTTGATCCAGTCCAGACCGGTTAGGCCGCAGTCGAGATATCCGTCTTCCACATACCTCGCCATCTCCTGGGCGCGTATAAGCATCGCCGAAATATCAGGATCATCAACCACCGGATAGTAAGATCTGGAGGATATCGAAATATTGTATCCGGCCTTTTTGAACAGGCGCAGGGTAGATTCCTGGAGGCTGCCTTTCGGGAGTCCCAACTTAAGACTATTAGTTTTGTTTTTCATGGCGTTACCCCTCCTCCCGGATATCGTAATTGACCATTATGCAATTTTTTAATACTAATGGACAGGACGTTTATAATATACGGCAAACGGGGTTAAAGTCAATTGCGGTACCATAATATTGACCTGTGTCAATGCATCATGCAAAGCTGCTGCATATTGTGGCATTCGGGCATAGTCTGGTATTATCATCCTGAAAATAATCGAGGAGGGCAGCCCTAATGGTTAACCCAAAAGCATGCATTGTTGCACTCTCTTTTCTTGCAGCGATTTTAGCTGTCGCGCCTGCAGTTCAGGCGGCAGATCAGGCTTACAGCCTGAGTCCGAAAGTAAAAGACACATACAGCGCCATCACCGCGCAGCCTGCCGTAAAAAAAGGGCTTGATTTCATCAAGGCTGATCATAACGGCACTGTGGCGGAGCAGAAGCAGATCAATTCGATTCCGTCACCTCCGTTCAAGGAGCAGAAGCGGGCGGCAGATTACCTTAAGCGCCTCTCTGCGTCAGGATTGACCAATGTCGCTATGGACAAGGAAGGGAATGTATGCGGGACCATGCAGGGCACTGGAAAAAGACCGAAGCTGCTTGTTGCCGCGCATATGGACACTGTGTTCCCTGAAGGGACCAATCTCGCACTGACCGAAAAGAACGGTGTCCTTCATGCACCGGGCATAGCTGACAACGCGAGAGGGCTGGCATCACTGCTCGGAGTAGTCCGCGCTTTCAGGATCGCCGGCATCAAGCCCGTTGGTGATATCATGTTCTGCGGGAATGTAGGAGAAGAGGGACTCGGAGACCTGCGGGGTGTAAAAGCTCTTTTCAGGGATAATAAAGACATAGACGGTTTTATCGCTATCGACGGCACTGAGGCGGAAGGCATAGTATATCTCGCTACCGGCAGCCATCGTTATGAGGTAACCTACAAAGGCCCGGGTGGACACAGCTTCCAGAGATTCGGCCTGCCGAGCGCTATTCATGCCATGGGCAGGGCAATCGCCAGGATAGCTGACCTGGAAACCCCGAAAAAACCGAAGACGACATTCACAGTCGGCACCGTTAAAGGCGGCACCTCGGTCAACTCCATAGCGGCAGAGGCAAGCATGCTGATGGACATGCGCTCAGACAGCGAAACAGAACTGCTGGCCTTCGAAGCAAAATTCCTCGATATCGTAAAAAAAGCCGCTGCAGAAGAAAATACTCGCTGGGGCAGCGACAAGATAACGGTTGATATCAAACTCGTGGGCAACCGCCCGGCAGGCACACAGCCGTCAGACGCTGTTATCGTCCAGACCTCCTGGGCAGCAACCAATGCAGTGGGGTTATCACCGAAGCTCAAGGGCGCCAGCAGCACTGATACAAACCAGCCTCTCAGTCTCGGGATACCGGCTGTCACTCTCGCCAGCGGGGGAACCGAACAGGGAAATCATTCTGTGAGTGAATCGTGGGACCCGGCAAATGCCTGGCTCGGGCCCCAGAGGATATTCCTGGCGATAATAGGCCTGGCCGGCATGGATGGCGTAAGCGCCCCGCTGCTGCCCAAGCGCTAACTTAGAAGGTCCGTATTATGAAGAAGGCAGGCCCATGGGCCTGCCTTCTTTTTATGGTTTCAGGTTTCTGTTTCCGATCAGCCCAAAAGGGACGGCATCTCAGGAGCTGGATGAGCAACGCCAGCCATATATTCGACCAGCTTTTCGCCGTCTTCGCAAATGGTCTCGTCCGCTATCCTGTCGAGCAGGTCCGGCATACCCTCATCAGCCGCGCGTTTGTTGAACGCCTCCCTGATGCGCTCCTTGATCTCGGTCGTCATCCAGACAACCCGTTTTATGCCGCCGTCGCCAAGTATGAATTTAGGGCTCGCGATAAAGTTGATCCCGATGCCCATAAAGCCAGGGGTCTGCACGCCGCCGCCGACAGAGGCGGCAAGGGTCGAGAATTTCATGCCGACAGGAGTCATTCCCGTGAAGCCGCGGTGGACTATCATTACGCCGTTCGCCTCGGGCACTATGGCCACGATGCACTCGAAGCAGCCGCACGATGTCATTGGGTTCTCCATGATCGTATACATGTTGAGTGTTTCGATAGTGTCTCTCGATGCCTTTTTCAGATACCCGTCAATCCCGGCATATCTTCCGTATTTCTCATCGAGCAGAGTTCCCTTGAGTATCGGCTGGTTGCCTCCGGTAGGGTCTATCTCAAAGGCGGCCTTTGCGTCGAGCCAGTTAAACGCGCCGCAGAGCCCAAGCCTTTCAGGCGATATTACGCAGACATGGTTTGGCGCGAACGACTGGCATAGCAGGCACGAAAAAAAGGTGTCAACTGATTCATCAGTAAGATCGCCGATCCTGCGGTCCCTTTCGAGATAAGCCTCGCGCGCCTCGCCGCGGATCCTTATTACATCTTCCTCATCTATATACAGGGTGACCTGCACCTTGTCCACTATAGCGCCGTACTTGTTGTGGATCATGGCTGTCTGTATAACTCCGAAGTGTTCGAGAGTAAATCCGGCCTGGTTGGCCTCGTTGCTGATGCGCATCCAGACAATATCGCGCTGGCCCATATGCCATACACCGTGGGCCTCGTTTATATTGGAATGTATCTTGCGCTCGATGACCCCTTCAAAGTCTGTCTGCATCTTCCGCCCGGCAACATCTATCACCATTGCCAGGGGCAGTATACCGGCCTGGTTTATGCGTTGCTGCCAGTCTTTGCCGACCACGACAACCCGGTTGTCCTCTATCTCATCCATACCGCGTGTGCGAAGCCACTCTAAGGCCGGGCTTCTCTGCCCGCCGAATTCGAGGAATGTGTCTTCCTTGCGAACTCGTTCGCCTTCAAAGGCCGGTCCATACGGCACAGGCACAGGAGGCTTCGAAACTATTATTTTGAGATTGCGCACCTCGATAGCGCGACGCACTATTTTTTCATAGTCCGGGACGCCGATCAGCGCCTCATTTGGGCAAACGCCTTCCGCGACAATTGTAGGCACATCCTGGTCGGATATGACAGGGAATCCAAATGCGATTGCCCCGGCTCCGACAGCAAGCAGCTCCGCATCGGGCGGCCCCATGGCGATGACAAAAGCAGGCACCCGCTCTCGCTGGAAAGTGAGATGCTCGATCATAGAGCCCGCTTTTATACCGCCGTAAATAAGAGATGCCCTGACCGCCCAGCTGATCGCATAAAGCGCGTGAACAGCCTCCGGACCCAGCACTACTATGCGCGACTCCCATCCGAATTCCACTCTCGAGCGAAGCAGCTGGTCAGCAATGCTGTTACCCGCACCGCGCCCGGCGATAAGTGTCAGTATCCCTTTTTCCTGCAGTTCCCGCACTACCTTTACAGCGGTCTCATCATCAGGTGCTGCCCCTATGAGAACGGCTATACCGGGGATTGTGCCGTCAACCAGCTGCACCCCCAGCGTCCGCATTGTAGTATCGGGAATAAAACCCTGATAGACATACCCTTTGTCCTGGTTCGGGCGCTTCTCCTGTTCCTGCATGGTATCTATCGCAAGAATCACTTCCGCGGCAAGAAGCGAGGCAAGTCCGGCCTCTGCAGCATCTCCGAGGGTCGGCGCGCCGGGATGACGGCCTTCAATTTCAGCAAGAAGTTCCTTTGCGCGGACAGACGCGGTCTCCATATCGCCAAGCGTCCTTACCGGCAGCCCGGTCAGCGCATAAATAATCGGCAGGAAATATGCCGTATCAGGAAACTCAAAGGACTGGTCACGGCCCCGCGATGCGATAGCATCAGCAACCATCTGACCCGTCTTCGCTAATATCGACCCCGCGCCCTGAAGGATTATCTTGTTAAGTTCTGCAGACATAGCACCTCCGCTGATCGCCTTTTCATTTATTCCAGTTCTTCAGAAACGCGGGCAGCGCGTTTGCCTCACGCGGCCCGATGGTTATCTTCCAGCCCGGAAGCTTCTCTTCGAGCGCCCCGCTTATTATCGCGACATAGCCCGGGATTATCAGCTCTTTATTTTTCATCTGGTCCGCGATTCCGCTTTCGAGGATGAACTGGGCTATCTTGGGCGCGGTAAATTTGCCTGCTGCCCAGGCGGTAAGGACCGACATGCCCTCGCAATCCATAATGGCGAGTCTTGAAGCCACCCTGCTGTTCTCTATCTCTCCGGACACTATGAAAAAGGTCAGCGAAAAATTGGTCGTAATGATAAGCGGCGACTCGGGCGCCGGTTCGCCGACACTGTATATCTTCTGCTCCACCTGCATAGGGACCTGCGGATCGGTATATAGGTTCTGCCTAAGGGCAAAGAGGGCGATGTTCTTCCATCTCTCCGCGCTGCTCAATACCACGATGGACGAATACTTCGCTATGCCGAGAGAAGCGATCAATGTTTCGAGCATGCTGTCATCTCTTTGCGCAAAGGTGATGACCGGGTAGCCGAGGGGCTTGAAGTTCTTTTTGATCGCTGACCTGCGGAGCAGCACATTGCCTTCGAGTATTTCCGCGGCAGTTCTCCCGCCGTGATCAATGACCATGTCTTCGACCCCAAAACCCTTTATCTTCTCCGTGAGTACTGACAGCGCTTCCGGCCCTTTTGCCGCAACACCGAGAATGACCTTGTATGTTTTGGCAAGCTTTGCCATTGCTTCCGCGTTGGAGTCATCCGCACCATAAAGTATCGGCTTTTTGTCCGCCGCGATCTTCAATGCCGCTTCGGCAGCAGCAGGATTTGAGGTCGAGAGGACCAAAGGCAGGTCAGGAGCCTTTGCAACAACAGCCTTGACGAGGCCCTCGAAACTGGCCGGGTCGTTCGAGGCATTGCCCGCAAATATGGCATCTATCTTCAGCCTCTGACCGACGCGATCAATACCTGACGCGAGCACATCGTCCAGAATCCTGCTGATCTCATCGTCCTGCATGGTGTCCTTAACTTCGACAGCAAGAGCGCAGGGATTAACAAACTTCTTTTCATGCCTGAAAAGAACAGTCTCTTCACCCATCTTTACCGCGTTGTCTCCAGCTCCGAAAACAGTTGGTCTTACCGGCGGGGCAGCCGCATCTCCAAGGACCCTCTTCGAATCCTCAGACACGTCAGGGCATAAATCTATCGATGCCTGTCTCTGGGCAAGCTTCATCGCAAACGCGAGACAGGTCGGATGCCCGCACTTCTTGCAATTGGTTTTGGGAAGTAATTTGAATATTTCAATGCCGCTCAAGGCCATTATCGTCCTCCATCCTGCATCAGCTCATCAATGAATTTTTCGACCGAGCTGACTGCCTCAGGGTGCCTCATGATAAGAATATCGGCGCCTGCAAGCAATACAGCACCGGCTGTCACTGCCTCCCATGCGATCCCGCGTTCCTTCTCAGGGCCCCACGCGGGTATGTCCGACTCCGGCGCTGAAGATTCCTTCACCTTCCAGGCATGCATGCCGGCATCACCGAGCATGGGCTGCTGCATCGCCGGGTCGCTCTGTGCAAGTGCGGCAAGACGTATGCGCTCAGAAACAGAATATGTGTATTCAATTCCGTAGCCGAGGGCCGAACACATGGGGTCGGTAATGATTCTCTCTTTGTCGAGGCCCATCTGCGAAATGAGGATATTCAGCTGCTTGGCCAGGTTCACATCCAGCTCAGACATGGCTATAAGCTTGTGATTGTTGGCCATGGCCGCCGCGGCGATTGTCTTGTAATTCGCTTCCTGGGCCTTTCCTATAATGCAGTTCCTGCCGCTTGCGGCTTCAGCCGCGGCTATCAGGACAGGGCCGTCTTTTTCTATGCTGTTGCTCCCTAGGATTATCAGCGGCACCTTGATCACCGCAAGCACATCTCTCACGGCCTTTGCGGCCTCTGCAGGCGTCCTGTCTTCCCTGTCAGGATGAGTGCCGATGAGCCTGAGGGCTATCGCCTTCGCTTTAAGCTCGTCCTGGCTGAACCTGGCCCAGGCCACGGGGTCATGCGATACATCTTTATAAACCGAGCTCACTGCCTCGGGCCAGTCGTCGGGCGTTATGTCCTGTATCTCATAGGCGATAAGCGGCCTGTTAGGTATAGAGCCTTCAAATGCATAAAACGGCAACGCGTTCTGTCCGCCGAATACCGCCTTAGTGTCAGTGCCGAAGGTTACCTCAAACACCTTTCCCGGAAAATTCTCTTTTTGCGCAACATACGCCATTACAGCCTCCTACATTTCGAGATATGAATGGGCATAGAGCGTCCTGCCCGTTATCACATCTATCGTCTTTATGGTCTTCATCACCTCTGCCGGGTCCGCAATAGCGGCCGTGAGGCCCTCGTACGCCAGCAGCATGAGAAAATTCTTGTTAATGACCGGCCTGACATTTCTCGGACAGCCGTTCGATATATTGCTAAGCCCGACAATCGTCTTCATCGCCGGATCATTAAGTTCCTGGAACATCCTCACTGCCTTGATCACATGCAGGGCATGGTCCTGCATGCTCGCTATCTGAAGCACCAACGGATCGAGATACAGGTCTTCAAGCGGCAGCCCATACTCCATGGCGCGCCCCATGATCTCGGCTGCAAGCACAGTTCTCTCTTCAGCGTCAGCCGGAAGCCCGCCCTTGCCTATCGTGAGCCCGATGACAGGCACCTTGTACTTTGCCGCAAGCTCAAGCATCGGAAAGCGTTCGGGGTCATTGGATGTCGAATTGATGAGGGGCCTGCCCCACTCGCCGTTGTGGACCTTGATGCCGGCCTCTATCGCCTTTGCATTCGTAGTGTCGAGACATACAGGGAGGGGCACAACCTCTTGTATGGTTGATACCACCCACTGCATAAGGTCTTCGCCGTTCTCATCAGCGGGACCGATATTGGCATCGATCATGCCCGCGCCTGCCTTCCATTGGCTGACAGCAATCTCCTGAATAGGGGCCTTGTCCCTCTTCTGGACAGCCTCGCGGACCCTTTTGGATATTACACTCAGCTTTTCGCCGATAATTAACACTTTTCCCCCGTAAATCTGCCTGTTTATAATGAATGATTATTATAAAACATTTTCGCAGCGAAAATGTCCCATATTGTATCTAACTCCCCCCGGCTTCCTGGGATGAAGATCATAACGCCCCCTTAACCCCGTCGGATAAAGGTAGTAACTCCCCCTAGCCCCCTCTTAAATTAAGAGGGGGAAGAGCGGAGCGAGGGGGCGTTAATCAGAGGGGGAAAGGCGAAGCCTGGGGGAGTTACTATCTATCTTCAAGGGGGATGGGGGGAGTTGCCCGCTAAGGAATACAACAGTCGTCAAGTATCTTGTAAAGCGCTTTGACGGATACGGCATCTTCGGGAAGCTCATAAACAGGCTTACCCTTGAGATCAAATTCATAGATCATCCCGTCATTCGGCACCAAGCCGGCAACAAATAGCCCGGCTTTTTCAGCCTCTTTTTTCAGCTCTTCGCCCTCGCCTGAAACTACTCTATTAATGATCAAGGCACGTTTTTCGACGCTCAGTTTCAGCTCGTCCACCAGTTCATTGATCCTCTTTGCGGTCAGAATGCCTTTCATGGTAGGGTCGCTGACAGTAATTAGCAGATCGACCTTATGCGTCGTGCGCCTGCTGAGATGCTCCATACCCGCTTCGTTGTCGATCACGACGTATGAGTAAGTTTCAGAGAGCTTGTCGGTATATTTCCTGATTATGTTGTTGGCAGCGCAATAACAGCCCGTGCCCTCGGGCCTGCCCATTACAAGCAGATCAAAACCCTTGGCCTCAATCACGGACTGCTGGACCTCATAATCGAACAGCTGCTCCATGGACATGCCGCCGGGCCTGTCCGCCCCGCTCTTTATGGTGTTAAGCGATTCCTCACGCATCCTGCCGACTGTATTGCAGACAGCCACCCCAAGGGCTTCGTTCAGGCAGGAATTGCTGTCTGCATCAACGCCAAGCACGGGCTTGCGACGTTTACTGACTAGATACTTGATCGTAAGCCCGGCAAGGCTCGTCTTTCCTGTGCCGCCCTTGCCTGCAAATGCTATTGTGTATGCCAATGAGTCCTCCGTAAATACTGCCAGACTAAAACAACTGCATCCGGCGCACTAGTTTTCTTTCCAGACGGCAAGGGTGCCGGATCGAAAGCGCGGTGTCCGCCTTTGGGTCTCCCAATCTGATCAATATATTCTGCGTTCTTTGATTACTGCGCTTACCATGGATACCAACAATGATTCAGCGCGCCGAGATACGGACACACTTGTCGTCAGAATACTCGCTTACACAATTTATTCTGCAAGCCTCTTTATTATCGGCAGAATATCAGGAAATTTGTCGACCATAAAATGGGCATGTTTCAGCTCATGGATCGGCCTGTAACCATATGTCACAGCGATGGTCTTTATGCCTGCGGCCAACCCCGCATCGATATCATAATTGCTGTCGCCGACTATGACCGCCTCAGAAGGCTTGATGCCATATTTGGCAAGCACTAACTGGATAGGCACCGGGGAAGGTTTCTTGTCAGGGGCCGTGTCGCTGCCCGAAACATAATCAAAATATTTAGCTATGCCCAGCGCCTGCAGCACGCGGACCGACATCATCTCCCTCTTGTTCGAGACAATTACTTTCTTATACCCTTCAAGGGCCTTAAGCGTCTCTTCAACACCGGGATATAGAGGTGTATTGTCAACCAGATGGGCCTCGTAATATTCACTGAAGCGGCTGACGATCGGCGCCGGGTCAGCCTGCACATTCTCGGCGGCCATCAGCTTGTCAAAGAGCTTCGAAATGCCTTCACCCACAAGGGTGATAGTGCGCTCAACACTGACAGGCTTGATGCCCGTGCCCTCTATCGCGTAATTGATCGCTTTGCAAATGTCCATGCTCGAATTTATAAGGGTGCCGTCAAGATCGAAGATTACCATTTTTATTTTCATGGGATATATTAATTGATCTTAAGGCGAAACCTCAACGCCTCGCATTTTACCTGGATGTGCCGTCAATGGTGATCGGATCGACAGCGCGGTGTCCGCCGTTGGGTCTCCCGCATAGATACATATATTCTGCGTTATTTCAGAACCGGCATTGATTGTTGATACCGACAATAATTCAGCGCGCCGAGATCCGGTTGCCATTGACGACGCCAAGATGAATTCAAATTTTAATACTTGTAGACCGGCAAGGGCACCCGCCTCTTGTCTCGCTGAATAAGCTCATTTCACACTAATAACCGCATTACCTAAAAGGCGCACAATCCTGTTGAATGATCAGAATCGCAAGGAAGGTCACACCGAGACATCGAGTCGGGTACCCTTACCGTCTCAACATTGGTGCTTCTTCTGCCTCATGACCGCTTCTGTTATAATCAGACTATGAACTTATACCTCATCGACGGCCATTCGTACTTCTACCGGGCCTTCCATGCCATCAAAAACCTGAGCAATTCCAAAGGCTTCCCGACAAACGCGATCTTCGGATTCACCAATATGCTCTTTAAAATGATCCGCGACAAGAAGCCTGATGCGGTTGCCATAGTGCTAGATTCGCCTGTTCCTACCGGCAGGCACAAGCTTTATGATCAGTACAAGGCGCAGAGACCAGAGATGCCGTCGGATCTTGTGCTCCAGATGCCCGAGATAAAAAAAGTAATAGAAGCCTTCAACATTCCCTCAATCGAAATGCCTGGTTTTGAGGCCGATGACATCATCTGCACAATGGCCAAAAAAGCCGCCGCCCAGGGTGTCAATGTCTTCATCCTCACCGGCGACAAGGACATGATGCAAGCGGTCGAAAACAACGTAACGATCTACGACCCGATGAAAGAAGTCATTATCGACAGGGCCGCTGTTATCGAAAGATTCGGGGTGCCGCCCGAACGGGTCGCAGAGATTATGGCGCTCACCGGCGATGCTGTCGACAATATTCCGGGAGTAAAAGGGATCGGGGAAAAGACCGCCAAAGAACTGCTTTCCGATGTAAGCCTCGACGATCTGCTTGAACATCCTGACAGGATAAAGAACGAACGCATAAGAAAAATGATAGCCGAAGACATGGATATCATCAGGCTGAGCAAGACACTCGCTACAATCAATTTCGATCTGCCGGTCGATGCGGACATGAAGGCGCTTGCCTCGCGGGCCCCTGACTGGCCTGCCCTGCTGAATATATTTTCGGAATTCGAATTCACAAGCCTGATTAAAATGATGCCCTCGGATGCCCACAAGCAGCGCGCCGATTACTTTACAGTCAGCAGCAGGGAAAGCCTCGAAAAGTTTCTGGGGTTGAAGGCATGAAACAGAGATCGCTATTTGATGAAGTCGATACCGCGCCCTCTCCGTCGCCTGAAGGAAGACCGGCGGACAAAATCGAAAACGCCCGGCCTATACGGGAGCTCGCCTATGACATAGAATCAACAGGCAAGAATCCGGTTTCGAATATAGCTGTCGGTATCTCGTTCTGCAAAGAAAAAGGTGCTGCCTGCTATGTGCCTGTACGCCATACGGCAGGACCGAATATTCCCGACGCATTTACTGTTGTGAAGCCGGTGCTTGAAGACGGGGGCATCGCGAAGATTGGCCATAACCTGAAGTATGACATCCTGATCCTGCGCAAAGAAGGGATCCATGTGGCAGGAAAACTTTATGACACCATGCTCGCCTCATACCTGCTGAACCCCAACAGGACAGAGCACAGCCTCGAATCTGTCGGCCTGGAATACCTGCATCACAAAAAGAGGGCATTCACGGAAGTGCTCGGAAAGAGAGAGACCTTTGCGGATGTGCCGGTGGATGAGGCCACGCCTTATGCCGCGGAAGATGCCGCACTCGCCTGGGAGTTAAGGGGTATGCTCTTTGACATGCTTGAGGCCGAGGGGCTCGCGACGCTCTATTCCGACATCGAGATGCCTCTCATCTATGTGCTGGCTGATATTGAGCAGAACGGCATCAAGGTGGATACAAAAAGGCTTGAAGAGCTTTCAAAAGAACTTGAGCTGGAACTCGATGCGCTCCAGTCAAAAATCTACAGCCTTGCGGGAGAGGAATTCAACATCAACTCGCCGAAGCAGCTCGGCAGGATTCTGTTTGATGTGCTGAAGCTGAAACCGGGAAAGAAGACGAAAACAGGTTTTTCGACGAACGTGGATGTCCTGGAGGAACTTGCCAAGAGCCATGACCTGCCAGCCGAGATCCTGAACTACAGGACCTATTACAAACTCAAAACTACCTACGTTGACGCCCTGCCCAAACTTATCAACGAGCAGACGGGCAGGATACATACATCCTTCAATCAGACAGTTACCGCCACCGGCAGGCTCAGCAGCAGCGATCCGAACATGCAGAACATCCCTGTGCGCGGTGAATGGGGCACAAAGATACGTGAGGTATTTATTGCAGAGAAAGGCAACGTCCTTGTTTCAGCCGACTATTCCCAGATAGAGCTGCGGATACTCGCCCACCTCTGCGGGGATGAAGGCCTGATAGCGGCCTTCCGCAACAACATCGATATTCACACGAGGACCGCCTCGGAGATATTCGGAGTGCCTGTTGAGGAAGTGGACATAGAACAACGGCGGGTTGCCAAGACGGTAAATTTTGGCGTCATCTACGGCATGAGCGCCTTCGGTCTCTCAGAGGCGCTGGGCATACCTGCCAAAGAGGCCTCCGCTATAATAGACCACTATTTTGCGCGCCACAGGGGAGTGCAGGATTACATGGAGTCCACCCTTGAGACCGCCCGTGCTGACGGGTATGTAAAGACCCTTCTCGGCAGAAAACGGCCCATTCCCGAGATCCACAGCCCGAACAACAACATCAGGATGCAGGCAGAGCGGATGGCCATCAACTCACCAGTGCAGGGGTCAGCTGCTGACCTGATAAAGATCGCCATGATAAGAATATGGAAACGGCTGAAGGATAGCACGCTGAAGACCAGGATGATACTGCAGATACATGACGAACTGCTCTTTGAAGTGCCTGAAGCGGAGCTTGATATAATTTCCAAAATGATACGGGAAGAGATGGAAGGCGCGCTTACCCTTTCAGTGCCGCTGCATGTAGAAGTGGGCCATGGACGCAACTGGTCCGAGGCCCACTGATCAAACAAAAAAGCAGTTAGTCGTTATCAGCCTGTAAATGTTTCAGCACCACATCGTCCAACCTTATACGCACTTCGATTTTGTTATCATCCCTGAGCAGATAAGTGACATGAAAAAGTTCTTCGGAGCCCAAAAAGCCCCGCCTGTAAAGTGTACTTATCTCATAACCTGCGATACTGCCGTCGGGCGCCAGAATGGCCCTTGATCCCGGCCTTAAGAATTCGGAGTGCCTGTTTACGAAATCAAAAGCCGTCTGCATGGCCGTTTTTGCAGGCACCCCTCTAAAAGTACGGTATTCGAAGTCAGGCCTGTATATGTCAAAGGCATACTTTCCGCGATCGGGAACGAGTATCGCAAATGTTGCATAGTCCTCTGAATTGTTCGCGCCATATTTTATTACGGTATACGTCCCTTCAGGCAAAGTGCCGCCAAATGCCTGGTCCTTGAGGGTCGCTTTATATGTTGCACAGGCGCCGCACAAAATACTGGCCATAAGTATAACAGCAAGAACCGCAAATGGCCCTTTCACCGCTTTCAATTTTAAATGCGTTAAGTACTTGCCCATCTTGAACTGCCTCCTCTTCTTTTGTATGCTCCATGTCATGTCCGGGTGTCCGTAACCCTCTTCCTGTCTGAATTATACTCCTTTTGCCTGAGCCGACAAAATCGTTTTCAGGTCTCAAGCCGCACTCGCGGCGCCTCCACGCTAAATCACAGGAAGCTTTATGGTATAATTCAAATCTTGACTGTTAAAAGATTGCGGTCCCGGAAACGGGATTTAAAAATGATATCATGACACTAAAAGAAAAAATACTGAATAAAATCCCGGGTATAATCACCTACGGGCTTACCCCGCCCAAACAGGGGCATCCTGCGGAAAAGGTCCATGAGATTGCCGGCAGACAGACCGACCGTGTAAACGGCCTGCCCCTTGACGGACTCGCCCTTTACGACATACAGGATGAGGCTGACCGGATATCCGACGAGAGACCTTTCCCGTTTATCCATACAATCGACCCGCAAGTCTACAGTGAAGAATATCTCAGCGGGATCGAAGTCCCCAAGATCATATACCGGGTCGTCGGAAAGTATACCAGGGAGCAGATGACCGGATGGTTCAACTCGACCGGTAAAGGTGATAACTTTGCCGTGTTTGTCGGGATTTCAGCGGACAACCAGAATGTAAAACTCACCCTGCCTGAATGCTATGAACTGCGCAGGCAGATCAGGCCTGACATGCTTTTGGGGGGAGTAATCATACCTGAACGCCACCAGCTGCTCAAGGATGAGCACCTGCGCGTAAGAGGGAAGATGGACAGCGGTTGTTCTTTCTTCATTTCCCAGATCGTATATAATGCCGAGGCATCAAAGGACTTTTTATCGGACTACTATTACTACTTCGCAGAAAACGGCCTGGAGCCGACGCCGCTTATCTTCACCATCGCGCCCTGCGGCTCGCTCAAGACGCTCGAGTTCATGAAATGGCTTGGTGTGAGCGTTCCAAAATGGCTCGAGAATGATCTGAAGAAATCGCACAGCATACTCGACAAATCAGTGCATTTAAGCCTCAACATCTTCAGGGAACTGCTGGATTATTGTTCAGAAAAGGATATCCCTGTCGGCTGCAATATCGAAAGCCTTGCCATAAGGAAGGACGAGATAGACGCTTCCGTCTATCTTGCGAATGAAGTAAAAAAGATATTTGCCGAAAAGGGTTTCTGACGCAGCCTCAGGCCTTCAGGCGCTTCTCTTCCGCGGGAAGCCCTATCCACAAACACTTCCTGTAGAGGTCCCCGGCTGCCAGCAGGCGTACAACCAGAACAGCAATGATCATGCGCGTCACGAATATCCAGGTCAAGCTGCCTCCCACTACGGCGAACAGCACAGTGTCTTCTATCATCGCGTGCGCCAGGCATATAAATACCGTGATAAGACAGGCATCTTTGTGGCTCAATCCCTGCTTTTCCTTGAACTGATAAAAAAGTGCGGCGCCATAGGTTATACCAACCAGAAATCCTACAATCCAGGGGGCCGTTGCCTTTCCGCTGATGCCAAGGCTTGAAGGAATAAAGCTCACACGCTCCCTGAATTTGTCAGCGCCTTTCCACAAAGAGATCAGTTCATAGCCAAAAGTGATCGAGAAGATGATGCCGACTATCTGCACCGAGGTTATGCCGATCTGCACCAAAACTCCGGTCCATGTAAACGGCTCGCCCTGGTGGGCCGCGGCAAGCGCGACGGTTCCGCCTATCTCGGGCATGATCAGATTAAGGACAATCCCGGCGGTAAAGGCCACAACTATGCGGAAGAGGGCTATACCTATAGTGGCCATCCGCAGGTTGGTCAGAATACCGGTTTCCACAAAGAGGCTGTGGGCAATGCCGAGCACAACACCGAGGATAGTTATCTGGCGGCCCGTGAGTTCGATAGCGGACACAGTAGCGAGCGATGCGTAAATGGTGTTGGTGAAGCCGACCAGAAGGGTGATCGCGGCTTCTCCGGGCAGGCCTATAATGGACATCAGCGGCGCGAAGACGGGGGCAAGGAGATCGAGTACCCCGAACTGTTTAAGCAGCACAGTAAGAATGGAAAGCGGTATAAAGACCTTGAGCATCAGCATCGAAACCGTGAAGGTCGGTTTCAGCGAGCCAAGGAATGCATTTTTAATATTGTTAATCATTGGCAGATGGATGGTATACGGATTATATCTTCAACTCTGATTGAAAACCGGACACAGCTTGTCGTAGGTATCGAGTATATGCTCTGGTATTACGCGTGTCTCGCCCGAAACGGTCATGAAGTTCGTATCTCCAACCCAGCGCGGAACTATATGAATGTGCACATGTTCCTCTATACCCGCGCCGCCTGCCTTGCCGAGATTCAGGCCGATATTGAAACCCTCGGGATGAAAAATACCGAGACATTCGACCGCTCTGCTGACAGTATTGATAAGCTCCAGCCGCGTCTCGTCATCGAGCCCTGTCAAAGATGACTCGTGGGCATAAGGAACAACCATCAGATGCCCGTTGTTGTAAGGATATTTATTCATCATGACAAAGACTTTCCTGCCCCTGTAAAGGACCAGATTGTCCCTGTCGTTCTGCATGGCCGGACCGACACATAATATGCAGTCTTTTCCCTTGCGCGAAACAATATATTCCATTCGCCACGGGGCCCATAGTGCCTTCATTTTCGGTCCTCCTCCAGCCTCTTCAGCGCGGCCTGCGCATCTTCCCATACCTGATGTTTGTCTTCCCTGTTCCTCAGCCAATACGCTGGATGTGTAGTCGGCATGACAGGCAGCCCCTTATACTGAAACCAGGCGCCGCGTGTCTTCAGGATAGAGAATTTCGCCATCGGATAATCGGGCTGCATAAGACAATAAGTAGCGATCTTCCCAAGCGAAATAATTACTTCGGGCGCTATAATCCGAATCTGCGCATTCAGGAAAGGGAAGCAGGCGGCCGTTTCGCCTGCCTCGGGGTCCCGGTTTCCGGGCGGTCTGCATTTGCAGATATTGGCAATATATACATCACCGCGCTGAAAGCCGAGCTTCTCAATAAGCCGGGTCAGTTGCTGCCCCGCCTCTCCGACAAAAGGCCTGGCCTGAAGGTCTTCTTCCCTGCCGGGGGCCTCTCCTATAAACATTATCCGGGCATCCGGATTGCCCTCGCCGAATACGATGTTCGTCCTGCCGCTGCAAAGCCCGCACAATTCGCAATCTCCCATCTCTTCGCGCAGCGCCGTGAGCGCCTCTGCCTTGCCGCCCTCATGCTGCCTCGCAACCGGTGTATGACTTGCTGCAGGGGCCTTTGCAGGCGATGTTTTCAGGGGCCTGCCGGCAGCCTTCACAGCTTCAGGCGGCACCGGAACGTAATCGAGCCCCATGGCCTTTAAGTACTCAAGGACATCGCTGACATTATTTTTCAATTCAGCGCTCATCTATCCGGCCCCCCCCATTCTCTGTCTTCAGCTGCTTCATTACCTACCGCTCTCCCCATTTGAGCTTTGCCCTCAAAAGCTCAAAATGATCATAGCAGCCGGGAGTGAATATCCTTGTTATATGCACCGACTTTCTGATCTCTAAAACATCTCCCTTCTTCAGGGGACAGCCTATCTGGCCGTCCACGGTCAGATATACCCGCTCTCTCTCAATCTTGAGCACCACCCTGATGCACATGTCATCAGGCAGCACAAGGGGCCTGTTAGTAAGCATATGCGGACAGATCGGGGTCACGATAATGCTGCCCAGCGTTGGATAGAGTATCGGACCTCCCGCCGCAAGCGAATAAGCGGTCGAGCCGGTCGGGGTAGAAATGATAAGGCCGTCTGCCCTGTAAGTCGTCAGATAAGTATCCTGCACAAAGGCCTCAAGAGCGATCATCCGCGCGAGCGCTGCCTTATTGATGACTATGTCATTGAGGGCGGTAAAGAGTTTCCGTTCCCCGGACTCTCTGATTACAACCGCGTCAAGCATGATGCGCTCTTCAACAGGACAATCGCCTTCGAGCACCTGCGCGAGCGCACTTAAAATGTCGCACTTGCCTGTCTGCGTTATAAAACCGAGTCCGCCCAGATTCACGCCAATAATGGGTACATTACGCCCCGCGACATATCTTGCCGCGCTTATCATGGTCCCATCGCCGCCAAGCACTACAATAAGATCGACTTGCCCCGGAATCTCTTCCCGCTCGAAACCCTGCAGGCCGAGTATCGATGCAATATCTGCTTCAAGAAATACCCGGCATTTGCGCTCGTAGAGCCAGGGCAATATCTCGCGTATAAGATCAACCGGTTCCTGCCTGTCAGGCTTGCATATAAAACCTATCTTTTTCATCTGTTCCCCATGCCCGGAATAAGCACCCCGGTTTCTTCAGGTCTAAGGCCGTCAACCATAAGTTCCCTCCGGTCAGTGTCAAGGATCTTTATCCTGACCGATACAGCTCCTTCAGGCATCTCCCCAAGCCTTTCGGCCCACTCTATTATGACCACCGCGTCTGACTCTATGTATTCCCACAAGCCCATATCATCAGAACATGGTTCTCCGCCCAGGCGGTACAAATCCATGTGATAAAAGGGCGGAGAGGTCTCATACTCGGCCACGATTACATAACTGGCGCTGCCGATGTCACGTTCCGGGATGCCGAAGGCCGACGCAAACCCCTTGATGAAAGTAGTCTTGCCGGCGCCGAGATCTCCATAAAGGCATACCGTTACCGGGCCACCCCTGCCTTTCAGAAGACCGCCAAGCCTTGCTCCGAATTTCGTTGTCTCTTCAGCCGAAACCGCCGCAAACTCCACGTCAGGCCGGATGCTTTCAGTCTGCATATGCAAGGTCAGCGGCTGCCAAGGCTCAGGGCCCTTATAATATCTATTTTGCCGATAATACCCTTTATAGTCTTGCCCTCGACAACCGGGACAAGATGGACCCGCTGTTCCGACATTATGGTGGCTATTTGATCCACAGCTGTCTCTTCGGACACGGTTATAACATCTTTCCTGTAGATATCTCCTACCGTTACGGCTGCCATTGCCTTGATCTCTTCCTCTATCATGCTCTGGCTCTGGAGCATGATATACGCGTCAAAGAGCCTTAAGATGGTAGGGATATGAAACCTTTTGTTTTTTCGTATCAGGTCGTTCTCGGTGACAATGCCCAGCAGTTCACCTTTTGCATTAACAACCGGGGTGCCGCTGATCTTTTTATCGACCAGAATGCGCGCAAGCTCCTCTATGGTGCTGGACAGTCCTGTCGTAATAACATCTTTTGTCATTATGTCCCTTGCCTTAAGCATTGACGCTCCTTTCATTTGACGGCATATTTATCCCGACAAATCAGCTCACGATCGCCTGACGCTACACTATAATACATGATAAGGCCCCGGCAGACCAAAATCAATTGCCCGATGGAATTAATCACTCCCACCGGATACAGACTAAAACCATGCGGTACGGTTTGCCGGTTATCCTTTCACCCGGGAAAAGGCAATAAAAGTCGCCAATATTTGATATAATGTTTATTGGCATGACGCCCGATATCGCCCTGAAGCTTATTTAAATGGTTAGGATCAAATGGACGAAGAAAAGACTGCTAATGGCGAGACGCCATATGAAATAGCATACCTCAGAGTGCTGGTGGCAGACCTCGAAAACAGGAACCGCCAGACCGAAGAGCTGATGCGCATCGTGACCGAGCAGTACCGCAGGATAACCGAAGTCGTTTCCGACTACATCTTCAGTGTTCATATCATTGACGGCAACCCGGTAGAGACCATTCACGGGCGCGGCTGCCTGGCTGTAACCGGCTATGCTCCCGAAGAATTCGTTGCAAGCAGTATGCTCTGGATCAACATGGTGTTTGAGCAGGACAGGGCACTTGTTCTCAAGCATGTTTCGGACATACTCTCGGGAAAGGACCCCGCGCCGTTTGAACACAGGATAGTGAGAAAAGACGGGGCCGTGCGCTGGGTGCGCAACACGCCCGCCTGCCAGTTTGACAGCTCAGGAAAACTGCTCGCTTACGACGGTCTTATACAGGATGTCACCGAACGAAGGCGGGCTGAAGAGGCCCTGCATAAAAGCGAACAGAAGTACCGCATCATAGCGGATTTCACCTATGACTGGGAAGAGTGGCTCGGTCCGGACAGGCACTATATCGCAGTGTCTCCGTCCTGCAAGAGAGTGACGGGATACACACCGGATGATTTCATAGCCGACCCAGGCCTTGTTACTGCCATAGCCCATCCCTCCGATCGTGCCGTGGTGGCAGAACATTACAGGAAAATCGAAAACAGCGTCGCAGAACCCCAGCAGCTGGATTTCCGCATCATCACTAAAACCGGGGATGAGCGCTGGATCAGCCACAGATGTCAGCCAGTTTTCAGCGACGACGGCGAGTGGCTCGGGCGGCGGGCCAGCAACCATGACATAACCAGACGCAGAAAGCTGACTGAAGAATTGCTCAAAGCAAGGGAAATGGAGGCGGTCGGCATACTTGCCGGTGGCATAGCGCATGACTTCAACAATCTTATAACTGCCATACTGGGCAATATATCGTCCGCAAAAACCAGGATAAAACCGGGAGATGCCGCTTTCCCCCTGCTCACTAAAGCTGAAGAGGCCGGGTTGCGCACGCGCGACCTTACGCAGCAGCTTATTGTTTTCTCCAGGCGCGGCACGCCCGTAAAAACAGAGCTTTCAGCGGGCGGAATGCTCAAAAAGATTTCGGTTACCGAACGGACCGGAAACGGCATACGGCTAAAGTATGTTATCCCGGAAGCCCCTCTGCTCATCGAGGCTGATGAAGGCCTTCTCTCCCTTGCCATCAGAAACCTTATAATCAACGCCAGGGAGGCGATCGGGGAAAAAGGGCTTGTCACGATAAGTGCGGATAAAGTCACAGTGATCGACAAGGATGAGATAGAAATAAGCCGTGGAGATTACGTCCGGATATCTGTCAGGGACACCGGCATCGGCATTCCGGCCGAGAACATCGACAGGATATTCGATCCTTATTTCACGACAAAAGCCGCCGGCCCGCAAAAAGGAATAGGCCTTGGCCTCGCCATAGCCTATTCTATCGTCGCTAACCATGACGGGATAATCACTGCGGAGTCCGAAACCGGCAAAGGGACTGCAGTATATGTGTACCTGCCGGCGCTGAAAAAGAAGTAGACTGACCAGTCAACGACCAGCAGTTTTTCCGCAAGTGCGGCAAAAAACCGTTTGCCCGGCTATCCCTTAACAAAAGAGCAGCAATAGTCCGAGACTGTCTTTACCTTCATCCTGAAGGACGAGTTTGCAGGCACGTTAAAGGATTCTCCTGCCTTTACGCCAAACCATTCGCTTTTGCCCGGCAGCAGCACATCCAGCTCACCAGCCATTATCTCCATGATCTCGGCATCGCCGGTCGAAAATTCATATTCTCCGGGCTGCATTATGCCGAGGGTCTTTTTTGTGCCGTCCGCAAACTGCACTGTCCTGCTGGTTACCCCGCCGTCAAAATAGATATTTGCCTTTTTTACAACAGTCACGCCCCTGAATTCAGACATATAACAACCTCCGATCATAGAAATGATGAATGAAGACTTTATCAGATACTGCGAATTCTTTTCAAGATGCCGATATACAGAAAATGTTGTTTTTGGTCTGTCGAGAGTAACCATCCCTCGGCGGCCGGTTAGCCACCCGTGATGCATCGATTGGAGAGGACCGACAAGGGGAGCCGGATCGCTGTCTCGCCGCGTCCTTTCTTCAGATCATCGGCAGCACAAACATTATGCGCTATATTTATAATGCGGCAGTTCAGTCAAACTTCCCTAATTTGGCGAGACAAGATACGGTTACACTTGTCGGGCACACAGAAAATATTAATTTTCTCGCCGCCAGCCCTGCTGACTTCCCTCTCTTGCGTAGTGTAAAATCCACTTATGGCTCTTTCGGTCACTAAATCTTCAGGCAGAGTTGAGGATTTCGATATCCGGAAACTGATCAACTCCCTTGTCCGCTCCGGCGCACCGGAAGATGTCGCCTCTGAAATTGCGGGCAAGGTCCTGACCAATGTCACGGCTCCCGTGCATACCAAACACATTTATCGGGTAGCAAGACGGCTGCTCAGGCAATACAGCCGTGTCTCAGGCATGCGCTACTCCATCAAGCAGGCCATAGTAGCGCTTGGGCCTACCGGCTTTCCCTTCGAGAAATATATAGGCCGGGTGTTAAGCGCCTATGGTTATACGGTCGAGGTCAACAGGATGACCAAGGGCTATTGCGTCACCCACGAGGTTGACATCCTTGCGGCCAAAGACAACCGCATATGCATAATCGAATGCAAACATCACGCTAACGGAGACAAGCCTGAAGACATCAAGATAGCCTTATATGTCAACTCCAGGATCAATGACATAAAAAAAGCCATGGAACTGTCACCAGAATACAATTCGTTTCTGCATGAAGGATGGCTTGTAACCAATACCCGGTGCAGCACTGATGCCTTAAAATATGCGGAATGCGTCGGGCTGAAGATATTGAGCTGGAAATATCCTGAGCATGAGGGCCTCGAGACGATGATCGAACGCAAGAGGCTCTATCCTGTGACCATACTCCCCGCGGCCACAAAGAGCGCCATGACGACCCTCACACAGAACAACATCATAATGATGGAAGAGATAGTCGGCATGGATGAAAATACTTTCATTAACAAAAGCGGTCTTGACCGCAACTCGGCAGTCCTGATAAAAAGGGAAGCTGACGATATCTGGGTCCGCCTCTCAAACGGCACGAATCACAACTCTAAAGGCTGAGTTCAAAACTTAAGGCGCTAAAAAAAGGCCCTGCCCGGTTTTCGGGTCAGGACCTTTTGATGCATTAATAGTCTTACTTCGCGGCAGCCCCCCCAGGAGCCGGCACCGAGCCGCTGTAGAAGTTATCGCATTGGGCCGCTTGCTTGGGCTGCGGCACCTTGATCCCGAACAATCCTCCTACGGCCGTGGCGGCGTTTAGCAGCGCCTCCTTCGTATCTATCTTCGGTTTCGTGAGAGGACCGTTCAGTGTCTGCTTTAAGGTTGAGCAGCCTTTTCCATCAATGACCCCAATCATCAGATTTTCGTAACGCTCACTCACAAGGTTAATCTTGCCCTTCATAGCCACCCTGTGCTTCACCGTCGAGACAGCCACATCAGTGGTTTCGGCCGTGCCGTTCGTCAGCTTCCAGTCCGATACCAGCTTCTTTATCGCGCCTCTCTCGCCGGATGGCTGGGCGGCCCCGAATATGGTGTCGAGCCCAAACACCGTGCCGAGATCGAGCACATCCAAGCCGCCCTGCTTGCTCTCGATCTTATCGAGTTTCCTGTCGAGGTCCATTGTGTAGAGGATCAGATTGTCACCCGTGATAGAGAATTTGCCGTTAAGACTGCTCATGCTCTGCTTCTGGTCCTTGCCGTGAGCGGTTATCGCCAGATCCATATTGGCATCTCCGCCGATGTTCCTCTTCTGGCCCAGGGCGTCCTCCAGCGTTTCGAGATTGAACTTTGCAAGCTTGAAGTCAAGCTTGATACCCAGTGTGCTGCCGGACATGTCGGCCTTTGCGTCTCCGTCGCCCTTGCCCTTGAATAATTCGAACGAAAACGGCTTCAGCTCGAATACGCCATTTGCAGCCTTTATGGAAGCTTTTATGTTGCTGACGATTATCTTCTTCTGCTGCAGCTCCTTAGCGCTGAAACTGCCTGTAAAGGCAAGCTGTTTGATCATCGCGCCTCCGGACTGCCCCATATCGAAATTCTTTATGTTCAGGTTGTAATCCCTGAGTTCGATCTTGTCCCCGGCCTTCTTGTCAAGATACACGAGCGAACCGTCAATGATATTGAAAGACTCTACTATGAATGCTGTTGCGGCCGCGCCCTTCGCGTCCTTTTTCTCTTCTTTCTTTGCAGTCTCTTTGTCAGTTTCTTCGAAATTGAATTTTCCGTTTGTGTCTTTTACGATATTGATCACCGGATTATCAAGGTCACAGCGGCTCACCTTGATCTCTTTATGGAGCAGGGGCATCAACTCTACCCCTATGGTCAGCTTTTTGAGCCCCACGATCTGGCCCTGCTTGTTCGAAATGTGGATGTCGCTCACAGAAACACCAATAGGCATTAGAGATATGCTTATCTTGCCGTTTATCTTCAGTTCCAATCCAGTGGCATCATGTGCCGCTGTCTCGATCTTCGGCTTGTAAGAATTCACATCGATCAGCGATACAGCCGCCACCACACCAATAATTATCAGTGCCACAAGAATGCCTAATGCAATAAGAATTTTTTTCATCGTCCCTCCCATATATGCCTCCTAATCACTCTGGATTATTAATGCCTTAATTATAATCATAACAAGCTTCGGTCGATACTCAAAAAAGCGTACTGCCTGCCTGCAGCGCCCTTTGAATACCTGTATGAATAATATTTGTCCGGCAGGCAATGAGTGCATTCTTCCGACATCCAGATATTCCCAGGAAGAACACCATCGGCCATCGCCTGCAGTCTGTTGGCAGAGGGCAGATCAATATAATGTTTATCTCCTCGCGATTGGGCATAATCCCCCTTGCCGGTTGCCTTTGAGACAGCATCCACCACCTCATCGCCCACCTGATAGCAGCTGCCCCTGACGGCCGGTCCAACGGCCATTACAATGTCTTCCGGAGACGACCCAAAACGGTCGCGAAAAACAGCAATGGTTTTTCTGACTATACCTTCAGCTGTGCCGCGCCAGCCCGCATGCACTGCCCCAGCAACCTGTTTTTTCATGTCATACATGAGTATCGGCACGCAATCCGCAACCTGGACCCCGATAGCAAGGCCTTCCCGGTTTGTTACCACAGAATCGGCTATCCGCGGTTCGAGTTCATAATCCAGGACAATGATATTGGCGGTATGCTTCTGCACCGGGAGGTAAATAGCCTCGGCCTGCAGTTGCCCTTTGAGCGTGTCGGGATCGGCATTAAAGGTCCGTGTGGTAAAAAAAGCGTTGACCGGAAGCCCTTTGAAAATATCGGGAATGATCTTCTCAGGAATCATCCTTCTGGTCCCATGCATGTCATTTCAGAGACAGGAATGCTGCGGGCAGGGCCTCAATAATGTCCGAGGCTATGAGCGATTGCTCACCCTTCTCTTTTGCCGCACTATCACCCGCAAGCCCATGCAGGCAGACGCCGCAGACCGAGGCGTCAATCGCGGGCATTCCCTGCCCGGCCAGGGATGCAATAATGCCAGTAAGCACATCACCAGAGCCCGCCGTGGCCATACCGGGATTGCCTGTGGTATTGATATAAGCCTTGCCTTCAGGCGCTGCAACAACAGTAGGCACTCCCTTCAGGACCACATAGACGCCGGTTTCAGCCGAAAAAGAGAGTGCCATGTTTATCCTGTCTCGCTCTATATCTGATATTTTAATTTCTGACTTTCTTTTCCCGGAAACCGACTGGTTCAGCAGTCTCGCCATCTCCCCGGGATGCGGGGTTATGATTACAGGAGATTTCGCCCTGCTTAAGACATCACGGCTCCCTTCAATGGAGTTAAGCCCGTCAGCGTCTATAACGATCGGAACTGTGGATGAAAGAACAAGACCGTTCACTATTTTATTGGTCGCTGCAGACACACCGATGCCGGGTCCGAACGCAATAACATCAGCATGCCGCCACGCAAAATCCAGAATGACTTTCAGGGACTTTTTATCAAGAGTCCCGTCGCCTTTGTCAGGCAGCGGCAGGGTCATCTCCTCTGTCACCCTGCCCTGCACAGCATCCATAAGTGATTCGGGCATGCCGATAGTCACCAGCCCCGATCCGGACCTCAGGCATGCCCTTGCGGTCATCAGTGCCGCTCCGGTCTTTCCCCTTGAACCTGCGATAACAAGAACATGCCCGTAATCACCCTTGTAAGAGTTGCGAGCCCTTTCCGGTATCAGAGCCGCTACCGATTGCCAGTGAATTAATCCAGCCCCTATATTTTCAGACTCGATAAGTTCCTCCGGAAACCCGATGTCCTCAACATAGAGAGAGCCGGTACAACCGGCCCCCGGATAGAGGAAATGGCCCCTCTTTGGCAGGCCGAAGGTAACCGTATAATCAGCATTTACTGCCTCGCCAAGAATCTCTCCGGTGTCGGATGAAATGCCTGAGGCTATGTCTACAGATACGACGGGCGATGCCGATTCATTAATAAACCTGATGGCATTTGCCAGATCTCCCGCTACCGGTTTGCTCAGGCCTGTCCCGAAGATTGCATCTATCACAAAGGCATCCTGAAGATCGGAATTATCAAGAATCTTGCGGAATTCAACAGGCACGCCGGCCTTTTCAGCTTTTTCAAGCTGGAGGCTGCAGTCATGACTAAGTTTATCCGCCTCCGCAAGCATAATTACATTCACGGTATGACCTTCGTTGCGGAGGTTAATGGCCGCTACCAGACCGTCACCGCCATTGTTGCCGCCCCCGCAAAGGACAAGCGCCCTCTTGCCGGGAAAGAGTTCCATTGACTTTGCCGCAACAGCCGCCCCGGCCCGTTCCATAAGCAGACTTCCAGCCACGCCATACTCTTCAATGGTTCGCCTGTCAATATCTCTCATCTCGGCAGCGGTAGCTACCTTCATGAAACACCTCGACTTGTGTGTAATGGCTCCTGCATAAGCGTAAGTTTACCAGAAAATTGTGAAGGGGGCAAAGACTTAGCATTCAGCCGTAATTATGATACTATTAGTATATGGCTTTCATTATGACGATCATGCACGCTTCAGCCAAATGCTTATCGGTCCAGGAGGCATTCTCGAGTGACTAGTTCCGGTATGAAAACATACAACCATAATAACTCATGCCTGCTTTCAGGACATCATCTTATATTAATACTGTTGATCAGCCTCACCTTTGGTCTTGCAGCCTGCAATAAAACGGAAACAGCGACCGGGCCGCGCGAGAAGATGACCATTGCGTACTGGACCGGTCCGAGTGCAGCGCTTGTCCAGATCGCCTTCGCGAAAAACTACTTTACGGAGGAGGGCCTGGAAGCAACTCCCCAGCCGCATCCCTTCGGTAAAATTGCCCTCGGTGCTGTCCTCGACGGGAATGCTGATATAGCAACAGTTGCCGATACGCCAATAGTTCTTGCCGTCACGGGCGGCAAGCCGATATATGTCCTCGCCGTTATCCAGACTGCGAACAGGAATGAAGCGATAATTGCAAGCCGGGATCGCGGCATTGCCAGGCCCTCGGATCTTAAAGGAAAACGTATTGGCGTTACATCAGGCACCAACAGTGATTTTTTTGCCTATTCTTTTCTTACGGCGAATGGTATAGATCTATCACAGGTCAAAGTCATTGACTTGAGGCCTGATGAGATGCTCTATGCCCTTAGCAAGGGAAAGGTCGACGCTGTCTCAACCTGGAATCCGAACCTGCAGCTTATCCGGAAGACTTTAGGAAGCAGGGTGACAATCTTTTACAATGAAGCTGTCTATACAGAAACTTTCTGCCTTGCTGCTAAGCAGGATTTCGTCAAGGCCCATCCTGAGGCCATTAAAAAAGTCCTCAGGGCGCTTGTCAGGGCCGAGTCATTCGTGAATAAGGAGCAGGACGAGTCGCGGCGTATTGTCTCTGAATCCAGCAAAATTGACAAAGCGTTGCTTGACGAGACCTGGAGCGCATATAGTTTTAAGGTCGCACTCAATCAGTCGTTGCTGGTAACGCTTGAAGACACTACCAGATGGGCCTTGATGCGAAAACTGGCCATCGGCAAAGGCGTGCCCAACTATCTCGATTTCATCTATTTAACCGGGTTGCAGGCAGTCAGGCCAGAGGCGGTCAGCATAATCAGGTAATGGAGAAGATGAAAACGGAAAGCACTAAAACATTATGTTTTCTTACCGGAATAATACTGCCGGCAGTCCTGCTGATCGCCATGCTGCTTTGTCTTGCATCATGCAATAAGACTGATACAGTTACCGGATCCCGAGAAAAAGTCACTATCGTCTACACCGAGTCGGCGGGCTCAGCCCTCGTCCATATCGCTGTTGCGAAAGGTTATTTGACTGAAGAGGGACTGGATGTAACACCTCAGTCCCATGCCTTCGGTAAAACGGCGATCGAAGCTGTCATCGGTGGAAAGGCGGATCTGGCTGTCGCCTCGGATACGGCCATCATGTTTGCCGTAATGGGAGGCCAGCGGATAACCACTCTTGCCGTCATCGCAACATCAAACAAAAATATGGCCATTCTGGCAAGGAAAGACGACGGGCTTTCCCGTCCCGCCGATCTGAGAGGAAAAACCATCGGAGTAGTCCGCGGCACCGTCAGCGATTTTTTTGCGGATGTCTTCCTGACCTCTCATGGCATCGACAGAAAACGGGTAGAGATCATAGACTTACAGCCAGACGAGATGGCTGCCGCCCTTGGCACAGGCAAGGTGGATGCCGTTTCGATCTGGCAGCCTAATCTGATACAGCTTCAGAAGGACATTGGAAACGGGGGACAGACCTTCTTTGGTGAGGCGTTCTATACCTTTGCCCTCGGTGTGACCGCTTCGCAGGATTTCGTCATGCAGCATCCCGAAGCCGTCAGAAAAATACTGCGGGCGCTGATCCGGGCTGAAAATTTTGCAAAAGAATATCCTGAAGAGTCGCAGCGCCTGGTGGCCAAATTCCTCAAAACAGACAAAGCCTTTATGGGCGAAATATGGGGTGTTTACGATTACCGGATAAGCCTGAACCAGGGCTTCCTCTTTGATCTTGAAGACCAGTCGCGCTGGGCCATGAAACAGAGGTTGACAGCTCAGAGGCATATGCCCAATTATCTTGATTTCATTTATGTAAACGGGTTGCAGGCAGTCAAGCCCGAGGCCGTCAGCATAATCCGGTAGTGAAGCGCGAAGCAGGAAGGGCGGGCTTGTTAATCAGCCCATATTGCGACAGCGGCCCCTTCCAGGGCATCTGTTTATCCAGGAGGCCTGCAGGCGGCAAAGACTTAGCATTCCGCCTTAACTGTGATACTATTAGCATATATGGCGTATTTGAAAACTATGCAGCATGTTTTGCTTATTCCGATCTGATTTTGAAGGATTGTTTTATGATTGGGGCCAACATGAAAACGGAAAAACATAAGACATCATGTATCCTTTCAGGACGAAATCTTTCTGCAATTTTGCTAATCAGCCTGTTTCTTTGTCTTTCCGCGTGCAATAAAACGGACACAGTCAACGCGCCGCGCGAAAAAACAACGATTGCTTATTCGACCGCAAATTTCGTTCTCGTGTATATTGCTTTTGCCCGTGGTTACTTTACTGAAGAGGGACTTGATGCAACGCCGCAGCCTCATGCCTTTGGTAAACTCGCGCTCAATGCCGTTATTGAGAACAAAGCGGATTTGGCCACCGCAGCTGACACGCCGATAATGTTTGCTGTCATGAACGGCAGCAAAATCACTACCGTTGCAACAATCCAGACGACAAACCGTAATAGTGCCATCTTAGCAAGACGGGACCACGGCATTGCAAAACCGGCTGACTTCAAAGGAAAGAAAGTAGGTGTTACACTGGGAACAAGCGCAGATTTCTTTGCATATTCGTTTCTTACTGCCCATGGGATCGACATCGGCAAAGTGACACTCGTTGACATGCGGCCCACTGAGATGGCAGAGGCCCTGGCCAATGGACGGGTTGATGCGGTAGCAATATTTAATCCCGCACTGAAATTGCTGGAGAAAGAACTCGGGAAGAACGGCATAAGCTTTTTTGATGAATCCTTATACACCGAGACATTCTGCCTTGTCGCAGAACAGGGATATGTGAAGGCCCACCCGGAAACCATAAAGAAAGCACTTCGTGCACTCATCAGGGCAGAATTATTTATACAGCAGCATCCTGCGGAGGCGAAGCGCATAGTGGCTGACTTCATAAAAATAGACAGTGCCCTGCTTGAAGAAATATGGGGTATTTTCAACTTCAGGGTAGCACTGGACCAGGCATTGCTCGTGAACCTTGAGGACCAGACACGCTGGGCCATAAAAAAGAGATTGACTGCACGCACTGACATGCCAAACTATCTTGATTATATATATATCAGCGGGTTACAGGCAGTCAAGCCAGAGGCTGTCAGGATAATCCGGTAGGGAAAGAGCATTATGAAGATAAAAAACCGGCTCCGTCTCAACACGCTCATCTCCCTTGGAACGGTCATCCTCATCCTGTTTTCCCTTATCTGGTCTTTTCGGGAAATCGTCATCGCGGAGCGGAATATGGCGATCGTCGATGATATGCAGAAGGTCGCCTTTGAGAGGACGATGCTGCGGGATGAATATATTCTGTATAAGGGAAACCGATCGAAAACCCAGTGGCATGCAAAGTCCGAAACGCTCCGTGACCTGATTGTCCAGGCTGACTCACGCTTTGACAAGGAAGAGGACAGAGCACTGCTGCGGAATGTCCGAAAGGATTTTGACCTGACTTTCGCCACCATGTCCGGTGTCATGGAGGGCAATGCAGGACTGGACCGCGGCATAAATAAAAAGCCGGGATTCAGCGATGCGGAACAACGCATGATCAGCCAGGTTTTTTTAAAAGCATATTCCCTGATTGACAACATCACCCGGCTTCATGAATCAATCCAAAAAAAAGAGATAAACACGCGTAACAGCGGGCTGCTCATTATAATGTTTACCCTTTTATGCGGTGTCATTGCGATAATCGCAAATTCTACCCTTATCGACTGGTCTGTTACCAAACGCATTGCATCACTCGGCAAAGGTGTCGCGCTAATCGGAGCCGGTGACCTCGATCATCGCATTGCAGTCGAGGGCGATGACGAGCTTACCGCGCTGGCGCTCGCGAGCAATGAAATGGCTTCCAAATTGCAACAATCGTATACGTCTATGACCAATCTGGAGAAAGAGATTGAACTTCGAAAGCGGGTGGAAGAAGACTTGCAGGCGAGCGAAACCAGACTGAGCGAAGCCCAGAAAATGGCCCAATTGGGTTACTGGATCTGGGATGTGAGGACCGGCAATGTCGAATGGTCGGATGAAGTATATACTATCTTCCATCTCGACCCTGACAAATTTACTCCCCACATCGACTTAATCCTGGCATTGTCACCGTGGCCCGAAAATCAGGCCCGCGACAAGGAGTTGATGCGGAAGACGATGGAGTCGCGCGAAAAGGGCGAGTACGAACAAAAATTTCTCCGTCCGGACGGGAGCATCGGATACTACTACTCGACCTTCCAGGGCAAGTATGATGAAGATGGCAGTCTCACTTCCATTGTCGGGACGGTGCTGGATATCACTGAGCGCAAAAAAGCAGAGGCAATACTGGCGGCCACAATGGCGGACCTTAAACGCTCAAACGAAGAACTGCAGCAGTTCGCATACGTCGCCTCGCATGATCTGCAGGAACCGCTGCGCATGGTTTCGAGTTATACCCAGCTTTTGGCCGATCGCTATAAAGGCCGGCTGGATGAACGGGCCGACAAATATATAGAATATGCAGTTGACGGAGCGGTGCGCATGCAGAGACTCATAAACGATCTGCTCGATTTCTCGCGAGTCGGAACGCGCGCCATGCCAATTGAGACAACAGATTGCAATGCAGTGCTGAAAGAGGCGCTTGGCAACCTTGCCGCAATGATTGATGAGCACCGGGCAATAATCACACATGAAGCACTTCCATCTGTACATGCGGATGCATCACAACTCGTGCTGGTTTTTCAAAATCTCATCTCTAATGCCGTCAAATTCCATGGAGTTGACTTGCCAAATGTCCATGTGTCAGCTCAGGACCAGGGGCCAGAATGGGTATTCTCGATAAAGGACAATGGATTAGGAATCGACCAGAAATACGCGGACAAAATATTCCTGCTTTTTCAGCGCCTTCATACCCGGCAGGAGTATCCCGGCACCGGTATGGGCCTGGCCATATGCAAAAGGATAATACAACGCCACGGCGGAAGGCTTTGGTTTGAGTCTGTGCCCGGCGGTGGCTCTACATTTTTTTTCACAATTCCCAAATACCCAAATATAATATAACCAGGAGGAAAAAACCATGCTTGGAGTCCGCGCCTTTAAACCCATTGATATTCTGCTTGTAGAGGACAGTGCGGGTGATATTGATCTTGCCAAAGCGGCCTTTGAAGACTGCAAGATAAATAACGTGCTGCACGTAGTCACTGATGGAGAAGCTGCCCTCGAATTCCTTAGGCGCGCAGGGAAATACAAAACAGTTCCGCGTCCCGATCTTATACTGCTTGACCTCAACCTGCCCAAAAAAGACGGCAGGGAAGTGCTTGCCGAGGTCAAAACAGATGAGGACCTGAAGCGGATTCCTGTAGTTGTATTGACAAGCTCAAGCTCCGAAGCGGACATCCTGAAGTCCTACAATTTGCATGCGAACTGCTTTATCACAAAGCCGATTGACCTGCTGCAGTTTATAAATGTGATCAAGTCCATAGAGGACTTCTGGCTGACCATCGTCAAACTCCCTAACGGAGAAGGCAGGAAATGAAAACAACGCTGCATATCCTGCTTATTGAAGATAATCCCGGTGATGCGAACCTGATCAGGGAGATGCTAACGGAGGCGGGAGATGTCAGTTTCCGGATCGAACAGGTGCCGCGCCTTTCGGACGGTCTTGTGCGCCTGAAACAGGATGGGGTCGATCTGGTATTGCTCGACCTCGGGCTGCCGGACAGCCAGGGGCTTGATACTTTCCGAAAACTGATTGAAGCTGAGCCGGATATGCCGGTTATTGTGCTGACAGGTAACAATGACCAGAAATGCGCGGTCGCCGCAGTAAGGGAGGGAGCACAGGATTTTCTTATCAAGGGACAAATCAGCGAAGGCGTCCTTGAGAGGGCAATAATATATGCACTCGGCCGCAAACAGGCAGAGGAGGATTTGCGCCTGTCAGAGAGCAAATACCGGTCTCTATATGACAGCATGATGGATGCCTATGTGATGGTCTCTCTTGAAGGACGGATTATTGAGTTCAACAACGCATACCGGAAAATGCTAGGTTATACTTCCGAAGAGCTGCTTGCGCTCACTTATCAGGAGCTGACCCCCGAAATTTGGCATGCTATGGAGACAGTCATCGTTGAAGAAGAGATCATGAAGCGCGGGTACTCCGATGTTTATGAAAAAGAATACCGCAGGAAGGACGGTACGGTCTTCCCGGTCGAACTCAGGGCATACCTTTTTCGCGATCGTCACGACAAGCCGGTAAGCATCTGGGGCATCGCAAGAGATATCACACCCCGCAAAGCCATGGAGACATCTCTTCGTGAGAGCGAAGACAGGTACAGGAGGCTTGTTAATGCGGTCACTAACCATATATATACCGTGCGGATAGAACATGGAGAACAGGTCGAAACGGAGCATGGAGCGGGCTGCCTGTCTGTGACCGGCTATGCATCCGGGGAGTATAAAAACGATCCTGGCCTGTGGTATGAGATGATACACCCTGAAGACAGGGCTATGGTGACAAGGCTTACCGGCGAATCATTTTCAGACAACGTTCCTGTTCCGATCGAACACAGGATTATCCACAAAACCGGCTCGATCCGCTGGGTCAGGAATACTGCGGTCCCGCGTCTCGATAGTGACGGGCGTCTTGTCGCCTTTGACGGACTGATTGAGGACATCACCGAACGCAAAATGGTCGAAGAGCAGCTGCGGCAGGTCCAGAGGCTCGAGTCTCTTGGGCAGATCGCAGGAGGGGTCGCGCATGATTACAACAATGCAATAGGCGCAATAATGGGGTTTTGCACCCTTGCCCAAATGCATATAGGGCCTGACTCCAAGGCCGGCCGGTATCTTGACGACATACTTGCGCTGTCCGAACGGGCGACCAATATAACCAAAAGCCTTCTTGCCTTCAGCAGAAAACAGGTCATCGACATGAAGCCCCTGGAGCTGAATAACACTGTAAACATAATGGGAAAACTGCTCCTGAACTTTATAGGCGAAGACATCAAGCTGAGGTTCAGCCTGGCTGAAGAAGACCTCGTAATTATGGGCGACAGCGGCCAGCTGGACCAGGTTCTTATGAACCTGGCTACAAATGCCCGCGACGCAATGCCAAAAGGCGGCGATCTGACCATAAGCACCAGCCAGGCCGGGCTGGATATCGAGTTTATCAGGACCCACGGATACGGGACCTGCGGAAAATATGCTCTGCTTTCCGTTGCAGACAGCGGCAGTGGTATCGATGCAAATGCAAAAGAACGGATATTTGAACCTTTTTTTACCACCAAGGAAATCGGAAAGGGGACCGGTCTCGGGCTTTCAATATCCTATGGGATAGTAAAACAGCATAACGGCTTTATCGATGTATACAGCGAACCCGGCATGGGGACAGTCTTTAAAATATACCTGCCGCTGATTGAAGAAAAAGCCCCGCATATAAGCGCAATGGAGCATATTCCTCCGGTTGGAGGCACTGAAACCATATTGCTGGTCGAGGATGAAGCTTCAGTGAGAAAGGCCTTAAGGCTTACGCTTGAAACTTACGGCTATAGCGTGATAGAAGCTGCCGACGGCAATGAGGCCCTGGACAAATTAATTTCGAACAGGGACATAATCAAACTCGCAATTATTGATGTTATCATGCCGAGCAAAAACGGCAAAGAGACTTATGATGCCATGCGAAAAATAGCTCCGGACAGTAAGGCCATATTCACCAGCGGATATGCCAGGGATGTGCTGAGCGACAAGCAGATACTCGATGAGGGACTGGAGTTTGTATCAAAGCCGGTTTCGCCGCGTGTAATGCTCAAGAAAATAAGAGAGTTGCTCGATAGCAATCCCAAACCGGACAATTTACCATGACATACCGTTATGGGTCCCGCAGGTCGAATATAGTCCGCTGCGGGCCGAGATAATCTGCATTAGTTTGTTCATATTTGCTCCAAAGCGCTTCCTGTGATGTAATCTATCGAAAATATGTGGCGCCACAAAACTGTGCCGCAATGCCACATAGCCACATAATAATGCGTTCAACCCGTTACCGGCACTGATTTAGTTGTGACAACCCCATGAAATATATTGCTTTTTTAACACTTTCCAGGGAATAATCACTGGCACATTTATTGCTCGAAATATAATGTTTAAGAACTATGGCTGATCTGTGAGAAATGACGGGCTCTTTTCAATAACCGGCATAACGGCCTTAAATAATTCTCACTAAAAAACTCTGGGAGGGTAAAATGGCAGAGATGAAAAAAGCGGAATTCAAGTATCAGGACCCTTATCCGCTCGGTCCTGACCAGACCAAGTATCGTCTTCTCACCAAAGACTATGTTTCAGTGGCGTCCTTTGAGGGGAAAGAAGTGTTGAAGGTAGATCCCGAAGGACTCACCTTTCTCGCGAATCAGGCCATGCGTGAAACATCTTTTCTCCTGCGTCCGGCGCATCTTGAGCAAGTGGCTGCCATAATAGCCGACAAGGAATCCTCTGACAACGACCGTGGTGTGGCTATAGCCATGCTTCGCAATGCCGAAGTTTCCGCCAAATTCGAGCTCCCATTCTGCCAGGATACCGGCACCGCGACACTGATAGCAAAAAAGGGACAGCGGGTCTGGACCGGTGTGAATGACGAAGAATACATCACCAAGGGAATCTGGAAGACCTATACAGAGGAAAACCTGCGCTATTCACAGACAGTTCCTCTGAACATGTACGACGAGGCCAATTCGGGAAACAATATGCCGCCGCAGATCGACATCAGTGCCACCGACGGAATGGATTATAAATTCCTGTTTATAGCAAAAGGCGGAGGTTCTGCCAACAAGACCATGCTTTACCAGGAAACCAAGGCGCTCCTCAATCCGGCCAGCCTCGAAAAATGGCTGATCGAAAAGATCAAGTCTCTTGGTACAGCGGCCTGCCCGCCGTACCACATAGCCTTTGCTATCGGCGGGACCTCTGCCGATGCATGCCTTAAGACCGTAAAGCTCGCTACCGCCAAATATCTTGACGAACTGCCGACTGAAGGGAACAAGGGCGGACAGGCATTCCGCGACATTGAACTCGAAAATAAGATGAAAGAAGCCGCTAACAAGCTTGGCTTTGGCGCCCAGTTCGGCGGCAAACACTTTGCTCTTGATGTGCGCATCATACGCCTGCCGCGCCACGGCGCTTCATGTCCGGTAGGCATGGCTGTTTCATGCTCTGCAGACCGCAATATAAAGGCAAAGATAAATAAAGACGGCATATGGCTTGAAGAGATGGAGCCGAATCCCGGCCGTTTTATCCCCGAAAAATATCGCGGCAAAATTGACATGGGAGTGAAGATCAACCTTAACCGCCCGATAAAAGAGGTTCTGGCGGAACTCTCAAAATATCCGGTCACTACGCAGCTTTCGCTTACAGGCACCGTAATCGTGGGGCGCGATATAGCCCATGCAAAATTCAAAGAGCGTATTGACAAAGGCGAGGGCATACCCGAATACCTGAAAAATCATCCGATCTATTATGCCGGGCCGGCCAAGACCCCTCCGGGCAAGGCCTCAGGCTCTTTTGGCCCAACGACTGCGGGACGCATGGATTCATACGTCGATCTGCTCCAGTCTCTTGGCGGCGCCCTGATCATGATCGCAAAGGGCAACAGGAGCCAGCAGGTTACTGACGCCTGCAAAAAATATGGCGGTTTCTACCTTGGTTCTATCGGCGGCCCTGCAGCGCTTCTCGCTGAAGAAAACATAAAGAAGGTCGAATGCATCGACTATCCTGAACTCGGCATGGAGGCGGTCTGGAAGATTGAGGTGGTGGACTTCCCGGCATTTATCCTGGTTGATGATAAAGGCAACGACTTTTACAGACAGATCTGTTAACAAAAATTATTCTGATACCGAATAACAGCCATTAACAAAGCCGTGCGAAAAAAGCCCCGGGACATGCGTTCCGGGGCTTTCCATTCAGGGGGAATATATTATTAAGCGCCATGTTTCTTCAGGTATTCGACCAGCTTGGACTTGGCCCTCTTCAGTTCTTCAGGCGGGATTTTGATCTTTCTGATCGCTGTTTCGATCAGAGCAATGGCCTCTTTTATCTCTTTATTTGCCAGGTTCATATTTTACCCTCCGTTTTCAGCTGCGGAACAAGGGTGTATAAACTGTCCTTCCCGTAAATAACAGCTCCTGCCGTCAATCCCCGATCTTCTTCCGCCCGGCCCTGACATTCAGTCTGCCTTCAAGGTCATCTATAAACTGACGCGCCGTCCTGCCCGAAAAGCTGCCATGCTCAAGGGACCAGATCATCGCCTCATGCTCAAGCTCGCTCGCCGTAATCGTGATCTTCCTGAGCGCGATATAACTGCGGACAATATCGAGATATATATCGCTGTTGAAATTAAAGAAGCCCAGCCTGAGGCCAAAGCGGTCGCTCAGCGACATCTTCTCTTCGAGCGCGTCAGCCACATGCAGTTCGTTTTCCTTGTACACCGGCATGTTGTCCTCTACTCTTTCAGGCATGAGATGGCGCCTGTTGGAGGTAGCGCATATCATCAGATTGTTGGGCCTCACTTCGAGCCCGCCTTCAAGCACCGCTTTCAGCCTGCGGTATGAGCTTTCGTCTTCCTCAAAGGCGAGGTCGTCACAGAAAATAACATATTTCTCCGGCCTGTCCCTTATGAGTTCGGCAATATCATAGATATGGGCAAGAGCGTCACGCTCCATCTCGATCATTCGCAGCCCCTTGTCTCCATACCTGTTCAGAAGTGCCTTTACCGCGGATGACTTTCCGGTGCCCCGCGGGCCGTACAGCAGCACATTGTTGCAGGACATGCCGGCAAGGAATTGCTCAGTATTGTCCTTCAGCCTGGCAAGAATGTCATCGATGCCTTTAAGCTCATCAAGGTTAACCTGGTCATGCCAGGCAATGCCCCTTACCCGCAGCCTGCCTGCAACAGAGTATGCCTTGAAGGCCCTGAATCCCGAAAAAATTTTTCTGTCTGTTTCAGGCGCCACTGCATCAGCAATCCTCCTCATATTTTCATTGAGGGCTTCAATATTCGACGCCAGAAATTCGAGTCCGTCTTCACTTAACAAAATCTGCCTCCTCCTGTTGATTTGTCTCTGCCGGGCATTAAACTTTTCCGAGCATATTGTCCGGAAAACCTACAAGCCTGACTTCCGGCGCAAGAAATACGCCGAATTCTTCCAGTACTTTATCCTGCACCCGGGCCGCAAATTTCGCAATCTCCAGGGCAGCTGCGCCGCCGTAATTGATTATGATGAGTGAATGTCTGGGCGATATGCCTGCGCTGCCTGACCTGTATCCCCTGACAAATCCGGCCCGCTCTATCAGACACGCGGCAGATATCTTGACCCTGCCGTCATCCGTCGGCCAGGCCCATTCGGAGCATCCGCCTGCCCTGTTAACACGTTCCTCTACGTCCCTGAACGCTTTCGCCTCAACGACCGGGTTTCTGAAAAATGATCCTCCGCTCCTGAATGATTCTGTCCCTGCAACCGATAGCAGGCCTTTGGCCTCCCTGATTATCATGACCATGTCGCGCACTTTTGAGAGGGTAATATCCTTGCCATCCCCAAGTCGCTGTTCAAGCTCCCTGTACCGCAAATCAGGTCTTCCGTTTTGTTTCAGCCTGAAATCCACGCCGGTGATTATATATTTTCCATATGCGCCGGAATTGAAAATGCTCCTGCGATACCCGAATCCGCACTGGATGCTGTCCAGCAAGACCGTATTGCCGGACCCTGTTTCAACGGCACTGACTCTTATTATAGTGTCTGAAACATCCTGCCCGTAAGCGCCTATATTCTGCACCGGGCTTGCGCCGACGCTCCCCGGTATCCCGGCCAGGCATTCAACCCCCTGCCAGCCCGCTGCCACGCACCTGTCGACAAACACCTGCCACTCTTCACCGGCGCCCGCGGAAACCACCACATACTCGCCGTCCGGACTGCCTTCAAATCCTCCCATACGGTTATGAATTACCAGCCCCGGGAATCCGTCATCGCTGACCAGCAGATTGCTGCCTCCCCCGAGAACGAAGACCGGCAGCCCTTTGATGTTCGCAAACTCAAGGGCCGCTCTGACATTCGCGGCTGAAGATACTGCAGTATAATATCTGGCCAGGCCCCCGGCATCGAATGTGGTCAGTCCCGAAAGGGGATGGTTCTCTATGATCCGGAACTTGTCTCTTCCCATATCAGCTGCCGGATTCCACATCCTGCCCTATCTTTCGAACTGCAAGACGCCAGATCAGCAATGCAACAACAGCAATAAGGATCAGGATGATCAGGGCATATCCAGCATCTTCCACACCGTTTTTTATCCGTTCGAGCGTGCTGCCGCCCCAGTATCCGGCCCCGGCCATAATTGCCAGTGTCCCCATGGACGAGACCGTGTCCGCAAGTATGAATTTCCACCTCGGCATCTTTAGCACCCCGGCCACAAGAAATATCTGCGAGCGCAGTCCGACCAGATGCCTGCCGAGAAAAATTACCAGCACTCCCCACCTGTCAAATGTCTTTTTAATGCGTGCCAGCCTGCGGGTGGTGATAATCTTACGGAACCTCTTGTGAGCGACTACCTTGCGGCCGTATTTCCTTCCCACAAGATAGAGAAAAAAATCGGTAGCTATCATGCCGAGAGTGACTACAATCAGCGCAGGCAGGGGCTCTACTGCGTTGGTATGTATCATAAAACCGCAAAGTATAAGTATCGCGTCCTCAGGAAAAGGAAACCCCACCGCTCCAAGCACCAGCAGCAGGAACAGACCAAAATAAGGAAACTGCTGAACAATGAAAGTGTCCATAATCAGTTCGTGGCTACCTTTCTGAGATCAGTATTCCGCCGGGCGCCAAATCCGGCCCGGTCTGAAAAGAGAGACTTTTTTTCAGAGTGCTAAACACATATGCCTGTATTTTTGCCGACTTGAACGCCGCGAGTCAACGTTCATGACTATACCCCCGGCAAAAAAAGCGCTGTGACTGCCGTCACCAATATTGAAAATTGTAATTTTACACCTATTTTATTCCTGTTTTATTTGTAATAATAAGAGAGTGTGATAGTAAAGACTCCAGCCTTCCGGGACTCTAAATGACCGAATCAAGGCTTTCAGACCTTCTGGACATGTCTCTTATTCAGACGCTGGCTGACTCTAATTTCAGGGCCAGCGGTCTGCCTATGATCATTGTCGATTCCTTCGATTCTTCCGTTCTGGTCAAGGCCGGGTGGCCCGATACGTGCCGGGACCTTCATGGACACAATCCGCTTCAGCCCGATGCCTGCTTGGCGGGCAGCAAGTATTCCCCTGACCGCTTCGGGAAAGCCGATGCCTTCCAGTGCAAATGCAAATCCGGCCTGCATCACATTGCCATTCCAATTATGGTTGCCGGCCGGCATATGGGCACAATGTTTCTGACCCGGTTCGTCCTCGAAAACCAGCTGCCCGAACTGAAACCGCTGGCGGGACAGGCCGCTGAGGCCGGGCTCGATGCGCGGGACTATCTTTCTGCGTTTGACTCTATTCCTGTTTTCAGCTCCGAAAAGATTGATTATATCCTCGCATACGGCCGTGCCCTTGTGCAGTTTATAGCGGACCTCGCCGAACGTTCCCTGAGGATGATAGAGACAAAGGAGTCTCTCGGCGAAAGCGAGAAGAAATACCGCACACTGGCTGACAATCTGAATCTGGGCATTTACAGAAAAAACCCCGATCTGGGCAAATTCATGCAGATAAACAGCGCCATGCCGAAGATCTTTGGATATGCTTCAGCTGAAGAGTTCCTGAATGTACCGGCTGCAAGCCTCTACCGCAACCCGGATGACAGGACCAGCCTTTTTGAAGTAATCAGAAAAAAAGGCTTTGTGAAAAACATGGAACTGCAGATGAATAGAAAAGATGGTACTCCAATATGGTGTTCCGTGACCTCGTCTGCACAATACAGCAAGAAGCAGGAACTCAAATGGATTGACAGTGTAGTTGAGGACATTACAGAGCGCAAAAAAGCCGAGGATGAACTGATAAAAGCGCATCGCGAGCTCGAACAGAGAGTCATGGAAAGGACTGCTGACCTGGCCCATGCCAATGAGCTGCTAATGGCCGAGATAGCGGAACGAAAAAAGGTCGAGGAACAACTGCGCGACCTGTCCGAAAAGGACCATCTGACAATGATCTATAACAGGAGAAAACTTTTCGAAATACTGGCCCTTGAGGTCGACAAGGCAAAGCGCTACCAGCGCCCTCTTTCAATGATACTGCTCGACCTGGACTATTTCAAGGCCATAAACGACAGATACGGGCATAGCGTGGGCGACGCGGTGCTTAAGGAAACCGCTGTTGTTGTGGAAGCGGTCATAAGAAAGACCGATATTTTTGCGAGATATGGCGGCGAAGAGTTCATCATTCTTTCTACCGAGACCGCCATAGACGGCGCCCTTGCGCTGGCCGAAAAGGTCCGCTCCTCCATCGAAAAACATGATTACCCTTACGACAGGAAAATCACGGTCAGCGCCGGTGTATATGAATTGTCTTTTGGGGATTCAGTCGACTCATTTATTGACAAAGCAGACAGGGCCCTGTATACAGCCAAAAAATACGGGCGCAACAGGGTTGAAAAGGACATCGGACCAGCCGGATAGTGTTAAAATATAACCGCGTTATATGACACTATTGATGGAGGATTTGCCGATGATCGACCTTTTGCGCAAACGACGCAGCATACGCCGTTACAGGCCTGACCGCATCGAAAAGAAGAGCATTGCATTGCTCATCGAGGCCCTGCTGCGTGCGCCTACTTCCCGGGACATCCAGCCTTGTGAGTTTATATTGATAGACAGCCCGGAACTCCTGGATAAACTCTCCACAGCCAAAGAACATGGGTCAGAGTTCCTTGCCGGCGCAGCGCTCGGAATAGTCATCTGCGCGGACGGCACAAAGTCCGATGTCTGGGTTGAAGACTGTTCGATAGCCTCGATTCTTGTGCAGATGGTCTCCCAGTCGCTCGGTCTCGGCAGCTGCTGGATACAGATAAGAAACAGGGACCACATTTCCGGACTGACCTCAGAGGAATATATTCAAAAGGCCCTCGGGATTCCGGCCCACATAAAGGTAGAGGCGATAGTGAGCATAGGCCATCCGGCAGAAAAAAGAAAACCCGTGCTCAAGGCCACACTAAAACCTGAGAAGATATGGCATAACGGCTATACTGAACCCTATATTGCGTCCTCGCCTGCCAAAAAGGGACGCGGCCTGTAGCCCGATGGCTGATATCACTTCATCCCCGAAATCCAATATCGTCCTCATAGGAATGCCGGGTGCCGGCAAAAGCACAGTCGGCATTATACTCGCCAAAATGATGTCGCTCGACTTCATTGACACGGATGTGTTGATCCAGATCCTCGAGGGACGCTCCCTGCAGGATATTGTGGATAACGAGGGCCATATGGCGCTGCGCGCTATCGAGGAAAAAGTCCTCCTCGACCTGGACTGCACCAAACATGTAATTGCAACAGGCGGCTCGGCCGTATACAGCGAAGAAGCAATGAAACATCTTGCATCGGATGGCATACTCATCTTTCTCGATGCCGACCTGGCTGCACTTGAAGAGAGGGTGCTCAATTTTAATACGCGGGGCCTCGCCAAAAAACCGGGCCAGACTTTCGCGGACCTTTTCATGGAGCGTGTACCGCTTTATAAAAAGTATGCCGTTATTACCGTGGAGTGTTCGGGCCTTACACAGGAAGAGGTCTGTGCCATCATTGCCGAAAAAATGGGGCAATAGGTTAGAATAAAAAGCATTTCTTTATGAAACGCAAAAATCACGCTACGTACAGATAAAGGAGAAACAACATGGCTGACACACGCGCAGTTATCGAGACCAAATGTGGAAACATAGAACTGATATTTTTCTCTGACATAGCTCCCAAGCATGTCAATAACTTCATCGACCTCGCTAAAAAATCTTTTTATAACGGCACCATATTTCATCGCGTAATCCCGGGCTTTATGATCCAGGGCGGCGACCCCAATACGATCGACCCGGACCGCTCAAGGCATGGTATGGGAGGCCCCGGCCATTCCGTGAAGGCCGAATTCAGCAAAAAGCCCCACAGGCGCGGCACCCTCTCAATGGCAAGGTCCGCGAACCCCGACAGCGCCGGATCGCAATTCTTCATCTGCGTGGCTGACGCCTCTTTCCTCGACGGCCAGTACACTGTTTTTGGCGAGGTAGTCTCGGGAATGGAAGCAGTTGATGCCATAGTCAGCCAGCCTACCGACGGCAATGACAACCCTCTGGAACGCATCGAGATGAAGGTCTCGATAAGCGAAGAACAGCCTTCATAACGAGTGCAGAGAGCATTCAGGCCTGTTTCAGCACAGCAATCTTCGATTGCTTGCCGTTTAAAGCATTGTTATGCTATAAATAATCAATAGGGGCGGACTTGCGGTATTCAGGACATAATAATCCGCAGGTTACGCTCAAACAGGCAATAAGAATGCGGATTTTATCTGCAAAAAAATAACAGGAGGACTATAAAAGCATGAACAAAAAGTTTATTGCCTTAATTGTATGTTTAGCCTTTATTCTGACAGCAGCCATTGCATTCGCAGGACCCTATGACAGAGAGATTGCGGACCAGCAGCGGGCGATAGATCGCGGCAAAGCGTCCGGAAAGCTGACCCATAATGAAGCAGCCACAGTTCAGGACAACCTGAACCATATCAAGGGCAGACTCGACCAGTTCAGGGGCAACGACGGAAGGCTTGACCGTCGTGAGCGGGCGAGTATCGAAAAAATGCTCCAGCGCAATGACCGCATGATCAGACGGCTGAAAAACAATTCCATACAGCGCGTATATTAACACTGATTATCCCGGCATCTACCGGAAAGAGAGGACGGCTAAATGACAAAGAGAACTATAGCAGTACTACTCGGAATTATGCTCATACTGGCAGCATCCATGGCCTGGGCAGACCATGTAGACAACGAGATCGCAAGACAGCAGGCGCTTATTGACCAGGGCAACGCCACCGGACAGCTCAATTCCTATGACGCGGCCAGGGCACAGCACACCCTGGACAGGATCAAGCATGACGTAAACAGGTACAGGGAAAGAGGAAGATACAATGAGCGTGTTGCCGAAAAATTCATGGTGAAGCTGCATAAGAACAAGGCGAGGCTTCAGCACATAAAGAAATAGGCGCAGCTGAAATAAAAACTGAAAAGAAAAGCCCTCCATGGCGGAGGGCTTTTCTTTTCAGAATGAATGCTCCTTGCCCGGAAAGGTTCCTTTCTCAACTTCATCTCTGTATTGCCTTACTGCCTTTGATGTTTCTTCCTTCAGGTTTGCGTATTTTTTAACAAACTTCGGCACAAACCTGTCAAACAGGCCCAGCAGATCATGAAGTACAAGCACCTGTCCGTCGCAATGCGGCCCCGCGCCTATGCCGATGGTAGGTATCGAAAGGCCTGAAGTTATGCGCTGGGCAACCTCAGCAGGAATGGCCTCGAGTATAAGCGAAAAAGCCCCGGCATCTTCGAGTATCTTCGCGTCTTCTATCAACCTCTGTGCGGCATCTTCGGTCTTTCCCTGGACTTTGTAACCGCCCATCTTGTGCAGGGACTGCGGCGTAAGTCCTATATGGGCCATTACCGGTATCTCGGCGCAGGTCATGGCCTTGACTATCCCTTCGACTTCCCGGCCGCCCTCTATCTTCACTGCCTGCGCTCCGGCTTCTTTCACGAACCTGCCGGCGTTTCTCACTGCCTCTTCAATACTGATCTGATAAGAAAGATAAGGCATGTCCGCTATTACCATCGAGTTCTTCGCGGCCCGCGAAACCATTTTGGTATGGTAGACCATTTCATCCATCGTGACCGGCAGCGTATTTTCGATGCCCTGAACAACCATGGCGAGCGAATCTCCGACGAGAATGGCATCCATGCCTGCTTCATCAACAATCTGCGCGAAAGGGAAATCATAAGCCGTAAGCACTGCAATCTTTTTGCCTTCCCTCTTTTTCTTCAGAAAATCCAGTATGGTTGTCCTCATGACCAGCACCTCACTCTTCAATGACTTGCAATGCTTACATTATATACCATTTGCCGATGGGCGTACCGCCCTGAGATTCAATTGCATTTTCCTGCCGCCTTCCCATTCATTCATGACCGGCAGAAACGCGGCATCAATAATATCGCCGTTTCCGAAATGGTCCAGCATGCCGCCCATGTCAAAGCCTATACTGTCCATACCGCGGCCCTGCTGCCTGAGGTGCATTTTAAGATGATTACTGCCGACTATCCTGGCCTGACTCACCTCAAGGCCCCTGGCCCCGAACAAAGGCTCCTCATTTTCGCATCCGAAAGGCTCGAGTCTTGCTATCTCGTCTATAAGCCCGCTGTTTATTTCAGAGATACGCAGCGCGGCGTCTATCCTGATTGACGGCACCAGGTCATCTGCCGGTATGGTGTCAAGCACAATGCGCGATATCATTTCCCTGAACGCGTCCAGCCCTGATGCAGGCAGACTCAATCCCGCAGCCTGTTTGTGACCGCCGTAACTTCCGAGTATCCTGCTGCAGCTGTTAAGGCCTGCGTGCACATCGAATGAAGGGATGCTGCGGGCAGAGCCCTTTGCCACTCCATCCTTTATCGAAAATACAAAGGCAGGCCTGTAAAAGGCATCGGCTATCCTGGCCGCAACAATCCCGAGTACGCCAGGATGCCAGCCCTCCGCACCTACTACCAGGGCGCCGGAAGCGGCAGCATCCGGCCCGTAAGCCCGTATCATCTCCATGGCCTGATCATAAACTGATTCGCCAATGTCCTGTCTCTGCTTATTCAGACCGTTCAGCCATTCCGCAAGCCCCGCTGCCTCATCGCCGGAGTCGGTCAGCAGGAGCTTTACTACATCGGAAGCGTCGGCTATCCTGCCTGCCGCATTGATCCTGGGTATGAGCATAAACTGAAGAGTGGAGGCCGTTATCCCGTTCGCCTTGATACCCGCAGCCTGTCTGAGCGCGCGGATGCCGGGACGCGCTCCGGAACAGATGAGGTTGCAGCCCTCCTTTACTAGTACCCTGTTGTCACACACAAGCGGCACCACATCAGCAGCTGTGCCCAGGGCAGCAAGGTCAAGAAGCCCGCGCGCGTTTTCGATTTTATTGCCAAGCAATGCCTGTGAAAGTTTGAATGCGACCCCTGCGCCTGAGAGTATGGAGAGCGGAGAGTCTTTCTGCCCGACCTTCGGATTTATTATTGCAGACGCTTCAGGCAAAGATTCAGGCTTGCCATCCAGTACAGCCGGTTCATGATGATCGGTAATGACCACATCTATTCCCATGGTCCGGGCTGCGGATGCCGCCTCGAAAGCGGTAATGCCGCAATCGACCGTGATTATCAGGGAAACTCCTGACTCTTTTGCCCTTCTGACGCCTTCGAGTCCCATCCCGTAGCCCAGCGCCCTGTCGGGGATATAATAGAGAGCATCAGCCCCCAGCTTTCTGAGAGTATCAATAACTATGGCTGTTGCCGTCACGCCGTCGGCATCATAATCGCCGTGAACCAATATGCGTTCTTTTTTGTTTATTGCCGCGGATATCCTTTTAACGGCCTCAGGCATACCGCTAAGCCCGTACGGGTCCGAGAGTCCTGAAATATCGGGATTAAGGAAAGAAGTAATCTGCCCGGGTGTCTTTATCCCCCGGTTTATAAGCGTCTGCGAAACCGGCGATGAGAGACCGGTAAGCCGCGAGATATATTCCACATACTCAGGGTTTGTCCTGCTTACGGTCCAGCGGAAATTCATTGCTGCAGCGGGCATCCCTGTCTCCTCATATTAAACTCGATGTTTTCGAACACAGAGCCTGATATTTAATAAAAAGGCAGGGAGCAAAATAACACTTCCGGTATTTCGCTCCCTGCCTTATGTCTTCTGTTATGTCCAGCTGCCGGCTCTGGACCTCTGTCAGCCCTTTCTGGTTGTGAGCGGCCTCTTGCTGCTGCCGAGAATAATGACCACCGGGCTCGCAACAAAGACTGAAGAATATGTGCCTATCACTACACCCAAAAGCATCGCGAGCGCAAAATCATGCAGCACCTCGCCGCCGAACAGAAAAAGCGCAAGCGCACTGAAAAATACGGTCAGGGACGTTACTATCGTCCTTGAAAGGACCTCATTGATACTCCTGTTGACCACATCATTAACAGGGTCTTTCAGATATTTCTTTATGTTCTCTCTTACCCTGTCAAAAACTACTACGGTGTCGGTAAGAGAATAACCGGCTATTGTCAGGAGTGCCGTCACAAGTATCAGATTTATCTCCCTGTTGAAGAGGTAGAATATAGCCAGAACAGCAAGTACGTCATGGAATGTCGCGATTGTAGCTCCAATACCAAAACGTATCTGGAACCTCCAGGCGACATAAACGAGTATGCCGAAAGTCGCCATCAAAACGGCCCACAGGGCGTCCTGGCGCAGGCGGGAACCCACCTTGGGGCCTATCTCTATCGTCTGGTCTATAAGCGGCTTTTTGTCGGCGAATTTCTGGTTCAGGATGGCCGTAATAGTTTCGGTGAATCCTCCCAGCTTCTCTTCCTGCTTCTTTACCCTGACTAGTATCTTGTTCTCGGTAGGCAGGTCCTGAAGATCAAAATCCTTTAGCCCTGCGTCCTCGAGGGCAAGCCTTACGTCATGCAGATTAACGGACTGGCTGAATTTGACCTGTACCGCGGTCCCTCCCGCGAAATCAACGCCAAGATTGGCATGCCCCATCCAGATCTGCACCAGCGCAAAAATGCCGAGCAGCGAGAGTATACCCGAAAAAATAAAGGCATACTTCTTCTTGCCCATAAAATCTATCTTTGTGTTTTTTACAAGTTCTATCATATGCTTAACCTCTTGGCTTCGCCCCTCATTTGAATGATGTCGTATACCGTCTTGGTGCCTATAAGCGCTGTAAACAGGTTGATCGAAACACCAAGGCTCAGGGCAACGGCAAAACCCTTGATGGGCCCCGTGCCGAACTGAAACAGCACCGCCGCGGTTATAAGCGTGGTAACGTGAGAGTCGAATATGGTCCAGAAGGCCTTATGGTATCCCCCCTCTACAGCTGCCCTCGGGGTCTTGCCCGCGCGCACCTCTTCCCTCATCCTCTCGAACATAAGCACGTTGGAATCGACTGCCATACCTATGGCAAGAATGATGCCTGCGATGCCCGGCAGGGTAAGGGTCGCATTAAGCGAGGCCATTGCGCCCATCAGGAGGACTATATTCAGAACTAGCGCCAGGTCAGCTATAACCCCCGAAAGCCTGTAGTAAAAAATCATGAACACAACTACGAGTATGGTCGCAATGAAACCAGCCATCTTGCCGGCTTCGATGGAATCTCTTCCGAGTGACGGCCCGACAGTGAGGTTCTGAAGGGTCTTTAGAGGCGCGGGAAGCGAACCGGCCCTAAGCACAATAGCCAGGTCCTTGGCCTCATCCATGGAGAAGCTGCCGCTTATCATCGCGTCTCCGCCGCCGATCTTGTCCTTGATCGTGGGGGCTGAATAAACATTGCCGTCAAGTATTATTGCAAGCCTCTTGCCTATATTCCGGCCGGTGATGTCCTCGAATATTTTTGAGCCGGTGGTGTCGAACCTGATCGAGACATAAGGATCGCCGAGGCGCTGATCTATATTGACCTTGGCCTCAGTCAGGGTATCACCTGTAAGCAGCGCATCCTTCTTCAGCAGATAGGGCGTCTTCTCGATGACCTGATGCGTGTCCTTGTCCAGGACACTATGAAAACGGATCTCGCTCGAGGCCGGCACCCTGTTCTTGTAGCTTTCTAATATCTTTTCTTCCTCGCCCGGCATTATCCTTGTCGGCAGTTCAGCCGCAACCGGCGAATCGGTATCTACGATCTTGAATTCGAGCAGTGCGGTTTTTCCGATAATATCGACTGCGCGCTTCGGGTCCTTGACGCCAGGAAGCTGCACCACTATCTCGTTTTCACCCTGCCGGTGTATCGTGGGCTCTGCAACTCCGAACTGGTCAATGCGGTTTCTGATGATTTCGAGCACCTGATCGGTTGCATTGTCCTTCATCTTCTGCGCTTCGGAATCCGAGAACCTGTATTTCAGAGACCCCGCGCTGTCGGCAAGCGACAGCAGCGGATAGAGTTCGGAAACTGCCTTTCTGGCGTCGGCATCAGCAGGCGTAATAACGATGAAATTTCCTTCCCTCTTCACGGAACCCTTGATGTTTTTTTTCTGGAAGGCCGCAGCTATAACACCTGCAGCCCGGTCCGTCGCTATTTCGACCGCCTTGTCTCCTTCGACTTCGAAAACGAGATGCAGGCCCCCCTGCAGGTCCAGCCCCAGCACTATGCCTTTGGCGGGCATATTATTCTTCCACGCCGCCGGCATATAATTGAAAAGCGGCGTGTTAGGCAAAAAGAATATAACGGCCGCCAGCACGGTGGCGCCTATAAGTACGACTCTCCATAATATGCCCTTCTTCATCTATATCCAGTCCTCCGGGTTTATAGTCTTTATACTTATACTGGCCGGGGAAACGGCCTGCCGCCGGTCCCTGCTATTCGTCAGTGGTGCGTATCGTTACTATGGCACTCCTGCCGACCTTGATCTTCACGTTTTCGGCAATCTTGACAGTAACAGTGGCGGTCTCTGTACTCTCTACAACGCCATAAATGCCGCCGGCGGTTATGACCTTGTCGCCTTTTTTCAGGGCGTCAAGCATCGCCTTGACCTCTTTCGCCTTTTTCTGCTGCGGCCTTATCAGCAGGAAATAAAAGATGGCGAATATGATAATAAGGGGTGCGAATGTCATCAGCATTCCCTGTGCGCCTCCTGCTCCGTCTGCTGCCTGCTGCGGTCCCATTGCGTAAGCGTCGGAAATCAGATTAAAAAACATAAACCCTCCTGTATAAACCCTGTTTTTTTTGCTTAAATTCGACTTATATAGTAACAATCTTGCCCTAAAAATCGCAAGGGAGAGAGGTTTTTAATTCTGAAACCTATCCCCTCTTGCCGCAGAACCGGAACAGCCTTGCCGGGGTATCGACCAGCACGGTCTTCCGCTCTTCTTTGTCAGGCAGCCACATGTCAAGATGGGCACGCGCCTTTGAATACTCCATCACCTTTTCAAATGCGGTATGGGGCCAGTCACTGCCCCACACAAGCCTGTCAACACCGAAAGACTGCCGCAGCAGAGGAATTGCCCCCATAGTATTCTTTTCTCCAACACCCGCCGCCCCATTCCGGTAGAGACCCGAGAGTTTAAGCCATACCCTGCGGGAAGATTCAGCCGAAGCGAGAAGAGAGCGGAATCCGGGATCATTTACTCCAAGTTTCTGGTCCGGCAGGCCAAAGTGGTCCAGGACAATATTGACACCTGACTTGAGCAGGACATCCACTATTTTGGCCAGGTCTGCGGCATGCCTGTGGAGTTCAACATGCCAGCCCAGGTCGACTACTGTACGCAGCAATGACGGCCAGGGATCGCTCCTGAAATCGGGGACCGGCAGGCCCATCAGATTCAGCCTGATTCCGACTATCCCTTCCCTGTCCATATCGACCAGGGCCGTTTTGGCGATATTCGGCTGAACAACAGCGACCCCTCTCAGCCGTACCGGATATTTTCTGAGGGCTTCCAGGACATAGCTGTTGTCGGTGCCGAGAAAACTCGGCTGGATAAGAACCCCATGCGATATTCCGTTAAGATCGAGCTGGCGCAGATAATCTTCCGGCGTCGCATCATAATCAGGCGCGTAACGCCTCACATCCGCGAGCTTGAGCCCGCGCCTGAATACATGTGCGTGAGTATCTATTGCTGTTATCCTTCCGCCTGATCCTGTGCCGCCTGCCCGGCCCTCTACAGCTCCGGCCTTGCCCGGCAGGACCGATGCCATTATCAAACCGGCCGCTCCACCTATAAAGCCTCTTCGCGTAAGTCTCATGCCTCGCCTCCTTTTTTTCTCAATGCATGTAAAACCCGTTTATAAGAATAAATAATTATCTGTATACCAGAAGAAGCATTGTGACTATTGCCGCAATGACCATTCCCGGCGCATTACGCTTGGCCAACTCCATGGGATTGACCTTTGCGAAAGCACAGCAGATGATGGCGCCGCCCGCTATCGGAGACATTGTGCGGCCAAGCGCGCCCGCTATAACAGCCAGACTGCCCATGTCGGTCGGCAGCATGCCGAACGAAGAAGCATGGATGGTGACGGCCTTATTGAAGGCAACGGAGGCCGCATCACCCGAACCGCACACCACCGCCAGCAGGAAAGGTCCGAACGTGGCGCTGATTTTCGCTATATCGGGATTCGATGTCATGGTGTCGACAAGTGCCTTGATAAGGCCGACAGCCTTCATACCCGAGACAAAGACCAGGGCACAGATAATGATGCCAAAGATATGACCGAAAGAATCTCCGGCGCCATGCCAGAACTCTTTGGAAATCTTTGCCGGATTCACGCGTGTAACAGCAAAGGCAATGAAAACACCGATAATCATAGCGTGTGAAATCGAAAGCTGTTTAAAGACCGGAACAATATTATTTGAACCCAGGATCAGGAGGGCGAGCGGCACGATCGGCACAACGGCCCAGAGATAGTTGACCTTGAAATCCGGCGGAGTGGCATTCTCTTCCGGAACATAGCCTTTGTGCTCTTTCCTTATCCAGGCCACACCGAGCAGACTGAAGGCGCCAATGAATCCGCATGCGAGCAGAGGATAAAAATGATTCGCCACAACATCAATGGGGTTGGCGTTAGCAACATCCGCCACAACAGCAACCTGGGCATAGCCCGGATTGAAATTTGCGCCGTATGTCCCGGCAAAGACTGCTGCAGCGGCAATGGCGGGGTGTACACCCGCTGCCATTAGAAAGGGAATGATGATGGCGCCGACCGCGGCCGAACACCCTGCCGCGCTTGTAATAGAGGTGTTGATAAAAAATGTGACCAGGGTTGCCGCGGGAATCAGAAAAGGGCCGGCCCTCTTCAGGGCCTTTACGAGCAGATAAATCAGGTGCTTGTCACATTCGGTCAACTTTAGTACCATGGCGAATCCCATAACCGCAATTATGGCCTCGAAGACCCTTGATTCGGTCATTGCCTGCGAAAAACCCTTGAATGCAGCAAAGGGATCTCCGGCAATGATCGCCATCAGGAGCCCGGCGCAGAAGAGTACCATTCTCGTTTCGTACTGCTTGACCATTAGATATACAGTTCCCGCTACAATGATACCTCCCAGCATCAACAACACAATACCCCAATCAAATGCCATAACAGGCCCCCTTTAGCTGTTCTATTTCCACAAGCGCTTTACCGCCAGGTAAATGTGATGATATGCCGGTGACTACAGGCACATTATGCCGTGCCGAATTCAGAGTGATCGTCCTTGCCATATGGCACGCCGATCAGCCAGAAGGTATTAGGGGCTGTCTTGATAAAAAGGCGTCCCGACCTGATATACGGTCCAAGAGACCCGACAACCGACGACCTGGTTTTGTTGTTGAAAGGAATCTGGAGCTTGTTCATGATCTGCCTGATATGGAGCGGGCTGTTCTCCCGTTTAAGAAGTTCATATATCTTTTGCGCGTAACTTCCTTCCTGAAGGTGGATATCTGACGCTGTTTCCTGGCTTGCTTCGGCGCGCGAAAGAAGGTTCAGGGTGTCCTGAAATGCCTTTATGTATATTTCTGCCTCTCTGATTTTATCCCTGTAAATCTCTACCTCTATCCTCTTTTCCTCAATCATTCTCTCGATCTTTTTTCTTGCTGTCATTCTAACCACCTCCTTGCAGATACTCTTAAGCTATAGCCACAATATACCATAAAATACCATAAAACACAATTATGTTATTTTATGGTTATAAATAAAGGAGGTCAATTTATCAATTAAAGCTCTTAAAACAACTAATTTTATATGTTATGGCATAATATGGCAGCAACATACCATTAACATATGAGCATTATCTTTATATTGGCCCTGTGTCGATGACCGAGCAGCGGTTCAAAAAAAAAGGGCAGGGACCGTTCGTCCCTGCCCTTTCTGCAAAATTCTCAGCCCAGGTATTCCTTGAAAAGGCTGAGGCTTTTTTTATGATCATCAGTCAGTTCGTAGTCGAGCTTCTTCCAGTAGGCAATGACCTCGGCCTCGTTCAGATACGGTATCAAAGGAGAGTTTTTGGCTATTTCGGGAAGGTTCTTCATTGCCATCTCTTTTGCCGCATTGAGGTCTGCACTATATTTCTTGAATAATTCGTGGCGGGGGTCCGCCGGATCATAAAGCTCTTTCCTGACTATCCAGAGGGCAAAGACAAACGGAAGCCCTGTTTTTTGAAACCAGATCTCTCCGAGATCATGCACCAGAGTGGCGGGCTCCATACACTGGACCGGCTCCGCATCAGCGGCATCCGCCTCAGTAACAGTCGTATGCAGCCTGGATACCCTGGCGTAATGCTTTAACGCATCATCCCCTATCATGAGAAAATTGTTCTTGCACTCTCTCTCTGGGGCTTCGGATGCCTCGGGGGTGTAATCGATGCCATAAAACCGCCTCAGTATAATATCCAGGAGTGCTACAGCCGTATCGGACTGGTCGGTAAGCATCACCATATTGCCCGATATCGCTTCGATCGGCCTCCGCGTGAAGAGAAGAACGCTTCCGACCGGGCCTCTTGAACTGATCGACACTCCATCAAGAATATTGTAAAGCTCAGGGTTCCTCAGATATTCAACGGATGAGGATGGGCTCAGGTCTATCGCCCCTGCCCTGAGCATCGCGTTGAGCTTCGATGGAACACCATCCACAAATTCATATGATGAACAGTCAAACTCCTTCTCGAGTGTGTGATAAATCGGATAAAGATTTGCGTAATTGATCCTGCCTACTTTGAGCTTGCCCATAAAATATACTCTGCACCTTCCTTGTTCTGTTTTCTATGTATATCGTAATCGATATTTGTATTTTTTTTGCGGATCCATCAGCCCTTTACGACTCCCAAGGGCCGCATTCTGGCCACCTTTTTCGCTATGCCGGCGTTCTGGATGACATTAACCACCTCGGCCACATCCTTGTATGCCTCGGGCATCTCTTCGGCGAGCGTCTCCCTGCCGCTGGCACGAACTATGACTCCGTGGTCTTCAAGCTCTCTCCAGATAGCGCGGCCCTTGGCCTTTTTGATGGCCTGGCCGCGGGACATCACCCTTCCGGCCCCGTGTCCGGCTGACCCAAAAGTCTCGCTCATTGATCCTGGAGCGCCTACAAACAGATAGGACGCCCTGCCCATGTCGCCCGGTATTATAACAGGCTGGCCCAAGTTCCTGTAAACTCCGGGCAATTCGGGATGCCCTGCCGGAAAGGCCCTTGTGGCGCCTTTTCGGTGAACAAGCAGTTTTCTCGTTTTTCCTTCAAATACATGGTCCTCGACTTTCGCTATGTTATGCGCCACATCATAAATAAGTCCCATGCCAAGCTGGGCGGGTGACATCCTGAAAAATGACATGAATGCCTCGCGGGTCCAGTGCATGATGCACTGCCTGTTTGCCCAGGCATAATTGGCGGCCGCCCTCATGGCTGCAAGGTAATCGCGCGCCTCGCTGCTCTTTATAGGAGCGCATGCGAGTTCCCTGTCATTGAGCCTGATATCATACTTCCTGGCCGCTTTCTCCATAATCCCGAGGAAATCGGTGCAGACCTGATGGCCGAAGCCGCGTGAGCCGGTATGTATCATGACCGTCACCTGGTCGATGAAAAGTCCGAGCGCATTAGCTGCCGCCTCATCATAGATCTCATCGATGTACTGCACTTCTACGAAATGATTGCCAGAGCCGAGTGTGCCCTGCTGTGCCCTGCCCCGCTCATAGGCCTTTGGACTTATCAACCCCGGTTCAGCCCCCTCAAGACAGCCTCCGGACTCTGTCAACTCAAGGTCGGTGACAGTGCCATATCCCTGCTCGACTGCCCATCGCGCGCCCTTGAGTAATATCTTCTTTTCATCGTCAGGCCCCAGCCTTATCCTGCCCTTTGACCCCACCCCTGCCGGGACCACGTTATATAGGGTATCGACGAGTTCTTTCATTCGCGCCGATACGCTCTCCCGCCTGAGACTGCTCCTAAGAAGCCTGACGCCGCAATTTATATCATATCCGACTCCGCCCGGCGAGATAATGCCCGCTTCCATGTCAAATGCCGCAACTCCGCCTATAGGGAAACCATAGCCGGTATGGATGTCGGGCATGGCTAGGGCGGGTCCGACAATCCCCGGCAGGGAAGCGACATTTGCGACCTGGTCTATTGCCTCAGGCTCCAGAGACTTTTCGAGGACTGCATCAACATAGATAATGCCGTTGGTCCGCATGCCTGGCTTGAAATCGCATGGCACCTCAAGCCTGTAATCATCAATGCGCCTAAGTTTTTCGTGGAACACTTTCACCTCTTGCCCTGCAACAGAACCAGGATGCAGACTCAACCGGGCTTATGCCCTCTGTTTATTATAAATTCATACGGGTTATAATAAAAGGATATGCGGCTATTTCTGGTAGTCTATTTATCTTTATACAGCCTTCTGCACCTGTATGCCTTTATCAAGGTTAAGGCCGCGTGCCAATTCGGCTGGCGCACAGGACTCCTGGTCGGAATGTTTTTCATTCTGATGATATTTGCGCCGGTCATCGTGCGCCTTACAGAAAATGCCGGCCATGAAATTTTCGCAAGAGGCATGGCATATATAGGCTATACCTGGATGGCCATACTCTTCCTCTTCTTTTCCGTGTCTATCCTGATTGACCTGTACCGCTTATTGATATGGCTCACGGGACTGATAATGAATAAAGATATGTCCGGTTTCGCTATCACACCCCTGGTCGCTTTTCTAGTCCCGCTCGCAGTCTCCCTCTGTGTTGCAGTATACGGCTATTTTGAAGCGCTGAATATTAAAACGGATCATATTACTATTGAAACGACCAAACTTCCCCCGAATGTGGAGAGATTCAGGATTGCCCAGATATCAGACGTACATATAGGGCTGATAGTCCGCGAGGACAGGCTTGAACGCATGATCAAAAAGATCAGGGAGGCGGACCCCGATATCCTGGTTTCTACCGGCGATCTACTGGACGGCCAGATTAACGGCATCTCCGAACTCGCCACTAATTTCAGTGCGTATAAGCCGCGCCTGGGAAAATATGCTGTCACCGGCAACCATGAATATATCGCGGGCATTAAACCTGCCATTGAGTTTACAGAAAATGCGGGCTTTAAAGTGCTGCGCTCTGAAAGCATAAATATCGGCAATATTGTGACCCTTGCCGGAGTTGATGATCAGGGCTCGTCGACCACGGGAATCGTGAACAACCCTGATGAAAAGGCCCTGCTCGGCCCTCTCCCCAAGGACCGCTTTACAGTCTTTCTCAAGCACCGTCCTCTTATTAAACCGGGGTCTGCCGGTCTCTTCGATCTGCAGCTGTCCGGCCATGCACATAAGGGCCAGATATTCCCTTTCAGCATCATCACTCACTACTATTACACGCACCAGGCAGGGCTGCTGAAGTTTGATGGAGGCATGTTGTATATAAGCCGCGGTACAGGCACCTGGGGGCCGCCCATAAGGTTCCTCGCCCCGCCGGAAGTGACCGTGATAGATCTCGTCCGCAAGAAATAAAATCCACCTGCGCTTCAGGATGTGTTTGCCGAAACAAATAATAATAACTTCACGTTTGCCTGCCACCCTGACGCCATTATAAATGCTGTTCTTTTATTAACATTAACGTTATATTTGGTGCTATTAAAACAACTTGTTAATATATGTCAAAAGGGTATAGCAGCTTATTAAGTTCCGGCATATCTGCTGTCGCAGCAGAAAAAGAGGGTACAGGACGCAGCTTTATGCCGGTTTAATGATGGTGGAAGTATAATCTAATGGCAGAAACGTTGCGAGTTTTTTGTGTGATATTGTTTCTCTTATGCCTTGGAATATCTGCGATATTGTGGACAAAGAAAGTTCAGCAAACCCACCTGAAATTACTATCGCGGAAAAAACCTTACCAGGGGTGGGTAGAAGGTGAAATTTATATTAGTGTGGTGCGCTTTATTGGCCTCTTTTTTTTAGTTGTGTCTATCTCCATGATTATCTTCCGGCTGTCATTTCCCTGGATACCACCTGTATATTGAGCAGGCCCGACCGGTCCCGCAAAAAATTGGCGTCAGGCGATATAAGGTATTGACTTCCTGTTATTTTTCCTTACAATGTATAGAAGATGAATTTTAGTCAAGTAAATCATATATACTAATCCAGAGGAGAAGCATATTAATTTATCTCCTTCAGCGTACGGCGACATACTGACATGTCATTTTTCGGTGATAACCCCTTTAAGGGAACAAATATGGCCGGAATAGAGATCATTGCCGTGGAAGAAGGAGCGGGATTAACGGACTTTATTGACTTGCCCTGGAGGATCTATGCTGATTACCCCAAATGGGTCCCGCCGCTCAAGAAAGAGGTCCGCCGTGTGCTGGACACTCACATACACCCTTTCTGGGAGTTTTCAGAGCGCATACTCTTTCTTGCACGTCGAGGTTCAGAGACGCGGGGAAGGATCGCGGGCATAATAGACCACCATTATAACGAGTTCCACAACGAGAAGATGGGCACATGGGGGTTCTTCGAATGTGCTGACGATCCGGAGGCCGCTTCGGCCCTGTTCACTTCTGCCGAGACATGGGCGAGACAGAAGGGTATGACCAGTATGAGAGGTCCGCTCAATCCCTCCGCCAATTATGAGGCGGGCCTGCTCATTGAGGGATTCGATTATCTTCCTGCCCTGATGATGGCCTACAACCCGCCTTACTACCCCGGACTTGTCGAAGCGTGCGGCTTCACCAAAGAAAAAGACCTGCTCGCTTTTCTGATAGACGGCGAATACCGGCTTCCTGAGTGGATGGACCGTCTTGCTGAAAAAATAGAAAGAAAAAAGGGGATCCATGTCAGGCTCTTTCGTACAAAAGAAGAAGACGCAGAGTTTGCCCTGATCCGGGAGATATATAATGACGCATGGTCCGGCAACTGGGGTTTCGTCCCGCTGACCGGTCGTGAGATGAGTGACATTCAAAAGAACGTGATGGAATTCGCGGACCCGGACATGGCTTTTTTCATATATTATGAGGACGAACCGGCAGCCTTCTGCCTGATCTTCCCTGATATGAACCCATTGCTAAAGCGTCTCAACGGCAAGATCGGCCTCCTGGGTGTGCTGAAGTTCCTCATGTATCAGCGTGAGATCAACGGATTGCGTTTGTTGATGCTGGGGATTAAGGAAAAGTTCCGGCAGCTTGGACTCCCGATGCTCGCCTTCCACCATATCTGCAAGGTCATGAAGAATAAAAAGAAGTATGATCATCTGGAGATGGGCTGGACCCTGGAAGACAACGAGTCGATCAATTCCCTGATAGAGGAAGCGGGCGGAAAAAAATACAAGAAATATCGCATTTTCAGGAAACCCCTATGAGCAGGGAAGACGCCGAAAAGGGGTATCAGGCGTATCTCCTGGCGGCGATACGATGGCTCGCAGGGGTTGCGATCGCGTGCACCCGCCGGAAGCCCAGGATCTATACTCATATGCAGCCCGATGGCTGGAAAGCCGAGCCCGTCGTAATCACAAATCGTTTTGCCCCGGATGCCGACCTCGATCCTGCTACCAGAGCGCCGGTGGGGGACGAGGGATATAACCTCTACATCCTCAACGAATCCGCTAACTGGGACCACACCACTGCGAAAGCGATTCTCTTTTCAATCTGGCAGCGGCCCTGGGCGCATAGCTGGATCATCCTCGAAAGTCCGGAGCACCGCCTGGAATGCGGTCACACCGGTGACTTCGGGCTGAATGAACAGCGCTATCATGAAGGTGTTTTTCAGAGAGTTCGGGATGGGCATCCGGATCCTATCGCGTACTTGTGGCAGACGAGGTTTGACGGACAATTCCAGCTCGGCAAGCCTAACCGTCCCCCAACATTCGTTTGGCGGATGCCGATTACCCGGCGGAGGTATCAGTTGATTCATGATTACGTGATGAATCGGAAGTACGACCAGTTCGGCGCGAGGTCCAACAACTGCACCGATATGGTGATAGAAACCGCGGCACTGGCAGGCATCAATCTTATACACCGCATGCGCCTGACCTTGCCGTCGAAATCGAAGGTTTGGGGCCGGACGCAGAACGTCTGGACGGACCCCCAGTACCGCGTTCTGGAATACAGCACGCCTGAAGTCCTGGAAGTAGATCTGCGCCAGCTTGTGAGTTTAGGCATCGGGAGCGATGCCACGAAGTGGTACTTGTCTTTGAAGCATTGAAGATCGCTCTTATACTTGAGAGTAGAGGGTGTGATTGATTCAACTGTCAAAATGTAATTTAAAGGCGAAGGTATGACATCTAAAAAAAAGTCTGACATAGCAGCGGGGCATCGGGCGGCTGTCATCGGTTTCGTCTGGCGGCCTGAGGAGATCAACCCGTCAGTGATTCAAATGGCACAGCGAACAGGCAGCAGGGCCGTCTTCGATTTTTCCATGACGGGAGTGGAAGGGTTAAATACTTTTCTGCGAAATACTGACAATGCCTGCCATGTTACGGATATAAAGATTTCTGTCCCTGCCTTCCTGGACCCATCCCTGGGTCAGTTATTGAGGGAAACAGGTGTCCATGATATCTGGATAGAGTGCCACCCGCTGTTCTTTCAAAGAGATACTTCCATCTTTCTGCAGAGATTGAGAGAATTGTCGCAAGACCACCGCTGCTATCCGGTCATCGGCGACATGGATATCCTCGCGTCGATTTTGAAGGACAGCCCGGATATCGGGCGCCTCGTCCTGAAAGGATGCGAGGCGTCCGGATTTGTAAGCGGTGAGACGACCATGGCTTTCTATTCGATGGTAAAAGAAAAACTGCGCGCGGCCTCAAAACCTCCGGAAATCCTTATCTGGGGCGGCATCGCCACACCGGAGGCGGCAGCGGCATTCCTGTCGACCGGGGCAGCCGGAATCATTTTCGAGAGCATCCACTGGCTTACCGATATGGTTGCCATTGATGATGTTCAGCGCCAGCGGCTCTCGAGGCTCCGGCTCGATTCTACTGATCTGGTCGGCCTGGACCTGCAGGTTCCCTGCCGCCTTTTCAATAAGGGAAACTCGCTCGCATTCAAGGAGATCAGAACTTTCGAAGACTCGCTCTATGGGGCAAAGATCAAGGAGGAAAGCCGCCGTTCCTTCGTGAGCCTGGTGCATGCCAGGGCACTCCACCCTCTGGAGAGCCATTTCGGTCAGGACGAAGTTATTCCTCTGGGCCTGGAAGCCGCTTTTGCCATGTCTTTTGCTGAACGCTTTGGGACCGGGACCGAGCAGGCAGTGAAAACCTTTATCAATGAAATTCGTAACGCATGCCGCATGGCCGAGTCAAAAAAGGACTGCTTTCTGGACAGCCCCGCAGCCAGGGAGATGGGAACCCGATACCCCTTTATCCAGGGCGCCATGTCCTGGATAACTGATGTCCCGGAGTTTGCCTTAAGAGTTGCAGATGCCGGCGGATTGCCCACCATCGCCCTTGGCCTGATGGATGCTGAAACCCTTGAAAGGAGACTGGGACGCCTGCCAGAGATTATGGGGGACCGCCCTTATGCGGTGAATGTCGTATCTTTGGTAGAAAACCCTTTCAGGGAGACTCATCTGGCCTGGATAAAGAAAAACAGGCCCCGTTTTGTAGTGATAGCTGGCGGGGATCTCTCTCCTTTAAGACAGCTGATAGAATGCGGCATAAGTGTAATTTATATCGCGCCTGATGAAGCGCTGTTGAGGATCGCCATGGAATCCGGCGTCCGGTTTGTGGTCTGCGAGGGGTATGAGGCCGGCGGTCACGTCGGGGCGCATAGCACTCTCACCCTTGCTCAAATGGTGCTGGACCTGAAACGGCGCGCCCCAGCCCTGTTCCACAACTGCCGCGTGGTCCTCGCCGGAGGAATATATAACCGGGAGACGGCAGTAATGGCCGCCATGCTCGGCGCGGACGCAATACAGATGGGCACCGCATATCTCGCCATGCAGGAGATTGTTGAAACAGGCGCCCTGTCGGCGCTCTATCAGCGGATGATTTTGAAACCGCCCCAGGGCGGAACAGTAGTTTCGGGCCAGGACACCGGACTTCGGGTACGGTCCCTGAAGACTCCGAGAGTGGAAGCCATTCTATCCCTGGAAAGGGAGTTTGCGGCAGGCCACCAGGACGAGGCCTCTTTCCGAAGAAGAATGGAGAAAATGGCAGCAGGAAGCCTCTTTGCTGCAGCCAGGGGCATGGACAAGCCGGGCGGGGCGCCCCTTGATGAGCAGTCCTGCCTGGAACGCGGACAATTTATGAGCGGAGCCTGCGCAGGCCTTATCAGCAAGGTCCAAAAACTTAAGTCTTTTCATCGCGAGCTGGCCGAAGGGCCGCTCTTGCTGCGCCAGCCCTTTGAACATGAGAGCGGTCGTATCGCCGAACCTTCTCTCGGTGAACCGCCGCACATAGAAACCCATGCACCCGCGAGCAGCCATAGGGTCAATCAGACTGCTTGCCGGACGAACGGTAACGAGAGGGTTGCCATCACAGGTATGAGCATCCTCAATGCCCTTGGAAAGAGTCCGGAAGAGATATGGGACGCGAGTCTTGCCATGAAGAGCGGGATTACGCCGGTTCCGTTGTCACGCTGGGACCACAACCGTTTTTATGATCCCAGCCCGCGTGTTTCTGACAAGACATACTGCAAGGTAGGAGCGTTCCTGGACTTCCATATCTCCCGCAATGACCTCGGGATTCCTCCCCAGGATTTCCGCACCATGACTGCAGCCACAAAGATCACCTTGTGGCTGGCGGACAAGGCCATCAGGGCTTCCGGCATACTTGAGTCGGGCATACCGCGCGAGCGAATCGGTGTCCTGATCTCCCAAAACTCGGGAGAGGCTGCCGGAACACTGAACAATACCATAATCAGGGCATACGTTCATGACATACTCGCCGCTGTCGAAAGGGCCGTTCATCTCACGCCGGACCAGGCGAGCGCGATCGAACGAGAGGTGAAGTCAGGGCGTCTTGCCCCGGATGACACCACCCTCCTTGGCAGACTAAACTGCGCAGCGCCCGGCTTTATCTGCAACAGGTATGGTTTCATGGGGCCCAGTTATGCAGTTTCGGCGGCCTGCGCGTCTTCACTCGTCGCGGTGTACAGCGCAATCCAGATGATAAAGAATGGCATCCTCGATGCCGCCATCGTCGGCGGGGGCGAGGACAATCTGACGCACCTGCATTTCCTGGAATTCGCGGCTGTTGGCGCACTCTTCGGGCTATCAGGAAAGGACAGACCGGCGCATGAGGCCTCACGCCCTTTTGATGCTGAACGAGATGGAATGGTCCTCGGCGAAGGCGGGGGAATGATAGTCATCGAGCGTGAGAGCCTGGCCCGCGCAAGAGGGGCGCGCGTCCACTCCATAATCACCGGCATGGGCGCGAGCAACAACCATCTCGGCATGGTAGAGTCCAACTGTATCACCCAGGAAATCGCCATACGCTCCTCGTTTGCCGGCTTGCCATATGGGCCTGATGCAGTGGGCCTGGTGGAATGCCATGCTACGAGCACACGGCAGGGTGATGTGGAAGAGGTCCGTGCCCTGAAGACATTCTTCAGTCCTTCAAAACGTACAGTGCTCACTTCATTTAAATCGCAGATCGGACATACGCTGGGCGCCTCGGGCATTAACAATCTTATTCGGGGAACCATGGCAATGAAGACGGGGGTTTTCCCTGCCACCCTCAATTATGAACATCCGGACCCGGAAATGGGACTGGAGGGATCAGGTCTTCATATCGCCCCTGAGCCGTTTGACTGGAACAGCAGACCAGGCGAGCCAAGAAGACTGCAGGTCAATGCCTTTGGGTTCGGAGGCTCAAACTATGTTTTGCAGATGGAGCAGGCCCTGGATGAATTGGATACTGTCATGGTCTGCCCCGAGAGGGCAGCCGGCGTTTCTGCAGTTAAAGGCGGCAGCACCGCTGCAATCCAGGGGACCTCGTTCTTCCGGACGGAGATGGACGGCCGTAAATGCCGGATGGCTGTTGTGGCGCAATCCGATGAAGAGGCGCTCACGATCATCAAGAGATCACCCGTTCTTGCCAAAGCCGGAAGCGTCTCGCCAAAGGCCCTGAAATCCCTGGCTCAGAAGGGGATCTTCGCGGGCCCCGAGGATTTACCGGTCCCGCCGCTCGCTTTTGTATTTCCGGGACAGGGGACACACTATGGAGGCATGGGGCGGAATCTCTACGAAAACTTTCCCGTAATCAAAGAGTGGATGGACCGGGCCGCGGCTGCCGCGGATTTCGACCTCCTTCATTTATTATTTCATGATCGCGACGAGAACCTTCAGAAGACACGGTGGCAGCAACCTGCCCTGTTTGCCCTGGAAAATGCAATGGCCCAGTATCTCACGACCCTTGGAATACGACCCGCAGCCATGGCCGGTCACAGTCTGGGAGAACTGACCGCCTTGTGTATGGCGGGCGTCTATTCTGTGGAGGACGGGTTTAGAATCGTGAACATGAGGGCCCGCTGCATGGACAAGGTTGCCTCCGGAAACATGGACCCCGGCGTTATGGCGGCAGTGGATGCTCCGATGGACCTGCTGAAAGAGATGATCCATGGACAGGAAGGTGTTTACATCGGCAATATTAATTCACCGAATCAGACCGTCCTGAGTGGCAGCACCAAAGCGGTCGCGAATATTGGTTGCCGGCTTAAGGAGCTGGGCTACCGGTATACTCTTTTGCGGGTAAGCATGGCGTTTCACTCTCCACTGATGAGGGACATTCATGATGAACTCGAGGCATTCATCTCAACTATCCCGTTTTATCCCCCTCAGGTCCCGGTTCTATCTAACACCACCATGGCTTTATATCCGTCAGATCCAGGTGAGATCAGGCGAATCCTCATGGCACACCTGGAATCGACAGTCAACTGGATGGATAATGTCCAGGCCCTCTGGAATGAACATGGCGTCCGCCTTTTTGTTGAGGTGGGCCCCGGCGATATTTTAAGCAGTCTTATTGCAGACACGCTTCCCGAATCAGCATGCATCCAGACCTGCATTCCCACCGCAGAAGCCCACACTTATACGACTGCCCTTGCCGGGCTCTTTGCTCAAGGGCATCTGAAAGTTAAAGGAGAACCGCAGTTTATTTCTCTGGCAGTATTCGGGCAGGCCCGTGCATCCGGCCGCTGCACTTCAAACGAAAAACCCTCGCACGCCGTAGATGTAGCACCCGAAGAGCGGGCCCACATGGAGAAGCTTATTCGAATCATCATGGATTCAACAGGATTCGAACGGGATGAGGTCCAGCCCGACATGGACCTCAGAAGGGACCTCTCAATCCGGTCCAGCCGTCTCCCGATCATAATGGATGCCGCTGAACGCCAGTTTGGGATAACAATCGAACTCGAAGATTTTATAGACGTCCGTACCGTCAATGACATCGCCCAAAGGATCTCCAGCATAATCGCCAGGCAAGGAGGTACTTGCCCGAAGCCCGACCCCAGGGCAGTTGATCCAGACCAGGGCAGGGATGAACTCCCTAAGTCCGCGGAGGATGAGGCGAGCCTGAAGCGGCTCGTATTCAAACAGACCGCCATAGAATCAGCGGCGAATGCTCCTATTGAATTGTGCGCCGGCGAGTCAGTGCTGCTCCTCTCACCGTACGAGGATGACACAATTGCAGTAAAGGCAGGGGAGATCTTCCGTCGGGATTACGGGGTTGAGACGATTACCATGGCGTACATGGAAAGAGATTTGTGTCCGGGTGAAGAGGGCAACAAGATTCTGACTGATGCAGGATCCGTCAGCGCAGCAGAAAGAATTTCGGGACTCTCGTCCCTCGCCGGGATTGTCATCACTCTGCCTAAGGGCATATCGGGTCATTTTAGAACCATGGCTGATGTTACGCGGCTTCTCAGGTGGCACTTTCTGCCCCTGAAGGCATTTCTCCAATCACCTGCAAAGAAATTCGTGGTACTGGTGCATACCAGGGAAGATACGGAACCCCTCGGCAAGTTGCTTGCGGAAGGGTTTCTCGGCTTTTTCCTGAGCGCGGCGCAGGAATATTCTTCGGTGCAGTTTCGCGCATTGGAAATCGGGAAAGATACCGACCTCTGCGCTGCGCTGCGTCATGCCCTGGACAGGGGATGCCCCATGGTGGAGATCATTCATCGTGACGGCAAGGTCTTCACTTCAGAAGGGCAGCTGGCCCCGTCTGTCCTGAGGGATTCGGCAAGTATGAATCTGAGTCCTGGAGATGTTGTAATCATGTCCGGAGGCGCAACAGGGATCAGCGCACACCTGGCGCGCAGTCTCTCGCCGTTCATGCCACGCCTGGTCTTCCTGGGCAGGACCTCTCTGGATTCAGGAAGCGACAGGGCGTTGGAGGCAGCGTGTACGCTGGCAGATTTTCAGTCTCGCGGGATAGAGGCAACATACTACACCTGCGACGTGACAGACCCCGAGGCGGTCCGTGCGATACTGGGCGAGGTGGCAGGCCGTTATGGAAAAATAGACGGAATCATTCATGGCGCCGGAGTCCTCAGGGACGGCCTCTTAAGCCAAATGACGCCGGATGATTTCTCCATGGTCACTGATGTCAAATTCCTCGGGGCATGGAATCTCTTCTCAGCCGCAGAAGGGGCCGGGTTGAGGTTTTTCGTCGCCCTCTCCTCTGCTGCCGCCATCCAGGGTAATCCGGGCCAGACCAACTACGCTGCTGCCAACCGGATGATGTCCGCGCTGCTCAGAAACCTGCGCAGCAAGAACAACGCTATCCGATTCAAGGCTTTGATGCTCCCGCCTGTCGAGGGCGCGGGCATGGCAAACGATCCGGAGGTGCGGGAACTGCTGAAGCTGAAGGGAGTGGCATACATTCATGCGAATGAGCTTGCAGGGCTTTTCTGCCGGGAACTTTTCATAACTCCTGCAGACGACGATTGGGTGATGTTCATGAGGAAACTGCCTCCTGTGAGGACAGCGTTGATACGTGACCTGAATAAGACCACTGATGCAGCTTGCCCTTCACTCAGCGGAGGACTTGAGGGAGGCACTGTCTGCATAGGCTCCGATGACTTTCCCATGATAGAGGGGATCTCCCGCCTGGACATCCGCCGGGAAGAACTGGAAGCCTCCAGGTCCTTTTCCCTGGAAAAGGACCTTTGGATGGCAGACCACAGGCCTTTCAAGTTCGTCAAGCACCCCCTTGTTTCAGCCGCCATGGTCCTGGAGACATTTATGGAGGCTGCAAGGATCCTTTATCCCCATCTGCAGGTGCGGGGAGTTCGCCAGGTGCAGCTCATCGACATGATCCAATGTCCTCCGGGGGTCCCGCGGCCTTCCAGTATCTTCTGCCGCCGGTCCGGCAACGGCCGCGAGGTATGGTGCGAAGTCTCTCTCGCAGCACAGGAGATTTCCCCTGCCGGGAGACTGACTGATCGTTTCACTCCGCACTATACGGGGCACGTGATCCTTGATGGCGGTGAAGGAGATATCGGTGACGGGCTAAGGGATTTCCCTGTCAGGACGGAAGAACTGCGCACGAAACCGATGGACAATAATAAAGTTGTTAAATGGTACAAAGACCACAGCGGACTCGCGGGCAGGTATCGTGTAATGGAGGTCCTTGACGGTGCTGGTCCGGGAGTAGTACGGGGCCGGACCACCTACAGGGAGACTGGCGATTTTGCAAATATGCGTAATGCGCAGTACCAATACTCACCCTACCTTTTCGAAGCCCTTTTGCAGCTGGCAGGCTTCCATGTTGCCGCAACGGATTCATCGGAGCGGCGATCCATGGTTCCCATGGAGATCGGTGAGATGAGGTTTTCCCGAAAATGCCGTGAAGGGGAACAGATAACCGTGGAGGCCCGCATGCGGGAGCAGGACGACAAAGGCATCGTCTGGGATGCCAGGGGAATCGACGATCAGGGACATGCCATCATGCAGGTCCATAATATGCGTATGCACTGGGTTTTGGACTAGGAGTGCGGATGATGAGTGTGAATACGGCAATTGACCGCGAAGGCGTTATAGTGCATACGATGGATCGTGTCCATGGAAGAGGCCCCGTGTTCTATGCTTCTTTACCATGTGTGACAAATGTGGCCGTAACCATCAAGGATTGGGGGATGAGAAGGACTATGGACAGGCACCGCCTCGTCTCCGCCTTGTGTGACCACCTTGCAGCTACGGAAAGCAATATTTGGAAACGCTGTCAATATTCCGGCACAGATGCTTTTCCGATTCAGGTGTTACACAGCAGGCTTGGCAGGCCCAGCCTCCAGCTGGGAGAATGTCCGGGTCCTGCAATCTCCTTCAGCGAAGGGGGCGGAAAAGTCTGGGCTGCCCTCTGTGGGGATGAGTCCGATCTCGGCATCGATGTGGCCGGGACATATGAATTCACGATGGGATACCCCTTCCACCGGGTCTTCCACCCGGAAGAACTCGAACATGCCTTGCGTTTGACGAGTGGAGATTTGGAAAGGGCATCAGCCCTTCTCTGGTCTGTCAAGGAAGCAGTTGTCAAGGCACTGGGATGCGCATTCCATCTTGTGGATCCGCTGCAAATCACCGTCTATCCATCAAAAGAGGCGGCACGAGGGAATGAATGTTATACCTTTTCTGTCGGCTTGTCAGGCAAGGCCGTGATGCGTTTTCCCCTGGCCTCTCATAAGAACTTATGGGTGCGTTCGATTCCCCATGGGGAGATCTGGTTTTCCATTGCCCTCTGGAACCGGAGACCGGCAGTCCATGAATAAACTTACCTGCTTTTGCTCGCCTCGGGCCGACGGAGTATCCGCTGAAGATCTCAGACGACTTTTCCCTGAACCTTCTATCACCGGTCCACTGCTTTCTTTATTGCAGGAATCTAAGGTCGACGGGTTTAATCTGCGCAGTATTATAGTGTTAAAAGACGATCTTCCAGTTCTCTTATTGCCTTTGTTTGAAACCCGTTTTGATCTGTCCACTTTTGCTGAAGGACCACTCAGGGGATTGCTGAAAGTGGCAGGCCGTCTCATCCCCTCGGTCTTCCGTCCCCGTGTTTTGAGCGTCGGGTCCGTGGCAGGAGAATGGAGTGAAATCGGGATCGATCCCAATATTGATGAGCGCACCCTCGATGCAGCATATCGGATGGCCTTTAGCGCCATGCAAACTCTCGCGTCTGAACTGAAGAGCGACATCATGGGGCTCTACAACTTCAATGATTACGGCAAACTTCCGGGGGAAGTATTCAATAAGTTCAACCGTGTACAATACAGGTCTTGTGCGATGCTGCCAATCAATTTTCAGAGCATCGATGAATACCTGGGCCGGCTTTCAAGGGCCGCGAGAAAAGATATGAGACGTAAAATGAGAGTGGCCCCTCAGGTCAGAGTAATTCGGAGCCGCGCTGTTTCTCCTTATCTGGACAGGATCTACAAGCTTTATCTGGATACAGTGACGCGTGGCTCCATGGCGCTCGGCGCGCACACCCGTCTGTTTTTTGAAAAGGTCTGCGAGAGAGTGCCGGATGCTGAATTCATGCTATATTTTGTGGAGGACGAACTCGTTGCTTTCAACCTCCTCATTGTACAGCAGGAGGCGATGACGGACATTTTTTTCTGCATGGACCAGGGGACCGGCCGCAAATACAACCTGTATGTCCTGTCCTGGCTTGAAAACATCCGCGCCTGTCTGGAAAGGAAAATACTGCTCTATTACACAGGCCAGGGCACGGAGAAGACCAAAGCACACCTTGGCGCCACATTTATACCGAGCTTTATTTTATTCAAACACCGCTGGCCGGTGTTTGATCGTCTTCTTTTCTGGCAGACGGCCGTGACCAATAAGGTCCTGAGCTACCTCGGGTTTTGGCCTGACGTACCGACTTCAAACGCCGCCGTACAGAAAGGCGAGCTGGAGATTCATGACCAAAGATGCTGAATACGCGATCGAAGTCGTGAAGCTGACGAAACGCTACGGGGATTTAGCGGCGGTCAACGACATATCGTTCACTGTCAGCAAAGGAGAGGTGTTCGCCCTGCTCGGTCCTAACGGAGCGGGCAAGACCACCACCGTTGAGATCATCAGCACAATTCGTACTCCCACATCGGGAAAACTGATGCTTCTCGGGATGGACGTCACGCGGCAGAAGAGCGGCATCGTTCCCCGCATAGGTGTCCTACCGCAGGGCTTCAGCTCGTTCGACAGGCTAACGGTCAGGGAGACCATCCAGTACTATTCAAGGCTTTTCGGCACGAACACCGATATCGACGGATTGATTGAGCTTGTGAATATCAAAGACAAGGCCAAAGTGCAGTACAAGAAGCTGTCCGGGGGCTTAAGGCAGCGCCTTGGAATTGCGATCGCTCTTGTGAACGACCCCGAGGTTGTGTTCCTCGACGAGCCAACTACAGGTCTCGACCCACGCGCTAGACGCGAGGTATGGGAAGTTCTGCAGGGCCTGAAGAACAGAGGTAAGACGGTATTTCTGACCACGCACTATATGGAAGAAGCAGAGCTTCTTGCGGACACGGTTGCCATCATTTCAAAGGGGAAGATCATCGCGAAAGGCTCTCCCGGAGAACTTATCGAAAATAACACAAATTACCTGGTCCTGACATTGCGGTGCGCGGATAATAAAGCCTTTGAAATCGTCCGGAAGATGGGTTTCGAGCCGGTCCTCAACGGCAACAAAGAAATCAGGATCAGGATGGAGCACAAGGACGATGTGCAGAAGATACTAAACGCCATCACGGATGCCGGGGCCCTCTATCTGGGCCTGGACGTACGGAAACCAAACCTTGAGGAGGTCTTCCTGAAGCTCACTGGAGAGGCTCTCCTTTCTGATCCAGTCGTGGAAAGGGGGGTGGTATGAACCTGCGCGTCGTAGGCGCAAATCTCATAGTTAAACTTAAGTGTGTCTGGCGAGAGAAGACCACCATGTTCTTCACCATTGCGTTCCCGATCATACTGATACTCGTATTCGGCACGATCTTTATGAGCCAGGACAATGTCGGCTTCCACCTTTGCGTGCAGGACCTCGACCAGACGACTTTGTCGGCAAAGGCCATCGCGACACTCGAGCGCGATGGGAAGTTCAAGATAACCAGGGTCGACCCGGCCGCTAACGTCAACCAGTACGTCAGGGAAAACAAGGTCGACCTTGTGATGATCATACCCAGAGGCCTTGAAAGTTCTATTGTGCAGAATGTGACGCGCAAGGACCCCAAGGCATTTGTCACCATCACCTATATTTACGACCCCAGCTCTTCTTCGGTGCTCACAAAGATACAGATCCTCAACGCGGTGCTTGCCGGCATTAACCAGAAGCTGTCCGGGAAGTCGCCGGTCATCAGATCGGCCGAGACATCTATTCTCACCAGAAAATACCGGTTCATCGAATTCTTTGTCCCGGGCATTATCGCGATGGCGGTCATGAGTTTGAGCCTGTTCGGCACCGTTAACCTGAACACAGAGCTGCGGCAGAAGGGCATAATCAGGAAACTCTCCACCACACCCATCACCCGCACTGACTGGATACTGTCGGATATCCTTTACCAGTTCACGCTCGCGGTCGGATCCACGATTGCGATGCTGCTTGTGAGCTACATCGTATTTGATGTAAGACTGAATCTGGACGCCTGGCTCCCCGCGTTCATCCTTCTCGATGTATTCGCGTTTGTCGGAATCGGGATGATACTCACCCGTTTCGCCAGGGAGGCGCAGAGCGCGGCAGCAGCAGCAAACGCGGTCAGTTTTCCGATGATGTTCCTATCTGGCAGTTTCTTCCCTGTCGAGTTGATGCCCGGGTTCCTGCAGACAATCGCCAAAATACTGCCGCTGTATTACGTTAACGAAGGGCTGCGGTCCGCGATGGTATTTGAAGACGATATGGCCGCGCTGCGCGCCGCCGCTGTCATAGGGGCTTTTGCGGCCGTGGTCTTCATCCTTGGCATAATGGCCACCAAATGGGAAGAGGGCCAGTGACGGCAATATACCTCCAAAACGCTGTTACTCAGTCACCCTGTCCCCTTGCACTGACGGCCTTTATTGCAGCTGCGCTCGCTGTCCTCATCGATCTCATTTTCAGGTTCCGTGATTACCGCGCTCTCCTGAATTCCCTTTCATCTTACGGCGTCATGAAGTCCTTGGGTGCCTTCATGCTGGTATTCCTGCAGGTGATCGCTCTTTTCTATCTCATCCTGCTCCTGCCGGCACCTCTGCTGGCGGTCGCACTGCTTTTTTCCGGGTTTATTGTTATCGTCCAACTATCTTATTGGCTTACTTTATCCCAGTTCATGACCGGCACCGACCTGTTTCTCGCAGTGACCGTCAGCGGGGCCCATCGGGTAGCCGCCATCTTGAGCTTCTTTAAGCCGCACGTCCTGTTGTATGCTCTTCCATACATACTCATCCTTTCCGTACTTATCCTCGCGCCGCCTGTATCATCCCCTGTAATGATACTCGCGCTCAGCATACTTCCGGTGCTTTACCTCCTGGTTTCAAATTACGTTCTCTTCCTTTACGTGCCGGAACGCAGCTTTCATCTGAATCCGCTTACCTCCTTTCTCCGGTCATTACTTCATTGCAAGTTTGAAAGCCAGCGTAAATATCGTGGTCCGCGGGACGACCTGCCTCCGTTTCGCGCCTCTGCAAGGCCGCTCGACAGCATCATATATGTGATCGATGAGTCGGTCCGCGGCAGCAATCTCAGCCTGAACGGCTACCCGCGTGCCACCACCCCGTTCCTTCAATCCCTTGAAACCCGTGGCCTGCTGAAGAATCTGGGCATTTGTGTCGCGGCTGCTTCCTATACCCACATAAGCAATGCCTATTTAATTACCGGTCACAACGCATTTCCCGACAGCGCCTTTCGAACCGTCAAGAACCCGACCATATTTGACTTCGCAAAGAAAATGGGCTACGAGACTATCTGCATTGACATCAACCGGGTCTACCCTTTTGCGCAAATGAACGCGGCAGGGACTGGTCCCGTAAGATCCCTGGACAGGTGGATGACCGATCAATCGTTCAGGGAGCACCGGGACGATCCAGATACCACGCTGGATTTGTGTATAGCCCGCTTTCTCAGCAGTCTTCTGAATGAAAGCGGAGGCTATTTTATTGTCGTCAATAAGCAGGGGCTTCATTTCCACTATAGCAATAAATATCCTGCCGATATGGCCTCTACTATCTGGAAGCCGGTTATGAAGGCACTGGAATCCATTGACCCCAGCGCGGCGGGACGTGAAAAGCTCGTAAATACCTACGACAACGGGATACGCTTTCAGGTGGATGAATTCTTCAGGATCATTGTCTCCAAAACGACAAATCAGAATTACGCCATCCTGTACACATCGGACCATGGCCAGACCTTGTCGGAACATGGGCAGGTGTATACCCATATGAAGCCTGACAAGGAGGTCGTTGATGTGCCGGATTTTCTTGTTTCAGGCGAGAGTTACAGCAAGAAAGGCCTCATGGACGGCATCGCGCAGGGCATAAGGGTGTCCCACCTCAACAATTTCGCTACCCTTCTCGACCTGATGGATGTACCGATTTCTTTGCGGGTTCTTCCTTACGACAAATCGATTTTCGATTTGAACGCCGAGGACAACATATCGCGCTATTATATGAGCGGCTCTCTTCATGGGTCCGGTGATTACGTGGTGAAGAGTATATCTACGCCACCGGATGCGGGCTGGGGCATTTCGAGACCTGTCGACAAAGGAGTCATGGCGGAAATATGAAAATCAAGCTTATCGCACCACATGGGGAGCGCGAAGACGCGATATCGACCCCGTTCAAACTGCAGAGGGTAAATCTTCCTCTTCTGGCGGCGCTCACCCCGCCCGGCCACGAGATTACAATCGTCGAGGAATCTTTTGCTCCTGATGACTTAAATCAGGATGTGGATTTAGTCGGCATCACAGTCCTGACTGAACTTGCGTCGAGGGCCTATCAGATCGGTGACGCCTATCGCCGAAAGGGCGTGAAGGTGGTGATGGGAGGAATACACCCCACCGTGATGCCTGAAGAAGCCCTGGGGCATGCAGACGCCGTAGTCGTAGGGGAAGCGGAGGGTATCTGGCCGCAGCTTGTATCGGATGCCTCTGCGGGACAGATGCAAAAAATATATCGTGCTGGTAATATATCCGATCTCAGAGGTCTCCCGAAACCGCGGCGGGATATTTTACCCGGCAGCCAATGCAAGGGCTACATCCCGGTCCCAATAGGAGTCGAGACATCCCGCGGCTGTCCGTACGATTGCGAATTCTGCTGCATTGGCTCGACCTCGAAGCAGCAATATCGGGTAAGACCGGTTCAGGAGGTGATCGAAGAGATAGAGGCCATTGATTCTCCTCACCTCTTCTTCGTCGATGATGCCCTTGGACTGAATCGCAGTGCAGCCAGGAAGCTTTTTACTGAAATGATACCTCTAAAGCGGCGATGGCTGGCGCAAGGCACGGTATCGCTGGCTGAAGATCCGGAACTGCTGGCATTAATGAAACGCGCGGGGTGCCTGGGTCTTTTGATCGGATTCGAATCTGTGCAGAAAGGCGCACAGGATGAGGTGAATAAAATAAAGAACCTGAGGATCGATTTTTATGAAGCAATGAGGCGATTCCATCACGAAGGGTTCGGAATACTTGGCTGTTTTGTTTTTGGTTTTGATTACGAAAACAAGAATGTGTTCGATCAGACTTTTGAGTTTATAATGGGGAGCAGCATTGATGCTGTCCAGCTGAGGATTCTCACGCCTTATCCCGGAACCCGTTTATATGAGCGCCTCGACAGGGAAGGCAGGTTGTTCTCGCGTGACTGGTGGCTCCATGGATATCCTCCGGATACACTCCTATATCAGCCAACGGGCATGACTGCGGACGAACTCATTAACGGTTTCGTCCATTTGAACAGACAAGCCTATTCTCTCGGCGCGATGACAAAAAGATTCTTTGGCATGAGCCCATGGAAACGAGGATTGTTCGGCTGCCAGGTGTATGCAGGGATCAATCTTTCCACCCGGCATCGTTATTTCAAAAGCCTTAAGAATCCTCAGCCATTTGTCGGGCTTCCAGCTCAAACCGTAGTGTAAAGAGGGGACAGTTCTAATAATTTGGCATATGCCTGATATATAGAACTGTCCCCTTTTGGCCAGATGATTATTTACGGGACTTCTTTGGAGATTTAGTTGTCCTCGATACTTTCTTTGCCTTACTCTTCGGGGCTTTCTTTGCCTTGCTCTTTGGAGCAGTCTTTGCCTTGCTCTTTGGAGCAGTCTTTGCCTTACTCTTCGCAGCAGTCTTTGCCTTACTCTTCGCAGCAGTCTTTGCCTTACTCTTCACAGCCGGCTTTGCCTTGCTCTTCGTCTTGGTACTGGCCTTAGCTTTCACCCCTGCCTTGATTATGCCGGCTGTACTGGGTGCCTTCTCTATGTTCCAGCACGCATCCATCAGTGCGCTCGCCTGGGCTGCAGGCAGAATCTCGGTCGCCAGACTGGTAAATTTAGCTTCGAGCTGTTTATCTGTCATTGGCGCCGCGATGCTGCCGATGGCATGCTCGATAAATTTATGCAGCCTTCTGCCGTCTTTCAGCGTAATGGTCATGTCGACCTGGTCCGGCTTTATGGCTGCATCAACTGTCGCGTTTACCTTGTCACGCAGGGTTGTGGTCCTGACATCACGCACTGCCCTGTCGCTGTACTGATGTTCTCCGGCCGTGCCGTCGATGATTGCTATCGCAACCGAATGGAATACGCTGAACTTGCCCTCAAGTCCGAGCTGCGGTGTCTTTTTGCCAGTCAGTTCCAGCACAAGCGGATGAACCCTCATCTCAATACCTTCAACCATCTCCGGCTGCAGATTGTGCTCATTTCGCAGCTGGATGGCCGCATCGATTGCCGGATGAATGACTATGCCGCAGGCAAATGGCTTGTAGGAATTCAGCGCAGCTTCATAGCGCTGTCCGAGACCCTCTGTGATCTCGCTGAAGTCCTGTTTGGTGCTGATCGTGTTGGCCCAGCCCCGTTTGGCTTCAATCATGCCCTGAGAGCTCGTAAAATTCCTGGCCGCAAGCAGTGCCGCCAGCATGCCGTTGCTGGCTGTCCGGCCGACGTTAAAGCATTTGTTCATGGAGCCAAAAGATTCGCGCAGACCAACGGGCTGCGATGCCGCTATGCCCAGGGCCCACACCATCTGCTGCTCAGTTAATCCGAGCAGCTTGCCTGTTGCCGCTGCCGCTCCAAACACCCCCGCGGTTCCGGAGATGTGCCAGCCGATATCATAGTGGTCTGGATATACTGTGTTACCAATCCTGCATGCGGTTTCGACGCCCAAAACAAGGGCATTGAGGAAGTCTTTGCCTGAGACAGGTTTGTACTCTGATAAGGCAAGTATGGCCGACACTGTCGTGCCTCCCGGGTGAACCACCGTTTTTAAATGAGTATCGTCCATATCGAATACATGACTGCTGAGGCCATTGATGAAGGCCGCGTTCATGATATCCAGCCGCTCGTTCCGGCCAAGCAGGCTGGCCTGTTTAGGTCCGGAAAAGGGATCTACGGCGGCGATTGCCCGATCTATTGTCTCATGATGTGATCCGCCGACTGCGACTCCAACATAGTTGAGCAGCGTACGGACACCTTCCTTGCGTACGTTTGCCGGCAAGTCTTCGTAACGGGCGCTTACGATATAGCGTGCAAGAGCCTGAGTCACATTTTGTGCAGACATAATATGTTCTCCTTTCGAATAATTGGTTTGCCGGTTTCTACCAAAGACCGATTACTTTCCACCAGATTGAGCCTATTCCCGCCCAAATAACAATGTTGATAAGAGAAATATAGAATCCCAGTTTCCACCATGTCCCCTGGTCAACATACCCGGCTCCAAAATAAATCGGGGATGGTCCTGTTGCGTAATGAGTAAGTGACTGGGAAAGGTGCGTAAAATAAGCCAGCACTATCATAACTAACATAGGAGGCGCGCCGGTTGCAAGGCCAACTGCGCCGAAAGCCGGCAACAGGGCCGTAACATGGGCCGACATGCTGGCGAAAGCATAATGGATATAAAAGTATGAAAGCGCCAATATCGCCAGCGCCACCGGCCAGGTGAAGCCGGCAATGCTGGCGCCCACGATCTTGGCAAACCATGCAATAAATCCCAGCTTGTTCAGACCATCGGCCAGGGCCACGAGGCTGCCCATCCATATCAGAGTATCCCAGGCGCTGTCTTCTTCAACCATATCCTTCCAGGTGATTATATTCGCTAGAATCATAACTATGACCCCGGCCATTGCTACAATGGTCGGCTCGATGTGGTTGTATTGATGCGTGGTCCAAAGGCTCAGCATCAGGACAAAAATGCCGATCAGCATTTTTTCCGCGGTCTTCATCGGCCCCAGTTTTTCGAGTTCGCTTTTGGCCAATTGATGCGCCTCTGGAGTATTCTTGATTTCCGGCGGATATACTTTATAGAGAAAATAGGGTAGTACAAGTATCGAAATGATACCCGGAACAAGAGCGCCCAGCGTCCACGTCACCCACTCAATCCGCAGGTTAAACGTGCTGAGCGCAAGAGCCGCAAATAGTACGTTGGCTGATGAAGCGGTCATGAACATCGTGGAGGTGATGCCGTTTCCCTGATATTCGGAAAACATGAGGAAGGACCCGATCCGTCGGGCCGTAGGCCCCGGCTGCGAATTGAAGACTTCGCACAGACTGCGCACGATCGGGAATATCACTCCTCCGGAGCGCGCCGTAGTTGAGGGAGTTGCCGGTGCCAGCACAAGGTCGCTGAGTATGATAGCGTACGAAAGACCGAGGGTCTTGTGCCCGATTGCTTTAACGATCTGGTATGCGATCCGGCGTCCCAATCCGGTTTTGATAAACGCCCTCGAAAACAGGAACGCCGAGACGATGAGCCAAATGGTAGTATTGCTGTACCCGGCCAAGGCTTCAGACGGCTTCAGTGCTCCGGAGAGTGCAGACAAGGTAACACCGGCAAAGGCGACGGCCCCGATCGGAATGGGTTTGATAATAAAACCAGCAATCGTCGCAACGAAAATAGCGAGAAGATGCCAGGCGGCAGGTGTCAGTCCTTCCGGCCTCGGGAAAAACCATATTGCAGCACCAATTCCCACAACAAAAAGACATTGAACAAGTTTGTTATTCACTTCTGGTCTCCTTTCACACTTGAGTAAAATTTGACAACCGGTGGTGAAAACTGCATGAATCTCTGCTGCTTTTTACAGCGCGACTGAGAAAATAATATTTAAAGCATGATGGTAACTGTCCGGATCTGTCAAGCGGGACAATCTGAACTTGAGCCCTATTCTTCAATGATAGGCTCCTTTCACCCTGATTTCCCGGTTGGCAAAATATGCTAAGCAAGCAACTTCTCGCAGATCGCGTCTCCCATTCTGTTCGTTGTTGCCTTGCCTCCCAGGTCAGGGGTCACATCTTTCAAATCATTCAGAACTGCGGAAACTGCAGCATCAATATTTTGGGCGCATTCGAGCATGCCTTTGTCCTGATTACGGATGCCCAGCCACTCGATCATCATTTTCCCTGACATGATCATGGCATAGGGATTTGCGAGCTGTTTGCCAGCGATGTCGGGCGCGGAACCATGTGTTGCCTGGGCCATGATATAGCGTGGGCCTACGCACAAGCCGGGCGCCATCCCCAGGCCGCCCACCAAACCGGCTGCCTCATCGGTGAGTATGTCTCCGAACATATTTGTGGAAACAACAACATCAAATTTCTGGGGGCGCATGACAAGCTGCATGGCAAAGGTGTCTACAACAGCAGTATCAAATGTGATATCCGGGTATTCTTTACTGACATTCCGGCAGGAATCGACAAAAAGACCGCAGCCGAGTTTGAACACTGTATTTTTATGAATGGCAGTTACGATTTTCTTGCCGTTTCGCTGCCGTGCAAGATCAAAAGCCGTACGCGCGGCAAACTCAGAGTTGCGGCGGGTTACTACACGCACCGACATCGCAATGTCCGGGGTGGGCATAAATTCCCCGGTGCCCTTGTACATGTTGCGGTCCGGCTGAAACCCTTCATTATTTTCGCGAATGATGACCACATCCACGTCCTGGTGCAGTGATTTGATGCTCGGATACGACCTGGTCGGACGAATATTGCTGACCAGATCAAACGTCCTGCGAATAATGGGATGCGGATTCACTGCCTTGGGATCATCCTTGGGATATGCCATATGTCCGATCGGACCGAGTATCCATGCATCAAGCTCCAGCAGCGTGTCTATTGTTTTCCCGGGCAATGTTTCACCAATACTCTTATAGGCTGGATACCCGACCGGAAGTTCAACCCAGTCAACCTTTGCCTGAGGATACTTTTTAAGTGCGGTCTGCATAATCTTCACAGCAACAGGGACGACCTCAAGCCCGATATCATCACCGTTAAGGATTCCTATTTTATATTTTCCCATTTACTTCTTCCTCCTCTAATAATCGCCCTAAAAGGGCTACCGTGTTAATTTAACAAATGCTGATTAGAAAATTATTTTCATACAGCATATTTGTTGTCAAAAAAGTCTTTCACGTGACGGGATCACGGAAACCGCATTTTCTGCCACTTTTTTCATACAACCGATCAGATGATTGTATACAATAAGTATGCAAACAGTATACGGGCAGGCCCATATCCTGTCAATATGCCGAATTACCCATTATGCACCTTCAATATAAGGCTGGATTCATATAAAAAAGGCCGCGCAACCAATACGCGGCCCGATAATCCTTTTTTTGCCTCTGCAGCTATCTCTTGCCTGCCAGCTGTATCCTGATCGTGGCCCTTTCAAGCGCTGAAGTTGCCCGGGCAATGTCGATCTTTTCCTGCTGTTTGAGCCTTTCCTCTGCGCGGTCTCGCGCGATTATGGCCCGTTCGCGGTCTATTTCATCCGACAGCTCGGCGCTGTCAGCAAGTATGATCACGCTGTCATGCGTGACCTCGGCATAACCGGAGTTTATGAACACGAATTTTGTGTCGTTCTCCTTGCGGTAGCTGAGTATGCATATCTTAAGGGTGGTGATAAAGTTGACATGCCCGGGCAGCACACCGAAATCTCCTTCGCTGCCCGTGGTCATAACTTCATCAACATCCTCGCTCAGTACCTTCCCGTAAGGAGTGACTATTTCGAGCCGTAATTTATTCTCCATGGTCAGGCTCCGTTATTCCCTGCTCCATCCGAGTTTCTTAGCATTCTCCTCAACCTCTTCAATGGTGCCGGTCATATAGAATGCCTGCTCCGGCAGGTCGTCGAACTGGCCGTCTGCTATCGCATTAAACCCCTTTATGGTGTCTTCGAGCTTGACGTATTTGCCGGGCCTGCCGGTAAAGGTCTCGGCAACATGGAAGGGCTGGCTGAGGAACCGCTGGAGCCTCCTCGCCCTTGCAACGATGAGCTTGTCGTCTTCCGAGAGTTCTTCCATACCGAGGATGGCGATTATGTCCTGGAGTTCCTTGTATCTCTGCAATATGGACTGGACCTTTCTGGCGCAGTTGTAATGCTCGTCACCGACGATGTGCGGGTCGAGGGCGCGTGAGGTTGAATCGAGAGGGTCCACCGCGGGGTAGATGCCAAGCTCTGTAAGCTGCCTCGAAAGAACGACCGTACCGTCAAGATGGGTGAAGGCCGTCGCGACCGCCGGGTCAGTCAGGTCATCAGCAGGCACATAAATGGCCTGCATCGAAGTGATCGAGCCGTTCTTCGTTGTTGTGATTCTCTCCTGCAGCGCTCCCATGTCGGTACCGAGGTTCGGCTGGTATCCTACGGCTGAAGGCATACGTCCGAGAAGGGCCGAGACTTCGGAGCCCGCCAGTGTGTAGCGGAAAATATTGTCGAGGAAGATCAGAACGTCCTGTCCCTGGTCCCTGAAATATTCAGAAACTGTAAGCGCTGTAAGGGCGACCCTCAAACGCGCGCCGGGCGGTTCGTTCATCTGCCCGTAAATAAGCGCGACCTTGGGGAGAACGCCCGATTCCTTCATCTCAAGATAAAGATCGTTGCCTTCCCTGGTACGTTCGCCCACTCCGGCAAAAACCGAAACGCCGCCGTGTTTCATGGCCACGTTATTGATCATCTCCATTATAACGACCGTCTTGCCGACGCCTGCGCCTCCGAACATGCCCATCTTTCCGCCTTTGATGAACGGCACGAGCAGATCGAATACCTTAACGCCGGATTCAAAGACCTGCGATACCGGCTCCTGGTCCACAAATTCCGGGGCCGGCCTATGGATCGGCCATTTGGTGTCCCCCTTGATGGGGCCGAGGTTATCATAGTCGCCGCCGATAACATTCATGATCCTGCCGAGTGTGCCCTTGCCGACCGGCACCGATATCGGCAGCCCTGTATCCGTAACCTTCATGCCCCTGACAAGGCCGTCAGTGGTCTGCATCGCAATGGTCCTGCATTTGTTATCGCCGATATGTGCAGCAACTTCGAGCGTAATATCGATCGCAGGTATGCCTTTTTTGGGATTGCCTGGTGATACCACCTTCAGGCAATTCAGTATTTTCGGAAGCTCGCTCTCGAACTCAACGTCTACAACGGCCCCGATTACCTGTGAGACTTTTCCTTCATTCATTTCCTCAGTCCTCCTGTATAACCTAATGGATCTATTATTATCTAATGTAATCCTATTTCTTCAGGGCCTCGACACCGCCCACAATGTCCATAAGCTCTGTGGTTATCGATGTCTGTCTCGCCTTGTTGTACTGGAGAGTAAGCCTCTTTATCATATCGTCCGCGCTCTTTGTAGCGTTCTCCATCGCCGCCATCCTTGCAGCTTCTTCGGAGGCCGCTGAATCGAGCAGTGCCCTGAAAACCTGTATCTCGATATTTTTGGGAAGCAGTTGCTCAAAGACAGCTTCTTCGGAAGGCTCAAAGAGGAATACATCTGCCATATCTTCGGAGCCTTCTTTAAGGCAGGCGGCCTCGATCGGGAGCAATGGAAGAACGGTCACCTTTTGCACGCCGGCTGACTTGAATTCGGTATAGACCATCCTCACTTCGTCAAATGTGCCCTTGATGTAATTATCGATAATATCGCCAGAGATAGACTGCGCATTGCTATAGCTGACCTTGCCGGAAAGTCCTCCCCAGGCCTGCCTGAGAGCGGTCCTCCTGCGCCTGAAAAGATCAGTCGACTTCTTGCCAACAGAACTGACGCTGACCTCTTTGCCTTCTGCCTGCAGCTCCCTGACGAGTTTTACCGCTGCCTTCATTATGTTGGTGTTAAACCCGCCGCACAAGCCCCTGTCAGCAGAAAATACTATGACCTCAACCTTGTTGATCGGCCTGACTTCCATTAGAGGATGCACGCTCTCGACGTTCCTTGCGAGACTGCCGAGAACGGAATACATCTTTTCGGCATATGGTCTCAACTGCACAATGCGGCCCTGCGCCTTTCTGAATTTCGCCGCGGCGACCATTTTCATGGCCTTGGTGATCTGCTTGGTGCTCTTGACGGAGGTGATCCGCCGTTTTATTTCCTTTAATCCGGCCATTTATTCCACCATCCCCGCCTAGGCTATGAAGCCCTTCTTGAACTCCTCAATGGCCTCGGTAAGCTTCGCCTTCAGGCTGTCGTCTATGGCCTTCTTTTCACCGATCTCGTTCCTGATCTCCGCCTTTTTGTCCACCATGAAGGCAAGCAGCTCAGCTTCAAATTTCTTTACCGCTTCTACGGGGACATCATCCATAAGGCCCTGCGTACCGGCAAATATGGCTATAACCTGGTCCTGCATGGTCATCGGCACATACTGGTTCTGCTTGAGGAGTTCTGTCATCCTCTTTCCGCGTTCGATCTGGGCAAGCGTGGACTTGTCGAGATCAGCGCCGAACTGGGCGAATGCGGCAAGCTCCCTGAACTGGGCAAGCGCAAGTCTGAGTGTACCCGCGACCTGCTTCATCGCTTTGGTCTGCGCGGCGCCGCCCACACGGCTGACCGAGAGGCCTACGTTAACAGCAGGCCTTATGCCCGCGTAAAAAAGATCGGGCTCGAGATATATCTGTCCGTCAGTGATTGAGATGACGTTGGTCGGAATATACGCAGAAACGTCACCCGCCTGTGTTTCGATAATGGGGAGAGCAGTAAGCGAACCGCCGCCTAGTTCCGCGCTCATCTTGGCAGCTCTTTCAAGAAGTCTTGAATGAAGATAGAAAACATCTCCGGGATACGCCTCGCGTCCTGGCGGGCGCCTGAGGAGCAGCGAAAGCTGCCTGTATGCAGTCGCCTGCTTGCTCAGGTCATCGAAAATAATCAGGGCATGTTTGCCGCTGTCGCGATAATACTCTCCGATAGCGCAGCCTGTGTAAGGCGCGATATACTGAAGCGGTGCAGGCTCGCTGGCAGTGGCGGACACGATGACTGTATGCTCCATCGCCCCGTGTTCTTCCAGTGTCCTCATAACACGGGCTACTGACGCCCTCTTCTGTCCTATCGCGACATATATGCAGATAACATCTCCGCCCTTCTGGTTGATAATGGCGTCGAGCGCTATCGCGGTCTTTCCTGTCTGGCGGTCTCCGATGATAAGTTCGCGCTGGCCGCGGCCTATCGGGATCATCGAGTCTATTGCCTTCAGTCCGGTCTGCATGGGCTCACGCACCGGCTGCCTTTCGATGATACCGGGCGCTACAATATCAACAACCCTGGTAAGCTTTGAGGCTATCGGCCCCTTGCCGTCAATCGGCTGGCCGATTGCGTTGACAACGCGTCCGACGAGTTCCGGGCCCACAGGCACCGACATGATCCTTCCTGTCCTCTTTACAACATCGCCCTCTTTGATCAGAGAATCCTCTCCAAAGAGAACTGAACCGACCATGTCCTCTTCCAGGTTCAGCGCCATTCCATATACGCCATTCGGGAATTCAAGCAGCTCAGAAGACATGCAGTTGTCCAGACCGTAAACTCTGGCTATACCATCGCCGAGGTTGGTGACTACGCCGACCTCGCTGACATCCACGCGTTTTTCAAAATCCGAAATCTGCTTTTTAAGATATTTACTTATCTCATCAACTTTCAACTCCATCTTGTCACCCCTCTATGAACTTATCTCTTAAAAGCCCTAATTGGCCTTTTATGCTGCTGTCATACATCGTGCTGCCGATCCTTATCCTGACGCCGCCAAGCAGGGACGGGTCCACTACATACTCTATATCGATGTCGCGTCCCGTGACCTTCTTCAGCGAACGTTTCAGCTCTGCCTCGTATTTCTTCGCAACAGGCCGTGGAGATGTGACGATTGCCTTTGAGCGTTTCTGTATTTCGAGATAGAGCGCGTTGATCGCATCCACTATCTGGGGCAGACTTCCAAGGGCTTTTTCGTCATACAGATATTCGAGATACTTGGCAACCTTAGCCGGCGCCTTGGTCTTCTTCGATATGAAAGAGAGCGCCTTTTTGACCTCGGCCTTGTCAAAAGCCGGGCAGACTATAAAGGTCCTGAAGTCCCTGTTCTCATTCATCAGCCTTACCACAGCCTCGAGCTGTTCAATGCCCTTGGCTATCTCGGTTTTTTTGACATTGAGGACGAATTTTTTGGCGTATTTTTTTACTCCCTTGACCGTTTTCAATTTTTACCCTCGATAAGTTTGATCGACTCTTTCAGCAGTCGCTCCTGCTCCGCCGCAGTCATCCTCTTCCTGATCTTTTCTTCAGCGATCTTGAGCGATGTCTCAAAGGCCTCGGCCTGTATGGCCTCTTTCGCCTTCTTGACCTCAAACTCAATATTGGCTTTGGCCTGCTCAATGATCCTGACCTTCAGCTTCTCACCCTCTTCAGTGAGACGCCTCTTTTCGGATTCGCCCGCTTCAACAGCCGCAGCAATAATATCGGCAACTTCTTTGTCTTTAAGCTTGAGCCTCTCTTCGACCTCGGCCAGGGCCTTGGCAGCAAGCTCTTTGGCCTCCCGGGACTCCTTTAAGCTCTTTTCGATCAGCTCACGGCGACCCTTGAGATACTCCGGTGCTTTAAGATATACAAAAACGAACCAATACAGCCCACCCAGAAGCAGAGCAAAGTTTACTATCTTCCAGACCCAGTCCATAAGGGACATCGGAATTTCCTGTCCGCCTGAGGCAAATGCAAACGACGGCAAGAAAAGGGATGCGGTTATGAGGGTTGTTGCAAGCTGAATCCCTGAATCTGCAATATTGAATTTCTTCATCAGACCTTCACCAGCTTCCTGACTATCTCTTCCGAGAACTTTTCTACATCGGACTTGATCGCCTTTTTTACCCTGATGGTTTCGGCCTGCAGTTCAGCCCTTGCTTTTTCGATCATTGCGACCGCTTCCGCATCGGACTTTGACATCATCTCCTTTTGCGCTTCGAGCCCCTCTTCACGAAGTGCGTCGCGGGCCGCCTTTGCCTTTGACCTGGCTTCAAGAATACCGGCGTTCATGCCGGCAATGGCGCTGTCCTTTTTCTGGGTCAGTGCCTTGGCCTCGTCAAGAGCGCCTTTGGTGGCAGCCTCACGCTCCCTGAATATCCTGGCCAGCGGTTTGAAGAGCAACCAGTTGAGTAGCAGGAACAATACAAAAAAGTTTACTACGAGGATAATAAAATCCCGCGCATGAAATTCAAGCATACTTGCACCTTCTTTATTAATTAATGGTTAACGATCATTACAGTTAAAGCAAAAAATTAACATATAAATCAACTATTAGTCAAATTTAAAGGCTTGCGGAGAATGCTGATATTATTAAATTCGGAGGGATAGTCTGATAGCCATGTTTTTTTTCAGAACGCATGAAGAAAAACAGGGGTAAATTGGACACTCCCACGGCGCATAATCATTGCCTCTTTCTCTCAGACTCCCGCTTCAGCTCGGTGCGCCTCATAGAGATCGTAATGTGCCTTCAGAATTTCGGGGATTTGCAGTTCATAGGGACAACGCTCTACACATGCGCCGCATGAGGTGCATAATTTTATACTTTCCATTGGAATTCGCGCGAAATCGACAGAAACAGCCGGAGACATCCGGGACGCTACCAGCCTGTAATTCATGCCCGGCGTGATCAGAACCCCATGTTCGCAAGGCATGCAGTATTCGCAACGGCGGCAAAAGCGGTTGCCCAGCTTCATCCGGTAGTCATCCATCAGATCGAGATCTTTTTGGGTCACTATGTTTTCCTTCCCGTAAATCGAGACGACTTCATCCACCGACCCGATAGAATCGAAGCCCGGGATGGGGATGGCTTCAGGGTATTGGCGCAGGAATTTAAAGGCCACAGGGGCATTGTCTATTACGCCGCCGCCGAACGGCTTCATGACCAGGATTCCCATTTTGCGTTCAATAGCAGCAACATGAAGCTCGTCTTTAGCGGCATCTTCGATAAAATTAAAGGGGAACTGAACAGTGCTGAAGAGGCCCGTTTTTACAAGCTTCACGGCCATGGGCAGGCTGTGTGAGGTAACCCCGATAAACCTGATCTTACCCTGCTCCTTTGCCTTGACCACCGCCTCCAGTGCACCGTCCGGTGCGGTGATTGCCGCCCAGTCTTTTTCCTGCGCGACCTGGTGCAGCTGATATAGATCGATATAATCAGTCTTAAGCAGACGCAGGCTGTTTTCTAACTGTTCAGTCGCGCTTTTTGCATCGCGCTTGAGAGTTTTGGTAGCAAATATAACTTTACTGCGCATACCTTCAAAAGCGCGACCCATCTTGTCCTCGCTGCCCCGGTACGCATTGGCAGTATCATAAAAATTGATCCCTTTTTCATAGGCGTGGCGCAGCACATCTACGGCTGTCGCAATATCGAGGCGGATAATCGGAATGCCGCCAAAGCCCACCTCTGTAATCGTCAATCCCGTACTGCCCAATTTGACCAGGCGCATGATCGGTTCCTTCCCTGCTGAATTGATAACGTACTTCCGCAACTTTACATATTATTCACCTGCCCCGCGATAGTGTCAACCATTAGGCTGGTTTACTCCCGGGCCGGACTGTTACTTTTCTGAAATCCTGATCCCCTGCGTCCTTATGATATTAAAGACTTCTTCCCTGAGTATCTCATCAATGACCAGCACGATCTTGCTGCCGTCATGTTTTGTTATCGAAAGTTGTGTCAGCTCTCCAGGCGACATAAACAGGCCGGGCAGAAATGAAAACAGGAAGCCGCTGCCCAGACCGAAGAAAAGAGAGTAGCCAACGGCTGTGAGCAGGTTGCGCTCGTCCCCGGACGAGCTGAACGCGATCCCTATGAAGATTATAAAAGCGAAGCCGCCGCTCATTAAAAGACTGCGAATGACGGCGGCGCGGTGTCTCGCCTGGACAGGCACGACTGAGACAATGATCTCCTCAATATCTTTTACGGCTGTTTTTGCAACGATTGCATCAGTGCCGCCGTCCACATCATTCCTCTTGCCGCGTACAACAAACTCACCGCTGTCGAATGCTGCCTCGGCTGAGCGGTATATGTCCCTGAAAGTGCCGCCCGGAGCCGAGCCGGCAAACAGCTGCTCAAGACGGCCGGCAGGCCTGTCGGGAACCCGGCACAAAAAAGCATTCTTGTTTAATGTTTTGGCAGCCTGAAAAAGCACCTTCGTGTCGCCGTGCAGATACCCTGTTTCACCCTCGCTGCCTGTGATCTTCATCCATTTGCCGTCACTACCGTCAACCAGGTCATGAGTCAGGAAACGGGCGCCTTTAATATACTTCTTTTTGACAGCTGACGTTTTTAAAGGCTGTTCATGCAGATCTGCCATCAGTTGCGCAAGTACAGCTTCCCTGATCTGCCACACAGAAACCTGATGATGTATAAAGCCGCTCTGCCCGTCGGGCATCAGGACCGCAACAGACCTTTTGCCCCTGAGGTTCACGGCCTCGCCCAATTCGAGTTCAGTCCCCCTGGGCAGTTCCACTAACAATTCGCTCATATCAGCCGATCTGAAGAGTACGGCGCCATTCTGTATAACCCTGTATTTTCCCGCCATTAGCTAAATTTTTCTCCTGACTATGGGCCTGCTGCTGCCCTTATCGTTTTCCGCTCAAAAACACAAAAGCCGAACCTAACAGACGTTATAAATTATAACCTAGTGGCTGGCACAGTACAAGTTTGTTGAAGCAACAGATAAACATACAGTATTCCTTGATTTGCTGTCAGAGCTTATGCTATATCTGCTTAGGGTTAATTGTATCCCTAGCTGTTAGGATTTACGTTTCCCGTTTATTAGGGGGCTTACCAACTACCAACAACCGGGAGATCTCCGGGCATGCCAAATTGACCGTAGCATCCATCAGGTCCACAACCGCTCCATGTGCCGCTGCCATCTAGATCCAGATACCACATGCCGGTCGAAGGTCGGAAAACCCCGATCTTTGTTGTACCTGTGCCGGTCCAGTCTCCAACAACCGGGTAATCTCCGGGCATGCCAAATTGACCATAGCATCCATCAGTC
>CAIJNL010000012.1 GCA_903822005.1 uncultured Nitrospiraceae bacterium
CCTTGCCGGTCCCCGACTCCCCTGTAATAAGCACGGTCGTGTCGGTAGCGGCGTATTGCAGCAGCCGGTCTTTAAGCGTCTTCATGATGGGTGTTGAGCCGATCATCTGCTCAAGATGGAACTTGGCAAAGAGGCCCTTGGTATAAAGTTTTCGCCGAACAGCCTGCTCAAAGTACTGCAGTTTTGTTACATCCTGCAAATTCGCAATGGCCCCGACGATCTCTTTGTTAAGTCTGATCGGCACACGCTTGATTGCAAAGACCTTGTCATCGATCTGCTTGACGTCAGCAGCCTCATAGTTGTCTCCAGCAAGGCAGTCACGCAGTTTATCGTCGGGTATGATGTCGCCAATAGGCTTTCCGATGGCTGTTGCACTGCTTATCTGCATCATCTGCTCTGCCGCTGGATTAAAGACATTGATTGTGCCGTACCGATCTATCGAAATGATACCCTCGTCCGAGGCATTAATTACGGTCCTGAACAGTTCGGCCTTTTCCTGTTCTCGCCGTCGCACAGTCACAAGGTTTATCGCATCGGCGATAGCGCGGCTGACGGCATCCTCCGAAGACTGAATAGGGAAAGCCTTCTGCCCGCGCTCCTTTAATAGTCTTACCGATATTGCATCACCCATGAAGGCGCTGATGCCGTCGCTCAAAGCGGCCTGAATCTTTTCCTCAAAGACATCGCTGCCTATATGGATTTCGCGCATCGGGACGCCGATAAGCTCGCCGAGCTTTTCGCATTCGAACAGCAGTCGCCTGCCGAATACCACTCCGACAGGCGATTTGACATCACCCATTTCCTTAAGCGCGCGAAGTATGTCAAAAGCAGACACCTGGATTTCGGCCACAGGAATCTCAACATTGCGCGCGATAAGAGATGCAGTGCCTCCCCTGCTGACTATCGCGTCAGTGCCCCTATCGATCGCCCTGAAGGCCTGCTCAAGGCCGGTCTCCAGAACGCCCTGTACCACTTCTATCTCCCCGGGCCAGCCGAAATCCTGCTTGCGCAATACTTCACTGGCAGTCTGTACAATGCTTTCCATGGGCGCAATTACGGTAATTTTCATACAGGTCCTTTCTTAACGGTTAACAGGAGTATTTAAACATATGCTTCCGCTTCCTGGGTACGAGCAATTTATTTGTACATAACCGGATATTGTTGTAAAATAATATAGCATTTGTACAAATAAACTGACACGGGTGATATATGAAACTCAGATCTCTGGCTGACAGGCGGTTTTGCTGCAATGGGGGATTCACGCTGGTTGAGCTGCTTGTTGTTATGGCAATTATAGCACTGCTTGCTGCACTAGTGGCTCCAAAGGTTTTTCCAAAGCTCGGAAAGGGCAAGACAGCCGCTGCAAAGGCGCAGGTAGAGATGCTTGGGCAGGCACTTGATCAGTACAGGCTTGACACGGGCCACTACCCGACGACCTCTCAGGGACTGCAGGCGCTTAACACTAACCCCGGTGTCGACAAGTGGGACGGACCATACCTGAAGAAAAATCTCATTCCGCAGGACCCTTGGGGCCGGGCCTATAATTATGCATGTCCCGGCACACACGGAGAATACGACATATGGTCTTTTGGTCGTGACGGCGCCCAGGGCGGTGAGGGTGAAGATCAGGACGTTGTAAGTTGGCAATAGGGATAGCCGGTCTGAGGCCTGGTATAACATAATGCCGGACATCATTAAACAGGAGCGAATAATTCGTTCATTGGAGGACCTGCCCAAGGTCCCGGTTGTGTTATCAGGCGTATCTTCGCGTTTTATCCAGGAAAACAGGATCATCCCCATAGATTACAAAAATAATGTTCTCACTATTGCGATGGTTGATCCCGATGACCGCGATACCATAGATGCCCTTAAGGTCGCACTCTCTGCCGACGTTGTAGTTATAAAGGCTGAAGGCGATATCGTTTCGGATTACCTGAAGAAATTCTATGAGCAGGAGTCTCAGAACATCAACCGTATAATCGATGACATGGAAGGCGGCGCATTCGAGTTTGTGAGCGACGATGAGGAGGAGGATGTCGGCCATCTGAAAGACCTCGCTTCCGAGGCACCGATAATTAAGCTGGTAAATATGGTCATCACCCGGGCAATCGAGAGCAGGGCGAGCGATATCCATATCGAACCCTTTGAGGATGAGATAAGGGTTCGGTACAGGATAGACGGTGTTCTTCAGGACATCGACAACATACCCAAAAAGCTGCAGGCCGCCATAATATCAAGGGTCAAGATAATGGCCAAGCTGAACATCGCAGAAAAACGGCTGCCGCAGGATGGACGCATAAAGCTGAAAATCGGAGAGCGGGAAATTGACCTGAGGGTATCGACCATACCGATTTTGTATGGCGAGAGCATCGTCATGAGGATACTCCGCAAGGAAGGTATCATAATTGACCTGGCCCAGCTGGGGTTTGATGAGGCGACACTTTCGACCTTCAACGAGCTGATCAAGAAACCGAACGGCATAGTGCTTGTGACCGGGCCGACGGGAAGCGGAAAGACGACTACGCTGTATGGAGCACTAGACAAGATCAATCTGCCCGGCAGCAAGATCATTACGGTAGAGGACCCTATCGAATATCATCTGAAAGGGGTCAATCAGATACAGGTCAAGCCCCAAATCGGCCTTAATTTCGCAAATACACTAAGGCATATAGTCAGGCAGGACCCTGACATTATTATGATCGGCGAAATCCGCGACCTCGAGACCGCCGAGATTGCTATCCAGTCTGCCCTGACCGGGCATCTTGTTTTTTCGACGCTTCATACTAATGATGCGCCAAGCGCTATAACGCGCCTGCTTGATATGGGCGTGGAACATTTCCTTCTATCGTCAACCGTAAGGGGAATACTTGCACAAAGACTAATAAGGACGATCTGTCCTTCATGCAGGGTTAAGGACGATTCATCTGCCGCACGCGAAGAGGCAAGGCAGCTCGGTCTGCCTGACGGAGCTCTGCTCTACAAAGGGCTTGGATGCGAGGTCTGCACGCATACGGGCTATTACGGGAGGGCAGGCATATATGAGCTTCTTGTTGTTGATGATGAGATAAGAAAGCTGATTGTAAGGAACGTTGATTCCAACCAGCTTCGGACCGCGGCCCGCAAGCACGGGATGAAGACCCTGCTTGAATACGGCGTTAAACGTGCAAGTGAAGGCTTGACCACTATCAGCGAGGTACTGCGCGTGACGCAGGAGGTCTAAGTGGCTAACTTCTCTTACCGGGCAGTTACTAAAGAGGGCAGCACAGTAGAAGGGACAATCGAAGCCGCCGACGAGAAAACGGCCATAGACAGGCTGCGGAACAGCGGCATCATTCCTCTCAGTGTAACCGCGCCAAAAGAGGGCGGGATCAGGAAAAGATTTGCGCTCAGGTCCGCCCGGGCTGACCTTATGACCTTCACTACAGAGCTGTCTGCACTTCTCGGCGCAGGCCTGCCTCTTGACCGCAGTCTGAATATCATCGCAGAGGTATCTGAAGGCAAAGATATGAAGGCGATCGTGCAGTCAATCCTTCGCTCGATACGTGAGGGCAGCTCTTTTTCGGACGCACTCCAGAAGCATCCTGAAGTTTTTCCCCGTATATATATCAATATGGTCAGGGCAGGAGAGGCAGGCGGTATACTCGATGTAGTGCTCGAAAAGCTGAACGAGTTTCTCGAATCTTCAAAGGAGCTTAAAGACCATGTCATATCTGCGATGATATATCCGGCCATTCTTGTGGTGGGCGGCGGGGCGTCTATTGTTTTCATGCTCGCCTTTGTGCTGCCGAGATTTGCGACCATCTTTGCCGACATTGGCGGCTCGCTTCCGCTGTCCACACAGATGATATTATGGTTCAGTGCGGCTGTAACTAATTTCTGGTGGGTGATACTTGCCGCAGTCGCTGTGGGCGTCATCATGTTCAGGAAATTCATTCAGTCCGATGAGGGCAGATTCAGGTGGGACTCGCTGAAACTGAGACTGATGCGTGATGTCATTACCAAACTCGAAACAGCAAGGTTCTGCAGGACGCTGGGCACTCTTCTCAAGAGCGGAGTTCCTCTCATACAGGCGCTGAACAACTCGACTGATGTGGTCTCTAACCGTGCTATAGCGAAGGCTCTGGAATCACTTCCAAAGGGGGCCAAGGAGGGCAAGGGACTGGCAGAGCCCCTGTCCGCCATAAAAATATTCCCGCCCCTGGCGCTCTCCATGATCAGGGTAGGTGAAGAGACGGGGCAGCTCGACAATATGCTGATCAAGGTGTCCGTCACTTATGAAAAGAGCCTGCGGGAATCTATAAAACGCTTCATGAACCTGCTTGAGCCCGCTATAATCATAGCTATGGCACTGATCATCGGCTTCATTGTACTTTCGGTGTTTATGGCCATATTCAGTATTTTCGACCTGCCGGTCTGATTCACCGTGAAAAGTCTGCTCAATAAAAAGGGATTCACCCTGATAGAGATAATCGTGGTCGTCCTGCTCATATCCCTGATTGCAGGAATGTCGGTCATGTCATTTTCGAAAGCGCTGCCATCCCAGAAGCTGGAGGCCACTGCAAGGGAAATGATTGCAGGTTTCAGGCAGGCACGTTCGACTGCCGTGACCGCGGGCAGGTGGCAGGTGCTTTTCATAAATATCGAAGGCAGGAGTTTTGGCATAGAGGGCAGCGGACAGACCCGGACGATACCGGACAGCGTTTCTGTGAAAGTCATTGACGCAATAAATGGGGAGATAACGCAGGGCGGATACCGCTTTGTTTTTTCACCGGTTGGAGTGGCGGAAGGCGGCACTGTGGTGCTGTCAAGCGGTAAAAAATCATTAACACTCGATATAGATCCGGTTGTCGGGGTCGTTTATTCAAAGGGAAAGTGATGGGTATCTATGGGCTGAACAGACGCTGCCTTACGGGGTCCGGTTGCGGGGGCTTTACGCTTCTTGAGATAATCATTGCGCTTTCGGTCATCGGAATTGCGGTGATAGTGGCAGTACAGCTCTTCTCCGCAAACCTGCGCGCCATCGCAGCTTCTGAAGGCCATGTAAATGCTGCGGCCCATGCTGAAGCCGTCATGAGAAGCGTGGTTACTGATGAGGAGTTTCCCAATAACGCTGTATCGGGCATATCGCGTGACGGATTTCGCTACGAATCGAGTATTACCAAGGTCTTTGAGGACAGGACCAGAAACGTTAATGTGGACATCTATCAGGTAAAGGTTGCTGTGTACTGGAGCGAAGGCCCGCGTCAGAAATCAGTCTCTCTCGTTACACTGAAATTGACGGAAAGAAAGATATGACCTTCGGCGGACATAACTGCCAAAAGGGTTTTACTCTCCTCGAACTGCTGATTTCGATGACGCTGCTTGCCCTTGTTGTACTCATAGCAGGCGGGGCCATGAGGCTGGGGTTCAGTTCTACAGCCAAGGCGCAAGGTAAGATAGAGTCGCTCGAACGCTTCAGGACGTCGCTGAATTTAATAGAATCGCAGATACAGTCCGCAATGATGATAAAGCAGAGCGGTACGACACTGGACACTGACTTCAGCCAGTTCAGCGGTAGCAGGAACTCCATGCAGTTCAGATCAGTATATTCCCTGTTGGGCGCGTCCCGTGGCCCTGTTTTTGTAACCTATGCGATCAGGGAAGAGGGCGCCGGGAAGAAAGCGCTTTTCGCCTCTGAAAGTTCGGTAGCGGCGACGGGCGCGGCAAAAGAGATAAGGCTGCTTGATAATGCAACCGAACTTTTTTTCGAGTATTATTACAGGGGGCCGACAGATGAAAAAGGCCAATGGATCGCGGAGTGGACCATAAAGGACAGTCTGCCGAATAAAATACGCCTTATAATTGAGATGGACAGGAAAGAATTGTCTATGGTTATACCAGTGAGGACAGGCGTTCAGGTCCAGCAGCTTGGGAGCGTTGGGGTGCCGGGAAAGAGATGATGATCGGGTCGCAAAAAGGTGTTGCCTTGCTCATCGTGATGTGGGTCCTTGCTGCACTGATGGTCATAGTACTCTCTTTTTCGTATATGACAAGGATTGAGACAAGGACGACTATAGCTTTCAAAGAGGGCATAGAGGAAAAATTTATTTCAGAAGCGGGCATAGAGATGGCTGCTTCTGAAATAATGTACAGGAAGATGAACATTAACGCTCCGGTAGAAGCCGGCAGGGAAAGCAATGTCTGGTACACGGACGGCACGCCAAATTTCTTCAGCCTCGAGAATGGAACCTGCCTGGTCCGTATAATTGATGAGTCAGGCAAGGTAGACATAAACAAGACATCCGAGCTGATCATGAAAGGCCTGCTCCTGAATCTCGGAGTGAAGGAAGAGGATGCGAGTATTATCGTTGACTCGATTCAGGACTGGAGAGACACTGATGATCTGGTCCGTCTGCATGGCGCGGAGAGCAGTTATTACATGGCGTTGCCAAACCCATATAGGGCGAAAAACGCCGATTTTGAGAGCATTGAGGAGCTGCTGCTTGTACGCGGGGTTACAAATGAGCTTTTTTACGGGGGCGGCGAGAAGCCCGGCCTTGCAGATTTTGTGACTGTTTATTCCGAAAGTGGTAAAATAAACATCAGCGCAGCGCCAAAAGAGGTGCTTATGGCTTTGCCCGGAATGACGCCGGAGATTGCGGCATCGATGATGGATTTCAGGAAGATAAGCGATCCGAATACATCCGGCGGGGTGCAGAACCTTATCGGGCAGGGCTATGCCTCGATGGCGCCGTTCATAACGTCTGGAGAGGGCAGTACATTTACGGTGGAGACTGCAGGCAGAAAGAAGCCCCGAAATGCGGGCTATGGCATAAAAGCGGTGATCAAAGTATATGGCAACAAATTCAGTTATATTTATTTCAGGAGTCCGTGGGATATGAGCAGATGGAAACAGCCGGAACAGTAAAGGTAATAAACAGGCTGCGCGTTTCTGCAGCAGGCTTCTCGGGAGGCTTGATGCGGCTATGGACGCCGGTGTGGAAGGTGCTTTCATACTGTCCGGGTGATTACCTGCTGCCGGCGTCGGTGCTTTGCATATCGATAGGCCGGGGGCGTCTCGATATTGTGACGGCGCGCAGGTCCTTTTCGAAATACGGCGTGGGGCAGCACAAGACCTACAAGTATGCGGATCTTGCATATCCCACGCCCGAAGAGGCTTCGTCTGCCGCTGCCGCCTTTATAAAAGAGCGGGGCATGCGCAAGGCTGCGGCCGTACTGATAGTGCCCAGATCATGGATAGTGCTCAAGGCGGTTGAACTTCCGGCAGCGGTTGAAGAGAACCTCAGAGAGGTGATTATCTATGAGTTCGACCGGTTTACGCCCTTCAGCGCTGATGAAGCAATGCATGATTTTCATGCCGAACGCAAAGCCGGGGACAAGATAAAAATTCTGCTGGCCGCCGCAAAGGCCGAATCGATAAGCGGATACCTGGATAAAATAGCATCGCGCGGTGTATCTGTCGCCAGGCTTGATTTTGATACCTCTGCCCTGGCAGTCGTGTGCGGATTCTTGTCAGGACTTGACAGATATATATTTGCCGAAATCAGCGGCGAGGGCTGCAACGGCGGATATGTCGAGGGAGGTTTGCTGCAGCAGGCGGCATCTCGTGATTTCGGCCCTGTTGATGATATTCGCAGGGCCGAGCAGATAGAGGAATTGATTCGCGGGTATAAGACTGCCGCGGCCGTCAGGGCGCCTGCCGTGCCCGTGATACTCTCTTTCAGGGAGGAGGCATCGCAGCTAAGGCAGGTTTTGGTCTCGAGGTCCAAGATATCATTTAAAACGGCAACTGAATTTGCAGACAGGCTGCGCGGTCTGCCTGCCATGAAATCGGCGGGTCTTGCCCCGGCAGGGGGGGCCATCGAACATCTTCTGCGCGGTGCGGGAGGATTCAATCTGCTCTCAAAGGGGTTGCGTGATCAAGTCAAGAGACCATTTATGGTCACCGCTATTCTTTCGGCGCTCATGGCAATTATTTGGGCCTTTTATCTTTTTATGCCCATTCAGACAGAAGGTGACCGGCTGGCCGAGATCGAGAATCAGATTAACAGGCGCAAGCCCGAAGTAATGAATATTGAAAAGATCCGGGGAGAGTCAGAGGTGCTGTCCAAAAAGATGGCGCTTGTAGACAACTTTAAGAGAGAGAAGCCTACCACCATCGAACTTACAAAGGAACTTACTCTCCGCATTCCCAAAAACGCCTGGCTCACTCGCGTGAAGATCTCGGGACAGCAGGTCAATATTGAAGGATACGCGCCTTCCGCGACATCTCTGATCCAGCTGCTCGAAGCATCCAGATATTTCCGCAATGTGGAATTTTCTTCGCCAACATTCAGGGACGCCGCGATGAACATGGACCGTTTTCAGATAAAGATGGAGATCAGGGCCGGCAGATCAGGGGAGGCAGTCAGTGAAAAGAAATAAAAGGCTCCTGATGATTGCTTTGCCGCTGCTTGCAATTCTCTTTGTTTTGGCCTTCTACGAATATGTTTATATCGGAGTGGATTCCGAGCTTTCCATAATCAGGGATGAGCAGGATCTCAAGTTGAAGACCCTCAGTAAATATTTGTCCCTGATAGCGCAGAGGCCGGAATTTGAAAAGGAGCTGGCGGCACTCAAGGAGCAGGTTAAGGCACAGTCGGTCAGGCTTGTTCCGGGTGAGCCGATATCCATTGCTTCCGCAAACATGCAGGCCATGGTAAAGGGAATTATCATTGAGAGGGGCGGCACTATAGCGAGCGAAAGGATCGGCAAGCCCGATGACCTCGAAAAAGCCGCAACCCAACAGTCTTCGACTGTCCCGGCCCAAAAAAATCAGACGCAGAAGAAGGGCCCTCAGCCGCCCGAACCGCCCAAACTGCAGGTGCTCATTGTAAGTATGGACGCTACCGTTCCTGATATAGCCGCTCTCAGCGATATACTGTATTCTATCGAAACAAGGACTCCTGATCTCGTAGTGAAGGAGCTTGATGTGCGAGTCAAGAATTTCAGGGACCCAAGAGAGCTAATGGTGAGGATTGATGTAATAGGGCTATATGAAGGCAAGTGACGGAGAGACATCAGAGGGATGAACGAGCTATCACGACAGATAAATGTGCTCAACCTGCTGTTGGCAGCTACTGTAATAGTTGTCGGCATGATGCTCATTGTGCCTTTGTTTTCCGACGAGACAAGTCTGCCCTCTTTCGCACCTCCTGCTGTTGTGGAAAAAAAGGTTGAGCCTGTCCCCGAGAGCCAGACACCGCAACTTCAGGACTACGCGGTCATATCCGGGAAGAATCTATTTCATCCGGGCAGGATAGTGCCTGCACAAAAAAAGGACGAAGTTATCCAGAGACCTGATTTCATTCTATACGGCACACTAATTTCCGATACCGTGAGCATTGCCTATCTGAGCGATATTAAGACCCCTCGTTCGACACCCGGACGAGGTAAACGACAGACAGGGTTGAAGCTTGGCGAGATTATGAGCGGTTATACGCTCAAGGAGGTGCAGCCGGACCGTGTTATAATGGTCCGCGGTGATGACCGGATGGAGATAAAGGTGATTGCGCCCGGAGGGAAAAACCGCGGGTATGACGGGCCGGCCCCACCAGCATCCCCGGCTGTGACCCCACAAACGTCCAGACCTGCAACAGGTAACATAATACCTGCGACGCCGGATGGACCGAGAGCCCCCGTAACCCGATCCTTACGGAGTCGGCAGAACCTTCGTCCGTAGTGTAAGGGAGACTATTTCCGGGTCCGTAAGGGCCGGTATTCATAACTTGTCATGGACATCTCTAAAAACCTTATAAGGATACCCCTGTTCTCATCGCTAAGCGAAGATGAGATCGCCGAGATACGCCGCTGCATGGAGATCCGGGCGTTTAAAAAAAGAGAGACTATCTTTTCCGAAGGAGATCCTCCGAGCAGGTTCTTTGTGCTTATTTCGGGCAAGGTAAAGATCACGAAGATGTCACATGAAGGTAAAGAGATCATTATAGAACTTATCTCAAAAGGGGATTTCTTCGGCGGTTTTGCGGTTTTAAAGGGATTTCCATACCCGGCTAATGCGGTTGCAATGGAAGATTCGAGTGTGCTGCGCATAGGCCGGCCCGATCTGCTGCGGATAATAGAGAGGTTTCCAAACATCATGTACCAGATCACTGCGCACCTTTCGGAACGCGTCAGGGAATTCCCTGATACGCTTAAGAATATCGCGCTGGAAAGGGTAGAGTCGAGGATATCATCTCTACTGCTCAAGCTGGCCGAAAAAACGGGCAAAAAGACAGCAACCGGAGAGACAGAGATCGATATGAAGCTTACCAAACAGGATATCGCCGAGATGGTAGGCACAACTGTAGAGACCTCGATCAGGGTAATGAGCAGGCTTACGAAGGCCGGACTGATTAAAAATACGGGCGGCCGGATCATAATAAGGGACAGAAAAGGGCTATTAGCCGCAGTGAATCCTTCGTAAGCATTCATAAAGAATATAAACAGAAGAATCATGTCTCAATGCGTGGCGCCACATAAATGTGCAGTAATGCCACATTGCCACATGTCCTCGCGGTCAATATGCGCTCCGGCACACTGTTAACCTGATAATCTTTTGAAATATAAAAGCTTTTTTTAAGGCGGTAAATTGCGGATATTTTTGGCGTAAGATTTGCTATAATATCCCTGCAGTAATCACACGTTGTCCATATGACAGCGCTTCAATCTTACTATCATCAATCGCAGCCAAGGGAGGTTAACAAAATGGCAGACAGTCTGGTAGAGATCAGATGGCACGGCAGGGGTGGTCAGGGGACCGTAACTGCAGCCAAGGTTTTTGCTGATGCATGTCTCAGCGGAGGCCGGTACACGCAGGCATTTCCTGAGTACGGACCTGAGAGGGCGGGGGCGCCGTTGAAGGCATACAACAGGATTGGATCCAAGCAGTTGAGGCTACATTGCCCGGTGACCAAGCCGAATATCGTTTCAGTAGTGGACGCAACACTGCTGGACGCGATAGACATCACGGACGGTGCTCCTGATGATGCATCTTTCATTATCAACACCTCAAAAGAGCCCAAGGAAATAAGGGCAAAGATCAAGGCAAAAAGCACGCAGAAAGTATTCACTATTGACGCAACAACTATCTCTGTTGACACGATCGGGAGGGTGATGCCTAACACGCCGATGGTTGGGGCGCTTACAAAGGTATCAGGACTGCTGAGTCTCGAGCATGTTCTTGAAGACATGACCAAGAGTTTTGGCAAGAAATTTTCCCAGAAGATCATTGACGGCAATATACAGGCGGTCACGCGGGGATTTGGGGAGGTAAAGGAAGGATGAAACTGAAGACCTGGAAAGAATTACCGGCAGGGGCGGTCATAACCGAGCCCGGCAGCGCAAGAAATTTCAAGACGGGATCATGGAGATCTTACCGTCCGAGATGGATAGAAGAGAATTGCATACAATGTCTTTTCTGCTGGGTATATTGTCCTGACATGTCCATAGTGACTAAAGAGGGCAAGATGACCGGCATAGATTATGATTTTTGCAAAGGATGCGGAATTTGTGCCCTTGAGTGTCCCGGCAAGAAAGGCCAGAAGGCTCTGGTCATGGAAGAGGAGGGCAAATAAATGGGCAAGAAGATAGGAATAACCGGAAATGAAGCTATAGCTAACGCGATGAGGATAGCGAACCCTGATGTATGCGGCGCGTTCCCCATCACCCCTGCAACAGAGATAATGCAGCGTTTTTGCACCTTTGTATCTAACGGGGAGGTAAAGACCGAGACCGTTCTTGCAGAGAGCGAACACAGCGCCATGAGCGCCTGTATTGGCGCTTCTGCAGCCGGAGGCCGTGTTGCAACAGCGACAGCCGCGCAGGGACTTGCCCTCATGTGGGAGATGCTGTTCATCGCATCGGGACTGAGGCTGCCCATTGTCATGGGTGTTGCTAACAGGGCGCTTTCAGCACCTCTCAATATCCATGGAGACCATTCAGACGGCATGGGCGCGCGCGACTGCGGGTGGATACATCTTTATTGCGAAGATGCCCAGGAAGGCTATGATAACATGCTCCAGGCCTTCAGGATAGGCGAGCATAAAGACCTGAGACTGCCGGTCATGGTCGGCATCGACGGCTTTATAACCAGCCACTCGATACAGACCGCTGAGTATCTGGATGACGATGTAGCCAGGAAGTTTGTGGGTGAATACCAGCAGACCCTGCCTGCACTGCTTGACATCAAGAACCCCGTCAGCATGGGCGCCCTGATCCTTACCGACTATTACCACGAATACAGGAAGGCCCATGAGCAGGTAATGATGAGGGTCTTCAAGGTTGTAGAAGATATCGGCAAGGAATTTGAAAAGATCTCAGGCAGACCTTATGGCCTGTTTGAGAGCTACAGACTGGAAGATGCCGAAGTTGCCATTGTAGTAATGAGCTCGGCAGCCGGCACCACGAAGGAAGTAGTTGATGAATACCGCGCAAAGGGCATCAAGGCCGGACTGCTCAAACCCAGGCTTTACAGACCTTTCCCGTACACGCAGATCGCCGAAGCCCTGAAGCATGTCAAGGCAATAGCAGTGCTTGACCGTGCGGACTGCTGGGGCGGGTCATACGGGCCGCTCTTCACCGACATTACCGGAGCGCTCTATGGATTAGACAAGAAGCCGGTACTCATTAACAAGATTTACGGACTTGGCGGCAGAGACTATATGCCCGACCAGGCTGAGTATACCTTTAATGAATTAATAGACCTTGCGAAGGGCGGCAAAGTAAAGGCTGTCAAAGAATATATCGGAGTGAGGGAGTAATATGGCGACACCACTGAACTTAAAAGAACTGTCCAAAAAAGAGGAGCTGTTCACGCCGGGGCACAGGCTGTGCGCGGGCTGCGGAGCGCCGATAGTTGCCAAGATGGTAGTTATGGCGGCGGAGCATCCATTAGTAATGACAAATGCGACCGGATGTCTCGAAGTATCGACCTGCATATCCGAGAACACCGCATGGAAAATGCCCTGGATACATAGCGCATTTGAGAATGCCGGCGCGACAATAGGCGGAATCGAAGCCATGTACCGTTCCCTGAAAAAACAGGGCAAGATCAAGGAAGATATCAAATTCATAGCCTGGGGCGGCGACGGCGGCACCTATGACATCGGTCTGCAGGCGCTTTCGGGTGTTATGGAGCGCGGTCAGGACGTGCTTTATGTTTGTTATGACAACGGCGCTTACATGAACACCGGTATACAGAGATCATCTGCCACTCCGCTCGGCGCTGACACTACTACCTGCCCGGCAGGCAGCGTAGTGCAGGGCAAGCCGCAGGGAAGAAAAGACCTTGCCAAGATCATAGCTGCGCATCAGGGCACTTATGTAGCGCAGGCATCACCGAGCAACTGGCAGGACCTGATGAAGAAGGTCAGAAAGGCACTTGATCACAAAGGCCCGTCCTTTATGAACATTATCGCGCCGTGTAACCGCGGCTGGAGGACCCAGCTTAACGATGCTATCCTTATGTCAAGGCTGGCAGTAGATACCTGCTACTGGCCGTTGTTTGAGATACAGGATAACATAACGACCATCACCTACAAGCCCAAAGAGAAGAAGCCGCTTGTTGACTTTCTTAAGCCGCAGGGCAGGTTCAAGCACCTCTTTGCTCCCGGCAATGAAGCCATTCTGAAGCAGGCACAGGATGATGTTGATGCCTACTGGGAAAGGCTGCTGAAGGAAGAGGCCTGTTTCGCAAAGTAATTAGGCAGTAAGTAAGACTCAAAGTACAGAATAGAGGCCCTCGCGAATTGCGGGGGCCTTTTTTTCTAACAAAATTAATCTTATGACCGACCTTGAGCTGAAGCTGCCTCTTGGCTCGCTAAATTAAATAAGATTACTGAAATAACGCATAATCAAAATTACGCTCGGCAGAGTAAATCGAAAATTATCGCAACGACAGTACCGAGCCATCGAGTCAGCTCCTGCTCAAGGTATTTTTATACTGACTGATTCCTTGGTTGGCTACGATGGTACGATCAACTTGATGGCGTCTTTGACTACATCAATCTTTGCTGGAGCTCTGCCTGCATAATCGCCGTCTATCTGCATGCGGCAGGAGCCCTTGATCGAGATTTCCTCAGTCCGGAAATAGCTTATGTCTTTCAATCCGAGTGATCTGCCCGAAACAATGGCCATCAGCAGACGCATAAGGTCGACCTTCCTTTTCTTGTGAAAGAGAAAGACATAGAGATAGGGGGACTTCAGATCAGCGTCTGGTGTAATTGAAAAGTTGCCGCCGTAGGCCGCGGCCTTGCTTATGATAGCAATATATCCGGAAGCTCTAAGCGAGCCTTCTGTTAATTGAATGTGGTCCCTATGGACCTGGAACCTTCCACCTTTGATATCTTCGGGTTCCTTAACGGTGGCCTCAATTTCGAGTTCCTCAGGCCTGTAGCCGATTAGTGCTCCAAGACCGCTTAAGACATAGGCCGCCTGGCCCGACAAATTCTTGAGTCTAACGTTGACGCCATAAACAGCATCACCGTCGTAACCTAATCCTGCCATCAGCAGGAAGTGGCGTGAAACGGCAGGCTTCTTTTCGAGGTCTGAGCCGGGCTGGTAAGTTATTCTTCCCAGGCTTACGCATTCTGCCCTGCCGGTAAGAGCTGCTTCGAGCGCCTCCCGGGTATTCAGCGGTATGCCGATTTCGCGCGCGAGCACAGAGGTTGTGCCGAGTGGAAGAATGGCCATAGGGGTTTCAGAGTGCAGCAGTCCGTTTGCAACTTCGTTATAAGTACCATCTCCGCCCGCGGCAAGGACCATGGTATTCGGGAGCACTTTTGCATCCTTTGCAAAGGATTCGGCATCTCCGCGCCTGGAGGTGAGCATCACATCCACTTCAAGTCCACGGTTTCTCATATAGGCCTCGGCAGCGCATATCTTTTTGTATGCCCCGCCGCCTGCAACAGGATTTCCTATGAGGACGATCTTTTTTGTCACCTTTTTATCGACTCCAGGATAACGGCCCTTCTTTCGAGGTAATTGATCGTTTTTTCGATATCTGCATCAGGCCGGAGGAAAAAGACCCTTCCGCCATGCATCTCACCAAGGCGTTTGATATTCGGGATCCGCAGATATCCTGTGGCCCGGGATGCCACATATCCCGTAGTATAGTCCGGATCGTCCGAGATGCAGATCTCAGCAATGATATCTTTGCAGGATACGACCTTGGATGCCAGTATAAGGGCCTCTTTAACCGTTACCGTGTAAATTTTCATGGATGCCAGTCTTTTGTGCAGTATTTTTTCAGACATGCTGTCTATTCCGAGGCGCGATACCCTTATGCCGCGCGCCTTGTCAGGTTCGAGACGCCTTCCTGATTGGGACGATATCAGCGAAGCTCCGCGCATTGTTTTTTCGGACCTAAGCACCCTGAGCGCTGCAGCCATGGCACGGTCCGAAACACCGAGTGCAGAAACCCTGCTGACGATTATGTTCCAGGCAGATTCTGGTGACAAGCAGTCTGCCGTAGTGACGGGCAGAAGGGGTGCTTTGACCGGACGCTCTATTATTGACTCCAGGGTGATGACTATTGTGTCCGGCCGGCCCCGGGGGTGTTCGAGTGCCCTTGCAATATAGTCAGAGCATATCCTGTCAATCTTTTCGGCGCCATATATGCCTTCGGCTCCGGAAATATGGAAATCCGCTCCAGGTCCGGCTTTCGGAGGAAGTTTTGTTGAGGCCTTCATTCGTATGTTCCACATAAGGGATATAATACAAAAAAAACACATCTTAATGCGCTGTAATCTCACTATGAAGAATGAGGGACGGACAAAAGGAAATTTTTATAACTGTGACAGCCGGTGAATGCCGGAAGGTGGAACTCCAAACAGCAGAAAAACCGCGTTACGCTTTGAACGAAAAAACGTACGCTGTGGCAAACAGAGGGAACATAATGACGAACAGGTTAAGAAAGTCCATGATATATACCCCTTTCTTTTGTGATCAGGCTTACACCCTGATTCAAGTATAAAGCAAAAGAGAGGGGCGGCAGGTGACAAGGGTCACAAAACGAGTGATTTTTCGAGGAACAGGGGCTTAAGCACGATATCCCGGTTTTCTATGATCTCTATCTCACCGTCCTTTATAAAACGGTTCATCAGGCGGGTGACGGTTTCACGGGCGAGATGGGAATAGTCCGCTATATTCTGGTGCGTGAACTTGGAGCTTATGACAGTACCCCGCGCGTCCTTGTATCCATAATATCCGCTGATTATCCTGAGCACTGCCCGAACCCTGCTCTCGGCATTAGGAAGGCTGAGGACCTTTATCATCATCCATGCCTCTCTGAGCCGCGAGCAAAGTATCAGTATTGCCTGCTTGGCGACCTTTTCGTTTTTGAGCAGGTAGTCCTCGAAATCTTTTTTGGATATTATGACTATGTGCGTTTCTTCGAGCGCTATGACGGATGCCGGAGACGTTTTTCCGTCGAGCAGGGCCATCTCTCCGAAAAAATCGCCCTTTTTATGTATCGCTACGATATGCTCCTTGCCGTCAAGTCCGGAATGGACGACCTTGACCTTGCCGGAAAGGATTACATACATGTAGTTAAGGGTGTCTTCTTCCAGAAGGATTATCTTGTTTCGTGAAAAATGTTTTTCAATGAATATATGGCTCAATTCGGAGAACTCTTTGTCTGAGAGGCCCTCAAAAAAAGGGATACTTTTCAGTAGATGGTTTGTTTTATCTTTTTTGCTTTTCCTGATGGCAGCTTTCAACATGTCCTCCCGTATCCACTGCGGTTGTAACCGCAAACTGAATACTCCATTACATTAATATAATAACACAAATAATTGAGGCTGCAAGCCTGCTGCCCGGCGGTTTTACGTTAATGCCGGGGTGAGTTATAATAGAGGAATGACAGAAGGCAACATAAAAAAGCATCCATGCGAGGACTGCACGTTCTGTCTTGGCTGCAGTGAAAGCCGTTGCAGTATGTGCCGCCCCAAGCCATCGAAAAAGAAAGAAAAAAAGTGCACGGAAAACAGTGAGGTCGGGGACCAATCGATTCAATCTTCCCTGACGGGCATTCTGCCAGTCAGACGCATATAAAGTCTATAACCGCAGGAGGGTAAACGAATTATGAAGGTAATAGCTTTTAATGGAAGCGCGCGCAAGCAGGGCAATACCGCAATACTTCTCAATCTGGTGCTCGACGAACTGAAAAGCGAAGGCATCGAAACAGAGCTTTATGAACTGTCGGGAAAGCCGATTAAAGGCTGCATAGCCTGCTATCAGTGTTTTAAAAATAAGGACCAGCGCTGCGCCGTAGAGGATGACATTATCAACGAATGCATAGAAAAAATGATAGAAGCTGATGGTATCCTTCTCGGGTCACCTACCTATTTTGCGGACGTTACTGCCGGAACACGGGCGCTTATCGAACGTGCGGGCCTTGTTGCCCGTGCCAACGGGGACCTTTTCAAAAGGAAGGCCGGCGCAGGGGTCGTGGCTGTGCGGCGCGCCGGGGCCATTCATGCCTTCAGTTCGCTCAATAATTTTTTTACGATTGGCCAGATGATAATACCCGGGTCCAGCTACTGGAATATCGGCTTTGGCAGAGAAATAGGAGAGGCCAACAACGACAATGAAGGCATTCAGACGATGAAGACACTGGGTCAGAACATGGCCTGGCTTATGAAAAAACTCAAAGGGTGAGTCTGCAGTTTTAGCCGGGGAATTATCTGGTTCGTCCGACGGTCCAAACTTACAGATCCGGGCAATTTTTGCCTGTACGATATTATTTTTATGAGGTGTGAAGAGAAATGACAGCAAAAAAAATGGAATTCAGGACAGAGGTCAGGCAGCTTATGGACCTCATGATACATTCCCTGTATTCCCACAAGGAAGTCTTTCTGCGGGAACTAATCTCGAATGCGTCAGATGCAATTGACAAGGCGCATTACCAGTCACTGACCGACAGCTCCGTGCTCGAAGGCGACAAGGAGTGGACAATCAGGATCACTCCCGACAAGATGGCCGGGACCCTTACAGTAAGCGACAACGGCATAGGTATGACGGCAGATGAGGCGGTAGAGGCCCTCGGCACCATCGCGCATTCCGGAACCCGCGATTTCATGCAGCTACTGAAGGACAAGGACATAAAGGAAAACCCGGAGCTGATAGGTCAGTTTGGCGTGGGTTTCTATGCCTCCTTCATGGTGGCAGACAGGATCACGGTGATGTCCAGAAAAGCGGGCAGCAAGTGCGCTGAAGGCGTCAAATGGGAATCTTCGGCCGACGGCACCTTTACGGTTGATGCAGTAGAAAAAAAGGGCAAAGGCACTGATGTCATCCTCTATCTGAAGAAAGATGACCTGAAATATCTGGATGAATGGGAGATCCGGGACATAGTCACCAAATATTCCGACTTTATCGAGCATCCGGTCGTGATGGAGATCGAGAGGGAGGAAGACAGCTCTGTTGACAAGGGCAAAAAGATAAAGGTCCGGCGAGACGAGACTTTGAATTCCCGTAAGGCGATATGGCTCAAGGACCGGTCAGAAATCACTGATGAAGAGTACAATGAATTTTATCACCATATATCTCGTGATTTCGGCGATCCACTCAAGGTAATCCATTACAGGGCTGAAGGTACTTCCGAATTTGTGGCGCTGCTCTACATACCCTCGAAGGCGCCTCTGAATATTCAGTACCGGGATTTCAGGATCGGGCCTGTTCTCTATGTGCGCAGGGTGCAGATAATGGACCACTGTGAAGACCTTATTCCTCCATACCTGCGCTTTGTTCGCGGTATCATCGATTCTTCCGACCTGCCGCTGAATGTTTCGAGAGAGCTGCTTCAGAACAACAGCCAGGTCGAGATAATAAAGAAAAATGTGACGAAAAAGGTGCTCGACCTGCTGACTGAGATGAAGAAGTCGGAATATGAGAGCTATGTAAAGTTTCACAATGAACTTGGCAGGGTGCTTAAAGAGGGCATCCATCTTGACTTCAGCAGGAGCGAGGCGATTGCCGACCTGATGCTTTTCCAGTCCACGAAGACTGCTGACGGGGCGCTGACGACTCTGGAAGCATATGTGGGCAACATGAAAGAAGGGCAGGAGCATATATATTATATCTGCGGATCATCCCGGGACGAGGCAATGAAGTCACCGCATATGGAGGCGTTCCTCGACAGGGATTTCGAAGTGCTGCTGCTGCTCGACGAGATTGATGACCTCATATTCGGGGGTCTTGAGTACAAGGGCAAAAAATTGAAATCAGTCATAAAAGGTGATCTAAAGCTTGATAAAACTGATACGAAGGATGAAGAAAAGCAGTTCGGCAAACTGGTCGGGTTTCTGAAAGAGAAGCTGAAAGACGAGGTAAAGGATGTACGCCTTTCGGGCAGGTTGAAGGATTCCGCCTGCTGCCTTGTTTCCGATGAAGGGGCTGTTGATCCAAGGATCGAGAAGATGATGAAGGCCATGGGGCAGGACCTGCCTGCTGGCAAACGGATACTCGAGATAAACCCTCATCATCCGCTCTTTGATGCCATGAACAGCACCTTTGAGAAAGAAGGGCCGAACTCACTGCTCGGTGAATATGCCGGTCTTCTGCTTGACCAGGCCCTGCTAATGGAGGGTGAGAGGCCCAAAGACCCCGCCGCATTTTCCAAGACTCTCTCGCGGCTGATGGCAGAGGCCATAAAGGAGAAATAAGGCGGGTACATGGTGAGATCTGAATCAGGGAAACGGCATGAAAAGGGCAGCGCATGGAATCTGAAACTGCTTTTTGGGAGCGATACCTCGCCCGAGATATCGGCGAACAGAAAGAAAGTCTCTGCAGCGACCAGGGCCTTTGTTGGTAAATGGGGCAATAACGGCGAATATCTGCGCGATCCGCTGGTTTTGAGAAAGGCGCTGGATGACTACGAAAAGTGGTCGCGATCCTTTGGAACCGACGGCAATGAAGGCTATTATTTCTGGCTCAGGACCAACCAGGACCAGAACTCTCCTGCGCTGAAGGCCTCATTCAACAAGGTAGAGGAGTTTGGGCGGGGAATAGAAAACGAGATGCGTTTTTTCTATATGCGCGTGTGCAAGATACCGCTGCGCTTGCAGAAAAAATTTCTGGAACACCCGCGCCTTCGCAAATACAGGCATTTTCTCGAAAGGGCCTTTGCTGAAGCAAGGTATCTCATGAGCGAGGCCGAAGAGAAAATTATAAGCATGAAGGCCCCGACTTCTCATTCCAACTGGGTCAAGATGACCTCGGGTTTTATAGTCAGGGAGGAGAGGGAAGTTGCGCTTGAGGACGGATCCAGGTCGCATAAGAACTTTTCCGAGATCCTGAATCTCATGAACAACAGCAACAGGATTGTCAGGGATTCTGCAGCGCGGGCATTCAATGACATAATAGCGAAACATGCACTGACGGCTGAGGCGGAGATAAATTCGGTCCTGTCGAACAAAAAGGCGGATGACGAGTTGAGAAATCTTCCGCGGCCTGATCTGGCCCGGCATATTAATGACGACATTGACAGCGACGTGGTGGACGCCCTTATAAAGACTGTGTCCGGCAGGTTTGATATCCCGGCAAGGTTCTATCAGCTCAAGGCAGGGCTGCTCAAGGTGCGCAGGCTTAAGTATCACGAGAGGAATGTCGAATATGGCATGTCCGGCGGAAACTATCCCTTCCATAAAGCGTCAGATCTGGTAAGGCATGTCTTCGCCGGCCTCGACAGTGAGTTTGCGCAGATATTCGACTCGTTCCGGAAAAACGGACAGTTCGACGTATATCCGAGGAAAGGCAAGACAAGCGGAGCATTTTGTGCGCACCATCTTATTTCCCAGCCGACCTATATACTTCTAAACCACACGGACAGCCTTAATGACGTGCTTACTCTCGCCCATGAACTCGGTCACGGCATAAACAATGAATTAATCAGAAAGTGCCAGCATTCCCTCTATTTCGGCACGCCGATATCGACCGCCGAGGTGGCCAGCACCTTTATGGAAGACTTCGTCCTCCGTGAGATACTCAAGGAGGCGGATGAGGAACTCAGGCTAGCGCTGATGGTCAAGAAGCTGAGTGACGATGTTTCGACAATATTCAGGCAGGCGGCCTGCTACCGCTTTGAACAGGAACTGCATTCCGAATTCAGGTCAAAGGGTTATCTTTCAGTGGAAGAGATAGGCTCGATTTTCCGCAGGAACATGGCGGCATATATGGGGGATGCAGTTGAACAATCCCCCGGCTCTGAAAACTGGTGGATTTACTGGGGGCATATCAGGTCGTTCTTTTACGTATATTCTTACGCCAGCGGGCTGCTGATATCCAAGTCGCTGCAGAGTTATGTGAAGAAGGACCCGCGGTTTATCAACAACGTCAAGGTCTTCCTTTCCGCCGGCCTGTCGGATTCGCCGCGCAATATTTTCGGCAGGCTGGGTATAGATATAGCTGACGCCGGGTTCTGGGCAAAGGGACTCGATGAGGTAGAGGAACTCCTGGTCGAAACGACTGCACTTGCGAGAAAACTCGGGAAAATAAAGTAAAACATTTAAGACAGGTGATGGCAGCTGACTCGATGTCTCGGTGTGACCTTGCTTTAGATTGTTAACAGTTCGTAGTGTTCTGCGCATTTCAGACAATGCGGTCGTTAAGATTAAGTTATCTTATTCAGCGAGACAAGAGGCAGTTGCCCTTGCTGTAAAGCGTTATATAAGAAAGTCGTAATAGTTATATGTAATCGACGAACTCGAATTTCTTGCGAAGGGCCACGTCTACACATTCCGGCACCAGATCATTTACCGGCGCGCCGAAGGATGCAACTTCTTTTACAACGGTAGAACTGATGAAGGAAAAATCCACCGTCGGCATGAGAAATACCGTCTCTACCGATACATCCAGCCTTCGGTTCATAAGGGCCATCTGCAGTTCATATTCGTAATCGGATATGGCCCTGAGACCTCGGATCATGGCAACAGAGTGCTTGTCCCGCATGTAATTTGCAAGCAGTCCGTGGAATGGTTCGACTACAAGGTTCGGAAAGCCTTTTGTGGATTCCTTTATAAGTTCAAGTCTTTCATCCAGCGTAAAGAGCGGCGTTTTCCTTTTGCTCGGAGCCACTGCAACTATAAGCTGATCGAAAATGCGCAGGGCCCTCTGGATAAGGTCGAGATGCCCGTTTGTTATGGGATCGAACGTACCGGGATATATTGCAATTTTATTCGACATAGGGAATCCTTTCAAGAAATGTATTCATACATTTGAAACTGTTCAGCAAACAAGTATTACATATATTATACTTTTATTGGGGCCTCAGAAACCATTTCATCAGCCTGCCGGGGTTTGCGCTCATAGACCGTCAATGCCGTGTCACCGTACTTATAACTCTTCCTGGGCTGCAAATTAATCATAAAGAGGGATAATGCACGTTTTGACGAATGCTCCGCAATGACCACCCCGTTCTCACTAACCGGCAACAATGTGTCTATCAGGCGCAGGGCACTTAGTAGTTCATCCGAGGCATAGGGTGGATCTATGAAGATGATATCAAATGGCATGGAATTCTTTTTAAGAAATTCTCCGGCTTCGGCCTTGACAACGGATGCCCGGACGGCAAGCCCAAACTTGTCAGCAATGTCCCTGATGAACGAACATCTCTGCGCGCTATTTTCGACGAAGACCGCCTGTTGGGCCCCCCTGCTGAGTGCTTCTATGCCTACCGCACCCGTGCCCGCGTATAGGTCCAGAAACCTGCATCCATCCGTCATTCCGGCCACGATGTTGAATATGGCCTGCCTGACCTTTGCCGCTGTGGGGCGCAGTTCGTCACTGTCACCTTTGGCAACAAACGCCTTTCTGTTGCCAACTTTTCTGCCTTTTGCTGTGCCGCCGGATATTCTCATCTGTCTTCAGTTAATCGGGGGGCTGATCAAAAAATCATCTTTAAGATTATAACCGTCTATCCTGACAATGCGTCCTTCCACATGCAGTTTACCCTCGGCGTAGAGCCGGATGGCGTGTGGGAAGATCCGGTGTTCCAGTTTCAGGATCCTTTGGGAAAGAGTCTCTTCCGTATCATCAGGGGAAACGGGAACGGCAGCCTGAATGATTACCGGCCCCGTATCCATGCCTGCATCCACAAAGTGCACTGTGCAGCCGCTTATTTTCGCGCCGTACCCGAAGGCCTGTTGCTGGCCATGCAGGCCCGGGAAGGAAGGCAGCAGGGCAGGGTGGATGTTCATTATCCTGTTCGGGAAGGCATCGAGAAGAGGCTGCCTGACTATCCTCATGAAGCCGGCCAGTATCACAAGTTCAACGCCACTTTTGCGGAACTCTTCAGTGATCCCGACAAAGTAGGCGTCCTTCGTGGAGAAATCCCGGGGGTTCATATAAAGGTATTCAATGGAATGTTTTTTTGCCCGCTCAATGGCAAAGGCATCGGCCTTGTCTGTTATCAGGAGTTTTATCGATGCCCTGATTTTGCCTGACTCAATTTCATCGATGATGGACTGAAAATTTGAACCGCGGCCTGACGCGAGTACCCCAAGGTTAAGCATGTGCATCCTCCCTTTGGTGGCTCATCTATTCTTTAAACTCATTTCGTGAACAGCTGCGACCATCGCCACTGCATTGTCAACCGGTGTTTCTGGTAGTATTCCATGCCCCAGATTGAAGATGTGTCCTTGAGCATTAACCGCGCCCTGAAGGATGTTCGTCACACGCTCCCTGATAATCTCTTTTGAGCCGAAGAGTATGGTGGGATCGAGGTTTCCCTGTACGGCAACACCGTGGCCGAGAGTCTCGACAGCTTGCGCAATCTCGATTCTCCAGTCAAGTCCTATCACATCAGCCCCGCTCTCCTTTGCCAGCGGCAGCATGGCGCTTGTATTCAGGGGAAAGTATATGACAGGTATTTTTGTGGCAAGACCGGCGATGATCTGTTTTACATATGGCAGTGCATAAGTCCTGAAGTCGTAAGGTGAAAGGACACCTGCCCATGAATCGAAGATCTGAACAGCATGGACACCGGCGTCAATCTGCGCCCTCAGATAGTCTGTTACCGTCAGAGTGAGCTTTTCCATCAGTTTGTGGAAAAGACCAGGATTCTGATACATCATGGATTTCGAATTTACGAAATTCTTTGAGCTGCCTCCCTCGATCATGTAGGTAGCAAGGGTAAATGGAGCGCCCGAAAAACCGATCAGCGGAACATCAAGCTGTTTCAGCAGGAGTTTGATCGCATCAACAACAAACGGTACATCCGCTTTCGGGTCCAGGCGTCTGAGCCTGTCGACAGCAACGCTGTCACGGACCGGACTGTAAATGATCGGTCCCTTTGCCTCAGAAAATTCGAGTTTCATCCCCATGGCTTCAACCGGGATCAGGATGTCGGAAAAGAGTATGGCGGCATCAACCTTTAGTATGTCAACCGGCTGCATGGTAACCTCGGCAGCAAGTTCCGGTGTCTTGCAGAGGGTTAGAAAATCGACTTTCCCCCTGATCTTCCGGTATTCGGGCAGGTATCTTCCTGCCTGCCTCATAAGCCAGACAGGCGTGTAATCCGTCTTCTGTCCCCGGCAAGCCTGAATAAAGGTATTATTCACTCAACCTCCTCTTCTCATGTGCGCGGCTGATAATTGCAGAAGGGCTCCTCTGCAAGGTAATCGCCATTGACTGCGTATGAACGCGCCCTACAGCCTCCGCAGACATTGAGATACTCGCATCTTCCGCATTTGCCCTTGTAGCTGCCGAAATCGCGCAGTTCCCTGAATAATTCTGAATTCTCCCAGATTTCCTTGAAGGACTGAGTCCTGATATTCCCGGCCGGCTTCGGGAAATAGCTGCATGGTAGGACATTGCCATCCACATCGATCAGGCATATCAATTGCCCGGCGAGACAGCCCTTTGATCCGCCTGTTGAGAACTTGAGGGTGCGTCTTTCGAAGTTTATGCCTTCTTCCTTTGCACGCTGGAGCACGAGCCTGTAGTAATGCGGCGCGCAGGTCGGCCTGACCAGCATGTCGAGTTCTCCCTTTTCCATCCCGTAATGCCAGTCAAGGATATCTTCATATTTTTCTTTGGATATGAGTTCATTCATTATTTCCTCGCCCCTGCCGGTCGGCACGATCATGAAAAGGTACCAGGCCATTGCGCCGATATCCTTGGCGAGCTTATATACATCCGGTATGTCTTCTTCATTCCTTTTAGTGAAAGAGGAATTGATGATGAAATCAATCCCATGCTTTTTGAACAATCCGGCAGCGCTCATTACTGAGTCAAAGGCGCCTTTTTCATTTCTGAAATTGTCATGCACTGCGGCAGTAGAACCGTCGAGGCTCATGGACACAATCTTTATTCCGGATGCAACGATCTTTTCGCATATGGTGTCTGTAACGAGGCTGCCGTTTGTCGCCATGCACATCCTCAAGCCTTTTTCCGTGCCGTACCGGGCTATCTCGAAGACATCGGCCCGCATCAGGGGCTCTCCGCCGGACAGGACCACGACAGGCTTGGCATAGCTGGAGATGTCATTAAGCACGCGGTAGGCCTCTTCAAGGGGGAAGTCGGGATGCTGATGGACCACCATTTCCGAGGAAGAACGGCAATGAACGCACCTGAGATTGCATCTGCGGGTGATTTCCCATGCTATCCATTTAGGACTGAATTCCATGGTTTTTATTATACCCTAATGCCATGGATACATAAACCTGCGGGATATACGGCATCTTAAGCATGATGACGGTCAGTGCAGCCCCAGCCATAATACCCGACAGGCTTTAGCTGTTTCTTGAATCAGTTATCCATGTGCTATATTGTATTTATATGGAGATGCGATACAGTGACTGAACAGGAGGCGTGTTGAAGAATATTTATCTGGATTTCGCAGCCAGCACTCCTGCAGATCCTGGGGTTATCAGGGCGATGCTGCCCTATTTTGATTCTATCTTTGCGAATACGTCGAGTAAACATACAGCCGGCCGCGAGGCCAGGGCCGCGATAGAAAAGGCGAGGGAAACTATAGCCTCTTTTCTTGGTGCCATGCCTGAAGAGATCGTATTCACCAGCGGCGGCACGGAAAGCAATAATTATGCGATCAAAGGATTTGTCCGGGCCATCCCGGGCGGTCGTGGCCATATTATCACTTCTAGCATCGAACACCCGGCCGTATCCAAACCATGCAGGACACTCGAAAAAGAGGGCTTCAGTGTTACATATCTTCCGGTGGACAGGTATGGCATGGTCGATCCCGATGATCTAAAACGTTCTATCAATACCTCAACCAGACTTATCTCGATAATGCATGCCAATAATGAGTTTGGCACAATACAGCCCATAGAAGCTATCGCAAAAATAGCCTGTGAACATGGCGTCGCAATGCATACCGATGCAGTCCAGACGTTCGCGCACCTGCCGTTTACTATAGGCACTATGGGGGTTGATATGTTGAGTGTTTCCGCTCATAAATTTTATGGTCCGAAGGGTGTGGGTTTTCTTTATATTAAAAAAGGAACGCCGCTGGTATCTCTTATTGAAGGCGGAAACCAGGAGATGGGGAGGCGTGCCTCTACCAGTAACGTCCCCGGAATTGTCGGAATGGGTAAGGCAGTAGAGCAGGCAGTGGAAAGAATGGGCACTGAAATACATGATCTGATAGCGCTGCGTGACAGGCTCATCAGCGGCATTGCTGGAAGCGTGAGCGGCTCATCACTGAACGGGCATCCTCTGAAGCGGCTGCCAAATAATGTGAACGTTACTATCAAAGGGATTCCCGGAGATGAGATCTTAAGTGAAATGGATGCTGCAGGCATATGTTGCTCAGCCGGGGCTGCGTGTAAATCTTCCGTAAATGAGGCTGCGGGTTCTCATCAGGGCAGGGATGGCGGCCCGAGCGAAAAAGACGCTGCCCTGAGATTCAGTCTTGGCAGGCCTACTACTGCCGAAGAAATTGACTATACGGTAAACATACTTGCCCGGACAGTTGATAGTTTGCGGAGTCGGAAAAAACTTTGAGCTTGTCTGCCCATAAAGTATAAAATAGGGAACTGAGAATACGGATGCTTAAATGAGGAGGGTGTATGGCGCAGAGCAGAAATCCCAAAGTGACAAAGATCAGGGTCACTTATTGCGATGATCAGGGGAATGTAAGGGAAGTTGACATCGCGCCTCAATCTGCATATCCCCGGGCAAAAGGCGGATTCGAAGAAGTTGAGCAGGACAAGGCCATTCAGGACGGCATGCTGTTTCTGGCGACGATACGCGGCTCGTGGTCGACAAAAGACAGGTTGAAGCTGGATGTGCAGGAAGACCTTAACAAGGCCATAGCTGCGGTCAAGAGTGCAAAGAAAATAATAGAACAATTATAAAGGGCCGTTTTTTGCTTCCCATATATGCGATTCGATCGCTCCCAGCAGGGGGCGCAGACTTTCCGGGCTGATCGCCGAAACAGCCACTGCATCATACCGCATCAGAATATTGCTTACCGTACCTTCAGGCATCCTGTCAGTCTTGTTAAATACGAGGATCCTTGGTCTGTCGCCGAGCTTGAGATCTTTGAGAATGGTTTCCACGGATTCGATATGCTGCTCGAAGCGCGGGTTTGATATGTCTATCAGATGAACAAGCAGGTCCGCATCCGCAAGTTCCTCAAGGGTGGATTTGAACGCAGCCATAAGGTCTTTGGGCAGGTCCCTGATAAACCCGACGGTATCCGTGATTATGACCTCGCGTTCCCTTGGAAAACGAAGACGCCTGCTCGCTGTGTCGAGCGTTGCGAACATCTTGTCCTCGACAGCGGTACCGCTTTTTGTGAGAGTATTCAGGAGGGTGGATTTACCTGCGTTCGTGTATCCGACAATCGATACAATTGGGAGCGCTGCCGCCGCCCGCCTCTGTTTCCGCTGCTTTCGGGCCTCGCTCAATGTTTCGAGTTCTTTTTCGAGATGAGATATCTTGTCGCGGATACGACGTCTGTCGGCTTCGAGCTTGGTTTCTCCGGGTCCTCTGCCGCCGATTCCTCCCATAAGCCGTGACATGGCGGTCCCTTTGCCCATGAGTCTGGGGAGCATGTATTTGAGCTGCGCAAGTTCAACCTGCACTTTTCCGTCCCTGCTGTGGGCACGGCGCGCAAAGATATCGAGTATCAGCTGTGAGCGGTCGATTACCTTCAGCTCGGTCGTTTCCGCTATTGATCTTATCTGTGACGGAGACAGGTTCTGGTCGAATATGAGCAGCGTAGCGCCTTTGTCCATGCCATTCGTTACGATTTCCTTGAGCTTGCCTTCTCCCATGAGGTGCCTTGGGTTAATATCTTTCAGCCTCTGTATGACTGTATCGAGCACGACAACATCTGCGGATGCCGCGAGTTCTTTCAGTTCTTCTAAAGATTCCTCCATCTCATAACGGGCTTTTATGTCAGCGCTGATAAGCATCGCCCGTTCACGATTGTCGTTCCGATTGATCATCCTGCGGCGCTCCATTTCCGCCTCCAGGTTTTCGATAAACTCTGAAAAGTCGAGTTCGTATCTGTAAAAATCAGAAGAGGACACCTCATATTTTCCGGCTGCTCCCTGCGGCATCAGATGGGCCGTATGGATTTTGTCCGGCAGCCTGTCGCGTATGGTCAGTGCAGCGATCATGTCGAACCTGAGCAGAGAGAGGTCGGTAATGTCCTCCTTGCTGAGCAGCGTATTATTCAGGTGGGTATGGATAAAGCGCAGTCCCCTGAGCGCTTTTTTGCCGAGGGGGTAGGCATCGAGCTCGGGTATGAACACGCTGTGAGCGTCGCCAACTATTACATGAGTGATAGTGCCGCTCCTGTTGACGAGGATCCCCAATTGTTTGCCGGTATCAGATGACAACTCAGCGAGATAACGCGCTAGCTCCTGAGTGATGAGCATATCCGAAGGAATTCTGCGGCGGTATACTTTTTCAAGCAGGTGTATGACACCCTTTTTCAGGCCGGTTGTATGTCCGTAAAGTGCAGGTATAGCAGTGTCCTCTGATTGATTCTATCACAGACAGCCCAATTCATTACAATATATAAAGGTCTGCCGTAATAATTAATGTTTCGCGAATTTCTGGCAGACCGGCTGAAATGGGGCCAATGCGAGAAAAAGCTTGAATGACAAGAGAGGGCGAATAATTTATAATATAAAAATAGCGGTCTGCTCTGATTCAATATTTCGCAAATAATAATTGGTGGGCTGTATTTTATGGAGAAATAAGCCGTTTGAGGGCAGAGATCATAGGCGTTGAGATTAAATAATTATTGAACGGGGGTTGAAGATGGAGTTTGAAAAAGTGAACCGGGCTATCATCGATTTCTGGCAGAATAGTCCGCTCAATATAGTGAAAGAGCTGGATTCATTGCGCCTTTATGACGAACCACTTGTAAGTGTAGCTCAGTCTTCGGATACGCTCTTTGATGGGCTCAAGGCGGAAGAGGCAGTCGGGGCTCAACATATGTCTCCTTCCGAATGGCTGCCCGGAAGCAGGTCAGTCATATCATGGTTTCTCCCCTTCAGCCTGAAGGTCCGTGAAGCAAACAGGTACAACGGGCTGCCCGCCACGGAATGGTTATATGGGAGGATAGAGGGAGAGGATTTTAATGTTGCCCTGCGCAAATATCTAGTCGCCTGGTTTACAGACCAGGGGTTTAAGGCGATTTCGCCGGCGGTGGATGAGCGGTTCAAGGTGGCCAATCGCAGGAGCAACTGGTCGGAAAGACATGTTGCCTATATAGCCGGACTGGGTACTTTCAGCCTCAGCTGCTCCATGATTACCAGACGCGGATCAGCCGGACGTTTCGGAAGCATTATTGTGGATGCTCCGATGGACCCGACTCCTCGCTATTATACTTCGATATACGAAAACTGCACCAAATGCGGGGCCTGCATACTGCGTTGTCCGCCCCTTGCGATCACCGAGAGCGGCAAGGACCACGAAGTCTGTTCAGGGTATTGCGACAGGACCAAGGTGCGATACAAGCCGCGCTATGGATGCGGGAAATGCCAGACAGGGACCCCCTGTGAAGACAGAATACCAGCATCCTGAAACGTTAGTATATGCGCTTCAGATAACGGACTTATATAGGTCAAATTGTTGCCGATAAGTATTACTGACTGATTTTGCAGCAGCGAACAGCTGAAAAAAGGAGTGTGTCATGTCAAAAGTATATTTTGCTTCAGCAAGGGTATCAAAATGGCAATATTCGGACAGTATGCCCGGCAAACTCGAAAGATTATTGAATGCAATAAATCTGGGCCAGTTCTTTGAGTCAAAAGAGTGGGTGGCTGTTAAGACGCATTTCGGGTCGGAAGGTGCTCACCGCATAGTCAGGCCGGTATTCCTCAGGAAGGTTGTTGATGCCCTGAAGGCCTTCGGCGCAAAGCCTTTTGTAACGGACACCGTTCGCATCAAGGGTCTGGATTATCTTGAGGTGGCAAATTACAATGGCATCAATCATCTTTCGGTTGCCGCTCCAGTCATACTGGCCGATGGTCTCTATGGGCATGATAACCTCATGGTTCCGGCCGGAGAAATACTCGGCGAGATAGCTGTCGCCACGGTCATCCATGATGTCCCGGCAATGGTCGTCTGCTCTCATATAAAAGGTCATATACAGGCAGGGTATGCAGGCGCCATAAAGAACCTCGCCATGGGCGCTGTCAGCGGTGCCCACCGCCATTGCGGATGGAAATGCGGCAGAGGGGCCATGCATGCAATTGGTGAAGGCATGCTTGAGTGGGATGCTGAGAAATGTACCTATTGCCATCAATGCAAAGAGATATGTCCTCTAGACTGCATTGAATTCGGACCAGACGGGCTTATCTTTAACAGTGATAAGTGCTGGAGGTGCGGAAGATGCGCCAGGGTTTGCCAGCAGGACGCACTGGTGCTTCCGTCAAATGATGATAAATTCATGAAATCTCTTTCAGAGGCCGCCAAGGCCGTGCTTAGCACCTTTAAACCGCGAAAGGTCATTTATGTGAACTTTCTGACCGAGATACAGCCCGAGTGCGACTGTATGCCGGCAGCTGAGGTGCCGGTCATTCAGGACCTTGGCATAATGGTGTCGGAGGATATTGTCTCTATAGAGCAGGCGTCGATTGATATGCTTCTCAAGGCAGCTCCTCTTCCGGCATCTCTTGCATCAGATATGGAAATCAAGGATGGAGAGGATGTGCTTACAAGTCTGCATAATAAACCTTACATGATTCAGATAAATGAGGCTGTGAGGCTTGGGCTGGGGAGCAGGAAGTATGAAATAATTAAATTGGACTAGCCGATTTCTCAATCGGACGGAGTTTTGTATTCAGAAAAAGCAGAATGATTCGCGCCGGCAAGTGCATCCGCCTCTTGTCTCGCTGAATAAGATTAATTTATCTTAATAACCGCATTATCTGAAAGGCGCATAACGCTATAATCCGTATATGCTCTAAAGCAAGGTCACACCGAGACATCGAGTCAGCTGCCCTTGCCGTCTTTTTAACCAGGTATCACAGTTTATTTCATGTTAAGCAGCAGGGCAATTGATCTGGCAAAGCTGGAAAGGGTCTCGTCACGGGCACCCATTATGATGTAGTTGTCCCATTTGTCGAGGTTTTTTATAATCATGTTTCTGTCTTCCACTACTTCCACTGACTTTCCATTCTTTTTTATGCCTGCGGCAAGGTCATGGCTCGAAATGTCTTTGCTCGCCGTTCCTCCGGCATAAAATATCGGCAATAATATGAGATGGTCTTCTTTTCTGAGTCCATGGGAGAATGCTTCGATATATTCATTCTTCATCATCCTTGTCGGTCCGAAACCGTGCGGCTGAAATATGTAGCATATTTTTTCGCGCAGCCTGGCCGCCGCCTGCATCATTGCCGTAATCTTGTGCGGGTTATGGGCGTAATCGTCAACGACGAGATGATCTCTATCAACCAGATGGACGTCGAAGCGCCTTTCTATTCCGTTGAAATCCGGAAGTGCTTTTGATATGTCTCTGAGATCAGTTCCCATACCTGATAGCAGGGATATGCAGGCCAGCGCGTTAGAAAGATTGTATTCACCCGGCAAGGACAGTTTAAAAGATTTGCCGGAAAGGCTGAATTCGGTATAAAGAGGCTGGTAATTAATGTTCTCTGCCCTGAATTGAGAAGGGTCGGATATCGAGAAGGTAATGGCATTTTTCATGCAGTCAGCAGAGATGCTCAAAAGGTTCGAGTCATCTGCATTCAAAACTTTAAGGCCCCGTGTATTATTCATGAGTTTTTCGAACATGGAGGCCGTCTCTGAGACCGAATGGTGATCGAGTTCGAGATTGAGAATGATCGTATGCTCAGGCAGGTAATCAACGATAGAGCCGTCCGATTCGCAGGCCTCGATCACCAGCAGGTCCGAACTGCCGGTTATTGAATTGCCGGGATTGGATGCTGTTCTGAACTGCTTTACCCGGCCTCCTCCTATAAAGTTCGGCTCCATACCGAGTTGTGACATGAGATAGGCAAGCATTCCGGATGTTGTGGATTTGCCGCTGGTTCCTGCCACAGCGATCGTCCTGTACTCTGACACGATCTGCGAAAGAAACTCAGGCCTGGTCTTTACAGGCAGTTTAAGCGCATGTGCCTTTGCATATTCCGGGCGATCAGTTTCCACAGCAGTACTGAATACAACAAGGTCAAGTGATTCTTCTATTCCGCTGCCGTCCTGGGGGAAGATGGTCACTCCTTTGGACTTCAACGCGGCGCATGCAGGATGGTATGGGTTATTTTCAAAGGCGCGGTCCGAACCGGAAACGGTATGTCCCTTGTCCGCCATAAAGGCTGCCAGAGCTGACATGCCGCTGCCGCCGATACCCGAAAAGAATATCTTCAAGTCGTTTTTTTTCATGTGCGTTATTTAAATGAAGATGCGGAGAGGGGTTATTGAACTCCTGTGCGGAGCCCCAGGCCCCGGATCATCTGCAGGTCGTCCTCATAGGACCTTCCGTTTGTCACAAGATAATTGCCTGTCATCATGGAATCTGCTCCGGCCCTGAAAATCATTGGATGGAGGTCTCCGAGTGTCTGTACTCTGCCTCCGCATATCCTTATCTCATTTCGGGGCAGGATGAACCTCATTATGCTTATGATTTTCAATGCTTCGTCAGGCCTGAGCATGGGGAGATGGTCCAGGCGCGTGCCTTTGATCGGATTAAGAAAGTTGACAGGCATTGAGACAACATCCAGTTCTCTGACGGTAAATGCCAGGTCAATCCTGTCCTGCCAGGTCTCCCCCATGCCGAAGATACCTCCGGAGCATGCAGCGATCCCGACAGAGCGGGCCGCTTCCAGGGTCCGGATTTTATCTGAAATCCCGTGAGTAGTGCATATGAAAGGAAAGAACCTTTCGGAAGTCTCCAGATTGTTGTGAAGCCTGTCGAGCCCGTGGTCTCTGAGATAGCATAACTCGTCCTTTGCCAGTATGCCCAGAGAGGCACATGTGCCAAGCCCCATCTTTTTGAGTTCTCCAAGGATTTCTGCAATCTCTTTGAGTTCTTCTTTGTTCGGTCCTCTTCCGCTGGTTACAATGGAGAAATGCCGTGCGCCTCCTTTTTGGGCTTCACCAGCATGCTTAAGTATGGCTTCTTTGCCGATAAAGGGAAAGATTTCAATGTCGGCCCTGTTTTTTGATGACTGCGCGCAGTAGAGGCAGTCTTCCGGACAGGCGCCCGATTTGGCATTTACAATCGCGCATAGATCTACGGTATCTCCACGGAAGGTATTTTTGATTTTTTCTGCCTCTGAAAAGAGCTCTTCCAGTCTTTCCTGCGCTGTTTCGGCAAGTAAAAGCGCTTCCTGTCTGTTTAGCAATTCCCCGGCAATGACTTTTTTTGATAAAGCATTTAACATGTTTTATCTTAACCCGTGAATGCCTTTTCTGTCGATTTTAGTATCTGACTTCGAAGCAAGTCAGACCTTCCGTATCATCGCTCCAGCTGATTTCTATCGCAGAGACCATTGAGGCAGGCGGTCCTTCGTAACATCTTTTAACCGCAGCTTCTATAGACGGCTTTTCTCCTTCAAAGACGGCCTCTACGCCCCTGTCCTGCAGATTTCTCACCCATCCGTTTAACATGAAGGTTTGGGCCGTATCGACCACAAATGACCTGTATCCGACTCCCTGGACACGCCCCCTGATATAAAGATGCGCACGCGCCTTCAAGCCGCACGCTCACTCAAGGAAAGACCGAAAATTATACTGTCCGGCCCTGTCATTGTTTTGCCTCCCGGCTGTCCCCGGCTGTCCTGATATCACTGGCAGCAGGGACCGCTGTGAATTTTATCAACAGACATAATCAAAAGTAAACAGTATCAGGACCAGGGAATTGTAATGTTGAAACAGGATTTCTGCCCGATGCTTTTTGCCTGCGCTCAATCGTGCATTTTGGGGCAGTTTTGTAGTAAAATGATTCCATAGAGAAACAATTCTACGTCCATGGAGGCACCTATGACCGAGGAGCAGATTGTAGAAGCTTTAAAGAGAGAGAATGCGGAATACCAAAAGCTCTCTCTGGAGCACAAAGAGCTTAAGGCAGCGCTTGAAGAGTTAAACAAAAAGCACTATCTCACGCCGGAAGAAGAAATAGAAAAAAAGAAAAAGCAGAAAGAGAAGCTCCTGAAGAAGGACCGGATGTTCGAAATGGTTCGTGACTACAAAAAGACGAACTCTAATTGAGAAACCGATCAGTAAGTTTGATCTTGCAATACGCCTAATTAAAACCAGAAAGGGATCCATACTCTCATGAGAAGAAGCGATACCATCAAATGCGGGCTTGAACGTATGCCCAACAGGTCTTTACTTTATGCTACCGGCATGCCGAAGAGGGCCATGGACAAGCCTTTTATAGGAATTGCCACCAGCTTTACCGATCTTATCCCCGGCCATATGGGGATGCGTGATCTCGAGCGTTTTATCGAAAATGGGGTCCATTCGGGAGGCGGATATCCCTTTCTGTTTGGCGTGCCTGGTGTCTGCGACGGCATTGCTATGGGACATAGCGGGATGCATTATTCCCTTGCTTCCCGTGAGCTGATAGCTGATATGGTCGAAACGGTTGCCGAGGCGCACCACCTTGACGGACTGGTGCTCCTGACAAACTGCGACAAGATCACTCCCGGCATGCTTATGGCGGCAGCAAGGCTTAATATCCCCAGTATAGTCGTAACCGCAGGGCCGATGCTCGGAGGGCACTATAAGGGGCGACGCCTCAATCTTACGAGTGATACCTTCGAGGCAGTCGGAAAGTTTAAAAAGGGCCTTATCAAGAAGGATGAGCTGCAGGCGCTTGAGATGTGCGCCTGTCCCGGAGCCGGATCATGTCAGGGCATGTATACAGCCAATACCATGGCCTGTTTGACTGAGGTACTCGGAATGAGCCTGCCCGGCAGCGCTACAGTGCCGGCTGTTATGGCTGAAAAACGGAGGATAGCTTTTGAAAGCGGGTTCAGGATTGTTGAGCTGATAAAAAAGAACATTGCGCCGAGGATGATACTGACCAAGAGGGCTTTCGAAAACGCCATAATGGCTGATATGGCCCTTGGTGGTTCTACGAATACGGCACTTCACATACCGGCAATCGCCCATGAAGCAGGTGTGAATTTGCCTCTCGAAACATTTGACGTGATCAGCAGAAAGACTCCGCACCTCACGAATATGATACCCGGCGGGCAGCATTACATGGAGGACCTGGATATGGCGGGCGGTATACCCGCTGTGCTGAAAAGGCTCAGGCCTATGCTGAAAGAGAACATGACTGTTTCGGGCCTCGGTATCCGCAAGATTGCCCAGATGGCCGAGATTTTTGACGAGGATGTGATAAGGCCGCTGGACAAGGCATACCATAAAGAAGGCGGTATAGCTGTTTTAAAAGGTAATCTCGCCCCCATGGGTGCGGTTGTCAAGCAGACTGCAGTTGCCCAAAGCGCGATGAAGTTTGAGGGGACTGCGAGGGTATTTGATTCTGAAGAAACAGCGATGAAGGCAATAATAGACGGTAAGATAGTGGCAGGCGACGTTGTAGTGATCAGGTATGAAGGCCCTAAAGGTGGTCCGGGCATGAGAGAGATGCTCTCACCGACCTCTGCCATTGCCGGGCTCGGCCTGAGCGAGTCGGTTGCGCTTATTACAGACGGCCGTTTTTCCGGCGGGACACGAGGCCCATGCATTGGTCACATCTCTCCTGAGGCAATGGAAGGCGGACCGATCGCCATAGTCAGGAACGGTGACAGGATCAGTATCGATATCCCTGGCAGGAAGGTTGATCTGCTGATATCGGCGCAGGAGATCGAGGACAGGTTGAAGACCTGGAAAAAGCCGCTGCCGAAGATAAGGCATGGCTATCTTGCGAAATATGCAAAGCTGGTCAGTTCGGCGGCCAGCGGCGCGATTATGGGTGATTAACCCACGGCTTTAGTGTTAATATATCCGCTCTCAAGCGGGCGTAACTCAGTGGTAGAGTGCTAGCTTCCCAAGCTGGAAGTCGCGGGTTCGAATCCCGTCGCCCGCTCCAAATATTCCGCAGCCTTCAGATCAATGGAAAAGCAGCAAATGTCCTGTTAAGGCAAGAATGAGGCAACCAAGAGGCGAAAGGCTGAAAACTGAGGATTTTGTATACTCCTTTTTTTCGTAATACTTCGGAGACAATGCGAATGATAATGCGTAAACAAGTGAATATGACAGCAGCCCGAATATTAAAATAAAACCGGAAAAGGTCTTCACGAGCCCTAGCAGTTTGAGGTAAGAAAGCATACTGGTTGCAAATAAAAGCGTAGGAAGCACAGGAATCCATAGCAGGTATTTGTTAATCTTGAGACAGGTTGCCGAGATATGTTCCTTGCGCTGGTTAGTGAATTCATCAAAGGATCGGGTAGTGCCATTCATTTTCTAATCCCCCCGGACAAGTGTTTTAATCCGAAATATTAACATATCCGGGCAATAACTGCCGAACTGCGCTTAGAGAAACTGGATGACTTTCCCTGCAGTGTCTGAAATCATTGACATTGACATCCTGCTTGAGTTTGAATAGTGAACGACGGTGATTGCCCGTAAATACAACCGGATGGACCGGGCCCGCTCTTTGCACATGCGTTGCGATTTTGCAGGAAGTTGCACAAAAAGGTAAACTATTAGATAATAATCGTTAATAAACAGGGAGTGTCAAATATATGAATGAAAGTTTTTACCCTAAAGCCGGATGATGGAACAGACAGAAAGTCCGGAACAGGAAAAGGATAACGTTACAGAGAGTGCAGGGTCTCCGGGAGAGCCTGCTGCGCCTCGTCCCAAATCACGCCGCCGCAGACCGAGATCCCGCAAGACTAACCGGGGGCAGTCTGGTCAACAGCCTGTCGCTGCGGAGTCTAGTGAAGATACCGTAACGGAAAGTCCTGAGGTAATAACAGAGGCCGCCGTAGATGCTTCTGCTGACTCACCATTTGCTTCAGACTCGATGGAACAGGCGGGCACGGGAAAGTCAAGACGCCGGCGTAGAAGGCCCAGGAAGGGAAAGCGGCCTGCTATGGAAGGGTCAACGTCTATTGAAGAGCAGCCTGATGCGGAACCAAAGGACCGGACCCGGCGCATTCTCATCAATGCGCGATATGCGGACGAAAAACGGGTCGCTATTGTTGAGGGAGAAAGCCTCGCGGATTTCTACATAGAGGTCGCTTCCCGGGAACATCTCAAAGGCAATATTTACAAAGGCGTTGTCTCCTCGGTGATGCCGGGACTCCAGGCCGTGTTCGTTGATTTCGGGCAGAAGAAACATGGCTTTCTGCAGTTTCATGATGTCATGCCCGAACTCTACCAGTCCAAAAAAGAAGGCCAGGGAAAAAGAAATGTCCAGGACTCTCTTGTAAAGGGGCAGGATATCCTTGTCCAGGTCACAAAGGACGAACATGGGACCAAGGGAGCAAGCCTTACCACGCACATTTCGATCCCGGGACGGTACATCGTAATGATGCCGGGTCAGAGTCGGGTAGGGATCTCTCGCAAGATAGAGAACCGCGAAGACCGGGACCGCCTCAAGGAAACTTTCAACTCTCTCAAGCTCCCAGCGGACACCGGCTTCATCCTCAGGACCGCCTGCAGTGATTCTCTTGAAGAGGAGCTTAGCCGGGACCTTAAATACCTGACCAAGTTATGGGACAGGATCAAGGCAGATGCCGTGAAGGCAAAGGCCCCCGCGCTTATCTATAAAGAGCAGGACATAGCCATGAGGACGGTGCGTGATTATCTTACTCCCGAAGTTGTAGAGATACTTATAGACGATCCGAAAACATGCACGGCTGCCAAGGCATTTTTGAAACGTATAATGCCATGGCGAAAGGTCAATGTTACCCAATACAAGGAAAAGGAGCCGCTTTTCTCACTCTATAGCGTCGAGGCACAGATAGCACGTCTTTCTCAGCGCACGGTGATGCTGCCGTCAAAAGGCTATCTTGTTTTTGACAAGGCCGAGGCGCTTACGGCCATTGATGTCAACTCGGGAAGGAGCCGGAAGGAAGATAATGTCGAGTCTACAGCACTTACCACAAATCTGGAGGCCGCATCGGAGGTGGCACGGCAGCTGCGGCTCCGGGATATCGGCGGTTTGATAGTGATCGATTTCATTGACATGGAATCCGGGAAAAACCGCAAGCTTGTCGAGACCAGGATGATGGACGCTGTTAGTATGGACAGGGCCAATACCGAAATTGCGGGGCTGTCCAAATTCTGCATCCTCGAGATGACAAGGGAAAGGTTGCGTCCGGCTTATGCGGAAGCCATATCGAAAAAATGCCCATTATGTGACGGCACGGGTGCCGTTGGTTCAGATGAGTTTGTCGCCATCAGTGCAATGCGAGAGCTTCATGCCCTTGCGGCAGCAGGCAAGGGAGACGTGACTGGAATTACCTGTAAACTAGCAGTGGCTAGCGCCAATCTGCTTATCAATGCGAGAAAGCGCGAACTTGTTGCACTTGAACAGGAGTATGATATTGCCATAACCGTCATGGCTGACCTGTCTGTACCGGCCGGACAATATTCAATTGATGTTCAGAAACAGAAAAGTACGGGTAAAGTGGCGAAAGAGAAGGATGCCCTTAATTAAAGCAGCTCTCTCTGCCCGCAGCAGCAGGCTACCTGTAAGCCCCCGAGCCCACAATAAAATCGTCACATCTTTCTATGTATGCCATTTTGTCTTCAACGACCTTTGACTCCGGATTGGTAAACTTGTAATCCTGCCATCCGCTCCCAGTTGTCCTTGCGATATCGACCCTCTCTTTGACATAATGCTTTTTATCCGCGTCTGTCTGACCGATACAATCCTTGCCTATAAGATTGGCATTCTGACCGTGGGCAAGACATCTGCCATTTATGTCGTATACAAAGACATAGAGGTCCCTGTTTGTGAACATGCCCGCATGATTGTTGATCTCGGCAAAAGCCTTGTCTTTGCCGCTTGTCTTAATGAAACTGATCGCTCTCTTGACAAGGGCTTCAGCCTCGTCACCAGTCCCCTTGAAAAAGGCTATCAATTCCCGAAGTTCTACAGTGAGTTTGGCAAGGTCGTCAGACGAAAGCTTGATGTCATGAGATGATGTTGCCGTTTTTTTTGTTATGTCCGAGATATTTTCCATGGTTTGAGTTACTTCTTCTGTTGCGGTGGATTGCTGTTCTGTTGCTGCTGCTATACGCTGAACAATGTCTCCTGCCCCGGAGGAGGCCTCAACAATAGAATCCATTGATGAACTAGCCTCTCGAGCGAGGACTACGCCGCTTTCCACTTGGCTGCTGGCACGCTTTATGGCGTCCACAGACTCTTTTGAGGCCTTCTGGATAGCGCTGATTCTGAGGGCAATATCCTTTGTTGCCTGGCTCGTCCGCTCTGCCAGCTTTCTCACTTCATCCGCTACGACAGCAAAGCCCCTGCCTTGTTCTCCTGCGCGGGCAGCTTCAATGGCAGCATTAAGAGCCAGCAGATTGGTCTGGTCGGCAATGCCATTGATGACCGTAACTATCTCTCCGATCTGGGCAGAACTCTTGCCCAGTTCCTCGATGGTCTGAGCTGCCTCCCCTGTCATAGTGGCGATTTGACTCATATCGTCGGCTGTGGTGTCCACTATTTTTTTGCCTTTTGTTGCTGTGTCAGAGGCCCTCATGGCTGCTTCAGCCGCATATGAAGCATTCTTGGCAACATCCATGATGGTTTGGGATACCTCGGTCATCGCTGTTACGACCTGCTCTGTTTGCAAGGCGAGTTCCTGAGAGCCTTTATTCAGATCATCGGAGGAGTCAGAAAGCAAATGACTACCGGAGGCCACGCTGTCTGTAGCAATCTTTACATTCGCGATGACGACCCTGAGTTTTCTTACCACTTGTTGCATGGACGAAAGGAGGCGACCGATCTCATCTTTTGAATTTGCTTCTACACGTTTGTTAAGATTGCCGCTTGCCAGGGCATCAGCAATATAAACTGCATGATTCAGCGGACGCACTATTCCTCTGGTCAGAATTATGACGATGAAGGCAGAAAATATGATTGCGACAGCGGTTAAGATAAACATGAGGAGGCGTGAGTTTTTATACATTGCAACCGATTCGGAATAAAGTGTTGCTATTGATCCATCTCCTGCATTTGCGGGTTTTTCAGTTGCGGTCTGTGTGCTAACATTGCTCGCCTTCACAACGTTGTCTAAATTGTTCTGGATTCTGCTCATATTGAATAGGGCTACAAATGTAATTGATGTCATGAGAAGCAGCACCAACCCAAATCCCAAAAAAAGGCGCAATCCAATCTTCATGTTTGTAAACATTCTCCCCCCCGGAGCCTTACAAATTTGAAATTTTAGCGATAAATTAATATAGCACATTGTCGAACAAATCTCAAAAAAGGCTCAATTTATTAACAAGATTCTGCTTAGGGGTGGAATGCCGTTACAACCGCCAGCTTTTTTATACTGAATCCGATCTGCTGAAAGGTGAGTGCGCTCCAATAATCCTTTTTGGCGTTACGCCCCGCGCAATATTGACAATGCAAGTTTGAGGTGCTAACATTCATTGAATATGTTCTTGTCATCGTTATTTGCGTGATAATAACTTCGTGTGCAGTCCCAGGTTCGCGCCTCAGTGATGGCGTGCAGGATATTAGTCTTGGCACCGTAAAGGCCCTGGGAATTTTTTTCAATAACCATCCATATTTAACATTAGGAGATCATCATGGCAGAAACCGAAGATCAAGGCATGGATTTTGAACAAATAGGGGAAATGGGCTTAAACCGCGAACACGCTGAGTTCCACAACGCCTACCAGGCTGAGAACATCAGGAACGACATCCGGTTCCTCAGGGCCGTCTATGCCGACCGGATCTCTCTTTCGCCGGAGCATGTCAACGACGAGTTTCTTGGTGATCTCAAAAGTCTCGGCAAGCGGCTCTATTTCTTCATCCATGGCCTTACGGACCATGTTACGCCCATCAGCTATATCAAGCACAAATTCAACTTTCTCAGGAAGAATGTGCCCAATGCTGATCCGCATCTGTTCTATCTGGCCTGGAACGGCCTTCTTCGCAACGACAGTTTCAAGCGTCTTCTGCATCAGAAGTTTTCGCTGAAGGGCTTCAATGATGTTATCGTCTCCCGCAATATTCCACCGTATGGCCAGCGAAATACGAGATACCGCCTCAAGTTGGTACTTGCTCCTGAAGACCTGCTAATCAGCAATAAGGGCCAGCTCCGCAACACTGGGAGGATCCTTGACGACGGTACAGGTCTGTTCATGAAGGAAGGCATCACCTGGCTTCCCAATGGTAAGGGCATGCCTCTTTATCCGGACGCGTATGTACCTGCAAACCAGACACAGCTGATCATTATCCGCCACGGCAAGTCTGTTCACGAATCGGGTGGAGACAACCCTGAATTCGTAGGGTCGGGTGTCTGGGACACCTGGAAGGACAACCGGCGCATAAGCGGTTCCATCGGCAATCAGCTAAAACCGGCCGGCATCGATTCAGCCAGGGAGCTGGGGAAGGATTTCAAGGTAGTGGTCGATCTCCTGTCCGGGAATGGCTACCCTCTCTGGAAGATGGAGAATGGATTTCGCGCACCTGTCTTTGGCAGCGAAAGCGAAAACACCGAGGAGACTGTGAGGTATTTTCTTGAAGCGGCCGGTATCATGGACATGGATTTTACGCCCCTTTTTGGACTCAACTCCCAGAAATACGGGGCACTTACCCACAGGCTTAAGAAAGATATATTCAAAATCATGCTTGAGGTCTACGGCCCGGGCATGAGCGGCACGGACGAGGAGAAGAAGAAAGCTGCAAAAGCCCTGTTCAAAAACCGCTTTTACCACTTTCCTGAGGGGGAAACCCTGATCGAGGCCGACTGGCGCATCGCCCATTCTTTCCTGGACCTTATGAGGAATAATCTTGGAAAGAGGACGGTACTCTGTGATCATTCCGGAGCATTGCGGGTTTTCGAAGCAGTGATCAGGACCCTGGATTTTGCGGATTATTCAACCATCAAGGAAGGTCAGGATTCCATTATTGCCATGGTCTACCAGTATGGCTACAACGTCCGGTACGACTATTTACAGAACAAGGGACTCCCGTTACGCAAGCGGGGTTGAGCGCGGGAAAGCCGTTTTGTGTGACGCACTAAGAAGGTTTAATGCCTCGGAATATAGCAGGTGTAATAGGGTCGGGCACTGTGAATAATTAAATAACATAAGGAGAATAGGACAATGAAAAATGCAATATATGTTTCGGTTCTATTTTTACTTTTCATGGCACTCGCCGTAATGTCTTACGCTCAAAATGCTGACAAAGAGAAAATCAGGAAATTGATTGACGAACTGACCACGCTAAAAAGTGCCATAGCCCAGGAACAGAAGGTTTCTGTCGGTCTCGGCGCAGATAAAAAACTCCTGGATGCTCAGGATAAGACCATTAAGGCCCTGCTAACACAACATAATAAAGATTGGCCAGTATATAAGCAGGATGCTGATGTATTGAAAGAGCACTGGAGCAGTTTCGAAACTGACAGGAGTGCTTTCATTGCAAAATGGGGTTGTTGGGATCACTGTATAGTTGAAAAAGACAGTTCGAGAAGGCAAGCCATGTCAGAAGAAGGGAATCCGTTAAATGCCAGGCTGCACGGATTAAAAGCCGAACAAAAAAGACTTGATGCCAAGAATGATGAGCTTGTGAAAATTTATGGACTGATAACGGACGGCAAAGAGTCCCTGAGTAAGGCGACTTTGGAATGGGCTGCCAAGTGGAAGGCAAGCAATGCAAAAATGAATGAACTGATCGCTCAATATCAGAAAATGACAAAGATATATATGGATTTGGTCCAAAGGGCCAGGCTTTCAGACGAGTGCAAACAGATAGCTTATTCGAGTGACAGGGACATTGTCAGGGATGGCGTTGTCATAGCCAGGCAATCGGGAGTGATCGATTTCAATGATTTAAATGGCGCTATGGAGCGGGCCCATCACTGTCTTCAAAAGGTTTGGGATGGCGCTAAATGACAACGGGAGAAATCTGATTGTAATTGTGACTATGTTCTTTTGAGGTTTTATGCGCTATATATCTGATAAGACACTCCCTGCTCCCATCTTCCGCGGTCACCACCTCATCTGTCTTCATTTCTACAATGGAGAGGGATACAATGCTGACTATATCGAGCATCTTTCCAACATACTGATAATGGCAGAGAAGGGTGCCATAGAAATATGTGAGGGTGCTGACTGCATCTGCACTAAATGTCCGAATCTATGTGAAAATAATTGCGCGTATTATGAAAATGCCGAGACCGATATCAGGCGCATGGATGCCGCGGCATTGGAATTGCTCAAGCTGACTCCGGGCATGTCCATATCCTGGATGGAAGTTCGGCAGAAGGTTGAAAGAATATTTCAGGACTGGAATCGGATGTATTGCAAAGACTGCAACTGGATATCTGCCTGCGAAAAAAGTGCCGGGTTCAGAAATTTGATTTCGGAATAAGCATGACTGAGATATTGTCTCGTCAGGAGCATCGCAGGCATTTTTATGAAATATCTGTGAAAAGACGGTAAAGTGCCAATTCAGGCTAATTTTCGGTCTTCACGGATTCTTCTACTACCGGAGTTTCCGTTGAGGCGATTTCCGCACCATCCTGCGGGGCGGATTCATCCTTCTTCACTCGCTTCTGTCTTTTCTCTTCCTGCTTTTTGAGGCGCTGGACCTCTTTTTTTCTCTTCTCGCTCTTGTATGCGCCCGGTCTTGCCACGTAGCCTCCTAATCATTATGAATATTGTTGATTATATCATGGAATGGATTAGTTGCGCTCATTCCTTTATATCTGCAGTTTGAGTTTTGAGATTTCTGACAGAGCAGGGAAGAAGGCTAAAAAAACCTCAAGTTGCTTTTTTGCCGACAATTATGCCATAATTATCAATGAAGTTTTGGATGGTTTTGTAAGCATACGAAGAGCAACCACAAAGACTATCGGTTTTGTGGTTTTTTTTATGTGAAACGATGAAATTCTCCTTGGCTTCAACTTTTTGAAAAGGAGGTAATCAATATGTCGAATGGAAAAGTAAAGTGGTTCAACGAAGGCAAAGGCTTCGGCTTTATAACAGGCGAAAATGGCGAAGATGTGTTTGTTCACTATTCATCTATCCAGAGCAATGGTTTTAAATCACTTGCCGAGGGCGATTCAGTCAGTTTTGAGATCGAGAAAGGTCCTAAGGGCGATAAGGCCATCAATGTAACCAAGATTTAAGGCTTATCTTACAATGCATCCCCTTGCGCTTGCAGGGGGATGACCTTTATGCAGAGGGGGCAAATGGTAAACAGGCACAGATACGCAGCAAAGATGGATCTAAAGAGGCAGAACCGGCTTGCCGTCGGCATTGTTTCAGATCGTTTTCCCGATGTGTCGTCCATTATTATCAACATGATCTACTATCAAAAAGGTCCTAATCCTGTTCTGATGGAGCGCACTGTCAATATCTTTCCGGGCTCTGACGCATATTTTATGATGGATTGCATGACAAAAGGCTGCAATAGCGGCGGATATGACCTGACGCCTGTAGTCAATGACATGGTAAAAAATCACAAGGCTGCAAAGAAGGGCTCGCTAATTTGCGAAGGTACGATAGATGTGCCGGTAGCAGGCCATGCAAGCATTGAATATGAAATATTGATGCGCTTCAGCAAAACCGCCAGAAAAGCACCAGTTCTAAAGTAAAGATACTTTTTTTATTGATCTTTTCTGCAATATATGTCAGAATTATGACATGGGCAATGAGAGATTGTCAGTCCATCCCGGCATACCCTCAATTATCGGCGCTTCACCGTCGATCAATCAAATTTATAATTTAATATCAAAAGTTTCCAATGCCGACAGCACCGTTTTGCTGCTTGGTGAAAGCGGTACGGGCAAGGAGTTGGTGGCAAAGACCATCCACTACTGCGGCAGCAGGGCGGACAAGCCTTTTGTGCCGGTCAATTGCGGAGCCATTCCTGCCGAATTGCTCGAATCAGAACTCTTCGGGCACGAGAAGGGTGTAGATCGGCATTGAATATTGACCCGGCATCGGCGTCCAATTTTGACCCACCCCGGACGGTCATTTTTTAGAGTTTCGTGTTTTTATTCTCCAACTGTCGTTTCCTGTTTCGATGATATCACAATGATGAGTAACCC
>CAIJNL010000013.1 GCA_903822005.1 uncultured Nitrospiraceae bacterium
CTGATGAAAGCGCTGCCCGGGATGTTTGCGGATTACAATGAGAATGCACCTCACAAAGGGCTCAAGATGCTGTCGCCAAGAGAGTATCGGCGACTTCAAAATAAGTTAGAAGGCTGTCCGGTTTGATAGGGGCAACTCCAATACCCGAAGCCCAAACTAAAGGTACAATCCGCACCTTTACTTATACGGAAGATCTGAACGGAAACATAACAACTAAAACTCAACCCAATGGTACAACCCACACATATACCTATGATGCAGAGAATAGACTGATAAAACAACGATACAAAATGGGCAAAAGGCAAGAGAAATCAGCTATGCATATGATCCATTCGGCAGGAGGATATCAAAGACAATACAAAGGGACTTGATAGACAGTGAAGGCAATGAAATTGCAACGACTACACCTAATACAACGATTTATTTCTATGATGGTGCAAATATGATCGCAGAATACAACGAAAAAGGAAATATGAAGGCGAAGTATAATCATAATCTTGGCATAGACTCGCCGCTTTCTGTCCAGCAAGGCAAGAATGTTTACTGGTATCATGCTGATGGATTGGGAAGTATTGTTGCACTGAGCGATAAGCATGGGTTTGAAGCTCAGGAATACAGCTATGATAGCTTTGGGAACATAAAGTCTGAAAATGGAATTGTCGATCAGCCGTATACCTACACGGGAAGAGAGTGGGACAAGAAAACAGGATTGTACTATTACCGTGCAAGGTATTATGAAGCCAGCACAGGTAGATTTTTGCAGCGCGATCCCATGGAATTCAAAGCCGGGGATCTAAATCTTTATCGGTATGTCGATAGTGTCGGAAACCCTGGTTTGCTGACAAATATGCGCCCTGATATGCGCGACATATCGAGAATACAAGCAAATCTTTATCTCTACGTCAGCAATGACCCTATAAATAGAGTTGATCCTCTAGGGCTTAAAGATGAGCGCTATCAAATATGTGAAGGGTACGGTTGTATTATAAACTGGGCCTGCAAGAAATATGTTGATTGGGGTTGTAGCGGACCAAAGGCCGATTACTGCTGTGAAGTGGATCAAAAGGGCTGTCTAATAAAGGCGGATGAAGCATCCAATCCTAAAGAAAAAGAAGCAGAATGTTATGCGGATTGGGCTTTATGCAAAGCCAAGGCTGGAGGATCAAACTAATGAGGAGAATTATAGTCTCTACTCTTTGCGGTATTGTGGGACTCGTAATCATAGCCCCAATCTTTAGCGGGATTATATCTAGTCTTGCAAAAGATGCGTCTCAATTAACTTGGCTGTCTCAAATCGCTTCGATCGCGTTAGTGCCGGCACTTACGGGCTTCTTTACAAGAAGATTGGGGGCCGTAGTGGGTTTTGTCTTATCGTTGACATTGATTGGTTCAATATTAATAGTATGGTTAGTACTGCTAAATTTATCAATAAACGATATATTGAACAATTTGATCACGAATAATAAAATAGTTTTTGAGTTCATAGCATATATGGTCATTGGCACAACGTCAGGATGGCTTGGAAATTATTTTTACAAACGTTCTCATAAAGTATAATTAATTTAGTCAACTAATTACGATGAAGCTGAGGCATCAACAACTATCCAGATTATGGGCCGAGGTGCGTAATAAAGATATGCTGTCACCACCCGTAGCGGCAATCAGGTTGATTTAACGGGCTAAAATATGTTATAAACATAGCCTGACGGACATGCTTTAACTGTCGTTTAGCAGCGAACAGAGCTGTCCCTCCATGCCCTTTCCTTTGAGAACGGGCTATAAATCCATATGGGGGAATAAAGATGAATATGTATGAAACTGTAGTAATCCTCAACCCTTCCATGACAGATGACGAGGCCAAAGCGGTCATCGACAAACTCACCGAGATTGTGACAACTGCGGGCGGAGAAATGCTCAAGGTTGATCCGTGGGGAAAAAGGAAGCTTGCCTACGAGATGAACAAGCAGAAGATGGGCAGCTATTTCCTGCTTATCTACAAGGTGCCATCAGCCGGCATCAAAAAGCTCGAAGAATATTTCAAGGTGCTTGATTTAGTGCTCAAGTTCATGATCGTAAAGCTCGGCGTCAAGCAGATCGCCGCACTCCCCAAGGAGATCAGCGGCTTGCCGGTAGCTCCTGAAGAGGTCGCGGCCCCTGCCGAGACAGCAGAGGGCGTGTAATGTTTAACCGGGTCATCCTAATAGGCAATCTGACCAAGGACCCCGAGGTAAGATATACGCCTGGGGGGACACCCGTGGCCACCATTCCTATTGCCGTCAACTCAAAGTTCAAACAGGGCGATGAGATGAAGGATGAAGTGCTCTTCATAGACACCGTGATATTCGGCAAACAGGCCGAGGCCTGCGGCCAGTATCTCAGCAAGGGCAGGTCGGTCCTGGTAGAGGGCAGGCTGCGCGAGAGAAGGTGGGAGTACGAGGGCCAGAAGAAGAGCAAGATGGAAGTGGTCGCAAACACCGTGAGGTTTCTCTCCAAAAAAGAGAGCCACTCCGGCGACCCGGGACCCGGCGATGCCCATGCGCCCGATGAAGTGTCTGATGTAGAGCCATTTTAACTCAAGAACGAGAGAGGAGATAATATAATGCAACCCAAAAGATTTCAGAGAAGGAAGTTTTGCAGATTCTGCGCCGACAAGTCGGCCTTTATAGATTACAAGGACCTCAAGGTCATCCGCGGTTATATGACCGAACGCGGCAAGCTGCTTTCGAGGAAGGTCACAGGCACCTGTTCCGTGCACCAGAGGGAGCTGACCACAGCGGTCAAGAGGGCCAGGAGCATAGCCCTGATACCGTTCATGGAAAGGTAAGATGCGGATACCCAAAAACTGGGTCCCTTCGATTGCCGGGAAGATTGTAAATAATCTCCTCAAAAAGGAGCTTGCAGAGCCGGCTGTGCCGGTCGAGACACTCATAGCTGAAACAGAAAGACTGCTTCTGGAAGAACTGATGGTCGAAGACAGGATCAACGACGAGGTGCGCCAGATACTCAAGAAATTTGAGCCCGAGATCGAAAAGGGCAGGCTCGATTACCGCAAGCTCTTCGACATGACGAAACAGAAAATTGTGAGGGAGAGAAACGTAATATTATGATGCTCTCCGACGACAAGATCAGCCACACCACTCATACGCTGCTGAAGGGACTGTTGGATAATAAGCTTATCACTCTTAAAGCAGACGACAGCGAACTGCGCCGGGAAATAAAGCGCACTATCGTAAGCGAGCTTAAGGTGGGCGAAGACATGCACGAGGTTGTTACAAAGAAGCTGCTCTCCTTTTCGAGGAAACTCACGGAAGGCAGCCCGGAGTGGGACGTCCTCTACAGGAAGTTTTATGAGGAGGAGGCGGCTAAGAGAGGCCGCAGTTAATGTCGTTTGTATCTGATGTGCCGGAAGAAGACATAAAGCGTGAGCGCCATGCGGCACGTGTCCTTCGCCAGAGTGCATGGTGGAAAAATAAACTCTCCAGGGGAAAGTGTTACTACTGCGGTGCGCAGCTGCCGCCGAAGGACCTGACCATGGACCATATAGTTCCGATTATAAGGGGCGGCAGAACAGTTAAGAGCAACCTGGTAACGGCCTGCAAGGGCTGCAATAACAGGAAAAAAAACCTGCTGCCTATCGAGTGGGACGAATACCTCTCGCGTCTATAGCCCCGGATTAACGCCATGCTTATAAAAGACCTGAAATACTGCAATGAAATTATCGCCGGAGACAGTACGGTCCTCAGGGAGTTGTTGCATCCTGACAAGGACGATCTCAACCTCCGTTACAGTCTTGCGCATGCTGTGGTGAAGCGGGGCGAGACTTCCATCCCGCACAGGATGAAGACGTCCGAAGTCTACTACATCCTCGAAGGCGAAGGCGTCATGCATATCAATGACGAATCTTCTGAAGTCCATCCGGGACAGGCCGTATATATCCCTCCCCATGCAATCCAGTATATTCATAATACAGGGCAGACAGGGCTCAAGTTTTTATGTATTGTCGATCCGGCCTGGCGGCGCGAGGACGAAGAGGTTCTTTAGTCCGGGAACAATGTCGTGAAGAGAGGTTTAGGATGAATGAAAGAATAAAGCAGATAGTATCTGTTCTTCGCCGCGAGGATGTTGCACTCACCGCTATATTTATTTTTCTTTACGGCGTCTGGATTGCGTTGCCGGTATACGGATGCCTGCCGTTTTTCGGGTTCATACTGATCATGGCCTATAATGTCTCAAAAAGCCACAACGGTTTAAGGCGTTTAACGGACAAGGTCAGAAGTGAGCATCCCGAGCAATTATCAGCTATGTATTGGGACCTCCTGCGCCGCTACGGGGCGGCGATATACACGCCGGTGGCTGCAGGCCGTATTGCGACAGCCTGCAACCAGGCTAAGCTCATCGGGTTCGTGGTCTGCATAATCCTGGCCGTGACTCACAGATGGATAGATGTTATAGCATGTTTTACGGCCAGCATGCTGGCATTTCATATAGAGAGACTGCTCGCTCCTGAAATCTACTTTGACAAATTGGCCAAAAGAAAAGCGCAGTATGCTCCCATGGCCGCCGGTATAAGGGAGCTAAGGCAGTGGGTGCAGGGAGAAGAGGCCCCGTAACATCCCGAATTCAGGGAATCCTTCTTCCGTTCAAGGCCCCTCGTTTACAATCCTTCATAATCTCTTCGCAGGCTGTTCATATTATTCTGGTATGCTCTAATCAGGAACAGAGCAAATGGTTCCTGGTTGATATTAAAATTTTTTTAATATCTGGTCTGCAAGAGTGGATCAAAAGTCAGGTCTCTTTCAGGGAGATCGGAACATTTTTAAAAGGAGGCTTATTATGAAGAAATTTACATTAGTCCTGGTTGGTGTCCTGATGGCAGCCGCAATACCGGCCATCAGTACGGCAGCAGATGTAAACGTCAATGTTCAGATGGCGCAGGCCGGGCCGGTAGCAGCCGAGGCACCCCCCCCGCTTGAGGTCCAGAATCCCGAGATGGTGGTCGTGCCGAGCGGAGATTCTTATGTTTACATGGTTCCCAATACATACGGCGTGTATTTCCACAACGGCTACTGGTTCCGCTATTACAACGGAGGCTGGTTCAGGTCGACCGTCTATAACAGCGGCTGGGTGGCCGTACGGCCGGCGTTAGTGCCGAGGGTCGTGGTAGGCGTGTATCCCGAGTATGCAATGTACCTGCCTGCCGGATATTTTCGCGTAGGCTGGGGTGACTTTTATTCCCACTGGCGCGGATGGGGTCCCCGATACTGGAACAACAGGCCCTGGTTCAGGAGTGAGTTGAGGGCAAGGGCAGAGAGGCGGCACCATATCGAGAGGCAGCGGGCTGACTGGGGACGCGGACACGGCAATGCCCCGCGCGGGTATCACGGAAAGCCTGCCGGCGGACCGCGAGGGAATGAGCATAAGGGCGGTACGAGACAGGGTGGAGGACCGCATGAAAAGGGCATGCACAAGTAAAGTATGATGGCGTGAATTAATTCAGCGCGGATAATTAGGAAAAAAAGATGCAGGGGCGCCAATAAAAAGCCCCTGCATCTTTTTTCAGATAGTTAAGGAATCTGGTTAACCCTGCATCAGCTCGTCTATTTTCTTCCCGATATCCGCAGTCTCCATAAAAGAAGTCCCAATCAGCATCGCATCTATCCCGCTGTTCTGGAGCGTGAGGACGTCCTGTCTTGTCCTGATGCCGCTTTCGCTGACAATTATCTTGTCTTCAGGCAGCAGGTCCTTCAGGCGCGCGGTTGTTGCAAGGTCTATAGAGAGAGTCTTGAGGTCCCGGTTGTTAATGCCTACTATGTCCGCATCGACATACAAGGCCGTTTCCAGGTCTTCCTCGTTGTGGATCTCAAGGAGCACTGCCATGCCGAGTTTTGTGGCAAGATAATAAAATTCGGCCGCCTGTACGCGGCTGAGGATGGCAGCTATCAACAGCACGGCGTCAGCGCCGTTTGCCCTCGCTTCGAACAGCTGGTATTCATCAAAGATGAAATCTTTGCGCAATACCGGCTTGGCAGTGACTTTCTTAACCAGCTGTATATAGGAGAGATGTCCCTGGAAAAAATCCTCCTCGGTCAGTACGGAGAGGGCGCTGACCGGCTTCGATTCATATATGGACGCAATTTTAACCGGATCAAAATCCCTCCGAATAAGGCCTTTTGAAGGTGAGGCCTTTTTTATTTCAGCGATGAGCTTTATTGAATCTGCATTCCTCTGTATTGCCGATGAGAAATCGCGCGTTTTCTCAATGCCCTTGATGCGCTCTTTAAGTTCATTAAGTGGAAACTCGCGTTTTGAGACCTCGAGTCTTTCGCGTTTTTTTTCAACAATCTTAGTAAGTATGTTCATAGTACCTGCCCATCGGAGTTTTTAGTGGTAGTTTTTATTATAACCTAAAATATTCGGCTCTTCCCCGGAATTTCCAGCTCAATGTCGCAAGGCCCGCAATTAAAATATTAATATTTATTTATGTAATTGCAATAATAGCACTTACGATAATAAAATTGAATAAGGTATGCAGAAAGCATGTAAAGTAGAGGTGAAAATATGATAACGAGAAAGCTGGTTGCATTAATAGTCATAGTGCTGTATTTGAGCTTTTCCGGGACCGCTTCTCAGGGGCTTTCGCCTGAAGAGTCTGTGGCGTTAAAAGACCATCTCTGGTGGGCCGAAGCGCTGCTTAAGGACATCACCCCGGCCGCTACGAGTTATGTACACAACAGGGACTATAGCGGTGTGGCATGGAAGGGGGCTTTGAATTCGACCGCTCGCAGCAACACGGACTGCAGCGGGTTTATGGATGAGATCTTCGTTCATACTTATGGCTTTACACCAAACTACATGAAGAAATGGCTCGGCGGCAAGAGCCGTCCATCCGCAAGCAGCTATTATGGCGCGATCGCAGATCAGCGGGGTTTCCATAATATCAAAAAAATTCGTGACGCGAAACCTGGAGACATTATTGCCGTGTACTATCCCTTTGACCGGGAGAACACCGGACATGTCATGCTGATTGCGGCAGCCCCCGAGAATGTCAGACCAGGCAAACCTTTTGTTGAAGGGACAGCACAATGGCGCGTAAAGGTGATCGACTCGTCCCGTAGTCCGCACTGGAAGGAAGATACACGCTGGAATAAGGGTGTAGAATATGGAGGCCTTGGAAAGGGAAGCCTGCGCCTGTATTCAAATGAAAAAGGTGAAGTAACCGGCTATACATGGAGCTTGGGTGTTAATCGGCGTGCAAAATTGACCCACTTGAGGCCATAATCGGCGTCCAAAATTGACCCACCTCGGCATATCCTCTATTCTCTCTGTAGCCAAACAGAGAGAGGAGCAGATGAAAGGAGATGCTGATAGTGGAAACC